>DLUH01000005.1:0-620484 GCA_002742845.1 Sulfurovum sp. UBA12169 | reverse complement strand
TTTTTTTGGGCATTATTGATCCAATACGCTTCTTGGTATATCAGCTGACAAAGCGGTTGTCATCTCATAGCTGATCGTTCCAAAATACCGCGCCGCTTTTTGTGCGTCATTCATGATGCACACCTCATCTTTATCGGTTGCCAAAGAGAGAAAATCCATCGAAACGCGGCCAAGTATAGGCACGCCTTCGCCGGTAATATAAGGTTTTTTACTCTCTCCCCTGCGCCAACCGTCTCCATAGCCCAGATCGTAAGTTGAGATCTTCGTCGTTTTGGAGGCTTTAAAATCTCCCCCGTATCCGACCCTTTCGCCTGATCGCAAAACCCTTGGAGAGACTTTTTTGGCATAAAGAGAAAGTACGGGCTTGAGATCTATCTTTCCATAGATATCAGGAAGCTCATTGTATCCGTATGCGCCGATCCCTACACGCACCAAATCTTCATCAAAACTGTGGGTACGAAAAATGGTTGCCGAATTGTGAGAATGGAATCTGACAGTCGAAAATCCGGCTTCTTTGACTTTTTGTTTCACGTTCTCAAAACATTTCTGCTGCCAAAAAAGTTCCGAACTGAGTATGTCGGCGCTGCGGTAATGCGTCATCACACCGACAAGGTTCAAACCTCTTTGTCTTATGAGATCCAATGCCGCATCAAGTTCATCGGGTGCAATACCATTTCGGTGCATCCCCGTATCCACTTTGAGCTCCACCCTGACTCCCGAGGGTACTTTTTTGATCTGCTCCAGGCCGTTAAGTGCAAAAGAACATGTTTCGTCTTCATTAAATTCTCCGCCAAGTATCAAAACAGTATCAAATAATGTTTTAATCTTCTGTGCCTCTTTATAATTTTTTACCACTGCATGTTTGATGCCGTAAGCCCGGCTAAGTGCAGCCATCTCTTCTATCCCGTGACCATAGGCATTGTCTTTGAGAACAATACCTATCTTTTCAACTGAGCCGGTTTTTAGGGCAATTTGGTTAAGATTATGATAAAAATGTTGTTTATTGAGTATGATAAATGCCATAGGTGATTATACTTCCCTCTGTATAAAAAAGGGATGAAAGCGGCTTTACAAGTAAACAAATATAAAAACACGGTATCAGCCGTTTGGCTTTTACCGGCCATCAAAAGAGTCAAAGAGAACCGCTTTGAGATTAAATAAACAAAGGACCGCAAAGAGAATGAGAAGAATGATCGCAGAGTGGGAAAAACAGCGGATGATACTGCTCTCTTTTCCCCATGAAAAAACAGATTGGAAAGAGGATCTCAAAGCATCCCTTACTCCTTTTGTGCGAATTGCCCAAGCTGTTGCCTATGCCCAGCCGGTATATATCGTCTGTCAAAACAAAGCCAAGATAGCCGATCTGTTTTGCTCCACGCACAATATGACTTTTATCGAAATTCCCACCAATGATACCTGGATCAGAGATTACGGCTATATCAGCGTTGAAGAAAATGGCACGGTCAAGCTGCTTGATTTCACTTTTGACGGATGGGGCGGCAAATTTGATGCTTCACTTGACAACTGCGTCAATCAACAATTGCATCAAAAAGGCTATATGGGAACCGCTCCGATGGAAACGATCCCTTTTGTGCTTGAAGGCGGATCGATCGAAAGTGACGGCGAAGGCACCATTCTTACCACCTCGGAGTGCCTTTGCAACCCCAACAGAAACGGCGGACTGAGCAAAACAGAAGTCGAAGAAAAACTTAAGATTTATTTGGGCGCAAAAAGATTTTTATGGCTTGATCACGGCTATCTGGCCGGAGATGATACAGACAGCCATATTGACACTTTGGCCAGACTTGTCAACAAAGAGTCCATTATGTATGTCAAGTGTGAAAACAAAGAAGACGAACACTACAGTGCACTCAAAAAAATGGAAGAGCAGCTTCGTGCTTTTACCACTTCGCAAGGCAAGCCCTATACGCTCATTCCTTTGCCTATGTGTGAAGCCAAATTTGACAAAGAAGGAAATCGCCTCGCTGCCACCTATGCCAACTTCCTTATCACCAACCATGCATTGATCTACCCTGCCTACGATGCGCCTCAAGATAAAGAAGTTCATGAAATATTTAAAGCGGCATTTCCCGATAAAGAGATTATCCCCGTCAATTGTCTTAAACTGATAGAACAAGGCGGTTCCTTGCATTGCTCTACGATGCAAGTGGCCTATTAGCGTCTGTAGCCGAGATTAAGCGTCCAAAATGTTTTGTAACGGGTGTCCGGATTGATGCTTTTTGTTAAGGCCATTTCTCTAAAATTCGGATTCATGATATTGGCACAATGCGAGGGGCTCTTGACCCATGCCTGAACAATATCCGGCAACGTTTTTTGTCCTGCTCCTATATTTTCAGCAAATGCAAACGCTTTTTTGTAAGTATACCCATGAAATTTACCGCGTTCCGAGGCTTGACTTGCCTGTCTCATCCAGCTTTTCTTCATGCCCGTCACATCGGTTGATTTTCCTGAGCCCGCATGGCAAAGCATCCCGTGTGTTGCCATATCTTTGGAATGCTCCATGGAAGCCCTATAGAGCTTGTCACTCCATTTAAGCGGTGGTGCTGCTTTGAAAGCACCCTTGTTGCCGCATTTTCTTGGTTGACTTCTAAGTATATTGATCGCATCCAGATAAGATTGGATGACGGTTTGATCCGAATCATACCGATAAGAACTTTCATTGCCTGCAGACCGGCTTCCTTCAAAACTTTCAGCAAACAGATTTGAAGACACAAAAAGAAGAAATACTGCGATATGTCCTGCTCTCTTCATCTTTTTTCCTTTATTTTTGTGCAATGCAAAGAGAGACATACATGATTATTGTATCATTGGCAACCTGGCGATCTTCTCAGCAAGACCCATGGTTTTCCGTCCCTGCTTCACAAAAAGTTTGGCATTTTTCAACTAATGATTATATTATCCAAAGCACATTTAAATGTTTATTAATTCCTGTTTTTTGATATTATCGCCGCCTTATGTTAAAATACGGGGAAAAATCACAAAAAGGCAACAGGATGCAGATTGCGCTTATACAACAAAAATTCTACGGCAATAAAAGCAAAACGGTTGAAGCAACCCTCAGAAAGATACAAGAAGCAGCATCAAACAACGCAGAATTGGTGATTCTCCAAGAGCTTCATCAAAACGAATACTTTTGCCAGTCAGAAGAGACAAAATTCTTTGACTATGCCGCAAATTTTGAAGCCGACGTTCTCTTTTGGAGCGAGACAGCCAAGGCAAACCGCGTCGTCCTGGTCACCTCTTTGTTTGAAAAGCGTGCTCCCGGACTCTATCACAACACCGCAGTTGTATTTGAAAAAGACGGTTCTGTGGCCGGAAAATACCGCAAGATGCATATCCCTGATGATCCCGGATTTTATGAAAAGTTTTATTTTACGCCCGGGGATTTGGGTTTTGAGCCCATTCAAACGTCTGTAGGCAAACTTGGGGTGCTTGTATGCTGGGACCAGTGGTATCCTGAAGCGGCACGGCTTATGGCGCTCAAAGGAGCCGAACTTCTTATCTATCCCACTGCCATAGGGTGGTTTGATGCAGACAGCGAGGAAGAGAAACAAAGACAGCTCAATGCTTGGATCACAATACAGCGTTCTCACGCCGTTGCCAACGGTGTTCCGGTTCTTAGCTGCAACCGTGTGGGCTTTGAAGCAGACAGTTCAGGCGTCATGCACGGGATACGCTTTTGGGGGAACTCTTTTGTCTGTGGAGCTCAGGGAGAGATTCTGATCCAGGCAGATCATGAAAACGAAGCCATAGTGTATGCCGCTATCGAACACAGCCGCACCAAAGAAGTGCGTGACATTTGGCCGTTTTTGCGTGACAGACGCATCGATGCCTACGAAGAGATACTCAAAAGATATTGCGACTAGGTTATTTTATTGCTGCAAAAGATACGTTTATTCTGCCCAACGAATAAACCTTCAAAGCGGCAGACAGAGCGTTATTTAAAATTTGGCTGTATGTTGCACTGTTCTTTTTGCATGAAAAACCACATAAAGGCAAACAAGAGTCCGGGTGTTTTGACGATAGTTTCATCATACATTAATTTTTCTGCCTCAACAAGGGGGAGCTCAACCACTTCGATCATTTCACTATCCACACCGCCGCCTTTGCTTACTTTCATCGCATCATTGACCGTTGTATAGTAAAGCGTCTGTTTGCTTCCGGCAAAACCCACCGACGTATAAAACGAGGTAATTTTTTTGATCTGTTTTAAAGGAACTCTATAGCCGCACTCCTCTTCTATCTCCTCTTGTACAATTTGCTCCAAAGTCATCTCTTTATCTACAATCCCGGCACACAGTTCGATACTCATTCCCTCATTGTTGTGGACATACACAGCCGGCCTAAACTGCCGAACCAAAACAAAAATATCTTTTTCTTCATGATAGAGAAGCACAGCTACACTGTCATGTGCCTGTACGACTTCCCATGTTTTAGATATACCGTTTTGTTCATATCTGGCCAAAGCGGTCTTTACAAATTTTGCATCATTGAGTGCATGAAGTGTAAAATTTTCAATCTCGTTCTTGTGTATCATTGGCAAACTTCTCTCTGTCTTTGAGATGCACGCTTTGTAATTGTGTTGTTCCCCATACATAAGAAGAGGCATTTTGATCTTGATAGACCGATAATGCTTTTTTGTATTTTTGGGCATCTTTGATTTCTACTTTTTTATATTGTGTGCTTGTGACATCTTCATATTTGGTAAATTTTTTCAATACAGTTGCCGCTCTGGATTCTCTGCGCAATACCTTCATCGGATCAATCCATCTTCCATGTTTCATCAAACCAAAATGCAAATGAGGACCCGAGCTTACACCGGTGTTGCCCGAATACCCTACAATTTGCCCTTTTTTGACATACTGCCCGGCTTTTGCGCGTATCTTGCTTTGATGCGCGTACAAAGAGACATACCCTCCTGCATGCTGTATCCTGATTGTGTTGCCGTACCCCGCTCTCCATCCTGCATCTATGACTTTTCCGTCATTGACAGCCAAAAGAGGAGTACCTTTCCTTGCACCAAAATCAGTCCCTTGGTGGGGACGGTAACGACGTAAAACCGGGTGCCATCTTCTGTAAGAGAAGCCCGAGGTAACACGCACATTATGCAAAGGCATACCAAAAACAGCCTCCTGTCCGGAAGCAGGAACCCGACGCGTGTAAACAATTTTTTTCTTTCCTGTGACCTGATAAGAGATTGATTTTTGGGTGTCATCGTAACCGTATCCGTCATCATCCACATAAATAAACTGTTCTTTGCTGCCCATAACCGCTCTTATTACTTTTATATTGGGCATCTGACTGAGTTTGCCCAGTCGCGTCCTTTGGTTATAGACAAAATCGATTTCATCTCCCGGATGAAATTTTTTTGTATTCACAACGCCCTTTAAGGCTTGGCCGACCCTCTTGGCTATATTTTGTTGATTTACAGCTTCAATGGTGTCCGCATAAGGATTGCTTTTGATATCGACTTTTCCATAATAATCATTTTCTTTATACTCGATAGGAATAATATCAAAACCGTACCCGCCGTCTTGTCTGTAAAGATGAATCTGCATCTCTTTACCTATCGGAATAAGCGCATGAAGCAATGTCCCGTTTGCATCTTTGGCTTCATAATAGCGGGAATTACCGCGAATATCTGAAAGAAAAGTTTGATCCTCTTCTGAAATAGAATTCAACAATGCCGCTGAAACATTGCGTGAGCTTAAATACTGCGAAAAATTTATGCCGCTTTCCCATTTTTCATACGTCACTTTTGCTCCAAATAAAATGTGCATCATCAACATCCATACTATGAGGTATTTCATTGCGCTCCTTTTATTGGAACATTATTATAGCCTAAATAACTAAAGAGAGCCTCCGCGTCATAGCTATTGGCATATCTCAATAGACTTTTAATATTTTACTTGTATAATCTACCCCATTCTATATTATAAAGGATTCGCTATGCGTAAAATAGCCCTATTGCTTTTGACTGCCTTGCCGCTTTTTGCAGATTTTTTCCCGTCGACGGTACAAACAACTGTTTCACATGTTGGAGAAAAAGGTATTACGCTAAACCAACCGCTTCCCATCAATGGCATGAGCGGAGTAGTCGTTCATACCTACAGTGATAATCTTCATACGGTTACTCATCGTGTGGCTCAAACTTCTTCCCAGGGAAGCGCTGTGCTTATTGATATGCCTATCATACATCACGACAGTCTTCCCGGTATCAAAACCGCCGTACGCGCCAATGATAAAGTGATCGGCGGATATCTCTATGACAACGTCTTGCTCTTGGCCCCTGATGCCCAAACCTACAGCAAAATGACTTCACAATACCCCAAAACATGGATACATCCGGACCTGTATGCCCTGTTTCTTTCCCAAGAAGGCGATGAGGTTCCCACCAAAGAAAACCTTGCAAAATTTGCCGAAATGTATCAAGTAGGTCTTGTATGCATCATGCATAAAGAGCGCGCTGTACTGCTTGATCCTTTTTCGGGCAAGATAGTGGGGCAAAAGTCTATCAGCGGAATGCCTGCGCAAGGACAATATCCTTTTTTTATGCACTTTGACGAGATAAAATCAGGATGGTTTAGCAGCAAAAAGGGAAATTATTATCAAACGATGGGGTCTATTTGATGAGAATGCTTTTTGAGCAAAGCCCAAAAACCTACGCTAACGCTGAGCCAACGGCTGAAGTTGGCTCATGCGGCTGGCCGCATTTGTTAAACAGTGAAGGAAAACCATGCTAGATACAAAACATATCAAAGCTTTTGAAGAACTTGTAGGCCAAGGAAATGTCTATAGCGACAAGGCTCATCTTATCGCTTACAGCTATGATGCGACACGTACGCGATTTGAGCCTGATGCCGTTGTTTTTCCCCGAGACGAAAATGATGTCAGCGCGATTTTAAAATACTGCAATACCCATCATATCATCATCACACCACGAGGCGCAGGATCAGGATTTACAGGCGGCGCGCTCCCCATTCAGGGAGGCATTACGCTTGCGATGGAAAAGCACATGAATAAAATCCTCGAAATAGACATGGAAAATATGGTAGCGGTGGTACAGCCCGGAGTTATCAACATGGACTTGCAAAAAGCGGTAGAAGCGGTAGGACTTTTCTATCCGCCCGATCCGGCGAGCGAGCAGTACTCTTCGCTTGGCGGAAATGTCAGTGAAAATGCAGGGGGTATGCGCGCGGCTAAATATGGCATTACCAAAGATTATGTGATGGCGCTGCGTGCGGTACGTGCGAACGGCGATATCATCCGCGCAGGAAAAAGAACGATCAAGGATGTAGCGGGCTACAACATCGCAGGCATTCTTATCGCAAGCGAAGGAACCCTCGCCGTTATCACCGAAATCACCCTTAAACTTATCCCTAAACCTAAATTTACCAAAGCCTATATGGGAATTTTTCCTTCTGTGGAAGCAGCGATGAATGCCGTGTTCAAATCACTCGCAGCCGGAGCCAATCCCGTAGCAATGGAATTTCTAGACAGTTTGGTTGTTCATGCGGTCAAAGAAAAATTAGGCGTTGATTTGCCCGAAGAAGCCGGAGCGCTCCTGATCGGAGATGTAGACGGCAATGTGGAACAGGAAGTCTCTTTTCAGCTGGAAATCCTAGAAAAATCATTCAAAGAAAACGGGGCACAGGAGTTTGTTGTAGCCCACGATGCAGCCAAAAGAGAAGAGTTGTGGTATGCAAGAAGAAACGCTTCTCCTTCTATCACCATTTTTGGAAACAAAAAACTCAATGAAGATATCTCCGTACCAAGAAGCATGCTGCCCAAAGCGCTCACACGTATTTATGCCGTCGGCAACAAGTATGGATTTAAAGTGCCGTGCTTTGGCCATGCGGGAGATGGCAACATTCATGTCAATGTCATGCTGGACAATCCCGATGAAGCGCTGCTTGAAAAAGGGCATCATGCGATACAAGAGATTTTTGAGCTTGTTGTAGAGATGGGCGGAACCCTTAGCGGCGAACACGGCATAGGCACGAGCAAAGCGCCTTTTATGAATATCGCTTTTAACGAAGAGGAGCTTGCTTTGTTCAAAGATATCAAGAAGGCCTTTGATCCCAACAATATCTTAAATCCGGGCAAAATGGGGCTGCCAAATTAAAAAAGCATTTGCTTTTTTAAAATGAAAAATGAAAAATGAAAAATGAAAAATTATTGAAAAGAAACTCTTTTTCTATTTTATTCAATAAACGCATTGTACAGCAAGGCATATCGACACCCTTCACTCTTCACTCTTCACTCTTCACTAAAAGGGATCTTTTATGAGATCCCTTTTAAAATACTATTATGTTTTTCTTCGTGATTTTTTCAAAGATCTTTTTGATGACAAATTGGGGCATTACGCATCAAGTCTCAGCTGGAGTACGCTCTTTTCGATCATCCCCCTTATGGTTATCCTTTTTTTTGTTTTTACCACGCTGCCTTTGTTTGATTCTGTGTACGATAAAATAAAAATTCTGTTATTTTCAAACATGATGCCCACGGATTCCAAAGAAGTGATAAACTACATAGATACGTTTATGGCAAACTCAGATAAACTGGGAGCAGTCGGCGCTTTTTATGTCACTTTTGCCGCCGTTATGTTCTTTAAGAACTATGACTATATCGTCAATGATATCTTTAATGTACCGACCCGAACCGTCTGGGGTGCGATCAAGACCTATCTTTTGCTCCTTCTGATCATCCCTTCAATGATGGGAAGTTCGTTTTACTTCTCAGCGTTTATACAAACGTATCTCGACAAGAGCAGCGTCACCAGCGTCATACATCTCTACAACTTTTTGCCTTACTTTATCTCATGGATGATCTTTTACACCGCCTACCAACTGTCTGCAAATATTCCTATCAAATTTTCCGCCGCGATCATAAGCTCTTTTATCGCCTCTTTGGTATGGTACGCATCAAAAAGTGCTTTTGTCTTTTATGTCCTCCACAACAAAACCTATACCAGCATCTATGGAAGCATCAGCACGCTGCTCTTTTTCTTTTTATGGATCTATATCTCCTGGGCGATTTTTCTTCACGGACTAAAGTTTTGCGACCTGCTCAACAAAGACGAAGAGATAAAACATATTTGACAATGAAGCGCTTACTCATTGGATGTATCTGTCAGATAAAAAGGTAAACCCCGTACCCTGTCGCCCCGCTTAGCGTAGCTAAAAACAGCGGTCTGCTCCAAACCGCACCTAAAGAGAGCAGGACATATGCACCAAACCCCCACAAAGGCAACAGCATCTGTTCTCCGCCATGAGGGAGATTGAAAAGCCATGCCAAAGGTTCATCGAGCATATCACCCCACTGCAACAGATGCAAAACCATTGCCAAAGGGTAAAAGGGAACAAACAGCAGCGACAGCAGCGGCGAAAGAAGCTGATAGGGCGTTGTCAATCCAAAAACGGTATGCACCACAGGCAGCATGAGTACAAAAATGCCCAGAGGAATAACCACCAAAGTCACCAGCCACTTAGTGGCATGTTTTACATAGCGCAACACCAAAAAAATATAAAATACGCCCGCCACCGAAAGCCAAAAACTAAGAGAGACCAGCAAAAAAGGAAAAAGTACAGCAAGCGCCGATACAATCGTTGTCAAAAATGTAAAGCTAAGCAGTTCAACTCCTGTAAGCAAAACGATCCATCCTGCCAAGACCATAGCATACGAACGCACCAAAGAGGGCGGAAAATCGACAAACCATACATAAATCCCCAAACACACGATACTCACCAGCCCCACATCAAACAAGGCATGCCTATAGGGAAAATAGCGTTGCTGTGCGATGCTGTACGGCAACAGCAGCAGTCCATACACAATCCCCCACACTATCCCCAGATGAAATCCGCTGAGTGCAACAAGATGGCTGATTCCGAGCATGGAGATCTTTTCTCTCAATGCTTGATCTAAAGGAGTGGCAAAGAAAATAGCATTGTAAAAAGAGTCAAGCGGATTGCCCCGGTGCTGCGACGCCACTTTTTGCAGCAGCGTGTCTTTGGCTGTCTTGGGAAGATGCTCTATGGTTTTGATACGGCTCTTGACAAAAAACGTCCCCAGATACCCCCAAAAAGTGATCCGCTTATCAGGCAAAAGCTGCAAGTGCACCCTGGCATGTTGAAAATCTTTTTTCTGATAATTTGTAGTATAAAATGTCAACCCTTCATCACTGCGAAGCTTCAACACCCGGTAGGTTTTGCCGTTTTGGCTTTTAGTGTAAGACAACAGCACATCCGCATGGGTATAGAAAAAAGGTTTATTGATAAATGCTTGATACTCCTGATAGAGAAAGGCGAGACGCACCGCCAACAGAACCATCAAAAGACCCATCACCCCCACAAAGGTTTTGCTGTCTAAAAAAAGTTTTGGTTTTTCCAGCTGCATGCCAAAAGTCTAGATGTGAGGTATTTCAATGTGCCCTTCTCTCATGTCCACATTGCCCTCTTCATAAACAACCTCAAAAGCCGGAGAGTGGGAGGCATCGACAAAACGGGTGTATTTTTTCTGAAAGACCAACTCCACCGTCCCTGTCGGACCGTTTCTTTGTTTTCCGATGATGATCTCCGCTTCCTCTTCGGGTTTTTTTCTAAAGTCGCTGCTGTACTCTTTGCCCTCAGCTCTGGCTTTCATCTCTTTTTCTTTCTCTTTGGCCTCACGGTACACATCATCGCGGTAAACAAATAAAATAATATCCGCATCCTGCTCGATCGCTCCTGATTCCCTCAGGTCTGAGAGCATCGGACGTTTGTTTTCCCTGGATTCAAGCGAACGGTTGAGCTGTGAGAGCGCCACGATAGGGATCTGCAATTCTCTGGCAAGCTGCTTGAGCCCTCTGGAGATCTCTGAAACTTCCTGCTGTCGGCCTTCTCTGCCTTCGCCGCTCATCAACTGAAGATAATCTATCACCGCCAGCGTGATCTCCGGATGCCGGGTCTTGAGTTTTCTTAGTTTGCTTCGCACATGATGGATCGTAGCGTACCCTCCGTCATCCACAAAAAGCTTCTTTCGCGAGAGTTCATCCACAGCAGCAGAAAGCTGGCTCCACTGCTCATCCATCAAATCACCCACGCGCAAAGATTGAAGGGGGATAGATGTTTTGGCTGAAAGCATTCTGAGCATCAACTGCTCTGCAGGCATCTCCAGTGAAAAAAACGCCACCCCTTCATTGCGTTCGATGGCTCTAAGCGCCATATTGAGCACCAGGGCGGTTTTACCCATCGCAGGCCGTGCAGCGATGATGACCAAATCTCCCTTTCCAAATCCCGATGTTTTTTCATTGAGATTTTTAAATCCCGTATCTGTCCCGATCAACCTGGAATTGCCTAGCGCTTTAAGGCGCTCGATCTCTTCCATCATCGCAAAAGCGATCTCTTTGGATTCTCTAAAATCTTCATCGGTACTGTTTTGGGTGATCTCGTAGAGTTTTTTTTCTACAAGATTCATGATCTCTTCGGCAGGAAGATCATCCTCCATCGTTACTTTTTTGATCTCGGTTGCCAACGTCGCCAAAGCTCTTTTGCTTGATTTGGCTTTGATCTCGGCAAGATAGGCGGCGGTGTTGGTGATAGGATTTGCCGAAAGCAGGTCAAGCATCGCAATTTCATCAAATTTACCCTTTGAGACCAGCTTGGAACGCAAAAACTCTTCATCGATGGGTTTTTCTTCTTTGCTCAGTTCCTCCATCGCTGCAAACAGGTATTGGTGAAAGGGGAGATAAAAATCATGCGGTTTGAGTTTGGCTGCGATCTCCTCATAGGTTTGAGGATCAAAGATGATCGACGAAAGTACGGCCCTTTCGATATTGAGATTATACATATTTTCCATCAAAACTCCTCACTCTTCACTCTTAATTTTTCACTCATCATTTTGCTTCGCAAACTTTTCAACCTCTTCGACAAACCTATCAACCAGCTCAGCTTCGGGAAGTTTTGCCACCACCTCGCCTCTGACCATCACCATCCCCATGCCTTTTCCGTAGGCTATGGCGACATCGGCGTGTTTGGCTTCGCCTATGGCATTGACCACGCATCCCATCACCGAAACATCCATCGGCGTTGTGATATGCGCCGTTCTTCTTTCCACTTCCGCTACGGCGCTGACCAGATCGGCCTCTATCCTGCCGCAGGTAGGACAGGAGATGATGTTAAGCCCGTCTTTGACACGACCGGAATCTTTCAAGATGGCACGCCCTATCTTGATCTCCTCTTCAAGCTCCCCCGTGATGGAGACACGCAGCGTATCGCCTATCCCGTCAAGCAAAAGCGCGCCTAAGCCGATGGCGGATTTGATCGTCGCATGAAAAATCGTCCCCGCTTCGGTCACCCCCAGATGAAACGGGTAGTTATTTTTGGGGCGCAGCATCCTGTAGGCATCCACAGTCCTGTCCACATCAGAAGCTTTCAGGGAAACTTTGATATCGGTAAATCCCAAATCTTCCAAAAATTTGATGTTATACTCCGCACTCGCCACCATTCCCTCGGCGGTTGCACCGTACTTTTGGTCAAACTCTTTTTCAAGCGAACCCGCATTGACCCCTATGCGTATAGGCAAAGAGCGCTCCTGACACGCTTTGACGATCTCTTTGATGCGTCCTTTCTCACCGATATTGCCGGGGTTAAACCGGATGCAATCTACCCATTTTGCCGCTTCAAGCGCAAGCTTATAGTTAAAATGGATATCCGCAATCAGCGGCAGCGAGATCTGCTCTTTGATCGCTTTAAGCGCCAGCGCATCTTCCATCGCAGGCACGGCAACCCGCACCATATCCGCCCCTGCAAAATGCAGCCGGTTGATCTGCTCTACCGTTGCAGCGACATTGTGCGTGTCACTGTAGGTCATCGACTGCACCGAGATAGGCGCATCGCCCCCCACCCCCACACTGCCGACATAGATCTTTTTGGTAGGATAGCGTTCTTTCACGATTTTCTCCTTTGGGAAAAAAATGAAGAGCAAGGAATAAATAGTGAATAGTGAATAGTGAATAGTGAATAGTTCTGGTATGTACACTCCGTGTACTTTTTATTGATGGTCATTCTTTTTCTCTTTTCCTGTATTGATGCTGCTCGTCAATATTTTGATAAGCTCTTCTACGTCTGAGTAAATGCTGTTTGCCATACTATCATTTAAGTAATCACAATCTTTGAGAAGCCTGATCCAATATCTGCTTTCATTTGCTTCTTTCAGTCCAATAGAAAGTTTATTGATAAAATCAGCCTTTGATTGTGCATAATGCGCTTCAGAAACAAGAGCGCCTATTGCAGTACCCGACCTAAGCAATTGCTTACTCAGCGTATACTCTTTTTTCTCATCTTTCAAATACGCATTTAACTTGACAATACGGATAGCAAATTTATAACTTTTCTCAGCCAGTATACTCATAAAAAATATTTTACCGAAAACTACCGTTATTCACTATTAACTATTCACTATTCACTTCGAATTTTCTACGAAAATTCGACCGGGTCCATATCGATCTCTATCTCGCGGCAATCTACTCCGTGAAGCGCTTTGAGCAAAGGGACTCTGTTTTTTGATCTTAGCAAAATTACAAACCGGTGCTTGCTTGCTATTTTTTCTACGGGCGCTTTGCCGTGGCCTACGATCTCTATCCCTTCAAAGGTTTTAAGTTTTGTCACTATATCCAAAGTGATTTTCCCTGCTTTGCTTTCGTCTTTATGGGCGATAAGTATCCTTGAGAGCGAAGCAAAAGGAGGATAGTGCGCCATCTCTAAAAAGGCCAGTTCGTCTTTGATGAACCGTTCATAATCCTCCAGATAGGTTTCAAAAAATGCCGCATCGCCCGTCTGCACGATCACTTCGGCTTTTTTGGCGCGCCCGCTCCGCCCTGCGATCTGGAAAAGAAGGCTCATCGCACGCTCTCTGGCACGATAATCCGCCAACCCCAAGATATAGTCAAGTCCCATGATCACGCTTAAGGTGATATTGGCATAGTCGTGCCCTTTGCTGAGCATCTGCGTCCCCAGAAGCAAATGGCTCTGCCCGCTTTCAAAACGGTTCAATGCCTCTTCAAGTTTCCTAGGCGTAGTAATGCTGTCTTTGTCGAACTGTTCTATCGTGATGCCCTCGATCGCGCCCCTGATCACTTCGATCGCTTCTGCCGTGCCCATGCGTTCGCTTTTAAGCGGCTGATGCCCGCAGTACGTACAGGTATCCTGTATCGCTTCGGTGAAGTTGCAGTAGTGGCACTTGAGATGCCGTTTGTTTCTGTGCAGCGCCATACCCACCGAGCAGTACGGACAAAGATGGGTCTTTCCGCATTTTTCACAGTAAAGATACTTAAAATTGCCTCGTGTAGGCAAAAAAAGCAATCCTTGGTCTTTGGCTCTAAAGTGTTTTTCTATGGCGTTAAGTATGGGCTCATTGATGCAGTCGCCTGCGATGAAACGGTATGTTTTTTCCGTTTTGATGTAAGCGCTTTCGAGTTTCACGGCATCGTACTTATAGTAGCTGCCCGCACTCGGTGTCGCAGAAGCCAGCACCACTTTTGCGCCCAGTCTGCTTCCCATCAGCACCGCCGTATCTCTGGCATGGTAGCGCGGACGCGTCATCGCCTTGTAGCTGTCGTCATGCTCTTCATCCACGATGATGAGCCCCACATTTTCAAGCGGCACAAAAAGCGCCGAGCGGGCGCCTGCAACGATACGTACTTTGCCGCTGTAGATCCCCTCGAGGATGGATTCTTTTTTTTTCTTGGTCAGCCCGGAGTGCCACATCGCCACACTGTCACCGAAATACGCCCGCAGCCGTTTTTCCATCTGCGGCGTCAGCGAGATCTCGGGCATCAAAAAGATCGCTGTTTTGCCCTCATGGAGCATCTTTGCCATAAGAGAGATAAAAATCTCCGTTTTCCCCGAACCCGTCACCCCAAAAAGCAGCGCTTTGTCTTTTTTCAGAAGTTGGCTGTAAGCTTTTTGTTGCGATTGGGTTAATGTCGGAACCTTTCCGCTATTCACTATTAACTTCTCACTATTCACTTCTCTTTGATTTATCCTAAAAGGGATAAACAAAGAGACCGCTTCCCCCCATGAAGAGAAATAGTACTCAGCGATAAACTTGGCAAGCTCCATCTGCCGGGGCGCATAGAACCTATCGCTTACCGAAATGATCTCGGCCGTTTCAAAATCAGGCTTTGGTGCGCTGCGGATGACAACAGCCTCTTTGTGTGTCTTTTGCAGCGGCACCGACACGACAGCGCCTATGGCAAGCTTTTCTTCACAATGGTAGGTCAACGCCGGCGCGCTTGAGCGCAGCAGCAGCACTTCATAATAGTACAATTTACTTTGTCAGCTCTTGGCAGTTTTCATCGGTGCTTGATTTGCACACAAAGCGATTGTTGCTAAGCGTAAAAACGGCCGTACCCGAAACGGGCATCACAAAGGTATAGTCCCCGTCTCCCGAATCCACCCAGCACCCTTTTGAAGAGGCCGCAGCGCAGGATATCGGAGGGTACTCCAGCACGGGGCTGCTCGTGTTGCCGTCAAAGCCGTCAAAGATAGGCTTATCGTATCCGCTGTCACTGCTCAGTGAAGTGATAGGATCAAAATCCCCCCTCAAGATACGCTTTTGGCGTTCGGTTGCCACCGCGTTTCTGACCGAAGAGACCGTCGTCATCGCTTTGGTGACGATCGCATCATCCCGTGTCACCGCCAGTTTGGGTACTGCCACCGCGGCAAGTATCCCTATGACCACGATCACAAATACCAGTTCCACCATCGTAAATGCTTTTTGCGTTCTGTTTTTCATCTGTTCCGCTTTGATATGATTTATGCGGTTAGTATATCACACAACGAAAAAAAAGAAAAGTGAAAGTGAAAAGAAAGAAAAAAGAAGAGACCTCCAAGCGAAGGCTTGGGAGGTATAAAACTTAGCGTACTACTTTTACGCCACCAAGGCTATGGGGTGTAGCTACCATTGCTTTTATAGCTGGATCATTAAGAACTCCATCGCATATCGGAGTACCGCCTGTTGATGTTATCGTAACAGTCGAACCATTTGCATCAGTCGCAAAAGTAATACAAGCTTGACCTGCTGGATCATCACACAATAAAAAATTACTACCCGCGGTCGTAGCGTTTGACTCTGTACCACATGTGCTCTCAAAAGGAACATCCGTCGCCTCAGTAATTTTAGTAGCTGGATCTATCCACTTAGCATTTCCCTGTGACGTATAAAATGCCGTCATATCTCCCAATCCAGTTCTTGCATTTGCAATAATATTTGAAACTTTCGCATCGTCTCTTGTTGCTGCCAATTTAGGTATCGCTACCGCTGCTAATATCCCGATAATTACGATAACAAAGATCAATTCGATCATTGTAAATCCGCGTCTCATGTTTTTCATGATTAACTCCTCCAACCTTTTTAGATCCGGCTCTTCGCCGGTCGACTAACAGTATAAATCTTTATACCTTAAATCAAAATAAAATCAAAGGCCATCAAGCGTCTCGATGAGCAACTCTATCTCATCTTCATAGCTGGTGGCCTGTTTTGCCAGGCGAAGATAGGCTTTGAGCAGTTTGTCGGGTGCATTGTCTTTGTGCAGTTCCACTCCCGCCTCTTTAAGGTCCCTGTTGACAAAATCTGCAAAATCGTCCTCGAGTTTGATCTCATAACGCTTCCCGGAGATAGTCAATCCTACATTTTTCACTCTTAATCCTTAGTAGTTAGTAATGAGTAACGAGCTTATGAGAGCAGCGCCTCGACTTGGGCGATGATCTTCTCGATCTCTGCATCTTTCTCTTCAAGCTCGCGTTTAAGCGCTTCTATCACTGCGGCTTGCTGATTTTGCGAATCGGCCGTAGTGTCCAGCCGGTTTTTAAGTTGTGCATTTTCCTCTTTAAGCGCCTCGTGATCTCTTTTCCATTGTGCTATTTTCTCTTGTAATCTGTGTAGTGCAGACATCTTTTTCGCTCCATAATATATAAATGTATTTGATTTGCTATAATAGCAAAAGAATTAGAAATTAGAAATTAGAAATTAGAAATTGAGAGAAAAATGCAGGAAAATAATATCTTATATGATAAAAGTTATGCCTTTTCTATTCGTGTAGTTAAACTAGCGCAATATCTTTCTAAAGAAAAGAAAGAATATATTTTAAATAAACAAATTACTCGTTCCGGTACGGCTATTTGTGCTTTAGTAAGTGAATCAAAATTCGCACAATCAAGAGCAGATTTTTTAAATAAACTTATGATTGCCCTTAAAGAGGCAAACGAGACACAATACTGGATAAATCTGCTCTACGACACAGACTATCTTTCAAAACAAATGCATGATAGCCTTTTAAATGACAGTAAAGAACTTGTAAGTTTATTGGTTTCTATCACTAAAACCCTAAAAAAATAATGGCATTACAAAGTAATGCAAACCACAATTTCTAATTTCTAATTTCTAATTTAAAGAGGGGGGAGATCATGCCTGATTTTACAGTAAGCAGTCCATACAAGCCTGCCGGAGACCAGCCCGAAGCGATCAATCAGATCAGCCGTTCGATCATGGAAGGCAACCAGTACCAAACCCTGGTGGGTGTCACGGGATCGGGGAAAACCTATACGATGGCAAAAGTGATCGAAACAACCCAAAAACCCACTCTGATCATGACGCACAACAAAACGCTTGCTGCGCAGCTTTACAGCGAATTTAAAAGTTTTTTTCCCAACAACCACGTGGAATACTTCATCAGCTACTACGACTACTACCAGCCTGAGGCTTACTTGCCGCGCCAAGACCTGTTTATCGAAAAAGACAGCTCCATCAACGAAGAACTGGAGCGTTTGCGGTTGAGTACGACAGCCTCTTTGCTTTCGCATGATGACGTGATCGTGGTCGCTTCGGTATCTGCCAATTACGGACTCGGCTCGCCTGAGGACTACCGCTCGATCGTGCAAAAACTCTGCGTGGGCGATGAGTACAACCAAAAAGCGCTGCTGCTTCGGCTGGTGGACATGGGATATAAGCGCAATGATGCCTTTTTTGACCGGGGGGATTTCAGAGTTACAGGAGAGGTGATAGATATCTACCCTGCCTATGCTGAAGAGTTTGCGGTGCGTGTAGAGTTTTTTGGGGATGAAGTAGAAGCCCTTTACACCTTCAACTCGCTTACCGGCGAAAAAGAAGAAACCAAAAAAGAGGTAACCATCTACGCCGCCAATCAGTTTATCGTAGGAAAAGAGAAGCTTGCCCAGGCGATCAAAAGTATCGAAGAGGAGCTTGCGGAGCGTTTGGCCTACTACCAAAAAGAAGATCGCATGATAGAATACCATAGGCTCAAACAGCGCACCGAGTTTGATCTGGAGATGCTCGAAGCCACAGGGATATGCAAAGGGATAGAGAACTACTCCCGACATCTTACAGGCAAAAAACCCGGCGAAACGCCCTATACGATGATGGATTATTTTGAAACGATGCATAACGATTATCTGGTTATCGTCGATGAATCCCATGTGTCACTGCCGCAGTTTCGCGGCATGTATGCAGGAGACCGAAGCCGAAAAGAGGTTTTGGTCGATCACGGGTTTAGGCTTCCTTCTGCTTTGGACAATCGGCCGCTGATGTTTAACGAATACATCCACAAAGCGCCCCATTTTCTTTTCGTCTCTGCCACCCCCTCTGCGCTTGAGCTGGAGCTTTCTTCTACTGTCGCGCAACAGGTCGTACGTCCCACCGGACTGCTTGATCCGCCTATAGAGGTGATAGACAGCACCTATCAGGTCGAACATCTCTATGACAGAATGAAGCCTGTTATAGAAAGGGGCGAACGTGTCCTCATCACGGTATTGACCAAAAAAATGGCCGAAGAGCTTACTGTCTACTATAATGACCTTGGACTCAAGGCGCGTTATATGCATTCAGAAATGGACGCCATCGAACGTAACCAAACCATACGCTCTTTGCGTTTGGGGGAGTTTGATATTTTGGTAGGCATCAACCTTCTCAGAGAAGGGCTTGACCTTCCCGAAGTGAGCCTCGTTGCCATACTTGATGCAGACAAAGAAGGTTTTCTGCGTTCAGAGACCTCCTTGATACAAACTGCAGGAAGAGCCGCGAGAAATGTCAACGGACAGGTGCTGATGTATGCCAAAAGGATAACCAAATCGATGCAAACCACCATCGATGTCACACAAGAGAGAAGACAAAAACAGCTAGCCTACAACAAACACCACGGCATCACTCCCCAAACAACGCTCAGAACGCTTGATACAGACCTTAAGGTGGAAGATGCCGGCGAACTTTACAGCAAACAAAGCAAACTGGACAAAATGCCCAAAGCCGAGAGACAAAAACTGATGCAGGAACTCAAAGCAAAAATGCTTGCCGCTGCCAAAAATCTCGAATTTGAAGAGGCTGCAAGGCTGCGCGATGAGATCGCCAAGATCAAAAAACTGTAACTTTTTGATCAATTAACAGGTAAAAATTAAAAATTAAAAATTTTAGTATGCACTTTTGTCAAAGTGCTTTTATTTTGCTATAATCCTTCCAAGCAATAAGAAGTGGAGCCGCTGCACCGCTTACCGAAATTTTTAATTTTTACCTTTTAATTTTCAATTCAAACAATGGAGTTTTTTATGTCGCCGGATCTGAATTTATCACAGCTCTACTTCAACCGTGAACTCTCATGGCTTCAGTTCAACTCCCGTGTTCTTGCTCAGGCCATGGATGAAAAACTTCCTCCGCTTGAACGGTTGAAGTTTCTTGCCATCTACGGAACCAATCTAGATGAGTTTTATATGATACGCGTCGCAGGCCTCAAGGCAATCTTTAAAGCCCGCATTCAAGAAACAGGGGCAGACAAGCTCTCTCCCGCCGAACAGCTTGAGCAGATCCAGGAGTACCTGCACAAAGAAAAAGAAGTGCTTGAGTCCTGCTATACCTCTGTCATCTCTCAGCTTCACAGTCACGGAGTTAGCATCAAACGGTTTCATGCGCTCGATTATGAGGAACAAGCACAGATCAAAGAGATATTTTTGGGTGAAATCTATCCCGTTATTCTTCCTATCGCCGTCGATGCGACACATCCCTTTCCGCACCTCAACAATCTCAGTTTTGGTCTGGCCGCGACACTTAAGGATGATTTTGGACACATCAAGCACGGATTGGTGCGTATCCCAAGGATTTTGCCGCGTTTTATACCGCTGGGTCAAACATTTGTTCCCATAGAGAGCATTGTAAAACATTTTATCTCTGAGCTTTTTCCCGGTTTTACCGCTATCGCATCCACTCCGTTTCGAGTCACACGCAATGCCGATATAGAGATAGAAGAGGAAGAAGCAGATGATTTCTTGGAACTTCTGCAAGAGGGTTTAAGATCAAGAAATAAAGGCTCTCTGATACGCCTTGAACTGATCGAAGGGGGAGACAGGGATCTTATCCACTTTTTACTCTCTCACCTCAATCTTGACGATAAAGATATCTATTCTTACAAAAACGTGCCGCTTAACCTCGGAGGGTTTTGGCAGATCGTGGGAGACCAGGCACTCTCCCATTTGACGCTGCCGACTTTCAGCCCCAAGACATTGCCTCCGCTTGACAGCGAAAATATCTTTGATGCGATCGACAAACAAGATGTTCTGCTCTATCATCCTTTTGACAGCTTTGATCCTGTGGTCAAATTTATCCATCAAGCCGCCGCCGATCCCGAAACGCTTGCCATACGCATGACACTCTATCGCGCAGGGCAAAAATCCCCGATCGTAAAAGAACTCATCGACGCCGTAAGAGAC
The DNA here is from genome assembly GCA_002742845.1 of Sulfurovum sp. UBA12169. Lineage (NCBI taxonomy): Bacteria > Pseudomonadati > Campylobacterota > Epsilonproteobacteria > Campylobacterales > Sulfurovaceae > Sulfurovum > Sulfurovum sp. UBA12169. The sequence goes on along the minus strand of DLUH01000005.1, from coordinate 599,713 downwards.
GGCAAACAAGTCACCGTGCTTGTTGAGCTTAAAGCGCGGTTTGACGAGGAGAACAATCTCAGATGGGCAAAAGCATTGGAAAATGCAGGCGCACATGTCGTGTACGGCATCCCCGGGCTTAAAGTCCATGCAAAGATCGCACAGGTGCTCAAGCGAAAAGGAAAGACGCTCAAAAGCTACGTACACCTGGCAACAGGAAACTACAATCCCAGCACAGCCAAGATCTATACAGATATCTCCTACTTTACCGCCAAAGAGGAGTTTGGCAGCGATGCGACACGTTTTTTCCATTTTCTCACCGGTTTTTCAACCTTTATGAAACTCGATACACTTCTTATGTCGCCCACACAAATAAAGCCCAAACTTCTTCAGCTCATCACCGAAGAGAGCAAACATAAACACGATGGACACATCATCCTCAAAGCCAATTCACTAGTGGATACAGATATCATCAAAGCACTTTATCTCGCTTCGATGGAAGGATGCAAAATAGATCTGATCATACGAGGCATTTGCTGCTTGAAACCCGGCATCAAAGGGCTGAGCGAAAACATTCATGTCTATTCGATCATAGGAAAATATCTCGAACATCCCCGTATCTATTTTTTCAAGCATAGTGAGGTAAGATGCTATATAGCAAGCGCGGATCTTATGCCTAGAAATCTTGTAAGACGTATTGAATTGATGACTCCCATTTTTGAGGAAAATCTCTCACGAAAAATCGAACAGATTATCAAACTCCAGCTTGCAGACAATCAATTGCGCTGGGAACTGCAAGAAGACGGAAATTATGTAAAAGTTCCTCTTTTTGGCAAACCTATCAATAATCATGAAATTTTAGAAGAATATGTCAATAAGATCCATGATAAAACTAAAAAAGAAACACCTGATTATGTCAATCGTTTGGCAAACCGTATATTAAAGGAGACATGACAATGCTGCTATCATTTAAAGAGTGGACACCTCGGCTTAAACAAAATGCCTGGATAGCCCAAGGCGCATCAGTGATCGGGCGCGTGGAGATGGGAGAAGACAGCGCCGTATGGTTTGGCTGTGTAGTGCGCGGTGACGTTCACTACATCAAAATAGGCGACAGAAGCAACATCCAAGATCTCAGCATGATACACGTCACCCACCATAAAAATGAAGATATGAGTGACGGCCACCCCACCATCATCGGCAATGACGTAACGGTGGGGCACCGCGTCATGCTCCATGGCTGCACTATTGAAGATGCCTGTCTGATCGGCATGAGCGCAACCATACTTGACGGTGCCGTCATCGGAAAAGAATCAATTGTGGGCGCGGGTGCTTTGGTGACAAAAAACAAAAAATTTCCTCCGCGCAGCCTTATCATGGGAAGCCCTGCCCAAGCGGTACGGGAACTCACAGAAGAAGAGGTGAAAGAGCTTTATGCCTCTGCGGCACGCTATGTAGCGTTTAAAAACGAATACCGATAGATGAACCAAACGATTTCCAGGACGCTGGGCGATCTCTTGGGAAAAGATGTTATTTTGTTTGTATTTAAAATAGCGCTTGGGGCGCTGACTCTTACCGTTGCGCCGATGTGGATATTTTGGAACAGCGTGTTGGATTTTATCGCTTCTTATCTTCAATGGATACCTTTGGAGTGGCTGCAAACAACAGGCGCATCCATAGCAACATTCGCTTTTGGATATATGTTTTTTATCGTTTTAATCACCCTGTTTACGTCGCTTTACAGCGAAACTCTTTTGATCAAATTGGCAAAAAAGCATTACCCGGACACTCCCGTCACAGGACAGCCGACTATCGCTGCTTCTGCGGCGGTAACAGCAAAAGCAAGTCTTGTTTTTTTGGTACTTTTTATACTCTGCATCCCCTTGCTGTTTATCCCCGTGCTAGGTCAGCTGGTCATGCTTTATCTTTGGTCTGTTCTCATCAAGGAACCGACGATCTATGAAGTGGGGTCTTTGTTTATAAAAGACAGGCAGATACGCAAAGAAAAAAACAAAAAAGCAAGAACCATTGCCATCATCGCTTCACTTTTCAATTATATTCCGGTCATGAATATATTTGCACCGATATTTGCACAAATACTGTTTTTACACCACGTCCTCAAGGAGTGATGCCCGATTGTTCTTTGCTTGCTCTTCTGCTTTTTTTGCTTGAAAGTGAAAATTGCAGCAGATCATCGGTTGTACTCACATATCCCGGAAGTGTTTCAAAGCTTTTTTGCATCACCCTTGCTGCACACAGCGCATCACTGTAGGCGCGGTGATGGGTAGCCGTCTCTATCTGTAAAGATTCGATCAGATATGCCAATCCATACCGCTCACTCTCAAACGTGCGCTTAGCCAGATCAATCGTGCAAAGCTTAGGATTACCTATGGTCCCCAACCCAAACCGGTCGAAAGAGGCATTTAAAAAATTATAATCAAAATCGGCATTATGCGCTACAAAAACCGCATCTCCCATAAAATGCCGCAACCTGGTCAATGCCTCTTTTCGGCTTGGTGCACCAATGAGATCGGTCGGCTCTATGCCTGTTATTTTAGTGATATACTCGGGCAAAAAGGCACACTCCACAAAAGTTTCCAGGCTGTCAATGATCCGGCCGTTCTGCATCATCACCGCCCCTATCTCTATCACCTGGGACGTTCCGGGTTTGCTTCCGTTGGTTTCTATGTCTATGACACAGTAGTGCTGTTCTTCATGGGAAGTAAAGAAGGTTTCCAAACGATACTGTTCATCTTCCTGCACAATAGGATATCCGGAAGCTTGCAGCAAAATAAAAATCGTATCACTGTCTTCCAATAGCGTAGTGTGCTTCATCACAATTTGTTTGTACCGCTCCGAAGAGAGTATGCCTCTATTCTTGCGAAAGGCGTTGGTTAGTTCACTAAATACATTTCGCATTTGCTATAAACTGTGCTACTTTCTTAGGATCTTTCTTGCCTTTTGCCGCTTCAACGCCGGAACTGACATCAACACCGTAAAATCCAAAGCCCTTTATTTCGTCAAGGTTTTCAGGCGTGAGTCCTCCTGCAAGAATCATCTTCGAACAATCCCTGTTTTTGAACCATGAGAGGTCAAGACGATCGCCTGTACCGCCGTATGCCCGGCTATATACATCTATAAGACGATATCTATTTTTAAATTTATCCAGCTCTTCGATGCTTTTTGCCCTTACCACCGGGAGGGTTTTGAAATCAATTGCATCCGTCAGCTCTTCGTCTGCATCAAAATGAATTTGCGCCAAAGAGATGCCTGTATATTTGCATATCCTATTGATTGTTTCAGCCTTTTCATCCACAAACAGCCCCACTCTTTCTATAAAAGGAGGCAGTTTATCGATGATCTGCTTTGCTTGCTCGGGATCAATATAGCGTGGCGATTGGTCGTAAAATACAAATCCCAACGCATCTGCTCCGCACTCGACTGCATCCAGTGCATCCTGAAGATTTGTGATTCCGCATATCTTGACTCTAGTCATTTTTCTCTCTTTTTATCTTAAAGAAGCTATAGCTTCTTTAATTCCTTCGGGATGGCCGTAAACAAATGAACCTGCGACTACGACATCTACGCCTGCTTCTTCAAGAAGCTTTACGTTTTCATCATTCACGCCGCCATCGACCTCTATAAGGCATGCGGGATTTTTTTGCATGATAAGCTTTTTAAGGCGTTTGGCTTTTTCAATCACAGAAGAGATAAACCTTTGTCCGCCAAATCCGGGGTTGACACTCATCAGCAAAACCATATCTACATCTTCAAGCAAAAACTCTATGGCTTCGGGAGGTGTATGCGGATTGAGCACAATAGCCGGACGAATGCCCAAAGAACGGATTTTTTGTATAAGCCTGTGAGGATGTTTTTCTTCTTCGATATGAAAAGAGATAAATTCAGGCTTTAACGGTGCGAACAGATCAACAAAAAAGCTGTTGTTCTGCACCATTAAATGAACATCAAGGGGTTTAGTGGCGGCTGTGGCCACTGCATCCACAACTACAGGACCTATCGTGAGATTTGGCACAAAATGCCCGTCCATCACATCCACATGCACAAAATCGCAACCGCCCTCGCAGATGGCTTCCACATCCCTTGCCAAATATCCAAAATCAGCAGAAAGTATACTTGGGGCAACTAACATAAATAATCCTCATTGTTAATTTAATGAATGCGATTATAGCATACCGTAGATTTGGCATTGCCAAATTTTATTCAATCCTTTGTGTATTTTAAAGGAAAAGAGAATTTCAGACACAATCAAAACACGCCTTAAGCAAATTTTATGCTATTTTTTTCTATAATCGCACAAAATATTCGAGGTTTCATATCCAAACGTATGAAGTCTACATTACATAGAAGGTATTATCATGTCAAGAAAATGTTCAGTTTCAGGCAAAGGACCGCTTACGGGAAATAATGTTTCTCATGCAAACAACAAAACAAAAAGAAGACAGCTTCCAAACATTAGAACGGTGAAAATCACATTGGAAGACGGGACGACTCAGCGTATCAAAGTTGCTGCTTCTACACTTAGAACAATGAAAAAACAAGCTGCCAAAGCTACAGCAGCCAACTAATATCCCTTTTTGGGATATAGCATTTTGAGTGCTATTGCCACACTAAAAACGTTTCTCGGCTGGAGAAGCGCCCCCAAACCGCATATTACACTAAATGATGAGTATTATTCCCATTTAGCCTCTTTTAGACTTCCGCTCATTCTTACTGTTTTTATGATGCTTATCGGCACCATGGGCTACATGATCATTGATGATTTTCCCCTTATGGACGCTATCTACCAAACCGGCGTCACCTTTACTACGGTAGGATTTGGAGAGATACGTCCCATCTCTGACTTGGGAAGAATATTTACGATTACCCTGATTATCTTTGGTTTTATTGTGTTTTCCATCGCCATAGGTATTATCGTAGAAGTAGTCAAAAAGGGTGAATTTCAAAAAACTGCCAAGGAGCGCACAATGCTTTATGAGATTGCCAGACTTAAATACCATTTTGTTGTCTGCTACCACAATGAATTTACCATACAGGTCACCAAAGAACTTCGTGCAAATCACATCCCCTTTGTCGTTGTTGATCCCAGAGAAGATCTCGAAGAGATAGCTAAAAAATACCGCTATCCCTACTTTGTGTCTGCCCAGCCTCATACCCAAGAAGGTATTTTGAAATCTCATCTTTCCAGCGCCAAAGGCCTCATCACACTCGCAGACAACGTGGCGGATAACATTGCCGCTATCGCATCGACACGACTTTATGAAACAGAAATTCATCGTGCAAGAAAATTTCTTATCATCTCCAGTGCACAAAATCAAGAAGATGACGAAAAACTGCTTAAACTGGGCGCAGACAGGGTAGTCACCGCCACATCACTTTTGGCGCAACGCGTCAATGCTATGGCGGCAAGACCCGACATGGAAAATCTTTTACAGGAATTTCTGTACAAAAGAGATACACCGCTTGATATGGAAGAGGCGAAAGTATCAAAAACCTCTTGGCTTGCGCTTAAAATGATCAAAACTGCGCGCTTAAGAGACATTGCCAATGTAACAATCATCGGAATACGTCAAAAAGATGATAAATTCATACCTATGCCTAAGGGGGATATTATTATCATGCCCGAATCAAAACTTTTACTGATAGGCACAAGCGAAGGTATCAGTAAAGCCAAAAAAATCATACGCAAAAAAGAAAAACCAGAGGAGCTCAAATATGTTTAAACTTTTCCCTTTAAAGAACGGCCTTGAAAACGTGCAAGGCTTTTTTTTCGGTGCTGCCAATGTGGGTATGCGCACCAAACCGTCAGATTCAAAGTCAAATGAGATCGCCGGCGATGTTGCTTTTATACGCAGCGATACGCCTTGTGATATTGCTGCGGTGTTTACCACCAATGTTTTCCAGGCGGCGCCCATCAAACATTTTCAAAAATATCCTAAAGATTTTCAAACCAATTTTATACTGATGAATGCCAAAAATGCCAATGCCATGACAGGAGAAAAAGGCATCGAAGATATTGACACTCTCTTCTCTTCTCTTTCAAAAAAGATCGACGTTCTTAATCCGGTCATGAGCTCGACGGGTGTAATCGGGTATCGTTTGCCGATCGACAAAATCGCTTCTGCATTCGATACACTCGATTTCAATGCCAGAAATTCCGATCAGACGGCAAAAGCTATCATGACAACAGACAGTTTCAAAAAAGAGCTTGCCTACAAAGTAGAACTTGAAAACGGAGGATCGTTTCACATCGGAGCTATCTGTAAAGGCGCGGGCATGATCAATCCTGCGATGGCAACCATGCTCTGTTTTGTGATTACCGATGCCGATATCCCTAAAGCCGATATGACCGAACTGCTTAACGATGCAACCGAAAACTCTTTCAACCGCATCTCTGTCGACGGCGATACCTCGACCAACGATACGGTTTTGCTTCTTGCCAACAAACAAAGCGGAAGCTATCATAAAGAAGCTTTTGCCAAAGCATTGGAGAAAATTATGTTCGAACTGGCCATGCTTATCCTTAAAGACGGCGAAGGGGCAAACAAACTTGTCGCATTTGAAGTAAAAGGCGCTAAAAACCAAGATGAAGCCAAAAAAGCCTCAAGAGCGCTTAGCAACTCACTGCTTGTCAAAACAGCGCTTTTTGGGGAAGATCCAAATTGGGGGCGTATCGCTTCTACGATTGGGGCGAGCGGTATAGCATGCGATGACCGTACGCTCTCCATTTATTATGATGATCTGCTTATTTATTCAGGTGAGCATAGAGAACTGGATAAAGCACGTGAAAATGAAGCCTACAAAATTATGAAACAAGAAAGCTTTAAAGTCACATGCGACTTAGGCTTGGGAGATGGGGCTTATACCTCTTACGGCTGTGATTTAAGCTATGAATATGTGAAAATCAATGCAGAGTACAGAACCTAAGAGAATCTCTTACTATTAATACGATTCTAACCGCAAAAACGATAAAATTATATAAATGACTACTAGGAGTACATATGCTACATGAATATAGAGACGAAATCAGCCAGCTTAAACAAGAGAATGCACATTTTGCTAAAATTTTTGAAAAACACAATGAATTAGATCAAAAAGCCAAAGATGCGGATGAGGGACGTCTTGCATTGACCGACATGGAACTTGAGACGATCAAAAAAGAGAAGCTTAGACTAAAAGATGAAGCCTATCAAATGATTTTAGAGTATAAAAAATCTCAAGCATAAGTTTTTCTGTGAGTCTTTGACTCACTCCCTTTCTCTTTAAGCATTATTTTTGCACTTCTTTTATCACCAATATACGACACACTGGACATTAACGACATCATGAAAACATTCAATACTATCAAAGAAATACCTCAGGCACTTTTAGAAAATCTAGCCTCTTTGGGCTTTAGCCAAATGACACAGATACAAGATAAAGCTATTGTTCCTATTTTGGAGGGCAAAGATATCCTCGCACAATCCAAGACCGGTTCAGGCAAAACTCTGGCATTTGGCCTGCCCTGCATCATGCGTACAGATATCAACCAAAACAAACCTCAAACTATTGTTATCACGCCCACCAGAGAATTGGCAGACCAAATAGCTGTCGAACTTCGAAAAGTAGCCTCGTATAAAGCGAATCTCAAGATCATTACACTCTATGGGGGCGTACCGCTTCGTACGCAGGCTCAATCGCTTGCCAAGGGGGCGCATATACTTATAGGCACACCGGGGCGTATCCAGGATCATCTTGCCAAAGAGACACTTGTGCTCGATAGCATTAACACCCTTGTGCTTGACGAAGCAGACCGCATGCTGGATATGGGTTTCTATGATGAGATCATCAAAATTGGCTCCAACATGCCTCGATCCAAACAGACGCTTCTTTTCTCGGCCACTTTTCCGCAGAAGATAGAAAAATTGGCCAAAGCCCTCCTAAAACAGCCTCTTACCCTCAAGGTAGATACGCTCCAAGAAAGTGCCAAAATAGATGAGATAGTTTATGAGACTTCTGATAAATTTAAAACCCTCACAACCCTTATACACTCTTACAAACCGGAATCTCTGCTTATTTTTTGCAATACAAAAGCGCAAGCCATATCTCTTACTGATGCATTGCATCATCAAGGACATTCTGCCATCGACATACATGGCGACCTGGAACAAAAAGAACGCAACGAATCTGTCATTGTTTTTTCCAATGGTTCCAAACGCATTCTTGTGGCTACCGATGTTGCCTCAAGAGGCCTGGACATTAAAGGTATTGAGCTTATTATCAATTATGATTTGCCTTTTGACAAAGAAGTCTATACCCATCGTATCGGACGCACCGGGCGTGCGGACGCCACAGGAACGGCAATTTCTCTCTATGAACCCAAAGAGAGCGCCAAATGCTCCTATATCACCTCTTCGGCCCGCACGGCAGACATCAAAGAGTTGCGTGTCGATACAGCATTTAAAATGACATCTGAGTATGAGACACTTTGTATCAATGGCGGCAAAAAAAACAAACTGCGCGCCGCAGATATATTGGGTACTCTATGCAAAGAGATAGGCGTTGAACATAAATTGATAGGAAAGATATATATTGCCGACACAAAGTCTTATGTCGCACTTCATCACTCAGTGGCAAATAAAGTTTTAAAAGCATTAAAAGAGATTAAGATCAAAAAGAAAAAATATCTTGCCTGGATGGTGGGGTAATTTTTTATTGACTATGCGCAGAGGCACTATTCTTCAAGTATCTCTTTTCTTCTTTTGTTTCGAACAATATAAAAAAGAGTGATCAGCACTACGCAAATAAGGGCAATCAGTGTTGCAGATGCAAGATGCTCGGAGATAAGCGCCTCATTGGAGCCAAGCAAATATCCCAGCATCACCAAAACAATCACCCAAATGCCCGCACCCAGCCCCGAATAAAAAGAAAACGTTGCAACATTCATGCGTGCCAATCCTGCAGGCAATGAGATGAGCTGTCTGATGCCGGGGATAAGCCTTCCGTTGAAAGTAGAAAGTTCGCCGTGCTTATAGAAAAACTTTTCTAACTTTTCAAGCGTTTCAGCCTTGATAAACATATATTTTCCGTATTTGAGCAAAAAACTTCTGCCAAACCAAAGTGCAATATAATAATTAAAAAGTGCTCCCGCAACAGAGCCCGCTATGCCTACCAAAACGATCAAATAAAGATTCATCTCACCTTTATGGGCAAGATAACCGGCCGGTATCATAACGACTTCACTGGGGAAAGGGAAAAACGTACTCTCAATAAACATCAAAAGAAATATACCCCAATACCCCCACTCTCCAATAGCAGAAACAAGAGTATTGGCTATAGTGTGTATCATGGAAAAGACAGTAGCTTACTCAGAATAAGCGCCCACGCCGGTCAATTTGGCATAACGCTGCTCAAGCAATTCGCTTTCTGAGAGCTCTCTGAGTGATTTTACACTTTGCAAAAAATATTCTTTAACCACTTGCGCTGCAGTCTCTTTGTCTCGGTGTGCGCCGATAAGAGGTTCATCGAGCACATCGTCAACAAGTTTATGTTCCAAAAGATCATTGGGGGTTATTTTCAGTGCTTTTGTTGCGGCCTCTACCTTGGAAGGGTCATTCCATAAAATAGCCGAACATCCTTCCGGAGAGATAACAGCAAAAACGGAATAGCGCATCATCGCAAGCTTATCTGCAACCCCTATTGCCAAAGCGCCTCCTGAACCGCCTTCACCGATGACAATCGAAACAAGCGGCACCTTTACTGAAGCAAACTCAAAAAGATTTCTGGCAATGGCTTCACTCTGTCCTCTCTCTTCTGCACCAAGTCCCGGATAGGCGCCCGGAGTATCTATGAGCATCAAAACAGGGATATCAAACTTCTCTGCCAGTCTGACTGCACGAAGGGCTTTTCTGTATCCTTCGGGATTGGGCATACCAAAATTTCTTTTGATCTTATTTTTAACGCCGCGCCCTTTTTGCTCACCGATCACCATGGCTTTTTGACCGCCTATCCAGCCGATATAGCACAGCATGGCGGGATCATCTCTAAATGCCCTGTCTCCGTGAATTTCATAGGCATTTTCCATAATCATTCTGATATAATCAAGAGCGTAAGGTCTATCCGGATGACGAGCAAGTTGAAGTTTTTGATAATCGCTAAGAGAGCCAAATGTTTTTGCTACTTCTTTTTCCAAATCTTTTTGAAGTTTTGCAAATGCAATTGTATTTCCGCTAGCCTGCACAGATTCAATAAGATCTTGAATCTGTGCAATTTTTTGCTCAAAATCCAGATAGGTTGTCATTGAAAATCCTTATATTTTTTTAAAGATGACGACCCCGTTGGTACCACCAAAACCAAATGAATTGCTCATCGCTACGTTTATTTCTGCTTTTCTTGCGGCATTAGGCACATAATCCAAGTCGCAATTTTCATCAGGCGTCGTATAATTTATAGTGGGGGGAAGCACGCCATCTCTCATAGCCATCAATGTGATCACTGCTTCAATCGTACCTGCAGCACCAAGACAATGCCCTGTCTGTCCTTTGGTTGAACTTACAGGCGGGCAGTTTTCTTTTCCTCCGAACAGTGTTTTAAGCGCTGCGGTTTCATTTTTATCATTAACCGGCGTTGATGTCCCGTGGGCATTCACATAATCCACTTTTGGTTCTCCTGCCATCATATACGCACCTCTCATCGCGCGAAGCGGCCCATCCATTGTCGGAGTAGTGATGTGGTTGGCGTCACCGCTTTCACCAAATCCAATGAGCTCTCCGTAGATTGTTGCGCCTCTGGCAATTGCATCCTCATACACCTCTAGCACTATAGCGCCGGCGCCTTCACCCATAACAAATCCATCGCGTTCTGCATCAAAGGGTCTTGATGATCCTGCGGCATCATCATTTCTGGTTGAAAGCGCTTTCATTGCGGCAAATCCTCCGATTCCTACAGGACAAATAGCAGACTCTGCTCCGACTACAAGCATTTTATCAGCAGTGCCCACCATAATACTTTTGGCCGCTTCACCGATGGCATGCGTACCTGCTGCACAAGCAGTAACCGAAGCAAGGTTGGGTCCCTTAAGGCCTTGATAGATAGAAACAAACCCGCCGAGCATATTGACCAGCGATGAAGGGATAAAAAACGGAGAGATTCTTCTTGAGCCCTTAAGTTCGCAAACTATAGAATTTTTTTCAATATTGGGAAGTCCGCCGATCCCGGAAGCAGAAGCGACACCAAATCTCTCCCTGTCAAAATCTTCCGGAAGCTTTGCGTCTTCCATGGCTTCAGCTGCGGCTTTAAGCCCAAGCTGGATAAACCGGTCTGCTTTTTTTGCTTCTTTGGGATCAAGTACAGTAAAAGGATCAAAATTTGTAATCTCAGCAGCGATTTTGACTGTTTGGTCTTTCGTGTCAAACGATTCGATAAGTCTAACGCCTGCCTTTCCTTCTATAATGGCAGAAAATGCGCTCTCTTTATCAAGTCCTAGAGCATTTATCATCCCTAATCCTGTTACTACTACTCTTCTCACTGCTTCTCTCCTATCTAATAATGTAATTAAGACATAGATTAACGCTTTACAAGTGCTAATCTATGTCTTATATAATCCCCCTAAAGGGATTTAGTATCAAAATTATACGTTTTCGATAAATTTGATGGCATCTGCCACTGTTGCAATCGCCTCAGCTTGATCATCAGGAATTTCGATATCAAATTTCTCTTCAAGCGCCATAACCAACTCAACCACATCAAGACTGTCAGCCCCAAGATCTTCAACAAATCTGGACTCCTCTTTTACTTCATCCGGGCTCACGTTGAGCTGCTCTACAACTACTTCCTTCACATCGTCAAATAATGCCATTCATTACTCCTTCATTAAGTTAAATATACGCATTATTATAACAAAAAAATGATAAAAAGGAGTTATTTTGCTTTTTGACGGTGCGCTTTTTTGCAGAGGATATACATAATTACACATTTAAATAAGGCAGATGAAGGAAAAATAATCCCAAAGGCGCACTTGCCTTTGGGGTTTGAATTAAAACTTGAATTTGATATTGGTATAAACGTAGCGTCCCGGGTTATTGAGAAGCATGATGTCCTCTCCGGCTTCAAGCAATGTCAAGTCTTCATAAGTATTGGCTGTGGTGTAGGTGCTGTCAAACACGTTGTCAATTCCCACTGTCAGCTCAAGATTTTTATTAAGCTGTTTTGTACCCTTAAGGTTGAGCACCGCATAAGCATCCAGTTCCTGCTCCCCGTTATCATAGTCATACTCGCTCCATTCATCCGAAGCAACCAATTCAGCCCTGAAGGTTAAACTTTCATCATACAGGTAGTTAAGCGCTGCATTGAATTTAAACGGCGGGATTTCAGGCAGATTGGTTGAAGTTTGTCCTGTCAGCGGATCATCTTTTTTGCCTCTTTGGTACGACATGCCATAGTCAAAATAAAGCGATTCGCTCGCTACGTATGTTCCGCTTAGCTCCAGCCCGTAAATGGTCGCATCCACATTTTCAAAGAACATGGAGGTTTTACTTGAATTGTAAGCGATAAAGTCTTTGAGCATACTGTAAAATGCTTTTCCTTTGAAAGTAGCATTTTCAAACTTCTTCTCAATTCCCATATCCAGTTCATAGTTGATTGTATTTTCCAATTCAAGCGAACCTACCTGTACGCCTTTCATGAAAATATAAAGCTCTCTGGCATCAGGCACCCTGGAGGATTTGCCGATCCCGGCAAAATACTGGGTATTTTCATCCGCATGATAGGTTCCGGAGATATAGCCGTTGAGTTCACTGTAATCATTGATCGGATGTCCGGCTTTTTGCGAAGTGATTTCCGTGTCGTCATATCTTAAACCTACGTTCCACTCAAGTTTATCCATCCTAAAGGTATCTTTCAAAAAGAGTGCATAGTTTTCGGTATCCACATCATAAAGGCTAGTATACTGGAATACGCCGTTTTTATAAAATGCCCCGTCCCAATTTCTTACGCTGTAGTCCAGTCCTGCTGTGACCGTATGATTCTCCACGTCAAAACTGTTTTTGATTTTCGCCCCCTGGGTTTTCGTATCCAAATGGTGCGTCATTTCTTTTGTTATATCAGCTGCAGCCTTGCGATAGAGTGTTGACATCGGATGGTCTACTTCTGACTGGTAAAGCTGCACATCCAACGCTTTGGAGTACTTGCCCAGATCTTTTGCGGTGTATTCGATGTTGAAGATATCCGAATCATCATACAGCGCGTCCATTGCTGTAGAAGGATAAAGAATGTCATCACTTCGGTTGCCCGTGTAGCTCAGCCTCAATTCTTGATTGTCAGCAATGTTCCAAAACATTTTTGCCATCACGGTTTTCTTTTCAAACGCATCGAGATTTTGATATTTCGGCTGATACTGCGAACCGCTTGCATCCAATCCGTTTTCTGCGATCTGCTCTACAAAGTCGTTGCCGTCTCCGTCTTCGTACTGTTCTCCTGATTCGGTGGAGCCGCTAAGCAGGAATTTTACTTTTTCTCCCCCGCCGCTGACATTGAAAGAAGCTTTTTTGTATCCCCAGCTTCCAAATCCGAGATTGACTTCACCCGTAGTCTCTTCGGTCGGTTTTTTGGTATGCACCTTTACATCAGCACTCAATACGCCGAAATCCTCTACATTGTAAGGCCCCTCGATCATCTCAATGTATTCAATATTGTTCGTGAGTATATGCGAAATCGGGGGATCCATCCTGTTAGGGCAGGCACCGAATACTTTCGTTCCGTCGATGGTGACGTTGATGTTGTCTTTTTTTTGTCCTCTGACGATGATATCATTCGAGATACCGCTTCTTCTGACAAGCCATACGCTTGAAGACTCATTGGCAAGTCCTTCTGCCGCGTCCGCAGACTTGATCTCTTCGCTGCTTACATCCTTGATCACTTCAGTTTCTATTTTTTCTTCTACTTCAATCGTTCCAAGCTCCACATTTGCCGCATGCAAAAAGAATGAAGTTGCAATAGAAAGACAAATCACTTTTTTCATTTTAAATCTCCCGTTATTTTTACTTCCCAGGAGGATAATATTTTTTTGTTAATTTTGTGTTAAACGATATTCCAACATGAGATTTACCGTCATCGGAAAAGACAGGGCTCGACCCACCGTACTGACAGGAAAAGCTTTCTCGATGGCCTGGCGTGCCGAAGCATGGAAGAATTTTGAGCCGCTTAGTTTGATATTGGAAACATGGCCATTGGCCAGGATGGTGAATTCGGCTGCTACTTTGCCTTGCATTCCTCTTCGCTTGGCAATAACCGGATAACTTTTATGGCGATTTATCTTTTGTCTTACGGCTGCAAGAAAAGCATTTTTGTCGGCAACTTTGTCTTTTTGGGCTGTACCTTTTTTTACCAATGCTTGAGTCGGCGCGCCCTTGGGTGATGGCATCTTCTTTGCAGCAGGTTTTGGAGGGATATGTTTTTTAATCTTTTTTTTGACCGGCTCTTTCTTTTTTTCAGGCTTAGGGGCAGGTTTGGGCTTAACTGCTTCAGGCACTATGACAGGCTTCTCTTCAACAACAGGTTCTTCTTTTGGCGTCTCTTCAACAACAGGTTCTTCTTGTGGCTTTTCCTCGACAACCGGCTCTTCTTCTATGGCAGGTTCTTCGGGTATTTCTTCAACGGGCTCTTCTTTTGGCGTCTCTTCGACAGGAGCATCAGACGGGGGAACAAACTCGCTCAGGCACATGCATATCGTGTTGTCTGCGGCTTTTTGTTCCTCTATCAATAAGGTATCGCGCAATATAAAGTAGGAACCAAACAGCCCAAGGTAAACGAGCGTCGTGATAAAAAATGAAATAAAATATCTATGTTCTACCACAAAAAACTTTTTTCCTTCTGTTTGTTATTTATTTAAAGGGGAGGTGAAGTATGTCACCAAAATGTTAATTTAGTGTTAACAGCTTCTCTTTTTGCTGATGCATTGTATCGCACTGATATGAAACTATTATTAGAGCGCAAGCTTTTTCTTTATATCAAACATATCCAGATACAGTTCCACGTCTTTGATCAGTCTTTCCTCGTCAATATTTTGTTTTTCTTTCATGGGAAATTTTAGAAAAAATTGGGACGGCATAATGGAGTGTTCTTTTTGGGGATTTTTTAAATACGCAACCATGGCTTCTTTGATGCGTGCATGTGTGCTATAGATAGAAAGATAGCGGCGGTAGACCATTTCATTGGGAATCTGCTGCTTTTGATGACATTGTAAGCACTCCTGCTGAAGCTGCTTTGTATCGAGCTGAATGCTGTCTTCTGATGATGCGAACGTATACATCAAAATAAAAATTCCTATTAGTTTGCCCATCTTACCTCCACCTCTGTTCCTTTTTGCACTTTCGATTTGATAGACAACACAAATTGATAACTATTGACCACCTGATTGACAATATCCAAGCCGATACCAAATCCTCCTTCGCTGTCGTTAGCACGCCTAAAGCGGTGTAAAATATTTTCCATATCTTTTTCCTTTATGCCTATACCTTCATCTGCAACGCGGAAATACTCCTTTGTAAGAGAAACATGAAGCAAACTTTTGGTTTTGTTGTATTTGATTGCATTGGAGATAAGATTATCTGCCAGGCGAACCAGATCATTGCGATCCATCTCCAGCACCACTCCGGGATCAATATCCAGGCGTAGGATTAACCCTTTGGCCTCTATCATCGAAGAAAAGAAAACTAAGCGTTCACGTATTGCACCGGAAACATCCACGCATTCAATACAGCGATGGTAGTGATGATTGAGATTGAGATACGTCAGGTCATCATAGATACGGCTCAATGTTTTTGATGCGATCTCAATGCGCCGAAGTTCATTGCTTTGTTCACATTTTCCAAAAGTTTCAAGCATCTCTATATTGGTCAAAATTGTACTGATAGGCGTATTGAGCTCATGGGTCGTGTCTTGAATAAACCGGTTCATTTGCTTAATGGAATCCCGCATCGGCGCGACAAAAAGTTTTCCCAAAAAATAACCCAGCAATCCAAAAAATACTCCTGCCCCCAGCATAAACCACACCATCGTTTCTTGAAGTTTGACAATAGGTTTCATATCCAACGTTTTTGAAACAAGCAAAAAAGCTGCTCCCAAAAAATAAGGTTCAACTTTATCCAGATAGTACAATTGCGTTTCATCTTGCATATAGCTCGATTCATTCATCAAATGCACCCCTTTGAGGTCTCCGAATATATAGTGTTTGTCCACATCATAAATCGATGAAACAAAAGGAGGATGCACCGGATAAAACAGCTTGGGATCGGAACTTTCGTGAAGCTTATGCAGCTGTGTTTTTATCTGCTGCGCTTCGTATTTGAGCGTATTTCTTTGCTGATCGATCAATTGATGTTTTTGATGCTGATAAAAGATCCACAAAGCCAAAGAAAAAAGCAAAAACGTTGATCCGAGATAGATCAGCAAAAAACGGATAAGACTCTTTTTTTCACTCTTTAACAAAGCGATATCCTACGTGCTTCACTGTTTCAATTTTTTCTTTCCCGACAATTATCCGAAGTGTTTTGATGTAGGTGCGAAGACTGCCGTGACTCGGCTCTTCGCCATACTCCCACAAAGCTTCAAATAGGGTTTCATAGGTCAACAACTCAGAAGGTCTTTCCAGAAACAACACAAGAAGTTTTATCTCTTTTGCTTTAAGGGGGATTTTTTTATTGCCTTGCAGCAAAAGGTTTTCTTTGATATCAAAACACAGTCCTTCTCTCAAAGCAATCCTTTGGTCGTGTGTTCCATAGCGACGCTTGATCAAAGATTCTATTCTGACAAGAAGCTCCTTGAGCGCAAAAGGCTTGCGGATATAATCATCGCATCCCATAGCAAATCCCCGGGTTACATCTTCTACGCTGTTAAGCGAAGTAATAAAGATGGCAGGAGTCTGAATTTTCCTGTTTCGAAGATCATGAAGAAAATCAAAACCGTTTTGATGGGGCACCTTGACATCAAGCAGCATCAAATCGATGTGTTTTTCATATACAAGCTCCCCTGCCTGAAGCGCATCATAAGCACAAAGTACTTCATAGTCGTGATAAAGAAGAAACTGCTTCACTGTTCCACTGAGCTGATGATCGTCCTCCAGGAGTAAAATAGTTTTTTTCATTTTATTCCTTTTTGTTTTCCGCAACGCCTATCATACTAAATAAAAATGAATCATACGTGAACCATTTTGGCTAAATTTAAAATAATCTTTGTGCCTTTTTCTTTTTGAGAATGCACCTGTATGCCTATGCCCTCCGCATCGCAATAGGCTTTTACCAATGCCAAACCTATCCCCTCTCCTTCTTGCTGCTTGTCTCCTTGATAATACCGCTCAAACACTCTCACCAATTGCGTTTCATCCATGCCCATTCCCTCATCTGCAATAACAAGCGTTTTTTCTGTCAAAGTCAGTCTGATGGGTTTTGTTTTGGGAGAATACTTCATGGCATTGATCAAGAGATTGTCTATCATTTTTTCAAATCCTATTTTATCAACATAGATGCTGCAGGCTTCGAGTTGCATCTCGAAAGGATTTCTCTCAAAAGCTTCAAAAATATCCACCCGCTCTTGCAATAACTGCTCCAGAGCTACCCTCTCTTTGGCGATAGGATGCAGTTCTTTTTTAATGCCGTAAACCAATTCTTTGTAAAGCCTTTCAAGCCTATGCGAAGCGGCTTCAATTCTCTCAATACGCTTTATAGATTTTTCATCTTCGGTATGTTTTTTCAACAATGCCGTATTGGCGATGATGGTAGAAAGAGGAAGATTTAATTCATGAACAACCTCATTGATCAGCTCAGAAAGATTTGTGTCAATACTTGCTTGGGGCGCAAGCAAATGAGAGGACAAAATATGTCCCACTCCCCAGCCCAATACCACTACCACTCCGCCGATGATCAAAAAATTTTCTTCGTTAAACCCGCTCTCCCGCATAAAAAAATAGATCAAAGCCAAACAACAGACAACGCTTAAAACATATACCGATGTCGCTATCCATATTTTCTTATACATTCTCCGCCCTGAACTGATATCCGATACCGCGTATATTTAAAATTGCATAGGGGAAATATTTTTTAAGCTGTGTTATATAAACCCGCAAAGCACCCTCGCTTGGCATTTGATCTGCCGACCAAAGCCGGTCTTTGATCCTCTCAATCGTTACCACTTCGCCTTTGGACTCAAAAAGAAGCACTAAAAGCTCGACAGCTTTTTGCGTTATATCAACAGCTTTGCCGTTTAAACATAATTTTTTTGCAACCGTATCAAGCTCAAACTCTCCTAAAATGATCCTGCTGTGTCTTGTCTGACGGCGCAGCAATGCCTCGATACGAAATAGCAACTCCTCCAAATCGATCGGTTTCTTCATATAGTCGTCTGCCCCTGCCCTGTACCCCTGAGCAAGCGAGTCTTTATCTTCTCGCGAGGTCAAAAAAATAGCCGGCGTCATATCTTTGCTTTCTCTTAATTTTTCCAAAAGGTCAAAACCGCTCTCATAGGGCAGATTGACATCAAAAAGGTAAATATCGTATTTAAATTTATACGTAAAATCCAAAGCACTGTAGGGATCCAATGCGCAATCGATAATGAATCCCTCTTCTTCTAAAAAATCCTGGAGCGTTTCGTTGAATAATCTATCGTCTTCAAGTACCAAAAGTCGTATGGACATCCTTCTCCTTTTCAAAAAACATAAAAAACCATTATACCTAAAATTCATAATCGGTTCTTTTATTTCATTTAAAACATAGTGGCCGCTTCAAAGACAGAAGTGCGCTATCAATGCCGCATAAACCAAAAAAGATACTCATACACCGGGGGAAAATGAGACAAAACCTCAAATGATTTAGTTATAATCTCACAAAAACAAAAGAATCGATTCGGGAGTTTCTGCATGCTGCAACATATATTTTCCAAACAAAGCGAAGGCCGTATTTTGGCTGCAGGCCTTTTGCTTCTTGTGGCACTTTTACTGCTTTTGGCATTCTACGCCGTCGTCAATCCTAAAGATTTCAATATACTTCTGAGTATGACCGCATCGAATATTCTTTTTGGAAGGATGAGCGGACTCTCTATAGGTATTGCCTTTCAGATGGATACCTTCTGGCTTGTTATGTTTAATCTTTTTATTGAAACCATTATGGTTTTAATCTTTTATCCTCTTTTTGTCATGAGCTGGGAAAGCCTCCATGTGGTTTCTTATGCGCCTCTTAAGGACTTTTTGCAGCGTTCCCAAGAAAGCGCCCAAAAGTACCAGCCGCTCATCAAAAAATACGGCATTGTCGGGCTTGTATTGTTTGTGCTTTTTCCTTTAACGATGACAGGCCCCGTCGTAGGAAGTTTTGTAGGTTATCTGATGGGACTGAGACACTCAACCACGATTCTTGTTGTTATTTTTAGTACTTTGATTGCCATTGTATTATGGACCTATTTGATTAAAAATTTTGAGGCAACGCTCATCGTCTATAGCGACACACTTATAACAGTGCTTTCTGCCGCAGCCGTCATTTTTTTAGTGTGGTACTTTGCAAAAAGAAGATTTTTATCTTAGCGGTTTCCTGTGCATACAGACAAATTAATACGTAGACACATGAGGTCTACATATACATTCCCCCGTTCACCTTCAAAGTTTCTCCCGTGATATAAGAAGCATGATCAGAAAGTAAAAAAGCTACAGCCTCGGCGACCTCTTTAGGCTCACCAAATCTTCCCAAAGGAATCTTGGCAGTAAATGCCTCTTTGATTTCATCCTTGAGTACTTCGGTCATCTCTGTGGCAATAAACCCCGGAGTAATGGTGTTGTATCTGATATTTCTAGGGGCTGCTTCTATAGCAAAACTTTTGGTCATTGCGATCGTTCCGCCTTTGCTGGCTGCATAATTTGTCTGCCCTGCATTTCCGGTCTCACCCACAATCGAAGCGATATTTACTACCGATCCGAAACGTTTTTTCCCCATCACTTTGAGCGCTTCACGGCATCCGATAAAAGTTGATTTGAGGTTGGCTTCGATCACAGACATAAACTCTTCTGCTTTCATGCGCATGGCCAGTTTATCATTGGTGATCCCTGCATTATTTACTAGATACGAAAGTTCACCGTCCGTTTGCGTGATATGTTTTACAGCATCCACAAACGCCTCTTCATCGCTCACATCAAATCCGATCACTTCTGCTCTGCCGCCCATAGATTCTATCCGGGATTTGACTGCATTTGCCTGAGCTTCCCCGCTTCTATAATTGATCCAAACTTTAAGTCCCATTTGAGCCAGCGTTTGCGCAATCTGTGCCCCGATACCTCTGCTGGCACCTGTTATCAATACATTTGAACCTGAAAATTTCATCTTTACCCTTTTTTTAATTTTTACTCTGCTGCTATTGTAACATGTGCATTTTTAGCTTTTAGATGAGTTGCATACAAAAAGCCTGTTTTTTATATCTTCAAAAATTTCATAATCCTGAGGAGTTATTTTATCCGAGTAGATGACATGATTGAGCTGCTCCAAAAGATGAAACTTCGAAAGCTTATCTTCACAAAGAGCCTGATTGATGATCTTTATATGCGCATCCAGATCATACGGCTCATTGACTATCCTTCGAAGAAACGCCTCGGCTTCTTCAGGACTACACTTAAAGTCCTGCCCCATAATTTCGCAAAAAAGCGGTGCCATCTTTTCTACATCTCTGTGATCTACCTTAATGATGTGGGCCAGCAAAGTCCCCACGGATTCTTTTATCTTTCTTTCCATTCCCTTTTCTCCTTTTGCATTCATCCCGTCCAAACATTTTATACGATTATCCGCTTTATTTTGGGCTCTATCTGTGAGAGCAAAAAATGCGGCTTTTGATTTTTTATAGTACTATGAAATAAAAATTTAGTCAATGTATTAAATTAACGGCTCATCCATCTCCCGGGGTATCTCAAGCCCCATAATTTTAAGCACCGCAGGGGCTACATTGTTCAGGCCGCACCCTTCTTTGACCTTCTCTATGCCGTTAGCCAGCACAAAACACCACACTTCGCCTACGGTATGGTTGGTAAGGATATGTCCTTCTTTGTCACACATCTCCTCGCAGTTTCCGTGGTCGCTGGTCAAAACAATAGCATACCTATCCTCTTTGGCTTTAGCAATAATCTTTCCAAGCTCAGTATCTACCGCATGCACTGCTTGGCGTGCTGCTTCATAGTTGCCTGTATGGCCTACCATATCACCATTGGCAAAATTGACAATAATCAGATCATATCCTTCATCCATCGCCGTAACAACAGCATCCCCTACTTCCGGGGCAGACATCTGAGGCTGCATATCATACGTTTTCACATCCGGACTGGGGATAAGCACCCTACTCTCTCCTATCATGGGTGTTTCTATCCCGCCGTTCATAAAAAAGGTGACATGGGCATATTTTTCGGTTTCTGCAACATGAAGCTGAGTCAATCCTGCACGGCTTATTGCTTCGGCTAATGTATTTTTGGGAGACTCTTTGGGAAAAAGCACCGGATAGGCAAATGTGGCATCATATTGGGTCATGGTAGCAATGTGCAACGGGATATACCGCCGCTCGAACTTGTCAAATGTTTTTTCTCCCAACGCCGTAACAATCTCTCTTGCTCTGTCTGAGCGAAAATTGGTAAAAATAACGCTGTCGCCTTCTTGCATCCCCTCATATCCGGCAAAAGCAGCAGGTTCTATAAACTCATCAGTCTCTTTTTTGGCGTAGCTTGCATCTACATACGCCCGGGGCGCCAAAGAACTCTTTGGCGCAGCCTGGGCGATCGCTCTGTATCCTTTTTCTATCCTCTCCCAGCGATTGTCTCTGTCCATCGCAAAAAAACGCCCGCCGATTGTGGCTACCGAGATATCCTCATCGCAAACAGACTCTATCTGCTCTATGTAAATTTTTGCAGAAACAGGGCTTACATCTCTGCCGTCAGTGATCAGATGCAAAAAGACTTTTTTCCCTCTTGCCTTAGCAAGCTTTGCCAGCCCGATCGTATGCTCTATATGCGAATGCACCCCTCCGTCGCTTAAAAGCCCTACAAGGTGAACCCTGCCGCTTTTTGCCAACGTTTCATTGAGAGCTTCATTGCGCTCTATGCTCCCATCGTCCAAAGCCAAAGAGATTTTGACCAGATCTTGATAGAGTATTCTTCCTGCACCTATCGTCATGTGTCCGACCTCAGAGTTTCCCATCTGTCCCACCGGTAACCCCACGCTCAGTCCATGCGTAGAAATCAGCGCTTTGGGCGCTGTTTCAAAAAGCATATCATACGTCGGTTTTACCGCATCTGCAAACGCATTGCATGCACTGTGCGGTTTCCATCCTATGCCGTCCGTGATGATCAAAACTGTTTTTTGTCCCTGCATATTCATCCTTTTGTATTCTTTGTTTCAATTAAACTTTTTTCGCTGCAGCGCCAATCTAACCTGTTTATGTAAATACTGCATAAGATATAAGCTCGAATACTCAAAATTTATTGAAATAATAGTAAAATAACCTTTCCTAAATCTTTAATGAAAGAAATGCGATGCTGTTTGAACTTTCACAACTTTTAACTATCAATCTTTTCGGATACATCTCCGTACGTGCAGGTTTTGCATTTTTTTTCGCTTTTGTACTTACGATTTTTGCCATTCCTCGCTATCTCGCCTGGGCTGCCTCCAAAAAAGCCAATCAACCCATTAGCAAATACGTCCCCGCCCATGAAGGCAAAAAACATACCCCTACCATGGGGGGCGCTGTTTTTATCATCGCGACCCTGATCGCCACTTTGCTTTCAGCCAAACTTTCCAATCTTTACGTCTGGGGCGGGATTGTAACGCTTTTGGGGTTTGGGTTGGTCGGATTCAAAGACGATATCGGCAAAGTACTCTCAGGCAACAATCTCGAAGGACTCACGCCCAAAGGTAAAATGGCTCTGTTGGTTCTTATTGCCGTTTTGGTTGCGGGATTGCTTTTGTATGCAGGTTTTCCTACAGAATTTTATGTTCCTTTTTTCAAAACACCTCTTTTTGATCTTGGTTATTTTATGGTTTTATTTTGGGTACTTGTTTTTTTGGCCACTACCAATGCGGTCAACCTCACCGACGGACTGGACGGGCTGGCTACCGTACCCTCGGTGATTGCGCTTGCCTCTTTGGGAATGATCCTCTATGTGACAGGTCATGCCATCTTTAGCGGCTATCTTCTCGTGCCCAATATCAAAGGCGTCGGAGAGATGACCATCATGGCCGCAGCGCTTGCAGGAGGATTGCTTGGATTTTTATGGTACAACTGCTATCCTGCCGAAGTGTTCATGGGAGATACGGGCAGTTTGGCGATCGGCGGTTTTTTGGCCTATCTTGCGATACTGGGCAAAAGCGAGGTACTGCTTCTGCTTATAGGGTTTATCTTTGTCATCGAAACAGTCTCTGTGATTTTACAGGTGGGAAGCTACAAGCTCCGCAAAGAGCGTATCTTTCTGATGGCACCCATACACCACCATTTTGAACTCAAAAAGTGGGCGGAAAACAAGATCATTGTCCGTTTTTGGATGATCTCTTTTCTGGCCAACCTGCTGGCGCTCATCTCATTTAAGTTTAGATAAACGGAGTTTTTCATGAAACCGACACTTTTCGGATACGGACTGACCACCAAGGCGATCGCCCATGCTTTAGGCGGAGAATGCACCTTTTTCGACGACAACGTCAAAGAGCCTTACACGGACGAAGAGGGAAACCGCCTCTTTCCTTCGCATCTCTTTGACCCTGAAGCAAGTATGCTTGAAGTGACCACTCCCAGCCTCAAACCGACCCATCCGCTCATCCAAAACGCCAAACATCTGCTCAGCGAGTATGACTACTTTCTTGGCAACGAGGAGTTGGCAATGAGCAATGAGCAACCGACAAAACGCCCAAACTCTCATTCCTCATTACTCTCTACTCATTACTCATTTGAAGGGCAAAAGCCTTTCACTATTTGGATCAGCGGCACTAACGGCAAAACTACCACCACGCAAATGCTCACGCATCTCTTGAAAGACAGGGGCGCCGTAAGCGGCGGCAATATCGGCACACCCTTGGCGGCGCTCAGCCCTGATGCGCCGATCTGGGTGCTTGAAACCAGTTCTTTTACCCTCCATCACACCCATAGCGCTTCTCCCGACATCTACCTTTTGCTGCCCATCACGCCTGACCATCTGGACTGGCACGGCACCCCGCAGCAGTATGAAGCAGACAAACTCAAACCGCTTTTGACGATGAAAGAAGGGGAGCTTGCGCTGGTTCCCAAAGGGCTGCATCTGCCCAAAACAAACGCCTATGTAGTGGAGTATGACTCGAACGAATTTTTGGGAGAGTACTTCAGCCTTGACGGTTCAAAAGTACGTTTCAAAGCGGCTTTTCTTCAAGATGCGCTTTTGGCCCTTGCTGTGACCAAAGTGCTCTTTGACGAAGCAGACTATGAACTGATGAACGCTTTTGTGCTGGATGCCCACAGGCAAGAAGAGTTCAAAGATGCCCGCGGCAGACTTTGGGTCAACGACTCCAAAGCCACCAACCTCGATGCAACGATCCAGGCACTCAAAGGCTATGCGGACAAACCCATCCACCTCATTATAGGCGGGGATGACAAGGGCGTAGATCTTGCGCCGCTTTTTGAAAGCATGAGAGCACTTCATATTACACTCTACATCATAGGATCCAACCAAGAAAAACTTCTCGCTCTTGCCAAAACCTACGGCATCAATGCAACCAACACACAAACGATCGACAAAGCCGTTGAAGCGATAGACAAAGTACACACCCGCGAAAGCATCGCCCTGCTCTCTCCCTCTGCAGCGAGTCTCGATCAGTTTACTTCCTACAAACACCGAGGCGAAACGTTTATGCAGCTGGTGAAAGCGCTGGCATAGAGGCCGGCCGGCCGAATACTCTCAAAAGTTTAGTTAGCTGATTTATTTTTTTCTGGATATTAAAATATTTCATCAAAAAAAATGATAGATATTTATTACTATTTCAAAAATATCAACCATTTTTGAGATACTTTATCATTTTATAATGCTATGAGGTATTTTTATGTTAGAATAAAAAGGCATAGTTTATTTTAACAATAAACAAGATGGCGGAATGGGTGGAGAGAGGAAGGGTTGAGAAATTTCATTTCCAAAATTCCCTTTAAAATGCATCCTAGATTAATGCGCGGGCTGCTTTAAAAAACGCTCAGAACATTAAAACATATTAATTCAAAGGAGATAAAATGGGACTGATGAAATCATTAGCCGCTGCAAGTATATTGCTGCTTACCGATCTTACCGCAGCAACTATTTCAGGAAATGTCTATTGCGATCTAAATGAAAATGGCATGCAGGACAGCGGAGAGGTTTGTACCACGGAAGCGGTTTGGGTCAAATTGCTATACCCTTCGGGTAAAATAGAAGTAACACAACCGGCACATCCTTCGGGAGAATTTTCATTTAATTTACAAAATTATACAGGAACATTCACGCTGTTTGTCGACAACAATACAGACCTTAAAGATGCTGAACCGACACCGCCTGCCAATATGAAATTTGGAATACCGGCAACCGGAAGCTATGAAAATATTGTGATAGAGGATCCCGATGATGTCATTGAGCCAAAATCGTTTGGACTCGTCCCTGATCCTGCATGTGATTGCGACAGCAGAGACGGCAATATGACCATCAGTGCGATCTCCATAGACGGAGACATGAGCGATTGGGCCGGTGTACTTCCTGATGCTGACAACGGAAGTTGTGATTCAGGATGTCAAGGAGATTATGACATCAACAAAACAATAACCGGCGAAATTCAATCCACCGGAAGAAATATCGTCCGATTTAGCTGGACCGGAGAAGAAGATTCTGACGGTTATGTCTATGGCTACACTCAGCGTGTAGGTTCAACCAGCAATACGCAAACCTTTCTTTTCTATAAAGACGGGGATGCTGATGGTTTGATGGAAAGTGGTGATATTGCTCTAGTTGCAGGATGGCAAGGCAATACCGGAACAGTAGAGATGGAAATCTGTGATTATGTGCCTGCTGACGCAGCAGGTGACCCGATGGTATGGCAAGACTCTGATGTCGGAACTCCCCTTCTTTATCCCGGCGGAACAACTGTTCCTGAATCATGGGTAGGCAGTGCGGATGGCTATACGATAGCCGGGGGATTAACAAACTGTCGTACATCACCCGATCTTATCGGAAAAGGCAGCGCAGACGGCGCCCAAATGGAGTGGCGCGTAAAATGGAGTACCGTCGGCATGTCGCCGTTTGAACGGATTACTTACCATATCAGCACCACGAACGCTGAAATAAACGACAATGTCCCTCCGGATCAGATCGATGACAATATGGGGAACTGCCCGCTGATGGCTGCTCCGATTATCGATCTAGATATCAACAAAACGGTGAGTGATTCTACTCCTGCAATCGGAAGCGAGATCACCTACACGGTGACCGTTACAAACAATGGCGACAGTACCTCCGGAGTCGTCGTCAATGATACACTGCCAGAAGGCGTGACATATGAAGGCTTTAGAGGAGAGGATTGGGACTGTGAATACAATGCGACTTCAAGGACGCTAAGCTGCGCCTATGAAAGTTTATTTGCCGGCGGCGCAAGCAGCAGTTTTGACGTTTTTGCTTTTGTGGAAAATGATCCGAATCTAGTGGGAGATACACTTGCAAACAATGCGTGCGTAAACTCGGATGACAATATGACGCTCAACGAGTGTGATGAGGCAACCATCATCCCGCGAAGTCCGGATGCCGGAATATGGATCCACAAAACAGTTAGCGATGCAAGACCAAGTGAAGGAGATACGATCGTCTACACTATAAACATTGCTAACAATGGAGCAGATACGGCAACTGATATCAATGTAACAGATATGTTGCCAAGCGGTACTGTTTATGTAAGCTCTTCTGCATCAGCAGGAAGCTATGATTCAACAACTCATGTATGGTCAATCCCTACACTTGCAGGCGGCGCTGAGGCAGAACTCAATATCACAGCCACCATCAGCGCAGACCAGGCAGGAAATACGATCTCAAACGAAGCATGTGCAGTGAGCGATCAAAACAGTACCCCGGTGTGTGACGATGTCAATCTTACCGTTCGTCAAGCGATCCTCGAGATAGAAAAAGTTGCCAGTACTCCTTTCCCTGCCGAAGGCGATAGTGTTATTTATGCCATCACCCTCACCAATACCGGAGACGGCAATGCAACCGATATCAACATAACCGATGAGTTGCCCGATGGTGTTGCATATAATGATTACAACGGAACGGATTGGACTTGCAGTGGGGATCCGCTATCTTGTACCTATAGCGGTATTTTAGAGCCTGGCGATTCTGCAACGGTAGAAATCAATGTGACGATAGTTGCCGGTGTTGCCGGAGAAACGATCACCAATACTGCCTGCATAGAAGGCACCGAGATATGCGACGATGAAAACATTACCGTGCTGGACGATCTTGATCTCTCTGTCACCAAAGAGGTCAACAATACAACACCGACAGAAGGTGAAACGATTAAGTACACCATCACGGTAACCAATCACGGGCCAATTGTTGCAACAGGTGTTGAAATTTCAGAAGATACCTACTTGATTGATGCTATTGCAAGTGACTTGCAATTTGACCCCCAAACAGGAAGTATGGATGGTGATGAAACTTGGAATGTCGGAAATCTTGACGTAAATGAGACAGCTACGCTCTATGTAACTGCAACCATTAATACGGGGACTGCCGGCGAAACCTATACCAACAGGGTTGGACTTACAGCTTTGGATCAGCACGATACAAATCTTACCAACAACTATGCTGAAGCAACTATTGCCATTTCAGCTCTTTCGCAAACGGCACATATCGGTGATTATGTGTGGTACGATGACAACTATAACGGTATCCAGGATGCCGAGGAAGAAGGCGTAGAAGGACTTACTGTGACGCTTTTGGATGCAAACGGCACAGTCGTAGCAACAATGCTCACCGACGCAAACGGCAGCTATGGATTTGACGTGGAGCCAGGAATATACAGCATAAGATTCTCAGGATTGCCTGAAAACTACATCTTCACAAAAACCAATATGGGCAGCGATGATGCGGTTGATTCTGATGCAGACAGCGGCGGTATGATATCGTCTGTCAGTGTCGAATCAGGTGAGGTTGACAACACCCTTGATACAGGGATCTACTGTACCTGCTATGATGTAAAAAGCGACGGTTCTCCGGCACTTAACCATATTTCAGCAGGATTAATGATACTGATAACGCTTATGCTTGGCCTTTTCTTTGTAAGAAGAGAAGAGCTTAACCAAAGATAAGGAGGGAGCAAAAATGAAAAAAGCAATACAAACCATAACCCTTAGCGCAGTTGTCGCGACAAGCACTCTGTTTGGCGGCGGGGACATTGTTCCTGCCGAAGAGGTGATTGTGCCCATACCCGTGCACATTGATCCCAATCCTTTCTATCTGGGGCTCGGCATCCTCTGGGCCGGAGTAAGTAGCGACTGCATCTGTCTTACGCCCACAGGTGAGGTACATGACCGCGCACGAGCGGAAGATTCGAGCTGGGGCGGCATCATCAGAGCAGGATACGATTTCAATCAGTACTTCGGTATCGAAGCACGAGCGCTCACAACAAATCTCAGCAGCGACTTTTATGACGTGGAACATTACGGCATCTTCCTAAAACCGATGATGCCCATCGGTGATCGAATGAATGTCTATGGTTTGCTTGGCTATGGTCATACCGAGATCGATGCAGACTGCGGTACCTTCCATGAAACATTTAAACATGACGGTTTGAGCTACGGGATAGGTCTTGAGTATGACCTCTCAAGCCGTGATGCCGACAAAGAAGAAGGCGAATACGACAGATCTTTCGATGGCCACGGCGATCAGGAAAAAGGCTGGGGTCTTTTTGTAGATTATCAAAACTTGATGCATGATGAAGGCCCAAGGGACTACAGAGCAAATATTGTCAGCTTTGGTATTACGTACGACTTCTAATGCAAGGCTTATTGCGGGTCAAGCCCGAAATGACGTGAAGAAGGGGCGAAATGCGGTATCTTCGTCATCCTCGGGCTTGCCCCGGGGATCCATACCGTGCCATCCTCGACTCCGATCGGGGATCCATAACGTCAAAGGAGCCTGTGAATTCTCCTTCGACGGTGTAAAAGCACATCGCCTTCAGTTCCAAACCTACAAAGTCCTTGTGCTTGCACTCTCTGTGAGAAAGCAGTTTGACTTTGCTTAACGCTTTTCATCTGCACAGGAATGACGTGCAGTGTGGTCATCTTGAATCAGGTTCAGGATCTCAACGCATTGATTTTTATTCTTCAAATTATTTTTAAGCAATATATAAGTTTAAAAAGCTATAATTTCATCCACTTCACGTATAAAATAAATGGCTCGATAGCTCAGTCGGTAGAGCAAAGGATTGAAAATCCTTGTGTCGGGGGTTCGATTCCCTCTCGCGCCACCACTTAAATATAATCCTAAAATATTTCTTTCAATCCAAACGAAATCAGCAACTATCCCATTCGTACTTTACGGGCTGCCCCTTTAAGAGTTGTTTGGCTACAATACATCTTATTTGATTTGTAAGGTTCCTATGCAAAATTTGACTTTTTTATCACAAATTGCACTTCTCATTGTCGTTGCACCCATTTTTGCAAGAACATTTAAGATTTCTGTGGCCGTAATTGAGATTATCCTGGGTACATTGGTTGTTTGGGCAGGCTTCATTGAAGCGGACAATGAAATTTTTAAAACTATTGCCAAGATCGGGTTTTTTTACCTGATGTTTTTGGCAGGACTTGAGATCAATATCAAAAAGTTTGTCAGCTTCAAAGATAAATTTATCAAAAACGTTTTGCTCTATTTTGGTTGCTTGTACGGTATCTCCTTTTTGCTTTACTTTGTATTGGGGCTCAATCCTGTCTATATTGTGGCTATTCCCATCGTCTCCTTGGGAATGATTATGGCACTGATCAATGAACACGGGAAGACCCATAAATGGCTGGAACTCTCTTTGATTATCGGAGTGATCGGGGAACTGATCAGCATCTCCGCTTTGGTTATCTTTGATGCGA
Organism: Sulfurovum sp. UBA12169; assembly: GCA_002742845.1. Classification (NCBI taxonomy): domain Bacteria; kingdom Pseudomonadati; phylum Campylobacterota; class Epsilonproteobacteria; order Campylobacterales; family Sulfurovaceae; genus Sulfurovum; species Sulfurovum sp. UBA12169. The sequence continues at coordinate 569,623 of DLUH01000005.1, read as the reverse complement.
TTGTAGCGCATGGAATCAGTATGGAGTTTTATAAAAATATCGGTATTTTGATACTGATACTGGCGGTCTCTTTTTACCTCTTTCGGGCGTTACGCCTTTTGCTGTGGTGGTTTCCTGAGCTTCGAAAAATCATCATGCCCGAAATTGACAACATGAGCCAGGATATCCGTGTATCTATGGCGCTCTTTTTTATCCTTATTGCCGTAATGCAGTATCTAGGTATCGATATGGTGTTAGGAGCATTTATCGCCGGAGTATTTATTGCCAACTTCTTTGCTCATAAAGTAGAGTTGCCCCATACGCTGCATACGGTGGGCTTTGGATTTTTGGTGCCGCTTTTTTTCATCTACGTGGGTACCACGCTTGATCTTAAAGTTTTGTTCACCAAAGAGATTGTCACGACTGCGGGGTTGATTGTCTTAGCGATGGTCTCTGCAAGATTGATAAGTTCTTTGGTTGCCTACTATAAATACTTAGGCTTCAGAGATACCGTCCTGTTTAGTTTTGGCGATTCAATGCCACTGACATTTTTGATTGCGATTGCTACCATAGCGGTCAACAACAACGCTATCAGCCTTAATGAATACTATGCTTTTGTCTTGGCGGCGATGATAGAAGTGGTTTTTATCATGATACTTATTCAATTCATCATGGCAAAAATCAAACCAAAACCAACCAAATCCTAGCCGTTTTGGTTTTTTGGGCCAAACCTGATCAAGCACATGTCTTCCTTTTTCAATCTATTTCATAAAACTTCACGAAAATATGTATCTAAAACCTTAAAAAATGGTCGGCTTTCCTTAAACACAATCAATTATGGGGCAATTTATATATCTATTTTGCTCTGCTGCCTATGAAAAAAGTGCCGTATTTACGGGGCTGAAAGGTCTTGATTAACGATCTGTTAATTTTTTATTAATTTTGTTGACATTGTTTAATATTATGTGTTATACTTTGGCTGTATTCAAAATCAAGGAGATTACAATGAAAAAAACATTATTACTTTCAGTAGTAGCGTCGACAATGATTATGGCGGGCGGGGATATCGCTCCAGTTGAGCCAGTAGTAGAAACTCCGGCTCCGGCAGTGTCTGGCTGGGAATTCTCAGGACAAGCAGCACTTTATTATCAAACACATGATGCGTTTGGCTATAGCGATCTTTTCGATCAAGATTCTTCAGCAGCTAACGCAGGTCTTCAATTAAGAGCAGTAAATGCTGATCTTTACAACGGCATCGGTGCAGGTGTAGAAGTAAGCGGTTTGGCAACTTTTGACCTTGAAAACAGCGTAGTAAGTGATGTAATGCAAGGATTTGGTACGGACGACCTTGATGGCGGATGGATTTCTCAAATGTATTTGACATACGGATTTGACAATACATCATTCAAACTAGGCCGTCAAGAGCTTCCAAAAGCGCTTTCGCCGTTTGCTTTCTCTGAAGAGTGGAACGTATTTAAAAACACATACGATGCACTGCTTGTTGTAAACAGTGATATTTCTAACACAACATTGGTAGGTGCATGGGTAAGAAGTGCAAACCAAAACGGTTACGGATTGGGTGCTATGAATGGGTTTAATCCAAGCTTTAATTTCCAAGCTGGTATGCCTCCAATATTGGGTACACCTGCATCTGATATGAACTCATTTGAAGAGATCAACGGTGATCACGGTGTGTTTATGCTAACAGCACAAAACAAATCGATCGAAAACTTGACTTTGACAGGTTCATGGTACTATTCAAATGAATTCCTTACAAATGACGATCTTAACATCCTATGGGGTGACGCGCAGTACAACTTTATGCAAAACTACACTCTAGGATTGCAAGGTGGTACGGTAATGCATGATGCATTTGAAACTTTTAACAGTGGTGACGATACGGTGGCATTCGGTGCAATGATCGGCGGGAAATACGATATCTTCCATGGCGCGCTTGCATTCTCATCTGTTGATGATGGCGGATTTGGCGTATTTAACGTAGGCGGACAGCAAACAGCGCTTTACACACAAATGATGTTTAATGAGCGTGCAATCGCATTTGACAGTGATACTTTCATGGTAAAAGTAGGTGCGGATGTATTTGGCGGTAAAGTATGTGCAGCATACGGCATGTCAGATATGGGAATGGGTGACTACAACGAGTTTGATCTTTCTTACTCTGCGAAAGTGACTGACAGCATTGATCTTACTGCAGCGTATGCTTTCATGGATGCAGATGTTGAAGATTTTGATGACACTAACAATGTTATCCGTGTAATCGGAAGATACAACTTCTAAGAATTACTTCTTACTTAGAGTTCAGGCTTTTTTGCCTGGCTCTATCCTCTCTTTTTTCTTATTGAACCCTCTGAATAACTTAAAATCTAAATGTTGCATCATTTTTTGTTTATTTTAAACAACAAAATATGATATAATTTGTATATTTCAAACAACAAAGGTTTCCAATGAATATAGAAGGACTATTTGAAAAGTATTTAAAAATTTCCAAACTCCAAACATATCATTATAAAAGATATTTTTATCACAAAATAGATTTTTCTGAAAAAATGGTCGGTATAATCGGCGCTAGAGGCACAGGAAAAACAACATCGATTCTGCAATACTTAAATAGTCTTGACATACCGCTTGAAAAAAAACTCTATTTTAGCGCTGACAGCATAGCGCTGAGCAATATCAGGCTTTATGACATTGCGGATACATTTAGCAAAAGCGGCGGCGCGGTTTTGGCGATCGACGAGATACATAAATATAAAAATTACGAGATTGATCTAAAAGAGATATATGATTTTTTGGATTTAAAAGTGATATTTAGCGGTTCTTCTGCAATGCAGATAGAACACAAAAAAGCTGATCTAAGCAGACGAGCGGTTTTATATAGAGTTCAGGGACTTTCTTTTAGAGAATTTTTGGAGCTAAAACTGGGTATGAGTTTTGAAAGTTTTCCGCTTGATGAGATATTGGAAAATCATGTAGCTATTACACATGATATATTAAAAGAAATAAAACCGTTTGAGCATCTGGAAGAATACATCAAGAGCGGATACTATCCGTATTATTTTGCAAATCAAAATACTTATGGACTTAAACTTGAAGAGACGATCAATGCCGTCATAGAAAGCGACTTGCCTATCATTTTCAATATCGAACCGCAACATATACAAAAACTCAAGCAACTGATAAGCCTTATATGCATATCAAAACCTTATCAATTAAATATTAGCGAGCTATCTTCAAGAATCGGCATAAACAGAACAACGCTCTATCAATATATAGAATACCTTAGCTTGGGAAATATATTTTATGCTGTCAAATCAAAAGGAAAAAGCAATAATATTTTTACAAAACCGAATAAACTCTATTTAAACAATACCAATTTAAACAACTATTATTGTGATAGTTTAGATATCGGAACAATGCGAGAACAGTTTTTTGCAACACAAGCTAGGGTGAACCATAGATTAAGTTATCCGCAAAAAGGAGATTTTTTGATAGATGATCAGTATATATTTGAAATTGGAGGGAAAAATAAATCATTTAGCCAGATAAAAGACATGCCAAATTCTTTTGTTGCAGCTGATGATATAGAAGTCGGTTTTGGCAATAAAATACCGCTTTGGTTATTTGGATTTTTGTATTGATTATGAGTGTGTGCATGAGGGGGTAAAAATGAGCGACATCATCGTTTCCTGATATTATGTTATAATGCCAAAAATAAAGAAGTTGCTATGCAGACGATCTATCATGCAGACACAGAAGAGTTGAAGATATGATCATCATCACCTGCAAATATCACTACAAGTAGAAAAATCATGAAAAATAAAAAACTACACCTTGTCAGCCTTGGCTGCACCAAAAACCTGGTCGACAGCGAAGTAATGCTGGGACGCCTCAAGTCCTACGAGATCACTGATGACAGCACGCAAGCCGATGTCATCATCGTCAACACCTGCGGGTTTATCGATGCGGCCAAAGAAGAGAGCATCAACACAGTGCTTACCTTGCATGAAGAGCGAAAAGAAGGTTCGCTTCTTGTGATGAGCGGCTGTCTGAGCGAGCGCTACAAAGAGGAACTGCAAGCACAGATGCCTGAGATCGACATCTTCACGGGTGTGGGAGACTATGAAAAAATAGACGGGATCATCGCCTCAAAACGCAGCACCTTCTCTCCTGAAGTTTACCTTGCCAACGAAAACTCAAACCGCGTCATTACAGGTTCGAGCTACCATGCCTACATCAAGATCGCCGAAGGATGCAACCAGCAGTGCTCCTTTTGTGCGATCCCAAGCTTCAAAGGCAAACTGCACTCCAGAACGCTTGCTTCTATCCAAAAAGAGGTCCGCAATCTGGTGTCTGAAGGGTTTTACGACTTTTCTTTTATCTCTCAAGACAGCTCAAGCTACGGAAGAGACATGGGATTGCAAGACGGGCTTGTTGACCTTATTTGTGCCATAGAGGCGATTGAAGGGGTAAAGTCTGCGCGCATTCTCTACCTCTATCCGAGCACAACGACATTGAAGCTCATTGATGCGATTGCCGACTCTAAAGTTTTTCAAACGTACTATGATATGCCCATCCAGCATATCGATGACGGTGTGCTTAAAACGATGAAAAGAGGTTTCGGCGAACAAAAGACTATCGAATTGCTTAACTACATGAAAAGCAAACCGGACGCCTTTATCCGCACCTCCGTCATCGCAGGCCATCCCGGAGAGAGTAAAGAAGCCTTTAAAAAGCTTTGTGTATTTATGGAGGAGTTTGGTTTTGACCGGTTTAACACCTTTGCCTACTCAAACGAAGAGACGACCCCGGCATACACGATGGAACAGCTTCCCCAAGAGGTTATAGAACAACGGACACAAATCCTTGGAGAGATCGCCAAGCGATCTACCCTCAACTCCCTTGAAAAAATGCTAGGCAAAACCGTCACTGTCGCAATAGACGGAGAAAGTGAGGAACATGAGTATCTGCTGAGTGCCAGGCCGCTTGCCTGGGCGGTAGATATCGATGGAGAAATCCTTATCAATGATACTTCCGATCTGTCTGTAGAGTATGGCAAAATGTATGAAGCGCGCATTACAGAGCTGGCAGGGAGCCAATTGCTGGCAACACTTGTGAGTGAGCAACTAGCAGTGAGCAACTAGCAGTTAAGAACGGATTCGCATGGAAGATAAAAGTATTTTACGCAATAAAAGTTTTCAGTTTGCTCTTCGTATCATTAAGTTATCAAAATATTTACAGGAAGAGCATAAGGAGTATATCCTTTCAAAGCAAATATTGCGCAGCGGAACTTCTATCGGTGCTTTAGTTAGAGAAGCTCAATATACTCAATCGAAAGCAGATTTTTTACATAAATTGATGATTGCTCTTAAAGAGGCAAATGAAACTGAGTATTGGCTGCTTCTTCTTTTTGAATCAAAGTATATTGATGAAAAGATGTTCAATAGTATTGATCCAGATATTAAGGAACTGCTTAAACTTCTTATATCCAGTACAAAAACAGTAAAAAAACAATGAAACCAAAACTGTTCACTGCTCACTGTTCACTGCTCACTGACAAAAAGAATCTCCTGGCTTTCTCTGCCGGGGTTGATTCTTCAGCTCTTTTTTTTCTGCTGCTAGAAAACAATATCCCTTTTGATATCGCTATCGTCAACTACGGCACAAGGAAAAACAGCGGCAAAGAAGAAGCGCACGCCAAAGCCTTGGCCGTAAAATATAACCTTGTATGCCATAGCATCAAAGCCCCCTCTTTTACCAGCCATTTTGAAGCTAATGCGCGTAAATTCCGGTATGCATTTTTCGATCGCATCATCGAACAGCACCGCTATGAGACGCTCCTGATGGCGCACCAGCTCAACGATCAGCTTGAATGGCTGCTTATGCGGCTCACCAAAGGGGCGGGAGTATGCGAACTCGTAGGCCTCGAACCTCTCAGCCAAAGAAAAAACTACACGATTGTTCGTCCGCTGCTTAGCCATACCAAAGAAGAACTGCTTGATTATCTTCATGCACACGGCCATCCTTATTTTGTAGATGAGAGCAATACCGATGAAAGATACGAACGAAATTATTTTAGACAGCGCTTCGCCGACCCTTTGATAGCCAGATACCACAAAGGTATCAAGCGCAGTTTTGACTATCTAAGGCAAGATAAAAGAAAAATGCAAGAGGATTTTACAGTACTTTTCTCAGACAGAGAACTCAAAGTCCTCCGCCTGCACGCCTCCTCAGCCAAGGCTAGAGCGGCCGATCTGATTCTCAAGGAACGAGGATATCTTCTCTCGGCGGCACAACGCAATGAAATAGAAAAAGAATCTTCGCTTGTTGTCGGAGGACAATGGGCCGTGGAATTTCAAAACGATCTGCTTTTTATCGCCCCTTATAAAATTATCTACATGCCAAAAAAATTCAAAGAAGCATGCAGAATTGCAAAGATTCCTTCCAAAATACGCGCCTATCTTTTTGAAGCCGGTATCAACCCTTCATTATTTATTTCTAATTTCTAACGCCAATTCCAACTTACTTACTCTTCACTATTGTTTTGACTCCGTTATCCTGATACTGAAACAAGTTCAGCATGACGGAGTCAGAATCTCAACCAATCACAGCGAATTTTAAGGGATTTTGGATGCCTGCCTGAAAATCCCCCCCTGGGGTGCAAGTCCGAAATGCCGTGAAGAGGCAGGAATACGATATCTTCGTCATCCTCGGGCTTTACCCGGGGATCCATAACGTCAAAGGAGCCTGGGGATTCCTGCCTGCACAGGAATGACGTGTCGCTCCTCGCCACTCGCCAATTTCTAATTACCAATTCCTCATTCTTCACTCTTTGCCAAAGGGTGTGCTTTCATATACTCTTGCATCTTCTTTGCTGAACCCAATTTGGTATAGACCTGCGTGGTAGCCATCGTAGCATGTCCAAGCAATTGGCTGACATCGGCTATTCTTGCGCCTTCATTGAGCAAATGCGTTGCAAAGGAATGCCGAAGCTGATGAGGGGTGGCTTTAATCCCTGAAGCTTTAAACAAATTGGTCAACTTATAGCGCAATTGCGCACTGTTCATGGGCGCATTTCCTTTTTCAAACAAATATTTTTTTGGCATTTTTTCGTCTGTGTACTGCTTAATAAGTTGTTGCAGTACATTCAAAAGAGGCAATTCGCGTACTTTGTTTCCTTTCCCGTGTATCTGAACCCATCCTCTCTTGATCTCTTCAAGTTTCAAATGGGAAAGCTCAGAGATACGAAGTCCCAAACCATACAGCATTGAAACAAGCAATTTTTCCTCTAAATTTGCTTTGCTCAAGACTTCCTCTATATAGGTTGCCTCAATAGGCTTTGGAAGGCTATGGGGAACCTTTATAGACTCATCCGCGATAAGTTTTATCACCAGATGTTCTTGCTCTTGCAGGTATCGTACAAAAGAACGCACGGCTGAAAGTTTTTTTACAATGGTTTTTTTGTTATTTTTGACTATCTTAAATCGAAAAGAAGTAATATCTAAAATCATTACCCCCTCTTCTTGATAAAAATGGCTGGCCTCTTGCATCTGTCTTAATGCCACTTCGTACGTGATGATTGACGTCTCACTGTACCCTCTCACCTCAAAAAGATAAGAGAGAAACGATTCAATTTTATGTATTAAATCCATCACCTGCTCTTATGTAATTGCATGCGCAAGCATCCGTTGCTGCAGATACTCTCTGGCTTCATCCAACTCCATACCTTCAAGGCTCAATGATTGCAAATAAAAGGTGATCTTGCAAAAAGGTTTTGGGATGATAAACTTATCCCAACTGTTTAGCTGCCAGTAGCTGCTTGGATGATAATTGATAATTACCAGGGGCACATTGGCTTTGCGTGCCAAAGCAAGCGCCCCGTCACTCACTTTATAACGCGGACCCCTCGGACCATCAGGAGTCACCAGTAGATCGCTTCCTCTCTTTAGGGCACGAAACGCTTCAAGCAGCACCTGTTTTGCACCTTTGCTGCTTGATCCCCTCAAAGATCCGATAGCAAAAAACACCATCACTCTTGCGATCATCTCTCCGTCAAAATGTCTCGAAATGATTGCAAAGGAGCGTTGGTGTTTATGAAAATATCTATAGGCCTGGGGCGACATAAGCAGTTCGCCATGCCAACATACTGCTACGCATTGTTCTTGCGTAATCTCCCCTTCGATATCAAATGATTTTTTGGAGGTATACCAAAAAAATCTCGCCAGTATGTATCCCACTACAGGAAATATTGCCTTGGCTATAGCTCTTGCCGCGGATTTCATATCCTAGACTATCTCGCCGTCCAATGCGGCTCTGGAAGTATGGGTGATCTTTACATTTCTGATTTGGCCCAAAAGCTCTTCGCTTCCTTTGACAAAAATAAGTTTTCCGTCATCACTGCGCCCTGAAATTCTGCCTCCAGGTTTAAGTTCGTCAAAATAGACTCGATGCATTTTACCCAACTGACTGTCCATCATTTCAGAAAGCATTTCCATATGCCTCTCTTGCAGCCTGGTGAGCCTTTTTGAAGCTGCTTCAGCTTCTATCTGATTATCAAAAAGAGCTGCTTTGGTATGGGGGCGAGGAGAGTACCTGAAGGAAAAAACCTGTTCAAATTTCACTTTTTCAAGCACATCCATCGTGTCTTCAAAATCCGCATCGCTTTCACCGGGGAAACCTACAATAATATCTGTTGAAATGGTTGCCTCGGGGCACAATGTACGAATTTTTTCACACCGGTTCAAAAACCACTCTTTGGTATAGCCTCTTTTCATTGATTTGAGCAATGAGCTGGAACCGCTTTGAAGCGGTACGTGAATCTGTTTGCATATTTTTGGATTATAGGCGAACTCTTCAAGAAATGCATCATCCATATGCAAAGGATGGGGCGAAGTAAATCGGATACGTTCCAAACCCTCTATCTTGGATATTTTTTGCAGCAGCTGCGTAAAATCACACGGCTCATCAGAGGTACTGAAATTTTTGCCATAATCGTTGACGTTCTGCCCTAGCAGCATCACCTCTTTGGCACCTGAAGCCACAGCTTTGGTAATTTCCTGGATGATCAAATAAGGGGGTATAGAGATCTCCTCTCCCCTGGTAGCAGGCACGATACAAAAAGTACACGATTTATTGCACCCGATGGAGATGTTAACCAGTGCCTTAAAAGGGTTGGTTCTGTATTCTCCAAATTCATAGGTGCTCTCATCATGATCAATGCTAACCTCAACCGCATGCTTCTTATCAACCACCTCATTGATCTTAGAAACATTTCTCGCACCCAGTACAAAATCTACACTTGGTGCGCGCTTGATGATCTCATCTCCAAGATGCGATGCAGTACATCCGGTTACTCCTATTTTTGCGGAGGGTTTTTTATGCTTATTAAATACCCCTATTTCTGAAAATAGTTTCGCTACGGGCTTTTCTCTTACGCTGCATGTATTGATGATGATAAGGTCAGCGTCTTCTATTTTATCAGTAAGCCCATAAGGTTCTTTTTGATTGAGTTGCGCGATCATATGTTCACTGTCACGCACATTCATTGCGCAACCCAGAGTTTCTATAAATAATTTTTTACTCAAAAAGTCTCTTTTGTATTAAGCTATGATGTGTACTTCATAGATGTATTCATTCTCATCTAGTCCATATTTTACTTCACGCATATAAACACTATAGCCTTTCTCTTCAAAATATTCAATTACCGCCTTAAGCTCTTTATGGGAATTGTCTTTATCGAAATAAAATATAGACTTGTCTGCTAGTTCTTCTTCTATTTTTGTAATCTCAACGATCTTTGGTTTTGCCTTAAGTGTTGTTCTAGCGAGTTTAAGTTTCATCTATATTCCTTTTGTGCGTGATTATAATTGATTTATTATACTTTATTTTCCGTAAAGGTTGCATGAGCTATAATTATAATCTTCAAAAAAACTACTTCCCAGACGTTCTTAACACTGTTTTGTTACCTCTTGTAGCGGTAGATTTGAAAAACTATTAAACAAATTGTAAGGAAAATATTTATGGAAAAAATATTAGATATTATTGAAGCGATTGCACACGAAAAAAATATTACTAAAGATCATGCCATTGAAGCCTTTAAAGAAGCGCTTATTAATACCGCAAAAAAACTTACCAGTCACACCAGCACTTTTGAAGTGATGATAGATCCCTCTTCTAAAACATATCAAATTCATAAAGTGATTACGGTTGTCAAGGATGACGATACACGCCTAGACACAGAGCCAGATAGCTACATCTCTTTGAGTGAAGCAAAAGATTTTGATGATTCTATTGAATTAGGAGATCAGCTTAAAGAGGAGTTTATCCTTGAAAATTATGGACGCACCGCCTCTTCAAATCTTTTTAGAGAGCTTGAGTACCATGTCCAAAGACGTATAGAGCAAGATCTTTTTGAAAAATATAAAGAGAAGCTCAATACGATTATGATCGGTGTGGTCAACCGTATTGACGCAGAAGACAATACGTATGTTGAAATCGGGGAGCTAAAAGGTGTTTTAACGCTTAGAAATCGTATTAAGGGTGAAAAATTCAAACAAGGCGATACCATTAAAGCTTTACTGCGCTATGTAAGTGTTGACCCTCAATACGGTTTATTTCTTGAACTCACAAGAACTTCACCTAAATTTTTAGAACAGCTCATGGCCAAAGAGGTTCCTGAAATTGCTGATGGCGTGGTAGAGATCGTCGGCGCAGCAAGAATTCCCGGAGAACGTGCCAAGATTGCTCTTAAAACAGACCAAATGAATGTCGACCCTATTGGTGCGGCCGTAGGCGTAAAAGGGGTAAGAATCAATGCCGTAAGCCATGAACTCAACGAAGAAAATATTGATTGTATCGAATATTCGCCCATCCCGGAAATCTTTATTACCCGGGCATTAAGTCCCGCGATCACGCAAGGCATCAAAGTGGATGCTTCAACAAAAAAAGCTATAGTCAATATCACCTCTGATCAAAAAGCAAAAGCCATAGGTAAAAGCGGTATCAATATTCGTTTGGCTTCCATGCTTACAGGCTATACCATTGAACTCAACGAGGTTGAAGGGGTTGTGGACAGACAAACAGAAAATGGGATGGAGTCCGGTGAAACAGAAAAAACAACTGACACTTCAGCATTGGCGGATCTATTTAAATAAATCCATACGCTCCCCGTCTGTCTAGGTTTAGATAACGGGGAATGACGAACAGTTCTTAATCTATTATCATCCTGGCAAAACTTTCTGCATCCAAAGAAGCACTCCCCACAAGCAAACCGTCTACTCCGCGAATAGCAATAATCTCTTTGCTGTTTTGGGGCTTCACGCTCCCCCCATAAAGCAGTGGCTTCCGGAGTGTTTTCTTTAATGCTTCATGGGTGCTGGCAATCTCTTCAAATGTAGCAGATCTTCCTGTACCAATCGCCCAGATAGGTTCATAGGCAACAATCAGTTTTTCATAAGAAGTATCAATCCCTTCAAACTGAGAAAGAAGGTATTCTACAACACTGTGCTGTCCCTGTTGACGTATTTCCAGAGGTTCGCCTATGCAATAGATAATCTCAAATCCGTGAGATTGAAAGTAGGCAAATTTTTCGGCTATAAACGTTTGACTTTCGCCTAAAATTTCTCTTCTTTCGCTGTGTCCTACAAGAATGGTTTTAATTCCAAACTCTTCAAGCTGTTCTAGCCCTATCTCTCCTGTAAACGCACCGTTTTGTGCCATATAGGCATTTTGGGCCCCCAAAGTAATATCACCGGAAAAACGATCTAAAGCAGTTGCCGGAGGAAAAATATATACTTTATCTCCATCTTTTTTTGCTATGATTTTTGTCAGCAGCGTTTCTATGTATTCTTTTGTGCTCTTGCGTGTATGGTTTGTTTTAAAATTTGCTGCAAAAATCATTTCTCTGCCTTTTTTACTGCTTGGTCTGAATCGCCAATTATCTGAGTGCTTCAAGTCCGGGAAGCACTTCCCCTTCGATTAGTTTTAGACTTGCTCCGCCGCCTGTGCTCACAAAGGTCATTTCGTCTGCATCACCTGCTCTTTGTGTTACATCTGCAGTATCTCCGCCTCCTACAATCGTTGTTGCATGGGTTTGGGCAATATTGTGAGACATTGCAATGCTTCCTTTGGAAAATCTGTCCATCTCATAAACTCCCATGGGTCCATTCCAAATGATTGTCCGAGCATCATTGAGTGCTTCACGAAAAAGTCTAGAACTTGCCGGACCTATATCCAATCCATACCATCCCTTTGGGATCTCTTGCGTAGGCAAAAATTTTACTGTCGTATTTTCAGAAAATTCAGGTGCAACCACCACATCTACAGGAAGATAAAATTTAATATTAAGCTCTTTGGCTTTAGCCATAATCGCTCTTGCTTCATCCAAAAGATCATCTTCCACAAGAGAATTTCCCACTTCATAGCCTTGCGCTTTCAAGAAAGTAAATGCCATCCCGCCGCCGATGATCAATTTATCTACTTTATTCAACAGATTCGTTAATGCCTGAAGCTTGCCTGAGACTTTGCTTCCGCCCACCACGGCAACAAAAGGCCTAGTGGGTTTTTCGATTACCTTGGAAAAGAAATTGATCTCTTTTTCCATGAGGAAGCCTGCTGCTTTGTGCTCTTTGTCAAAAAATTTGGTAATTGCATGGATAGAAGCATGTTTTCTATGGCAGGCGCCAAAGGCATCGTTGATATAAAAATCTGCAAAATCAGCCAATTGTTTTGCAAACTCTTCATTATCGGTTGTTTCTCCCGCTTCGTAGCGAAGATTTTCCAACAACAATACATCTCCCGCTTCAAGTTTGTCTGCTTTTGCTTTAGCGTCTTCTCCCACCACATCATTTGCCATATAGATATCATTTTTGATTTTCAATAGCGTGTGCAGCCTTTTTGCTACAGGAGCCAACGAATACTGCTCTTCATATTTGCCCGGCTCCGGACGCTCGTAATGCGAAGCTAAAATTATTTTGCAATCTCTATCAATACAATAACGGATAGTTTGGAGTGCTGAACGGATGCGCCTGTCATCGGTAATATTGCCAAATTCATCTTTGGGAACATTGAAGTCGCATCGTATAAATACTCTTTTGCCTTCGATATCCAAATCTTTTAGTGTTTTCACCTTCATGATTCCTGCTTTCTGCTTACATGTACTGCCATGTCAACCAAACGACATGAGTATCCCCACTCGTTGTCATACCAGGAAAGTACTTTTACCATATTGCCGCCTATTACCTGAATCGTGTCAAGCGGCACAACCGTACTGAGTTCTTCGCCTACAAAATCTTGAGAGACTCTATACTCTTCGTCTATGCCCAATATGCCTTTATGAGAACCTTCGCTAGCCATTTTAAAAGCATTTTTCACTTCATCAAGCGTGACATTTTTGCTTAATGTTACTGTCAAATCAACCATTGAAACATCAGCAGTCGGCACACGGATTGCCTGACCGTTAAGTTTACCTTCAAGATTTGGAAGCACTTTGGAAATCGCCTTAGCCGCCCCCGTTGTAGTCGGAACCAAATTGGTCGCCCCTGCACGTCCTTTTCTTGGGTCTTTCTTGTGTTTTGCGTCTAAGATAGGCTGCGAAGAGGTATAAGAATGGATGGTTGTCATCAATCCTTTTTCGATACCAAAAACATCATCAAGCACTTTAGCTATAGGGGCCAAACCGTTGGTTGTGCAACTTGCATTTGAAATAATCGATTGGCCCGCATAGCTCTCTTCATTGGCACCGATGACAAACGTTGGAGTGTCATCTTTGGCCGGAGCAGAAAAAATTACTTTCTTGACTCCGTTCTCAAGATAGGGCTGTACACTTTCTTGCGTCAAAAAGGCACCCGTACATTCCAGCACAACTTCTGCACCGTACGAAGCAAAATCTAATTTTGCAGGATCGCGTTCCTCTAAAATCTTGGCTTTGTCTTTGCCTATGCACAAATATCCGTCTCGCACTGCTGCATCTTTTCTGATACCGTGTACGCTGTCATATTTTACGTTGTACTCTAACATTTCTGGCGTACCGCTTGCATTTACCGCTACAAGTTCTATGTCATTTCTGTCGGCAATGATACGTGCCACACATCTACCAATCCTACCCAGTCCGCTAATTGCTACTTTTACAGCCATATTTGTACCTTATTATGCTAAAATTATGCAATTTTACACTAATTGAGGTTATTATTTGGTTAAACAAGAGAAGCCGACTGTAGCGATCTTTGGCGGGAGCTTCGACCCTCCCCATCAAGGACACCGGGCTATTATTGAGAAGGCTGTGCATTCTCTTGATATAGAGAAGTTGCTCGTTATACCCGCCTATCTTAACCCCTTCAAGTTCTCCTCTTTAGCTCCTGCCGCGCTTCGGCTTCAATGGTGTCATACACTTTTTGATCCGATAGAAAAAGTAGAGGTGAGCAGCTATGAGATACAAGAAGGAAAGGGTACTGCCACCTCACAAACCGTAAAACATTTTAAACAAATTTATCACGTAAAGTATCTTGTAATCGGCGCCGACAATTTGACAACGTTGTCGAACTGGCATGAATTTGAGTGGCTCAACAATGAAATCACTTGGGTGATTGCAACACGTGAAGGTAGCCATCTGAAAACTCAAATGCTCAAAAAATGGAAGATTTTAGAGATAAATACACCCGTCAGTTCTTCAAAAATTCGCGACACGAAGCAATTGGAAGATGTTGACATACAGATCAGAGAATCTGTCAAAAAATTATTAAAAGGACAACAAAATATGACAATGGAACAACGTATAGAAAATATCGTTACCTTACTCGATGAAAAAAAAGCTGAAGAGATCGAGGTGTTCAATCTTGATAACGCAGACTACATTGCAAAGCGTGTAGTTATAGCAAACTCGCTCAACGGAAAGCACACCCAGGCACTTGTTGATCAGCTCAAAAATACACTTAAACCAAAAGGTGAAACATTCCTTGCTGCCGATATCAGTGATGAGTGGGCAGTCATTGACTTGGGTGATATTCTCATTCATATCATGATACCAGAATACCGACAACGCTATTCTCTTGAAACATTTTTAAGCGAATTAACAGCGACCCAAAAAAAATTGTAATTAATATACACTTTTTCAATACACAGCGGCCCTCATTCCTGCGTATTGAAAAACAGATTTTCATCCCACCTAAAATATCTACAGGATAAACAAAGTACTCTTTAAAAAAAGAACTTCTCGCTAAATCTTATCGACCACTTCTATCCCAAGAATATCCAATCCCTCTTTAATCGTTCGTGCCGTCAAGCGCGCAAGAGCCAAACGACTCATCTGCAGTTCCTCACAAACCCCCTCTTTTAGTATAGGATTTTGCTCGTAAAATCGCATAAAGAGGGTAGCAAGCTCATAAAGGTAGCTTGTGATTTGGTTGGGGGCTGCTTCTTCTGCTGCGCGATAAAGCATCTCTTCAAAACGCAGCAGCATCACACCCAGACGATGCTCTATCTGATCTTTGATCACGATATGCCCTTGAATTTCTCCGTCAAAACGTCTAAAAATACTTTGGATTCTTGCATAGGCATATTGCATATACAGCGAGGTGTTGCCTTCAAAACTCAACATTTTATCCCAATCAAAAATATAATTAGATTCTCTGTTGATGGAAAGATCAGCATATTTAACCGCGCCGATACCTATAATTTTTGCCAAACTTTCAAGTTCTTCCGGAGAAAGGTTCTCTTTGTCTTTAATGCTTCCTTTGGCTTTGATAACAGCCTCGTCAAGCAAATCTGCCAACTTGACCGTACCGCCGTCGCGTGTTTTAAAAGGCTTGCCGGTTTTATCCATCATGGTTCCAAAAGCAATATGCTCAAGAGTTACATCTTCTGGCACAAATCCAGACTCTTTTGCTATTTTAAATACTTGTTTAAAATGCTCTGACTGTCTGGCATCCACCACATAGGAAATTCTCTTCGCGTCAAGAACATTGGCTCTGTACCTTAAGGCCGCCAGATCGGTAGTAGCATAGAGATATCCGCCATCTCCCTTCTGAACGATCACCGGGATCTCTTCTCCTTCTAAAAAGACACATTGTGCTCCATCACTTTCTTTAAGGAGTCCCTGCTTGATTAAATCTTCTATGACATTCGGAAGGTCTTCATTGTAAAAACTTTCCGCCTTGACATCTTCTCTTGTGAGCTTGATACAAAGTTTGCCGTATACATCTTCACAGTGTCCAAGCGAAATATCAATAAACTTTTGCCAAAGATTAAGACAGTGCTGATCTCCGCTTTGTATTTTGACAACATACTCTCTTGCTTTGTTTGCAAAAGAGTCATCTGCATCAAAACGGGTTTTGGCTTCTTTGTAAAATTGTTCAAGATCCTTCAGATTGGCACTTCCATCACTTCCTTTTTCCTCAAGATAAGCAATTAGCATACCAAACTGTGTTCCCCAGTCTCCTATATGATTTTGACGAATGACCTCATCGCCAAGATAAGTTAAAAGATTTGCCAGGGTATCGCCGATAATAGTCGAACGCAAATGTCCCACATGCATCTGTTTTGCCATATTGGGACCGGAATAGTCAACTACCGCTTTTATGGGCCTTTCCCGTCTGGACACACCAAGTCGCTCGTCTTGCAAAGCCTGTTCACATGCCAAAGCTATCCATGAAGGATGAAGCCATAAATTGATAAATCCGGGCCCTGCCACTTCGACCTTAGCTACAACACTTGTAAGATCAATATGCGATACAAGCTTTTGTGCAATCTCTCTTGGATTTTGCTTGAGTGTTTTGGCCAATGCCATCACTCCGTTAAACTGAAAATCTCCAAACTCAGGTTTCGTCGCTTCTGTTACTGACACTACCGAAGCATCTATCCCAGCTTTTTCAAAAGCTTCTTTGATAATAGTATTTATTTCTGATTTTAATTTCATATATTTTCCATGAATAGGTAGTAGTCTGTTTCCCATTCTCAAGTTTTTGACTAAGAATGCCTATGGACCCTAACGGTGATAAGAAGTTTTCTTTATTTAAAACATATAAGCTTTCCCATAAAGATTATGGGAAAAGATTTTTACACGTTTTCGCTTTTTGTTTCTTTGGCTGGAGCTTCAACTTTCGGTTCTTCTTTGGAAGCAATTTCTTTTTTTTCTTCCTCTTCGTCTTCTTTTACCGCTTTCTTAAAGTCTTTAATTCCCTTTCCTATACCTTTTGCAAGATCTGGAATTTTTTTTGCTCCAAAAAGAAGCACTACTATTGCTAATACAACCAATAATTCCGGCATACTTGGCATTCCCATATCAATCCTTTGTACTCAACTATTGAGTGTAATATAAAATTTTAACAATTATACTCAAAAATGTTTAAGAGCACCTCTTATGTTTTGCACAATAGCTACTCTTTGTTTAACCAGTTTTGAATAAATCTTGTTTCTTCTTCTTTGCTTTGTTTCAGTCTTGCCGCCTTGGCTACCACCACGAACTCTTCGGCAGCTTCTTCTACAATACTGTTAATGATCGTAAAATCATATTCCCCTACTGCACGTATCTCTTCTTTGGCATTTTCTATGCGTTTGGCAATAACAGAGTCATCATCGGTGGATCTGTTATTTAGCCTTATTTTTAATTCTTTGAGTGTCGGAGGAGTGATAAATGCCGAAGTGGTAATATCTCCCATTTTTGCACGCACCAGCCTATGCCCCTGCACATCAATATCAAAGATAACCAGTTTGCCTTCCTCTAATGCTTTCCTTACAGGCTTCAATGAAGTACCGTAATAATTGCCGTGCACCAGCGCATACTCAAGAAAATTCCCTGCCTTAATATCTTCTTTGAAACTTTCTTTTGAGACAAAAAAATAATCTTTTCCATGTACTTCTCCTGCTCTGGGGGCACGCGTAGTAGTGGAGATAGAAAAATAATACTCGCCTATTTCTTTGGAGGCAGCATGAATAATAGTGCTTTTCCCCGCTCCACTAGGTCCGGAAAGCACCAAAATAGCTCCATGACCTACTCGTTTTATCATGCTTTGTCCTTAAAGCGAATCGTGATACTTACCTCTGCGCCCTTAAGCAATTTTCTTATTTTTTTGACTTTCATGCCTGCTATGGCCTGGAATAGCGCCTCTTCAAAAGCCAAATGGGTGTCTTGCTGCTTTGGTTTTATTGTTTGTTTTTCGTCAGTTGGAGCCGGAGATTCCTTATCGGCCTTGTCGCTTTTGGCAAAAGATTCAAAAAATTCTTTTTCGTCTATAATTTCCAATCCATCCTTTACCAATTGACGCTTAATGATTTCAATTTTTCCCTCTTCATTCATTTCATCGCTTACAGCGTAAAGGTCTTCATCTTCATCCATATCCAAAAGATTTTTTATCTTTTCTATCTCTTTGTCATTGAGGATATTTGTTTTCATAAAATCATCTTCCAGCGCCTCTGCGCTTTCATCTTCAAGCGTTTCAGCAGAAAGAGGAAAAATAAAGTGGTCTTTTAGGCGAATGGCTTGATTTTCCTCTTTTTTTACCTCTTTGATCACCTCCATAATTTGCGAGGGCAAAAAAGGTTTTACAATCGTTTTGCCAAATAAACGATTTTCTTCATTGCGGCGCGTCAAAAAAACTGTTTTTGCAGCATTAAGCATATCAATGCGCTCTTGTACTTCATCACTGTAAGATGCGTCATCTACAAAGATGAGATCGTAAGTGTCATCCTTGATCTCATCTGCATTTCCTGCCTCTTCCAAAGAAAATGCTTTATCACGCATACAAAGAGAAAGAAGCCTAGAAACAACAGGATTATTATTGATGAGTAAAATATGCATAGATATACTCCAAAAGGTATTTATATTATTGTAGTATAAATTTGGTTATGTCTTGGTTTTAGGATTTGAAAATTAAGAAATGGTACACCCATCAGGATTCGAACCTGAGACCTTCGGTACCGCAAACCGATGCTCTATCCAGCTAAGCTATGAGTGCACTAAAATTAAGTAGCGATATTTAGGAGTCGTGATTGTAGCAAAATTTTCTTTATTTTTCAAGTAGTTTCATGTTTCCAAATACATTTAATGCAGCGGTATTGGAAATAAACGAATAGTTGTAGGGATGCTCAAGCTCGATCGTTTCAAACGACTGCAAAGAAAACCTTTTTTTCAATTCTTTTGCATGAGTACCGAACAAGATGAGTTTTGGGGCATTTTCCTCCAGGGAATGCAATAGATTCTGCATAAACGGACTCCATGCTTTGATGTGCCTGGAAGAACTTTTTTTATCGGTAAAAACCAACGCTGTATTGAGAAGCAGCACGCCATTTTTTTCAAAATTCATACGCAGTTCTTCTATGGAAGATATAAGATTGTTTTTATCAATTTTTGAGATAGCTTCTTGGGAACTGTCTTCTGCTTTCAAATCTCCTCTTGCTACCAATGCCATCTTGATAAAATTACGAAGACTTGTCGCACGATTGACTTCTTTGCTTAATCCTTTTTCGGAAAAGATACAATCAACCTTGGCATCAATAAAAGCGTAGCCCATGGCACTCTCTTTGCGCGGATAAGGATCCTGTCCGAAAAGAACATAGTTAACTTGTGCTTTTGGCAGCGTTTTAAATGCGTTAAAGTAGGTCTCTTTCGAAGGAAAATAGGCAGAACTATTTTCTAAAAAAGCTTGATAGTCAATATCCAGCGCTCGATAGGATTTATCGAGGATCTCTTCCCAGTCATTATACACGAAACTGTTTCTCTTTTTTGATGCTATCAAACCTGATGATAAGTTCTAATTTATTGAGAGGAATACCCAATTTTTCAGAAATAACCTCTTTGCTTTCTCCCGCGCCAAGCAAAAACATCACCTCTTTTTGGGAGGAGAGATTATCCATAACATCTTTGGCTGCCACACGAGAATCTTCTAAATTTGCAATCATCTTTTCTTTACTATACAGCAACTCTCTTAGTTTTTCATTCTCTTTTTTGAGCGTGCTATTTGCATGAAGCAGTATAAAAAGTATGAATACAAGCGTAAGGAGTGCGCCCAAAATAATATAATCCATTATCTCCATCTTATATTACCTCTATGACAATCAAAAGCATAAATACAAATCCCAAATATCCATTGACTGTAAAAAAAGCTTTGTCTATTTTTGTAAAGTCTTTATGAACAATGCTATGTTCATAAGCCAGCATTCCCGCAGAAAACAGTACCGCCAAACCGGCAAAAATTCCCAAGTCTGCCTCATAAACAAATCCTGCCCAAAATACAACCGTAAGTATATGTAATATGCTCGCTATATGCATCGTATTTTGTGCGCCAAAACGAGAAGGAATAGAATGAAGGCCGTGGGCTTTATCAAACTCAATATCTTGCAGCGAGTAAAGTAGGTCAAACCCCGCAACCCAAAACGTCACCCCCAAACCAAGGTACACTGACCACAGCGTTATATCGCCTAAAACGGCAACAACACCCGCAATAGGTGCAAGCCCCAAACTAATCCCCAAGACTAAATGTGCGGCTGCAGAAAAACGCTTAAAAAACGTGTAAGCGCCCAATACGATCAAGATCGGCAGAGAAAGCGCAAAAGCCAAAGGGTTGATAAGAAAAGCGACCGCAATAAACACCGATGCATTGATCGCAATAAACCATACCATTTGCACTCCGGATACCCTTCCGTCCACAGAAGGCCTGTTTTTGGTGCGCGGATTAAGAATATCGATATCTCTGTCCAAATAACGGTTGACGCCCATGGCAAAATTTCTGGCACTTACTGCTGCAAATATACCTAAAAAAAACAGCTTCCAGCCAAACCAACCTTTTGAAGCAATGAGCATGGCTATAAAGATAAAAGGCAAAGCGAAAACCGAGTGTTTAAACATAACCAGCTCTGAAAAATGAGCCAGTTTTTCTTTCCAAGACAATTTAGTCATAATCATGATTCACCGTAAATTACTTTCTGTATATTTCAAGGATGAGGTATTTTGAGTTTACTGTTGAGTGACCATGCTACCGCTATCACAAGCAATGCAATAACATATACATTTTCCACCAATCCGTAACTATAAATAAGATAGAGCATCCACAGCAAAATTGCACCAAGCGGTGTGGGCACGCCTTCAAAAAACTTTGTCACTCCTCCCACATCTGCTTTTAAGTTAAACTCAACAAGCCTTCGGAGTCCGCTGATGATGTAGAGCACAAAAACGGTCCCTACAATCAACTCTTGCGCCTGGCCCGTCATCCCGGATTGCAACGCATAAAAAAGTAAGAATGAGGGCATAACCACAAAAGAAAGAAAATCCGCAAAACTGTCAAGCTGAACCCCAAAATCTGTAGAGAGATCAAGCTTTCTTGCCACCTTACCGTCTGCAATATCTAAACCTCCTGCAATCCAGGCCAGAACAATAGCGGTCAAAAAATCACCTTTGACAATAAAATAGATAGCGACCACACCGCATGCAATATTTCCAAAGGTGATCAAATTGGCAAGATTAAAACGATTACTTTTATCTAATAAATCCATATATACCCCAATAAAATTTTCTCATTTTACCGTGATTGCGATTATAGGGTGATTATAGCTTTGATGCACCGGTTGCTAGTTTTTTATGGTTTTGCTATCATTCTACTTATGAGCACACCAAAACAACTTGCCCTTATCGGTCCTACAGCATCAGGCAAAACAGCTTTGTCTATCAAAATAGCACAAAAAATAGATGCCTATATTCTTTCTTTGGATTCACTTTCCATCTATAAAGAGATTGATATTGTATCTGCCAAACCTTCTCTTAAAGAGCGTGAAGCGATTGAACATTTTGGGATAGACCACCTTTGTCCCGATCAAAATTTTGATGTCACCACTTTTATTAAACTTTATGAAGATGTTTACGCCTTAGCCTTAAAAAATAAAAAAAATCTTGTAATTGTTGGGGGAACCAGCTTCTATCTTAAGATGCTCCTAGAAGGCATCAGTACTTTGCCGATGATTAGCCCGCAGACAAAACTCAAAACACAAAACTGTTTAAAATCGCTTCATACATCTTACAATTGGTTAAAAGAACTTGATCCTTGCTATATGTCACAAATTGCATCCAATGACTCTTATCGCATTGAAAAGGCTTTAAACATTTACTTTGAAACATCTTTTGTGCCCAGTGAATATTTTAAACAATTTCCTCCAAAACCAACCATCAAAGCAACTCCTTCTATTTATCAAATTGCGGTTGACAGAGAGACGCTGAGATCCCGCATTGCGCTTAGAACCAAACAGATGATAGAAAATGGACTTATTGATGAGATCTGCGGATTGGAAAAAAAATATACACGTAGGCCCAATTGTATGAAAGCTATAGGCATTAAAGAAACTTTGGCATATCTTGACGGCGCATATGATAAAAAAATGCTTCACGAAAAAATTACTGTCCATACAGCCCAGCTTGCCAAAAGGCAAACCACCTTTAACCGCTCTCAATTTGACAACACAATCATGGGAAACGCCCAAGAGCTAGAAAAAATTATTCTTAATAATTGAGTCTTTTTAGTGGGGCTTTGGCTATTGTTTTAATGTTATAAAAAAACGAAACTATTTTATATTTCCGACTCTAGGAAATACCAAAAAACGGGGGGGTCTCCCCTCCTATTAATATCCGCTTGCGCTTATCATATAATAAAAATATGAGACCAATGGCTGTACATAGAAAATTGCCCCGACAGTAGCCACTGTAGCCAAACCAATAATTGCCATTAACGGTTTAGAGAGATTGTAGTACACTACATCCACACTTTTGACCGGCTCTTTAAGGAACATATAGACTACAAGTTTTAAATAATAATACGCTGCAATTGCCGAGTTAAGTCCCATCACAATAGCCAGCCATACATATCCTGCATTGACGGCTGCTTGCATTACATAAATTTTTCCCCAGAATACAGAGAACGGCGGCACCCCTGCAAGCGAAAGCATAAATAAAGCCATAATTACTGCGCCGATCGGCATGATGTTGATAAGACCTGCAAATTTTTCATAGGGGTTGTCAAAACGGTCATCAAACCTTCTTTGTTTATGACGAGAAATCCATAGCATTGCAAAGGCACCAAGGTTGGTAAACATAAAGAGCGCATAATAAAGGAATATGGCTGTGTTGCCTTCAGTTGTATCCAGAGCCAAGGCTGCCACTACGAAACCGGCATGAGAAATCGAAGAGTATGCCAGCATACGCTTGACATCTTCTTGCACCAATGCCATGATGTTCCCCAATGTCATCGTAAGTACGGCAATAATCAATATAATGATTCTTACCCATTCGATGCCCAACTCTATATACATGCCAAAAATTCTGATAGAAACCACAAAAGCGGCTATCTTGGGGACAACAGACATATATCCCGCAAGCGGTGCCGAAGCCCCTTGATAGACATCCGGTGCCCATGTGTGGAAAGGGAAAAGAGAAAGCTTAAAGGCTAGTGCCGTCAACAAGAGTACTGAGCCGCCAAAAATAGCTATCATTATGCCTGCCTCATCCAAACGTGAAGAGAGAACTTCTGCAACCTGATAAAGCTCTACGCTTCCTGTGAGTGCATAAACTACGGCTGATCCCATTGCATAAAATGCTGAGGCAAGAGCGCCCATGGTAAAATACTTAACTGCTGCTTCATACGAATCGCTTCTGTTGTGCATAGCAATTAAAGTATAAAGTGCCAACGATGCTGTCTCAAGGCCTACAAAAATCAAAATTAGATTGTCGCTGGCAACCATAAACTGGAACCCTGCAACCATAAATAAAAAGAGTGCAAAAAACTCAGGGTATTCGTATTCATGAAATCTTTTTGAAGTCAACCCAAGAGGAATGAAGAGCATTGAACCTACTACTATCAATAGTTGCGAAATAATTGAGATGCCATCGATCAGCATTACATCAAAGAAGCCGCGTTCATTGGTATTTAAGCCCATCACTGAACCAAAATCAACCACAAGTATCAATATTGTCAGCATTACATAAAGAGATTTATCTAAATTTTCTTTAAGCAAATCAATACACAAAATGATCAAGCCGCCCGCAATTGCTATCAGCATCGGTGCAAGTGTAATGAGATTGAGACTCTCTAAACTTACTTTAATAGGTTCCAACATTACTTTATCTCCTGTGTTGATTTGGCTACTTTTATCATCTCTTTAGCCTCTTGAGTAATGGCTTTTTCGTCCATAAAACTTAACATCGCTTTGACAGAGTTATTGATCGGCTCCAAAACAGGTTTAGGGTAAACTCCCAGCCATACGACGATCAGCACTAGCGGAACCAACGAAACAGTCTCTCTGACATCTAGGTCCTTAAGTGTTTTATTTGCCTCATGCGTGACAGGGCCAAAAAAACTTTTTTTGTATACAGACAACATATAAACTGCTCCGACAATAATCGACGTTCCCGCCAAAATAGTCATGATTGGCGATACTTGATAAAAACCGATCAAGACTAAGAATTCTCCTACAAATCCGATTGTCAGCGGAAGGCCAACAGATGCCATCAGCATGATTCCAAAAATCACAGCATACTTTGGCATCACTGAAGCCAAACCTCCGAACTCATCCATCATTTTAGTATGTCTTCTGTCGTAGATCACTCCTACCAGCATAAACAAAGCTCCCGATACGATACCGTGAGAAAGCATTTGAAAGACCGAACCGCCGATCCCTTCGGCATTCATTGCAAAAACACCGAGCATAATGATCCCCATATGAGAGACTGAAGAGTAGGCAATCACCTGTTTCATATCTTTTTGCGCATAAGCCACCATTGCCGTGTAGATAATCATAATAATCGAAATGATTGCAATAGGCGTAATTGCAATCACAGAAGCGTCAGGGAACATCGGTAAAGAAAATCTTACAAATCCATACGTTCCCATTTTAAGCAAAACTGCTGCAAGAATCACTGAACCGATAGTAGGTGCCTGACCGTGTGCATAAGGCAGCCACGTATGAAAAGGAAACATAGGCACCTTAATAGCGAAACCGATAAAAAATGCTGCAAAAAGCCACAATTGGTAATTTACAGGAAGTACCAAGGCATACCAGTCTGTAAGCGCAAAACTCCATACGCCGGTAAGATCATGGTAAATATAGGCTACAAACAGCATTCCTACAAGCATAATCAATGAGCCCATAAAGGTGTAAAGAAAGAATTTGATAGATGCATAAATTCTCAAAGGCCCGCCCCATGCACCGATAATATAAAGCATCGGCACAAGCGAAAGTTCCCAGAAGAGATAAAAAATAATCGCATCCAGCGAAAGAAATACGCCTACCATTGTCATCTCAAGGAAAAGAAGAGTAATGACCATGTTTTTAACATTTTTAGTAATATTCATGCTCATCATACCTATAAGTGTCATTAAAGTGCTCATCAACACGATAAAGAGACTGATACCATCTACTCCCAAATAATAGCTCACTCCAAAGTCAGGAATCATGGGAATCATTTCTACAAATTGCATTCCTGCATTATTGCCATCAAATGCAAACCATAGCCATAAAGAGAGAAAAAATTCTATGGCGGCCACTGTAATACCATAGACTCTTGCACTTTCTTTATTGACAACAAACCCCAACAATCCTGCGATTGCCGGGAAAAAAACTAATACGCTTAAAATATTTTCCATCTATCTACTCCTTAACCTAACATTGCCGAAAGCATCGCAACAACAAGGAGCAATATCCCGCCGATGGCCATCCAGTTTAGATAACTTGAGAGGTTACCTGTTTGCATCTTTCTTGTTCCGTCACCGCTTTTATAGAGGAATTTAGCAATGCCGTCTACCGTTGCATCCACTATCTTCAAATCCACATTTTTCCACATCAGATCTGAGATCATTTTGTATGGTTTTGAAATGATCTCCTCATACAAATGAGGAATATAGTATTGGTTAGCAAGGAGTTTATAGAGGAATCCGTTCTCAACTTTTTCATCCCTTTTAAGTCCATTGGCATATTTTTTATATGCTAAAGCAATCCCTCCTACCGCAAATGCAAGCACTATTGCGCCCAATAACAATGCCAGATGATGGGTGTGTTCGCTCATTTCATATTCAGGAAGCAAACGGGTGACAAAATCATGGAATCCGCCTTGGAAAAATCCTGCAATCGCAGCTAACAGTGCTAACGGAGACAGCGCTATAAGAACAAATTTGTACATCTCATGAGGATGGATGCCGAAAGCTTTATATCTTTCATCGCCGTGAAAGGTTAAAAATACCTGTCTGAAACTGTAAAATGCCGTCATTCCTGCAGTCACAACCAAAATAGCCCACAAAACCAATGTGCCTTCATTAAATGCAGTCTCGATAATGGCATCTTTAGAGAAGAATCCTGCCAAAGGCGGGATACCTGCTAGTGCCAATGAAGCCAATCCCATATAAATGTAGGTCCATTTCATCTGCTTTTTAAGTCCGCCCATCTTAAAAATATCAAGCTCATCATGCATCGCATGCATCACGTTACCCGCGCCCAAGAACAATAGCGCTTTAAAAAATGCATGTGCCCCCAAATGGAAAAGCGCTATCCAGTAAGCACCAAGTCCGGCTGCTGCAAACATATATCCCAGCTGCGAGAGTGTAGAGAATGCGATAATTCTTTTAAGGTCTCTGTTTACTAAAGCCATTGAAGCTGCAAAAAATGCTACAAACGTACCAAGTGCTGCAATAAAGAAACTTACCTCGGGCGTCATTGAAAAAAGAGGATTTGCTCTGATGACCAAAAATACCCCGGCAGTTACCATTGTTGCCGCATGGATCAGTGCCGATACAGGGGTAGGCCCTTCCATTGCGTCTGTTAGCCAAGTATGGAGCGGGAATTGAGCGGACTTACCCATCGCACCGATAAAGAGCGCCAAAGCTGCCATAGTTAAAATACTTTCACTAAGGTGAGGAAGTGCTGCGAAAACTTCGTCATATTGCAAAGAACCTACATTCCAGTAAAGAATAAAAATTCCGACTAACATCCCAAGGTCGGCAATACGGTTTACAATGAATGCCTCATTTGCAGCCCATGAAGGCGAAATGGACGGATTTTCTTCTCTTGATTGGTCAGGTTTATGATACCAAAAACCGATAAGCAGCCACGAACAAACACCTACGCCTTCCCATCCTATAAAGAGACCCGCGAAGTTATCACTCATCACAAGAACCATCATAGAAAATACAAAGGCAGAGAGATAAGAGAAAAATCTATTAAAACTTTTATCGTGGTCCATATATCCGATCGAATAAACGTGAACCACCGTAGAAACCAATGTGACAACACTCATCATCGTTACAGAAACTTGGTCAACAAGAAAACCGAATGGTATAAACAGGTCACCCATGCTGATCCATTCCATCATTGTCACATGAATCGGCATGCCTGTTTGATATATATGATAGGCAAGCATCAACGATGCAGTCATTGATACGAAAAGTAATGCCGAAGAGATGACGCCAACAAATGTCTGTCTTGGGCTCATACCAAATAAAGCGGCAAACAGTGAACTAATTAACGGTGCAAATAGCGCTATATATACTAAGTTTTCCATTGTTACCCCTTCATAGTCGCGAGCTCATCAAGATCAAGACTTCCTTGTTTTTTATACAATACGATCAAAATACCCAAACCTACTGCAACTTCACTTGCCGCAATTGCGATTACAAAAAATGCAAACATTTGGCCTGTAAGATCATTATAGTAGTGTGAAATAGCTGCAAATGCAATATTTACCGCATTAAGCATAACCTCTGTTGCGAAAAAAAGCATCAACAGATTTCTCCTTCTTAATACTCCCACCAATCCAATAGAAAAGAGTAGTGCGGAAACGATAAGGTAGTGGTTAAGTCCTATCATTTTGTGTCCTTTTGTTTCAAAATTTCTTCATCTACACTCATATCTTGCGTAAAACTTTGATCCATTTTCTTACCTGCAAGAATAATTCCTGCTATCATGGCAACCAAAAGCATTACTGCTGCAACTTCAAAAGGAATAAGATACTTAGTAAAAAGCACTATACCCACATCTTGAGCATTGCCTACCTCAGGATGCATCGGATAAAGTGCCTGAATATTTTCACTGAAAATGGGTGCCGCAAACATAAGCACTAACACCAAAGCGCTCATTCCGCCCAAGATAAACACCAATGCCGAATTAGTATTTTTTTCTTTAACATCTCTTGTTGCGTCAAAAAACATCATCGCAAAAGAATAGAGCGCCATCACAGCACCTACATACACGATAAGCTGTACAACACCAAGAAAATCTGCACCCAAGATAAAAAAGAATCCAGAGATAAGCACCATCCCTGAGGCCAAAGACGTCATCGCATACAGTACATTTTTACTCATTACGGTGATTAAAAAGAGTATCACCGTTAAAACCGAAAATAGATAGAATGCTATTTGTTCATACATTTATACTCTCCTTAATACGCTAATGGCGTTTTTTTAATATGGTCATCTGCATAAGGTGTCACTGCACCAAATCCATCATATTCTTCTTGCAAACTGAGCTTATCAATTGGCGTCAACATATCTTCAAAAAGTGAAAAACTTGCTCTTTGTTCAGATGCATTCTCGTATCTGGAACCATGGACAATTGCAAGTTCAGGACATACCTCTGCACAATAACCGCAAAAAATACAGCGGCCAAAATTAATGGTGTACTCGCTTACTTCTTTACGCTGATTTTCATCATAACGCGTATTCATGCTAATACAGTTTGCAATACATATTTTTTCACACAGTCCGCATCCTATACATCTGTAATGTCCGCTTTCAAGAAGTCTGAGCATTTCATGTATTGCCCTATATCTCGGAGAAATAGGAAGTTTTTCAAACGGATACTTTACTGTGTGCAGTTCTCCGCGAAAAAGTGAATTTATCATTGCTCTTAGTGTTACCCAAAGTCCGACAAAAAGCTCACCTTTAAAGGTTCTTTGGACGACCTGCTTGAATTTATCAGAACCACGGGTAGGTGTTTGCCCCAAATCAAGCATTCTATACGTTTGTGTACCGATATTTCTATTTTTAAACTGTTCTAAACCCATCTCTTCCTCCTTATACCATTATCACAATACCGGTAATAACCACATTGATCACTGCGATCGGCATCAATACCTTCCAGCACAACCACATCAATTGATCCGGTCTGACATGCGGCCATGACGCCCTCACCCACAACATAAGGAAAAATACAAATGCGATCTTTAGCAGGATAGCCAGCCAGCCCGGAAGAAACCACATATCATTGTAGCCGCCCATAAATACAATTGCGGTCAACACTGAAACCGTAATCATATTCGCATATTCCCCTATAAAGAACATCCCCCATCTCATGCCGGAATATTCAGTTGCATATCCCGAAACAACCTCGGCTTCATGCTCCAAAAGGTCAAATGGTGTTCTGTTTGTCTCTGCAAAACCGCCAATCAAAAAAAGTACAAAGGCTACAGGCTGAGTAAACATAAGCCATGCATGCTCACTGCTATAGTTATTAAAATCAACCAAAGAGAGTGATCCAACAATCATGATGGGTGCCAATATTGATAATCCTGTGACTACCTCGTAACTTAAAAATTGAATTGCCGTTCTTGCTGCACCGATAATTCCCCATTTGTTTGCTTGTGCCATACCTGCAAGCAAAGGGCCGTAAAGTCCTGCTGCCATCATCCCGAGCACAAATAAAATACCGATATTGATATCTGCGGCTATAGAGGGTACAAATGTACCTCCAAGCAGCGGTATCCATGAAGGAATAGTAAAATCCGGAAATACAGGAACGGCTGAAAGCGCTATAAATGCTGTTGCGGCTGTGATGGCCGGGGCAAGTGCAAAAATCAATTTATTGGCATTTTGAGGAATAATATCTTCCTTCGTAAACAATTTGATCCCGTCTGCCAAAATTTGCATCAATCCATAAGGTCCTACATGCATTGGACCCAAACGACGCTGCATAAATGCAAGCACCTTTCTTTCCAGGTAGGTACCAAATCCCGCTACTGCTGAAATGATTGCCAAAATAATAATGGCTTTGATGACTATACCTAATGTTGTTGCTTCCATTGCATTACACCTTTCTTATTGTTACATTTTGATATCTTAAACCATCGAAGAGTTCATAGACATTTTCGGCGCTTTTAAAATCAGGCACCTTTACAATATCGCCCAAGATTTTATCATCTGCTATCACGTCTAACATGATACTTCCATTTTTAAACACTACTTCCACTTTTTCCCCCAAGCTTTCTGCTTTGGCTCTGCTTGCATAGAGTGCAAAAGGCTCAAATATCTCATGAGCTTTATCTGTAAAATCACTAAATTGTCTTGCAGGATTACATCTGTAAGCGATTTCTCCTTCCACTGTATCCTTTTCGTCAAACTTCTCAACATCAGGCATTTGCGTTTCTTTGACCAGAATATCAAGAAGGTATCCTCTGTTTTCAACTCCGTCATTTGTGTATCCGTTAGCAAGAGTATCAAATTCTACTGCTTTAAAGCCTTTGGAGATCGGCAATTTTGCAGTCCACCCTATCGTCTCTTTGGGCGCTCCAATAAGTTCCCTTACAAGATCGTTGAGTTCATAACCTCCGTATTCCAATGCGGCGTTGGTGGGGACTACCCTTTTGGACATGTTTGCCAGTGTCCCTTCTTGTTGATTCATTGCAGGCATATCAAGATCGCCTTCGCCCAAAGCAGAAAGCTTAAAGTCACCATTTTCATTATAGCCGATCGTATAGCCTTCTGCCTCATCATCAAGATCACAAATCAATGCAACGCCCAATGCATTTGATTTTGGCGGAACCATCACTACGTCCATTGCACAAGTCTTTTCAATAAGCGCTACAAGTTTTGCTAGATTTTCTGCTTTCGAATGATAATAGAGATCTTCACCTATCATAAGAGAGAAAGTCTCTTTTTTGCTTAACATTTTTGTAAAAGCATCAGTAAATGCGCTGCTTTCTTTACCCAAAAACTCAATCAAGCCGTTTTGCTCAACCTCAATCTCTTTTTCTATTGTTTCAGGTACTTTTTTCTTTACTTCCTTGGATTCACCTGTCTCTTCGTCTGTCACAGTTTCAACAACTTCTTTCATTACTTTTTCTTTGATTGTTTCTTTGCTGATGCGCTTAAAGCTGTTTATATATGTTTTTACTTCTTCTGGAAGCTTTTCTTTGTCTGCAAATAAATCTAAGATAAGATAAAGTACTGCCTCTTCTCTCCCCGGCTTATGAACAAAACATTCAACGGATTTGCCAAAACCGGGGATCAACGTATCTCCAACAGGATGGAAATAGAGTCCTGCACCCTTATTTAATTTTTGTACATTGTTAAAAGCGTATTTTAATCCCGGGCTGTCATTTCTGAGTGCTATGCCCACCGATATCACAAAATCACTTTTTTTCATAATCTTATCCATATCGGCACTGTAAAGTGATTGGCCTGAAGCTTCTGTATAGTATGCTAAGAACTTTTGAAATGCTCTTACTTCCGGATTATAAAGCTTTAATCCCATTTTTTCTTTGAGTGTCTGCAACATAAGTGCTTCTTCATTTGTAATCACAGAATTAAAACGTACCGTTTTTGCTTTTTTAAAAGCTTCAATCGCATGTGCAAACGCCTCTTTATTTTTTGTCACACCTCTGTTTTCAAAATCATAAGCAAAACGTGCAGATCCATCAAGAGAGACATAATTCCATTCGTTAGTCACACGGTATATTTTTTCGCTTCTATCTTCTATGGATGTAGGCTTAACTTCATAATAAATCTGAAATCCGTCGCTTGAATGGGCACTGACTGCAGGGATACGTTTTAATTCCCACGCATTGGAAGTATAAACAAAGTCTCTGCTTGAAAGTGCTCCCACGGGACACACAGCAATACATTCACCGCAATCCGAGCAATTGGTGTGCTCTGTTCCGTTACTTGGCGCAATAACTGACTTTTGCAATTTATTCCACATCGCATAAGCATCTTTTGGCATCGTATCTTTATAGGTCTTGTCTAATTCTGCTCCCCCCCGCTTGACCGTCGTGAGTGCCGCATCACCAATCATATCCTTACAGACTGTTGTACAGCGCTCACATACGATACATAGACCTGCATCATAATGCAGTACCGAGCTCCAGTTGGCTGTTTCTCTTTTGGTATCAGGAATCATATAGCTTTGCGAATCTACTGCTAATTCAAGTGTGTAATTTTGAAGTTCGCACTCTCCGCTTTTGTCACATACACCGCATTGCAAGGGATGGTTGACGTCATAAACCTCCATGATTGCCCGACGCTCTTCAAGAATATTCGGTGTTTGCGTAACTATCTCCAATCCCTCTTTTACTTTTGAATTGCATGCATATACCTGTTTGCCATCAGCCTCTACAAGACAAAGGCGGCATGCCAATGTCGGAGAACATCGTGTTAAATAGCAAATCGCAGGAATAAAAACATCGTTTGCACGTGCGGCATTAAGAATATACTCACCTTCTTTTGTCTTATACTCTTTCCCGTCAATTGTTATAGTAATCAAGTTTTCTACCGTTTTTCCATCGCTCATTTTAGCTTCTTCCTACTCTTTCAAATTCTAACCTGCTAAACCTATAAGAGGATAGCAAAGCACTACTTAATCCCATATCAAACGTAGGATTAATCGCAATTGTTCCTTTCATGGATGTATCAATCTTAAACATTCTAGTGAAACATACTCCATCTATTGTAAAAGATATATGGTCGCCTTCTTGAAGTTTTGTAACCATTGCGAATTGTTGTGAACCCCAAAGTGCTGTTTTACTATCAAGTAAATCACATTTTGCCGTAAACGGAGAAAACTGTTCTGATGTATTACAGCAATACACTACAGCACCGTCAAACTCTTCTATATCCAACACCTCTTCGAGTAGTTCATCTGTTTGAATCTCCGTAGATTGGAGTAGGTAGCCCCTATTTTCATTACCGACAAGATCGAAAGAATCAGGCAAACTGTCAAACTCTATACATTTGAAGCCTTTGCTTTGAGGAAGCTCTTTGGTATAGTCAATAGTGTATGCCGCCTTTAATCCCAATGCATTGGCAATATCATTTAAAACATAACCCCCGTAAGGCAATGCTACATGCATGGGCACAACACGCTTATCAAAAGTTGTAAGCGTTCCTTCTTGTTGATTCATTGCAGGCATATCCAAATCGCCTTCGCCCAAAGCACTCAGAGTAAAATCTGCCAAAACATTATAGCCTACCGTTGGCCCTTCAATCGTATCATCCAGCTCACAAATCAACGAGACACCCATTGCATTGCCTGCAGGCGGGATGCACAACACATTAAAGCCTGCATATTTTTCAAATAATGCAATAATTTTTGCAATATGAGCGGCACGCGGGTGCGCATAAAGATCTGCTCCCACGACCAAAGAAAAACCGGATTTTTTACTGAGTGATTGCTTGAGTGTAAACAACTCCTCCTCCCCCACATTGCATTCGGCACTCAAATTACCTATATCCAAATCATTTAAAAAGTTTCTAATATTTTCGGGAAGTTCTGTTTCTTGGAGTAAAGTCTCCGCCAACAATGCCGCAACACCCTCTTCGCTGCCGGCTTCATATTTGATAAATTGAGTTACGATATTTTTTATTTCTGTATCTTCTATGGGATGCAGATAAGCCACTCTTGCTCTATGCCATTTGCTTGCCATGTTGATGTGGTATTTGACTATCGGCGCATCATCATTGATTTTGCTTCCTAAAACGATAATTCCCTTTGATTCAGAGAGCGCTTTGAGCGTTCCGTTATAAAGATTTTTTCCGCTTACCCCGCTATAGGACTGCATAAATTTTTGGTAAGCTCTTGCCTCATGCGAAATAAGTTTACAACCATACTTTTCTTTAATCTTTTGCAAAATAAATGCTTCTTCGTTGGATATCACACTTGAAAAAAGAATGCTTCCTGCATTTTTAAATGCTTCAAGTGCTGCTTGAAATGCTTTTGTGTCTTTAACAACTTCTCCATTGGCATAATCAAAACCAAATCTGGCCGCCCCGCACATACTCGTAAATTCATAGTTGTTGGTTACGCGATAAATCTTGTCGCGTTTTACTTCATAATACATTTGGCAGCCGCCGCCGCAATGAGGACAGGAGCTGGGTATTTTGTCCAATTCCCATGCGTTGGATGTATACTTAAAATTTGTACTCACCAATGCGCCAACGGGACATACTGCTGCTGCTTCTCCAAGAGAAGCATAATTTTTTTCTTTTTTGACATTGATGATAGATGAGGAATATCCTCCAAATTTGACTTGTAGCGCCTCATCGCCTGTAATTTCTGTGGAAACTCTCACACACTTTTCACACATAATACAAAGTGAAGGATCGTAGGACACATGCCCCCAATTCTCTACTTGTCTAGCTTGGTCTCTTGCTGTAAAATTTTGTTCTTTAATGTCAAATTCTGTCGTTTTATTTTGAAGATCACACTCTCCGCTTTTATCACATACACCGCATTCCAAAGGATGATTGACGCCATAAAGTTTCATAATATTCTGACGCTCTTTGTAAAGCATATCAGTTTGTGTATAAATCACTGCGCCGTCGGTTGCTTTTTCTTGGCACGAAAGAATAAAGCCGTCCACACCCTCCACTTTTACCATGCACATACGGCATGACCCTATGGGAAGCACTTTGGTGAGGTAACACATTGTCGGGATATAGATATCGTTTTCTCTTGCTATCTGGAGTATCGTTTTTCCGAATGTGCTGTGACATAGTCTGCCGTCTATAGTTACGGTGATCTCTTTGTTTTTATCAATAAAATTATGGACATTCATTTTATACCGCCACCATAGAAATATAATAACATCGCATGCATCTTTCCGCTTCTGCTATCGCCTCTTCGCCGCTAAAGCCGAGGTTTACTTCTTTATTGTTCGTCTTTCTCTCGTCTACACTCAATTTTTCGCTTACTGCACGAGGCAGTCCGGGCATCCATCCTGTAATTTTCTCATTCTTGTCATACACTTTGAGTTTAGCCAGATGGTCTTCCATGATTTCATTGTCTGTAAGACTTATTTTTCCCTCATAGATATAACGCGATATTACCGAAGCTGCTCTTTTTGCCTGTCCAACTGCATTAACAATAGTCATTGGTCCATATTCACAATCTCCGGCGGCAAAAAGTCCTGGACGTGACGTCATGTAGTCTTTGCCGTTTGTTAGAAGCGTATTCCAGGAGGTAAGTTCAATATTCCACTCTTCAGGAAGCAATTGCAAATCAGCCGCCTGAGATACTGCCGGAATAAGGTAGTCACATTCTATTTCAAAATCTCCGTCTTCTATTTTTACAAGCTCTGCTCTTCCGCCGTTTGGATCCGGAACAAGTTCAAATCGGTTGACTTTGAGCTTGGTGATCTTTTCTCCATCATCAAATATCTCTTCAACTGCTGAGTGGAAAATAAACTCAACTCCCTCTTCTACCGCTTCGTGATACTCTTCATAGGTTGTATTGCGGATGATTGTCTTTTCATCGCGACGGTAGAGCATAATTACTTTTCTTGCGCCCTCGCGAATAGAACATCTTACCACGTCCATTGAAGTAAATCCGCCGCCCACACATACAACGACTTTATCTTTAAGCTGATTGGATGCGGGTTCACCTATTTTATACTTATTCCAAAGATTCACCTGGTCTAGCATTGCGATAGCACCCCAATATCCACCTATTTTTGGATTTTCATTATGAGCATACACCTTTTTTGAAAGTCTTGTTCCAAAAGCTAAAAGTGTTGCATTGTACTCTGCATCTATTTCCTTCAGGCGTTCAGCATTGACACGATGGTTGCTGTATACATCTACTGCCTCTAAAGAGGTTACAAGCTCTATGTCTTTATTGTATTTATCTATAGGCATTCGATACTCAGGTACGCCCACTGCCACTTCTCCTCCAAGAACAGGCAGTTCCTCAAAAATATCTACCTTGATGCCTTCGAGCGCCAAATAATAAGCGGCGGTAAGTCCTGCCGGACCGGCACCGATAATGGCTACTTTCTTTCCGTCATTTCTCAATGGTTGGGGTGCATACGGATGATGCCAAGGCAACCCATGGTCTGTCTCGTAGTCTGCGCCCATTCTTTTGAGTTCCATAATGGAAATGGGCTCATCAAGATTTGTACGGCGGCAGGCATCTTCGCATGGATGAGGACATACGCGTCCGCAAGTGTGTGCAAGAGGCATCGTTTGTCTTGTTGCTGCCAAAGAGTCTCCAAAGAGCATATCTCTTACCCCTTCGATATAAGCGGGTATATCGACGTGAGATGGGCACATATCGGTACAAGGAGCGGTCACCTTTGCAATATAGCTGGTATCTCCTCCATAATGTTTTGATGGCTTTTGATGATTGATTGCATCATCAAATTGATCTTTATAGTGCTCCATCAAATCCAGAATGGGCTTAGGTACTGTTTTGCCTATTTCGCATTTAGAGGTCATCATCATCGTCTGACTGATCTCCTTTAAATGTACCATGTCATCATGCGAGCCTTCTCCGCGTGCTATTTTATCAAGCAGGTCATAAAGAATTCTTCCGCCCCATCTGCCCGGTGCGCAACGCCCGCATGCTTCAGAATACTGCTGATACTGAGCTGCGTACTGGGATGCCAATTCAACTGCATCAATATCTTCTTCAAAAATGGCAACACCGTCCCATCCGATGAACGCTTTTGAATCCCTGTCCCCATGGTATGCTTCGGGCAGTTTAAACGCAGATTCACTCAACTCTTCTGATGGTTTGCCGCGATTATCGATAAACTCATCCCTCCAAGTAGAGAATACAATCTTTGACATTATTCGGCCTTCTCTTCGACTTCTTGAGCATTTTGCTCTGCATTTTCTTGTGCCGCTTTCATTTGTTCCTGACGCTCTTTTTGTATCTGTGGAGTAGATTTTTTTACAACGATTGTCCAATCAACTTCATTGAATTTAAGCGAGTTCATCAGGTCATGCCCGGCTGCCTTGACGACATCAGCGCTTTTTTGGATAGAAGAAAAATCCCCCACCTCAAAAAGAAATATCCCCACTTCTCCAACATTGAGCCCCTTCTCAATAAGCTCAACCATTCTTCCGTAGAAATCATCTTTTAGATGTCTTAAGTCGTATCTTTTCATGCCTGCTCTCCTTAACGGTCTACTTCACCAAATACAATATTGGTTGTTCCAATAATGGTTACAACATCTGCAATATATGTCCCCACTAAAATCTCTTGCAAAAGCCCCGTATGGAAAAAGCTCGGCGCTCTGCATTTGAGCCTGTAAGCATACGGCTCTCCCTCTGATTTGATATAAAAACCAAGTTCGCCTTTTGGAGACTCTGTGGGTGCATAGACTTCTCCTTTGGGTGGTCTCATCCCTTGCGCAACCAATACAAAATGCTGCATAAGCGCGTAGTTTTGTGTCATAATCTCTTCTTTGGGTGCAGAGATATATTGAGGAGCATGCGCCATGAGTTGAGGCTCAGTTTCCGGATACATAGGAATAAGCTGCTTGATAATCTTTACAGATTCTTTCATCTCTTCCATATAGAGTCTATAACGCCCGTAAGAATCGCATCTGTCACTTACCGGAATATCAAAATCCAATTCAGAATACAACTCATAAGGCTCTTCTTTTCTAATGTCGTATTTAATCCCTGATCCCCTAAGCATCACCCCTGTACATCCCCAATTGAGTGCTTCTTCCCCTGAAATAACTCCAACATTTTCCAAACGCATTTTCCAAATACGGTTTTCTGTAAGTAAATCCTCATACATCTTAACCGCTTCCGGCAATTTTTCAACGTAGACAGCGAGCTTTTCAATCCATCCCGCAGGCAAATCCAGCGGCACGCCGCCGATACGTACTGCCGAATGGGTCAATCTTGCGCCGCAATAGTCTTCCATCAAATCCATTGCAAACTCTCTCTCTCGGAAAGCATAGAGGAAAACTGACATAGCGCCCACATCCAGCGCATGTGTTGCCAAAAAGAAAAGATGGGAAATGATACGGTTGATTTCAAGGAGTATAGTTCTGATGACCTGTGCTCTTCTGGGGGCTTCTATGCCAAGCAGCTTTTCTACCGCGTGGGCATAAGCATAATTGTTTGACGTTGATGCAATATAATCAAGTCTGTCGGTTGTAGGCAAAAACTCATTATACGTCATATTTTCAGCCATTTTTTCAATTCCGCGGTGCAGATACCCGATATCCGGATAGGCTTTGATCACAAGCTCTCCATCGAGCTCAAGTACCAGCCTGAGCTGACCGTGAGCAGAAGGGTGCTGCGGGCCAAAGTTAATGACCATTGTGTTGTTTTCGCGTTCAAAATTGAGGTTTTCAAAAAATGGGGTTAGTTTATTCGGCTGTTGCATCTTCCCTCCCTACTTTCTCTCATCTAATTGTTTAGATGATTTATTGTAATTTACCATGAAAGTTTCGCTATATTCGATCGGCTGTTCTGTCTCGCCGCCGGAAATATCTGCACCAAACGGCACCTCGTATCCTATTCTGGAGAAACGTTTTGTATCGTACCTGTCTATACGCGCAGGATCTCTATTTTCCGGCCCAATAATATCTCTGTACTCTTTTCCAAAGATTTTATCCACTTCATACCATGAGGCAAATTCGTCTCCCTGCAACGGGTATGTCTTAAGGAGCGGATGCCCTTCCCAGTCATCAGGCATGATAATTCTTTTCAGGAAAGGATGGTTGTTTACTCTGATACCAAACATATCAAACATTTCCCGTTCCGCAAAATTGGCAGATTTAAACAACGGTACAATACTTTCAATTGCCTCATCTTTTTTGATTCGGCATACCACTCTGACCCTTTTGGCTTCATGGACATTTAAAAGCTGATAAAAAAGTTCAAATTCGCCGTCTTTGGCAAGGTAGTCAACAGCACTTTGCTCTGAACATTGCACATATCCGCATTGCTCTTTAAGCATTTTTATTACCTGAAAATTTTCGGCAGCTTCTATATGCACGACAAGCTGGCCCAGCTGGATATAGACTTCTTTAGCTTGTGCCCCCAAAGCAGCAACCACTTTTTCAAAATGTGTCCCTTCTTCTATTGCCTCTCTGGGCACGCGCGGAGCTACCCAAAATCTGTCTGTATAGTAAGATTTTGCCTGGACATTATCTTTTGGCGTATATTTTCTCATTACACTAACCTCAAGTTTTGTTTTTTGTTTTTCTTCATATCAGCTGACTCTTTACGAATTTTCTTTTGAAGCATCATCAATGCATACTGAAGCGTTTCCGGTCTTGGCGCACATCCGGGCAGATAAATATCTACCGGCACAATACGATCAACCCCTTGAACGGTTGCATAGGTGTTAAACATACCGCCGGTGTTGGCACATGAACCCATCGAAATAACCCATTTGGGTTCTGTCATTTGGTCATACAATCTTCTGGCAAACTCTGAATGTTTTTTAGAGAGCGTTCCTGCCAAAATCATCACATCGGCTTGTCTGGGAGAAGCCCTAAAGATAGTTCCCATTCTATCAAAGTCGTAGCGGCTTGCTCCTGATGCCATCATCTCTATTGCGCAACATGCCAAACCATAAGTCAACGGCCAAAGTGAATTTGAGCGCCCCCAGTTTACGAGTTTATCAACCGAAGTCAATGCAATCGGCAAACCTGCCGATGAAGTGTAATTTACTTGATGCTGTGCCATTCTAGTGCCCCTTTCTTCCATGCATATACAAAACCGATTGCGAGTAACAAGATAAACAGTATCATCTCCACAAAACCAAACCAACCAAGCAATTTAAAATCAATTGCCCACGGGAACATAAAAATAATCTCAACATCAAACAAAATAAATAAAAGTGCTATTAGATAAAATTGAGAAGAGATGGTGTTGGGCTGCTTTGTTACTTCAGGTCCACATTCATATATCGTAAGTTTGAGTTTTTCAGTATCGAGCCTTGCAAGCTTTCTGCTGATAAAACGTGCTAAAAAAAGCGTTGCCGGAAATGCAACTGCCGTCAGTGCAAATAGAACAAATACCCCAAAATACGGATGTTCTGTAATTACATGAGTCATCATAAATCCCCTTTTTTGTCATTCTTCTTGAAGATGGAGTATACACCGGAGGGCACTTTCTGCCCACTTTTGCATCCCCTCACCCCAGATTCCTCCCGCACTGATGCACACTCACTAAAAAAGTAAGGCATCGTATTATGAGAGTATTCTCAGAATATTGCTTTCATATTATCTAAAAGAATATTAAAGTGTTTTGGTGTTTGAATGCTTTAAAAAATTAGTTTTAGGTATGTAACCATGTGAAACAAAGAAAAAGTTTTAAAAATCTATCTAAAAATCAGATTTTAAATCCCATGCTCTTCTCTCCTTCGAAACTAGAGCCCATTTCTTTTTCTATCTCTTCGAGAAAATCCTGCATTGCAAAAAGACTCTCTTCGCGTACAGCCACTTTATATGCTGTATTTTTAACAATAAGGCTGATCTGCCCGCCGGTAAGCTCATGTACCGCAAGCATATTGACGTCAAAGCCTTCTTCATATTCTGCATTTTGCGGAAGGATAAACTGCCACAGTTTCAACCGTTCTCTTTTGCCCGGTTTTTTAAATTCTATTTTATGGTTAAAACGGCGTGAAAAAGCTTTATCAATATTGCCGAGCAGATTGGTTGTAGCAATAAGTATACCTTCAAATTTTTCTATCTGTTCAAGAAAAATATTTTGCATCTGGTTATGCATCTTATCTGCACTGCTTGCCAGGCCTTCACTTCTTGAACCCAAAAACTGATCGGCTTCATTAAGCAGCAATATCGGTTCAACTTTAGCTTTTTGGCTTAACTCTTTAAAATCATCAAATATTCTGCGCACATTTTTTTCGCTCTCTCCTACATACATTGAAAGGATTTTTGAGCAGTCAAAAGACAAAATAGGCTTTTTGAGTGTTTTTGCCAAACTCATTGCCGTCATTGTCTTTCCCGTACCCGGAGGGCCATAAAAAATAATGCGCGCATCGATCCCCTTGCGTTTATCTTTTATTCCCCACTCTTTGAGTTTTTTAAATACCTCTTTGTCCACCTGTTTGATCAGCGTATTGAGCGTCTCTCTTGTTTTGGGATGCAATACCACATCATCAAGTGTTGTGACGGGCTTAAGGTATTCGAAAAGTTCCTGCTCTTGAACCAAGGCGTCCAGCTTGAGTTTGGTAACTTTTTTATTTTTAGTGGGATGAATGATGCGCTGCATTACCTCTTCTTGAAGGTAAAATGAACGGCTCACTCCTCCGAACATATTGAGAATCTCTTCATAGTCAATAATATCTTCGGTGATAAGTTTTGCCCCGTCTTCAAGCAATGCACGGTTTTTTATCTTCTCATATTCATCAAAACTGATAAGCTCTATAAGCGTATTCATATCTCTAAAATGCCCCTCACCCCCGCTATACTCCTCTTTAAGAAGTGCCAAAAAAAGGCGTTTTTCTTTTTCATCCAGTCCTTTTTCTTTAAAAAACTCCTCAACAACAATAGGTGTTTGGGTCATCTTCACGCGCTCTTCTATGCGTGCAGTCAAAAGAGTCAACTTGTTTTTCAAGCGTCCGATACTGAGCGAATTGTCTGCAAGCCCTTGTTTGTATGTGGCTATTTTATGAAGCAGTGCTACCATGTCAAACTGGTCCTGAAGGTATTCAAGATGATCCGTATAGGGTTTCACTTCCGGAAGAAATATTTCCAAAGAGCCCTCTTCAAGCAAACGCAGCAAAGAGATACTCGGGGCTATCGAGACATTCAGCAATTCAAGCTGTGACGCTTCATGGGCTTTTATCTGCCCGAAACTGATTTGAATAATCCATCCTAAATCCAAAAGATTTTTTATTAATGCCAGCTTCTTAAGATAAATATAATCTTTCTCTGAAAAAATTTCCTGGAGCATCTCCAGCACGGAAACCTCTTCAAGTCCTTTGACATAGCGTTTACACACATATTGAATGAGCTCCGCCTCCTCTTTGGTGCATTTAAGGTGCTCGTAAATCGATGCTTTGCAGACATCTTTTGTTTCGATGAAATCAATAAGGTGTTTCACTAAAATTCCTATTTTTTCTTTGAGTATAACAAAGATTTGCTATACTTTGACTAAGACACCCCATCCTTAAGGAATAAAGTATGCACAGGCTGACGGATGCGGTAAATATATCTTTATATTTAAACCGTACTCTCTTTATGCCGTGTACCAAAAGTACACCATAAGCCTATGCGATAATAATATATAAATGTCATTTTTAACTACAATTTTTTATAAACCCTATCAAGCGCACCTGTGCGTTACATCAGCTAATGGATTTCATCTGCGGCCCGTGGCTTCTTTTGCCAGTACGGCAAAACAGTTTCCATGCAGTATTTTCGCCTCTTTTAAGGATAAAAAAGTCGATGCCAAAAACATTAATGCGCTGCTTTCGCTTTCTCTGGACACACAAGACTGCTTTACGCTTATCACTCAAGGCAGAAAAGCAGAAGAAGCGCTTGAGGCCTTGACAAAACAGTTTTCTTTTCTCATGCAAAACGACCAGGAAATACACCCGATACAAAAAGAAAAGATTGCCTATGAAGGAAAAATTCTCGAAGGAGACATCATCGCAGAAGGCATTGCTATAGCCAAGCTGTATGAGCATACGACACAAGAGGTATCGACACAAAACAGCTTAGGCTTTCAAGAGGCTCTCAAAAATAGCCTGCAGGAGCTTGACATGCTGCACACCCTACACCAAACAACACCTGATGCGAGTATCTATCTTGCACAAAAAGAACTACTCAAAACATTGACACAAAAAAATAATACGCTGGAAGATTTTGAGGATGCCGTTCAACAGGCTTCATGTTCTCTTGGGGAAACTTCGATGAAAGCCAAAATAAGCGACTACCAAGATCTCCTTTGGCGCGTGAAAAAACATTTGGGAATAGAAGAAAAAATGGTACTTCCGGCAACACCTTTTATTCTTTTTGCAGAGGATCTTCTTCCTAACCAAATAGAGCAGTTGACACAAAGCCGGGTGCAAGGTGTCATCCTTAAGAAATCCTCTTTACGTTCACATGCTGCTATTTTGCTGCGCGCAGCAGGGATACCTTCGCTTATCCTTGCCTTACCCGACGATACAGAGTGTACTCTTGTTCCTGATGTGATTGTATTGGATGCCTATGCCGGGGTACTGATTTACACACCAAGCCAAAATGATTTACAAAAAGCGACAGAGCGTTTACAAAAGAATAAACGCACAAAAAGACATATCCGGTCTCAACGTTTCAAAAAGGCGCTCACCACACAAGGCAAACCAATTCATCTTCTTGCCAATGTCTCGGATGTCAAAAGTGCCAAAGAAGCCAAAGAAGAAGGCGCCGAAGGCATCGGTCTTTTGCGCAGTGAATTTTTATTTACCCAGGTAAAACCCTCGTTTGAGACTCAAGTGCACGCCTATAAGGAGATCTTTGCCCTCTTTGACAACATTACTGTTCGTACACTGGATATAGGAGGAGACAAAGCATTGCCGTACATCCGGCTCCCGCATGAGAACAATCCTTTCTTGGGCGTACGGGGCATACGTCTTTTCCGGACA
This sequence comes from Sulfurovum sp. UBA12169, assembly GCA_002742845.1. Taxonomy (NCBI): domain Bacteria; kingdom Pseudomonadati; phylum Campylobacterota; class Epsilonproteobacteria; order Campylobacterales; family Sulfurovaceae; genus Sulfurovum; species Sulfurovum sp. UBA12169. The sequence goes on along the minus strand of DLUH01000005.1, from coordinate 526,057 downwards.
CATCCTGAAATCATTGAAGAACAACTGCATGCCATTTTTGTTGCTGCACAAAAAAAACCTATAAAAATTATGTTCCCGATGGTTGCTCAAGTAGAGGAGTTTATTGAAGCCAAAGCGTTTGCCTATCGCATCGCTCAAAAGCATGAACTTGATATCTCTTCTATCCAATTTGGCATTATGATAGAGGTTCCTTCGGTACTCTTTTTGCTGCAGCGGTTCAATAGTGTAGTTGATTTTTATTCGATCGGCACCAATGACCTAAGCCAATATCTTTTTGCCGTTGAGCGTACCCACCCCACGCTTAAACTCGATGCGCATTCGAGCATACTTTTTGATGTGCTGGAAAAGATTGTCAAAGAAGCTGCTAAACCTCTTAGCCTCTGCGGAGAACTTGCCTCAGAGGCTAAGGCAATACCCAAACTGATAACTCTAGGGATCGAGACATTGAGCGTCTCTCCCAAAATGATCAGCACCGTTAAAGAGGAGATACGGCATGTTTAGCCTGTTTGAGCGTATCGGCAAAGCCTTGATGACCCCCATAGCGGTACTGCCCGTTGCGGCACTATTGCTTCGTTTGGGCTTTGGTGACATTTTTGACGGACAAATAGCTTCGGTGATGAAAAGTGCCGGAGATGCTGTGTTTACCAATCTTGATCTTCTTTTCGGTGTCGGAATCGCCTATGGACTTTCCAAAAACCACGACGGAGCCGCTGCGCTTTCTGGTGCAATAGGCGTACTGATAGCCAAAGCAGTCTATGTAAACATCGATGAGAACGTCAACATGGGTGTATTTATAGGCATCATCATCGGCGTACTTGCAGGCAGTCTTTACAATCGCTTTCATGATATCAAACTTCCCGAGTATCTCGGTTTTTTTGGAGGCAAACGCTTTGTACCTATTGTCACTTCTTTTGCTGCGATCTTTGTGGGGGTGCTGGCCGGGTATTTTTGGCATTATGCTCAAAGCGGTATCGATACGTTTTCCAGCGCAATTATAGGGCTGGAGGCATGGGGTACCTTTATCTACGGCACTCTCAATCGTCTGCTTATTCCTTTAGGATTGCACCATATTCTTAATTCTGTTTTTTGGTTTCAATTGGGCGATTACAGCTACATCAAAGAAGGTCAAGAGATCATTGCGCACGGCGATCTGCACCGTTTTTTTGCAGGAGACAAAACTGCCGGCGTGTATATGTCGGGATTTTACATAGTCATGATGTTTGGATTGCCAGGCATGGCGCTGGCAATGTACCTTGGTACAGCAAAAGCATATCGAAAAAAGGCAGGAGCACTTTTAGGAGGTGTTGCTTTTACCTCTTTTCTTACAGGAATTACCGAGCCTATGGAATTTTTATTTTTGTTTGAAGCGCCTTTTCTTTTTATTGTGCATGCGCTCCTCACAGGCTTGGCACTTGCCTTGGCGCAGTTACTTGATATCCATGCGGGCTTTGGTTTTTCTGCAGGATTTATAGACTATCTCATCAACTATACACTTGCTACCCGCCCACTGCTTATCCTTCCGCTGGGAATAGTATTTGCGCTTATCTATTTTGTTGTCAGCTATTACGTTATCAAATATTTTAGGCTGAAACTATTTGAAGAATCCGCAGAAACACCCAAGCCCCAAGCCGGCAATGAAGCTTTGGCCTTTATCAATGCATTGGGAGGAGCAGACAATATTATCCATACAGATGCATGCATTACAAGGCTAAGAATGCGTCTCAAACAAAACAAGGGGCTTAATGAAAAAGCATTTATAGCATTGGGAGCCAAAGGAGTAATACGGCCTGACGATACATCTATCCAGATCGTGCTTGGCACAAAAGCGCAACATATTGCCGAATCGATCAAAGAGGCACTAAAGCGTTAATCTTTCTTTTTAGGCAACTTTAAGACCAAAAAGAAAACAACAACAATAACTGCATATGCAATATAGTGGTAATAGCTGTCAACTTCCGGTATCACATTACTTCCATTATACTATCGCCGCTTTTGACAATAGTGTATTTTTTTTCGATCTTTTTAACATCACTTTCATCAGAAATAATAACCGGCGTGATGATATCTTTTGCATGTTGGCGCAAATAAGGCAGATCTGCCCGAATGATCGCGTCCCCGCAAGAAACGGTATCCCCTTCATTGACAAGGCGCTCAAACCCTCTTCCCTCTAACTCAACCGTATCCAAACCAATATGTACCATAACAGTCAAGTCTTTATCTGATTTAATGCTATAGGCATGATTGGTTGGGAAAATTTTTACGACCACGCCGTCAATAGGTGCTGTAAATATCTCAGACATTGGTATCACAGCCACCCCGTCTCCCACCATTTTTTGGGAAAAAACATCATCCTTGACACTTTCAAGTGCTACCACCATTCCATCTACGGGAGACTTTATCTCCCTTGCTTTGCGCTTAAAAAATCCAAACATTTATCCCCTTTGATAGCTTACTTCTCCGTCAATGACTGTTAGCATGATACTAAAATCTTCATCAAACATCACTATATCTGCATCATACCCCGCTTTAAGTGCTCCCTTTTTTATGCTGAGCTTTTGGGCGGGAAGCGCTGTCACGCTCCTCACTGCTTCCAGCGGCGTCATGGGAGTAAAGGTTATCATATTTTTCAATGCCTCATTCAGCCTTAATACGCTGCCCGCGAGCGTGCCGTCTTCGAGCAACGCTTTTCCTTTTGAAACCTCCGCCTTTTGTCCGCCCAAATCATATGTCCCGTTTTTCATGCATCCTGCGCGCATTGCATCAGAAACAAGGATCAGTTTATCTTTTTTAAGCCGATATGTAAGCGCCAAGACAGAAGGATGCGTATGTACCAAGTCTGCAATAATATCACATGTAACGTCCGCATCAAATACAGCGCCGACGACACCCGGTTTTCTGTGATGATAAACGTTCATTGCATTAAAGAGGTGTGTCGCATGAGAAATGCCTTGCGCAAAACTTGCTTTGGTTTGTTCATAGCTTGCATCACTATGCCCAATGCTTAAAACAATATAAGGATATTGTTTTGCAATATACCGAATAAACTCTTGTGCTCCTTCCACTTCAGGAGCAAGCGTAATCATTTTCACCTCATCCGCATATGCCTCAATCCATGCCGTATTGGGTGTTTGCACGTATGCCTTATTTTGTGCGCCATGCTTTAAGGGATTGATAAATGGCCCTTCCAAATGCGCTCCCAATATCTTTGCGCCGCTTACCTTTTGTTTGCTTGCTTGAATATTTTTCAAAGCATTGCATATCGCTTCTGTTGACATCGTCATCGTTGTAGCCAAAAAAGAGGTTGTGCCCGTCTGCGGAAGTGTTGAAGAGATCGTTTCCAATGCCAAAGGTGTGGCATCCATGACATCCGCGCCACCAGAGCCATGAATATGCAAATCGATAAAACCTGCGCTCACGCAAGCCCCTTTTGCATCAATGATCTCTATATTTTCAGGAGGCACGTCGACAATACCGACAATCTTCTTGCCAAAAAGCAATACTTTTCCTTCTATTATCTCCTCCTCAAGAAACAGTCTGGCATTGACGATCGCTTTAATAACTCCCGAATCTTCAAACAAATGCTTTTCTTTTAGTTGCTCTTTTAATGCGCGCTTTAGCACTTTTCCCGTTGCATTTTTGGGCAATGCCTTGACAATATGAAATTGTCTAGGTATCTTATAATCGGCAAGGTGTTGACGCACATAGGCTTTAAGCTCTGCTTCGTCTATGTGATCGAGTTCTTCTTCAAGTTCCAAATACCCTATAGGTATTTCGCCGCTTTTTTCATCTTCTGCCCCTATTACTGCAGAAGCAGCGATTCCTTTAAAGCCGTTGATTACCTCTTCAACCTCACGCGGGTAAATGTTAATTCCTTTTGAGATGATCAAATCTTTTTTTCTGTCAACAATAAACAAAAATCCCTCTTCGTCCATATACCCCATATCGCCGGTAAGCAGCCACCCATTGACGATGGTCTGGGCTGTAGCTTCCGGGAGCCCAAGATAGCCCTTCATGACATTATCCCCCTTGACGATAATGTCACCCGTTGCACCCCGTGGCACTTCAACCAGATTTTCATCTACAATCTTTATCTCATACCCGTATAGCGCCGTTCCTACTGATCCGGCTTTTTGTTTTTTAAATGTATTTATACTGACCGCGGGTGATGCTTCGCTTAAACCATACCCTTCGAGCAAAACTGCTTTTTTAAATTTGCTTGCCATTGCATCAAGCGTTTTGGGCTGTAAGGGCGCTGCTCCGGAAATAAAAGCGCGCACACAGTTAAACCACATAAAATACCAAGGCAGTTTTGTTTTTGAAAGCGCATTGTATACATCAGGTATTCCGAAGAAAATGGTTACACGTTTAAGCAATACCTGTTTAAAAATATTTGAAAAAGGCTGTATGGATTTGATGATGACAATGCTTGCCCCCACATACAACGGCAGCATTACCCCTATAGAAAAAGTAAAAGAATGAAACATCGGTAAAAAAACAATGGCTCGATCTTTGGACGTAACATTGATTGTAATTGTTCCTGAGCGAGTATTGGAAAAAATATTTTTATAGCTTAGCATCGCCCCTTTTGGTTTGCCGGTAGTCCCGGAGGTGTAGATGACCACCGCTATATCTTCGGGTGTCGTGCCTGCTTGTGATACATGAAATGTTGAATTTATAGCCTCTTTGTATTCGCAATCAAAATTGCTCTTTGTTTCAAGATCCCCTTCCCATATCACATTTGCGCATAGTGCATAAGCACGACTTGCTTTCACTATTTTTTCATAAGCTGCAGAAGCTATCAGTATGGTCGTTTTGCTGTTTTCAAGAATATAAGAAAGTTCTTCTTCTTTTAGAAAAGTATTGATCGGCACAACAATAGCCCCGACTTTTGAAGCAGCAAAAACACTATAGATAAACTCTGGACAGTTGCGCAAAAAAAGTGCGATCTTATCGCCTTTTTTAATGCCCTTATGTGCCAAAAATCCTGCAAACGCATCTATTTTTTCAAGCAGCTGGCCATACCTGATTTTTTCTTCATCAATAAGAAGCGCTACTTTTCTTCTGTCCTTTTGTGCTCTAAAAGAGATCAGCTCATAAAAATTATTAAACACTTCATCCATATCAATACTCGTAAGAAATTCCTATGGTCGTCAAGAAAGCTCCTCCTTCATCAAAGCTTCCGCCATTTGCAAGTACCGCATTTGGATTAACGCCTGCGGGCACAGAAAAACTCTCTTTGCTGTCATAAAGAAATGCAGCACCCCATGAAAGATTGTCTGTTTGCCGATAGCGAAATCCCATCGAAAAGATCTTGGCATCGCTGTCGGGCAATTCGAAACCGACGGTCTCTACGGGAACGGGGGTCTCATCAATTGCAAAACCGAACATGGCTGTCAACTGATTGTCCATTTTTATGGTTGCTCCGATCCTAAAGGTATCGGTATCTTTCCAGTTTTTGGCAATAGGGTCATCAAAATAAGGTGTCAATGGCCCAATATCTGTGCCGCCATATTTAAAATCCAATGTCTTATACTTTGACCAATAGGTTTTTTCATAATTGAATTCTAAAGTGAACTTTTCTTGCCATGTTTTGCTGATGGCGATATTGAGCGAAGCGGGCAGAGGAACCGAAACGCTTGCATCGCCGTTGTAAAGCAAAGCGCTTCCGTAAAAAAGTTTTGCGGTTCCTTCTTCATTAAGATCGATATTGGATCGGTATGTTGCTGCAAAATCGACATCCGGAACAGGCTTGTATGCCAGTGCCAGATTGTATCCTGTCTCAAACGTATCGCCTTCCATGTCCCGTGAAACATCCCCTTCGCTTTTCACCGTCCCTTCGCTGTAAACAAATCTTACTCCTCCGCCCATACTCAAATGATCCGACACCCTATAGGAAAGCGATGGATTAAATTCTAAAACTTTCAGTGTAAACTCTTTGGCATACAGTTTTTGATAAGGCGTATCCCAGCGTTTTGTCAACCCCGCAGGTACCGTCAAGCTTGCCCCCCACCTAAAATCTCCTGCAGATGCGGATACATAATGAAAGTGGGGAATAAGGATATCTTCCGTCTTAGACTCCCCTGAATACGGATCAATCAGCGTATAAATATTTGAAGGAAGATGCGCCAGCGTCAGACCTCCCTCAACGTATTGCGATTCGTTCATAAAACTCATGTTTGCAGGATTAAAATATGCCGTATCCGCTTCAGTGGTATGGGCAACATATGCCGCTCCCAAAGCCATCGAATTAAGCGACTGCTCAGGGATCTTATACCCTCCTGCCATAGCCATCGTGCCTGTCATAACACTCAGTATCCACCCTTTTGTTGTATTCATCCCCCTTGCCCTCCTTTATGGCAACTCATTTTATCTATATTATTTGATCAGCGCATACAATCCTCTGATCTCCTCTGCCCAAAGAGATTCATCGATCGTTTCGAGTATCAAAGGAATGTCATCCATACGCGGATCATTCATAATCCATTCAAACGTATCCCAGCCAAGCTCCCCTTGGCCCAAAGAAGCATGCCTGTCCACTCTTGAGCCCAGTTTTGGCTTAGAGTCATTAAGATGCATACCGCTAAGAAATTTGAATCCAACAATGCGTTCAAATGCCTCCATTGTTTCATTATAGCTCTCTTTGGTGCGCAGATCATAGCCTGCCGTGAAGGTGTGACAGGTATCCAAACAGACCCCTACACGGCTTTTGTCATCAATTTTATCGATTAGATACCCCAACTGTTCAAACTTATACCCAAGATTGCTGCCTTGGCCGGCAGTATTTTCTATCACAAGCTTGACGCCGGAATCCTTGGTTGCCTCTATGGCCCTGTTCATTGATTCAGCTATCACGTCCAGGCAGGATTGTTCCGCATCTGCCAACAACGCATCATATAAAGGATCTTTTTTATTAATCTTTGTCAAATGCGAACCGGGGTGAAAATTGAGTTTGTCAAGCCCCAATATACCGCAGCGCTCCAGTTCATCGATAAATGCTTCGCGGGATTTTTCAAGCTTGTCGGCTTCAGGATGCCCCAGATTAATCAGATAACTGTCATGCGGAAGCACATGTTTGGGCAGAATGCCTGCGAGTTTTAGATTTTGATGAAAAGCATCAATATTTTCTTGCAGCAAAGATTTTGCTGCCCACTGTCTTTGGTTTTTTGTAAAAAGGGCAAAAGCTTTTGCCCCGATAGCTTTGGCATTTAAAGGAGCATTTTCTATCCCTCCGCTTATGCTGACGTGCGCGCCTACAAATTTCATTGTTTTTTCACCTTGATGAGTATTTGGTTGATTGTATCACGGAAAATAATTTCATCATTTAAAACACTATAAAAAATGTCATATTTTTTTGGACTTACGATTTTTTGCGTAAAGCCGTTACGATTTTTTTCTAATCCCGTCTGTTCAAAAATAGGTTTTCCGTGAAAAATATGCGCAAGGGTATCTTGAGGATAGTAGGCACTTAGTACTTTTTGATTGAATGTCTCTTTGGACATGCATTTCAAAAAACTCATACAAATTGTTTCTTTTAATATTTTAAGCGACATTAATGGTTGAGCATTACTGTAAATTTCTACTTTTGTTTCCTCTTTATTCTCGTAAATAAATCCCAAATCAGCATACTGAAATGCCGGTGTTTTAAAAATAATCAGGGCCGCATTTTGTTTTATATACTGTTTGGGTGCGCACGCGCCAAGAAAGAATATACCCATTATAAAAAATACAAAAGATACTATTTTCAATGTTTTTTCCTTTTTTGTTTAAATTTTCTCACTTTAAGAGTTTTTTAAGCGCTCAATTTATATAATTTCGTCCACAAGTTGTAATGGCCCCATCGTCTAGCGGTTAGGATCCATGGTTTTCATCCATGTTACCGGAGTTCGAGTCTCCGTGGGGTCACCATTTTAACTTGTTTTTTCTTTAAATAGTTTTGGCCCCATCGTCTAGCGGTTAGGATCCATGGTTTTCATCCATGTTACCGGAGTTCGAGTCTCCGTGGGGTCACCACTTACACTATTGTAAAAAAATCTTCTTTTTGCTATACTTTTTCAATCCATAAATTGATATACATACTTGATAAATGAAAAATTTGAATTGTTTTTTATCAATTGTATTTTTCGATATTCATTTATTTACTCCCCATACCGGATCAAAAAAGCAAGGGTATTCATGCATAACCATATCGACGGAAGACTTTGGATCAGCAAAGCCAAACAAAATTTTTTAGGCAGAGGGCGCATTGAACTGCTTGAACATATTCATCAAACGGGCTCCATCTCCGGCGCTGCCAAAATCATGAAAATGAGCTACAAAGCTGCCTGGGATGCCATCGATGCGATCAACAAACTCTCCGAAGAACCGCTAGTGGAACGCTCCACAGGAGGCAAAGGAGGCGGAGGCACACGCCTTACCCCTAAAGGACTAGAATACATCACCCTCTATAAAAAGATCGAGCATGCCCAGCATCTCTTTTTTGAAACACTCGAGCATTATACTGATGACAACGATAAGTTTTCCGCTTTTATCTCCAAACTGACTTTGCGAACCAGCGCAAGAAATCAGCTTCTGGGCACTGTTTTAGAAATCAAAACAAACAAAAATCAGGCAAAACTCATCATAAAGATAGACGACAAAACACAAGTTGCTGTTATAATCACCAAGCAGAGCCTTAAAGAGATGGATATCCAAAAAGGGGCCGCACTCTATGTTTTGCTTAAAGCCGCTTGGATCTCTTTATTTAAAACCAAACCGGCTGCCCCGGAAGAGACAAAAAACTATCTGAACGGGACAATTACATGCATTGAAGAAGATGAAGCACAAAGCGAAGTCACAGTCTTGCTTGAAGGAAAGCAGACGCTTATCGCATCTATCCCAACCGAAAATTTAAGAGAGCAGTCTTTAGCCCTAAAAGATAAAATCTGGGCTTCGTTTGATATTTCAAATGCATTATTAGCCATATAGATTAACTATACTGTACAAAAAATCATCAAAAGATCTTGAAATATTTTAAAAAATCGTTATGTTATAAGTTATATAACGATATGATTTTAAAAATGAGCAAAAAGGAGAGGATGATGTCAATTTTTAGATTTTGCCTCATTGTATCAATCCTCCTTCTGCACACAAAAATAGCCGATGCATCCGACCAAATTCCTAAACGTACACTCAAAACCAATATGACAGAAGTGTACAACCAGTTGCCTGGGTCTGCAGAAACTTTTACACAGATGTTTGAGAAAGGTATATTCTACGGAAGACTTCGTCTGAACAGCTTTAAATGGAATTGGGGAATACAAACCGATCAAAATCAAAACAACTGGGCAACCGCAATTGGCAGCAGCTTGATTTACAAAAGCGCCTATCTTGACGGTTTTGGTTTCACTGCGGGCCTTTACACCTCTTACAATCCTTTGCATATGGATGCAGAAGATGTCGGATTTGTCAAGTCAGGCAAAGATCTTTTTTCACGCTTCGAAGTGCTTCATGGAGGAAGGTTTGATTTGGCCACCTTTGCACAGTCGTATCTGGAATACAAAAACAAACAACTCTCCATCAAGGCGGGCCGCCAGATATTTGAGAGCTTTTTAACCGCAAGCAATGACACCAAAATGGTTCCCAATACCTTTGAAGGCATCACGCTACACTCTGGAAATATTCCTTTCCTATCCGTCAAAACAGCCTATCTTACGCGTCAAAAACTCAGAGATCATGAAACATTCCATCATCTTCTTGCTTACGGAGACAATCCGACAGTGCTGGGTGCCGGCTGGGCTGACAATGATGACAGTGCCATGCACCAAGGCCTGACCCTCTCCAAGCTCCAGGCAGAGGGGATCGATGACCGGCTTGTTATCTTCGAAGCCGCACATGCGGTAAACTCCGATCTCGAACTGATGTTTAACTATACTGCTGTGCCTGAACTGATCGCTTCAGCAACCATCAATGGAGCCTATACGTTTCATCTTAACAATAACGTAAACATCACTTCTTCACTACGATACATGCATCAAATGGACAAAGGGGCGGGCAAAATAGGCGGTGCAAATCTCGTCACAAATACCATCGGCTATGATGATCCAAATAGTCTTGACAGCGGTCTGTTTGGTGCAAAAATCGACCTGTTGCAAGGTGTATGGGATATCGGGTTAGGCTACACTCAGGTTCGAGACAAAGGAGACCTCATCGCCCCCTGGAGAAAATTTCCAACCAGCGGCTACACGAGACTCATGGGACAGTACAACATCTACGCAAACACCAAAACAACTGCAATAGACGGCAAATACGATTTTGGAAAAGCGGGGCTTATTTCGGGACTAAAAGCCAAAGCCGGCTACGCGATACAAAATTTTGATGACACAAAGCCGGGAGTGCAGGCAGACAGCAACGTGTTCACGATACATCTCATCAAGACATACAAATCCGCACCAAATCTTTCTACTAAAATAGGTATGGGGTTTAGTGACGGGAAAGACGATACGGTTGCCATGGACGGCTCACCTAAGGATGACCCTTCCTATAGGGACTTGAGATTTGAAATTAATTATCTGTTTTAATTCAAGGAGATCAAATGTTTAAAAAATTGTTACTGACAAGCATGCTGTTATGCACTATGTTGTCGGCAGACAAGATAACTGTATTTGCGGCAAGCGATTTGAAGTTTGCACTAGATGGTATTAAAAATTTGTTTTTAGTACAAAATCCGAAAGATCAGATCGAAATCATTTACGGTTCATCAGGAAAAGGGATGCGCCAGATAGAAAACGGTGCCCCCTATCATCTCTTTTTCTCTGCAAATATGGATTTTGTAGAGCAACTTTATGCAAAGGGGGATGTGGCTACAAAGCCAAAGCTTTATGCGGTTGGCAGGATTGTCATTTGGAGCAAACATAAAAACTTTCAACCGGAGCTCGGATTTGAAAATTTACAAGCTTCATGGGCTCAAAAAATTGCCATTGCAAACCCAACCCATGCGCCTTACGGTGAAAAAGCAAAGCAGGCGATGCAAAAAGCCGGTATCTATGATGACATCAAATCAAAGCTCGTGATGGGAGAAAATATCTCTCAGACAGCCGGATTTATAGCAAATGGCGCGGCAGATGCAGGTATCATCGCACTCTCCCTTGCATGTGCGCCGGCCATAGCAAACAGTGATCACAATGCCTATTATCTCATAGACGACAGGCTTCACGATCCGCTCACTCAAGGATACGGCATTACAAAAGCGGGGTCAAGCTTGCCGCTTGCAAGAAAATTTTATGATTTTATGGAAACCAAAGAGGCCATTGAGAGTATGAAAAAATATGGCTTTAGCGCGTCATCAAACAACTAGGAGAAAAACAATGAAAAAATCAATTCTATCATTCTTAATGCTTTGCTCCATAACTCTTTTTGCCGATCAACTAAACATTTTTGGAGCAACCGCAACCAAATATGCAATGGAAGAACTGCGAACTGAATTTTTAAAAAAAAGACAGGGCGATGAAATTAAATTTTATGCCGGCTCTTCCGGGAAAGCCTATACGCAATTTAACAGCGGCATGCGCTATGATATGTTCTTCTCTGCTGATTCTAAATACCCTGAACAAATCGTTGCCGACGGCAATGCCATCACCCCATCCACGGTGTACGCTATAGGCGTGTTGGCTTTTTATTCGCTGGATCAAAAACTGATCGATGAAGGGATCAAAACAGCAGCAACTGACAAAATAAAAAAGATCTCGATAGCAAATCCGAAAGTGGCTCCCTATGGAACAGCGGCCATGGAAGTACTCAAAAATGCTTCATTGCTTGAAGCTGTCCGACATAAAATTGTTCTGGGTGAGAATTTATCCCAGGCGATTCATTTTGTAGACAGCGGCGCTGCTGATATGGGACTTATTGCGTTTTCATTGCTAAAAGAAACAAATGCTCCCAAGGGGGTATACAAACTTGTAGACCAGTCGCTCTACGCCCCGCTTTATCAATCTTTTGTGCTCACGAAATATGCTAAAAATAAACCCTTGGCACAAGAGTTTGCACACTTTGTTCTTTCCGAAAAAGGTCAAGTCATTTTAGAAAAATATGGCTTCAGGAGAGCACAATGAGAACATTGTTTCTGCTTCTTGCCCTATCTGCCGGTTTAGCGGCAAATGAAATATACATAGCAAGTGTAGCGGGATACAAAAGAGCTATCAGTGAGCTTTCCGCTGTTTTTGAACAAAAAACACAAATTAAAGTCAATCAAATATACGGCAATATGCAGCAAATTTCCAAACAGATAAAATACAGTGACAAGATAGCGGTATTTGTTGGCGATGAAGATTTTATCAAGAAACTCAAAATAGATTATTCTCAAAAAATTGAACTTGGCATGGGATCTTTGGTGCTTGTTTTTTCAAAAAATCACCAAAACGTCTCCGATATTGAAGCGTTGTCGCTTGAGACAATCAAAAAAATAGGATTGCCAGATACCCAAAAAACCATATACGGAAAAGCTGCCGATGAATTTTTAAACCATGCGAATCTGCATCATACGCTCAAAAACAAATTGAATGTATTCCAGGCCGCCCCGCAAGTGAGCTCATATCTTGTAAGCGGTGACCTGGATGCCGGCTTTATTAACAAGAGTGACTATCTTGGCATAAAACAAAATGTGGGAAAAATGATTGAAATAGAAAAAAATCTCTACTCTCCCATTAAAATAATCGGTGTTGTGCTCAGCGGAAGACAAAGTCCCCAAACAGACGCTTTAATAGAATTTTTATCTTCGGATAAAGCCAAAAATATTTTAAACGAACAAGGGCTTTGATCGATGGAATGGCTCTATCAACCATCACTTTTATCTCTTAAAGTAAGCGTCGCCACGATTATATTGCACCTGTTTTTAGGGATCGGCATCGCCTACTATTTGAGCGGACGCAAAACTTTTATTAAATCTATTGTTGATATTTTCGTCACGATACCGATCGTTTTCCCTCCGATTGCTTTGGGGTTTTTTTTGCTCTTGCTCTTTGGCAAAAACGGGATCATAGGCCAACTGTTTGCCCGGTTTGATATAGAGATTATCTTTAGCATGACGGGCGTTTTGATAGCCTCTTTTGTGGCCGGATTGCCCTTGGTGGTAAAACCCGTTCAAGCCGCCATAGATGAACAGTCAAAAAGGTATGCAGAGGCTTCTTACACGCTTGGCAAAAGTAAGCTGTATACGCTTATTTTTGTCCTGCTGCCCAACATTAAAAAAGTAATTTTGGTCTCTGTCTTTTTAGGCTTTGGAAGATCACTCGGCGAGGTCGGTATCACCCTGATGCTCGGAGGCAACATCATAGGCAAAACCGATACGATCTCTTTAGCTATCTACAACTACTCTTTTAGCGGGGAGATCGATAAGGCGATCGTATTGTCGCTTCTTTTGGGTGTGATTTCTATCGGCCTCTTTTTGGGGCTTAGAAAATTTGCTTATCTTTAGGAGATACTTTTTGAAAAATTTTTATAGTTTTATCAGCGGCGCAGCTATTGGGTCTTTGGGCGGGCTTATAGGTTTAGGCGGTGCAGAATTTAGGCTGCCTTTGCTTAATATTGTTTTTAAATTTGATTTAAAAAGCGCTATAGTTATAAACCTTGCCATTTCTTTGGTAACCGTTGCTTTTTCATTGATTTTCAGGGCCTTTGAAGTTGACATTTTGTCAGTTTGGACCCATGTTTTTATTGTTTTAAATATCCTGATGGGGTCACTTTATGGCTCTTATGTTGGAGCCAATTTGGTTTCAAGGGTCGACGAGGCAATGCTTAAGAAAATAGTTTTTGTCTTTTTATTGTTTCTTGGTATTGTTTTAATGCTCCATTCTTGCCTCGAGAGCGACTTTAAACTTGGATTTTCACCGCCGATACGCTTTCTTTTAAGCGTCGTTTGCGGGTATTTTATAGGACTTGTGAGCAGTATGCTTGGGGTTGCCGGGGGCGAGCTGATCATTCCTGCTATCGTATTAATATACGGTGTTGACATAAAACTGGCCGGAAGCTTAAGCCTGCTTATCAGTATCCCCACACTGCTGGTATCGCTTTACAAATACCATAAGAAATTAGGTCTTGATCCAATAGCGAACAACAAAGATTTTGCACTGTGTATGGCCGGAGGTTCCATCATCGGTGCATTTCTGGGAGTACTCCTGCTGGGACATGCAAATGGTTTATTTATAGAGCTGTTTTTAGGGTGTTTGCTGATTGTGTCGGCTTTTAAAATGTTATTAATTAAAAAAAGGAGCATAAAATGAATATAGAAAATTTAATGAATGAAGACATACAGATATTTGATGCCACCACCTATGGTTTAGATATAGGAGAGCATAAAGGCAAAATGGAATGTATCGCCCGTGACGACATGATCATTTGCGGCCTGGACTATGTGACCCAAATTTTAAATAAACTCTCTATCGAATTTATACTGCATGCAAAAGACGGGGATTTTGTCGTAAAAAACAGCTTGATTTTAGAGTGCGCCTCAAATGCACAAAACCTTCATTATGCATGGAAAATATCCCAAAATTTATTGGAGTATTTAAGCGGCATTGCTACCTATACGCACCATATGCTCCTTCATGCAAGAAAAGCAAACCCAAACATCACCGTTGCAACCACAAGAAAAAACTTCCCCAATACCAAAGAGATGATGATCAAAGCGGTTTTGGCAGGGGGAGGATCTGTTCACAGACTGGGCGTGTATGATTCTATTTTGATTTTTAAACAGCATTTGATTTTTTTGGAAGAGAAACAAAAACTTGAAGCACATTTCAAACAGCTCAAAACAAAATTTATTGAAAAAAAAGTGGCCGTAGAAGTGGATACCTATGAAGAAGCACGCTATTTTGCCTCTTTGGGAGCAGACATTTTGCAGTGCGAAAAAATGGATTTTGATACTCTCAAAAAATGTGTATCGCTCAAATCCCAATACCCGCATCTGCTGCTCTCTGCAACAGGCGGCATCACTGTGCAAAACGCCTATGCATATGCACAGTGCGGGGTTGATTTTCTGGTCACCTCATCCCCGTATCATGCCAAACCGCTGGATATCCAAATAAAAATTTCCAAACAGGAAGATAACCAATGAATGTATTGCACGGCAAAATCAAACAAATACAAACCGTCAACGAGCTATCAAAAATAGAAATTGATCTTAAAGGTCATACCTTTGTCTCTCTCGTCATCGATATAGACTCTTTTGGCGATATCGCCATCGGCAAAGAGATCAAAGTGCTTTTCAAAGAAGCCGAAGTCATTATCGGGACAAATGAATCTATCGTAAGCGCCAGCAATGCTTTTGTCTCTACGGTAAAAAAGATCAATCAAGGCGAGATTCTCAGCGAAGTCTTTTTTGATTTTGAAGGAAACGATATCATATCGATTATCACCGCCTCGTCACTTCAAAGACTTCAAATTCAAACCGGCAAAGAGTTTTTATGGTTTGTCAAAGCAAACGAGGTAACCCTCCAAAAAGGCACCAAATGATAGAAGAAAGCTTTATGCAGACCATGTCGCTTACTTTCAAACTGGCAGGCGTGACAACTTTGTTTCTGCTGATGATAGGAATACCGCTTGGATACTACCTGGCTACTACAAAAAACAGATTCAAGCCGGTATTTGAAGCTGTGGTTTCTATGCCCTTAGTACTGCCTCCCAGTGTACTTGGATTTTATATGCTTGTTTTTTTCAGCCCCAAAAATGCCTTTGGGCAATGGCTGGATGAATCATTGGGCCTGAGATTGGTCTTCAGCTTTGAAGGCCTTGTGGTCGCTTCTATTCTCTTTTCGCTCCCTTTTATGGTGCATCCTATACAAAGCGGATTTTCCGCATTGCCCAAAAATCTTGCACAAGCCGCTTACACGTTAGGCAAAAGCAAAATCAATGTTCTTTTTCGAGCGCTGCTGCCCAACATTCGCCCCTCACTTCTTACAGGCATTGTCATCTCCTTTGCCCACACCGTAGGTGAATTTGGTGTAGTTTTGATGATGGGGGGCAATATTTCAGGAGAAACAAGGGTGGCAAGTATTGCCATTTATGATGAAGTAGAATCATTAAATTATAGCGCTGCAAATCACTATGCGCTTACGCTTTTTATCATCTCTTTTGCTATTTTGCTTTTTGTCTATGCAATCAATAAACACTTTCTAAAGGCCGAACTATCATGAATGAACTCATACTTTCAAAAGATTTAAGAGGTGCGGACGGAATTATTCCGCTCGAGATCAACACCAAGCTCAATCACGGCGAACTTACCGTTCTTTTTGGAAAAAGCGGAGCAGGCAAAAGTACTATCTTGAAAATGATTGCAGGGCTGCTTGAGCCAACCGGCGGTAAAATAGTAATAGGCGATGAAGTTTGGTACGACAGCAGCAAAAAAATCAACCTTCCTCCGCAAAAAAGAAAAGTCGGTTTTGTTTTTCAAGATTATGCCCTCTTCCCCAATATGAGTGTCAGACAAAATCTCCTTTATGCGCTTGAAGACAAGAAAAAAACATTTAAAGCGGATGAGATACTTGAAATTACCGAGTTAACAAATCTAGCGAATGAAAAACCGGATTCTCTTTCCGGAGGCCAAAAACAAAGAGTAGCGCTTGCAAGAGCATTGGTGAGAGAGCCAAAAATACTTCTTCTTGACGAGCCTCTTTCGGCCCTTGATTTTGTGATGAGAGCCAAACTCCAAGATGAACTGCTTAAAATCCAAAGATATTTTAATCTCACTACCATTTTAGTCAGTCACGATATAAGCGAAGTCTACAAGTTGGCAAATTTTGTCCTGGAGCTTGCAGAAGGAAAAGTGCTCAGAAAAGGAACGCCAAACGATATATTCGGCGGAAGCAGGATAAGCGGCAAGTTCAAATTTACGGGTGAAATTGTAGATATCGCTCAAAGCGATATCATTTTTATCGTGAGTATTTTGGTGGGACAGGATGTGGTGAAGGTGGTCTCGACAAAAGAGGAGATTGAAGATTTAAGGATAGGACAAAGGGTTACTCTGTCATCAAAAGCATTCAATCCGATCATTACCCCCATTTAAAAGACACAAAAAGATCCCGTATATTCGTTATATATAAAAATATATAAAGTTTTAACGTGTTAAAATTTGAAATTAAAACTTATTGTTTTATTGAGCGTTATATATATTTTTATATACCACTGGCCGTAAAAAAAAAGGAACCGCATGAAACAAACCAAACTGCCGCTTTTGGCCCTACTTTTATCTCAAAGCTTTCTTTGTGCGGATTTGCAATTTGACGGAGAGATAAGACTTAGATTTGAGTATTTTAACCATATGAATGAAAAATACTATGGTGCCGCTCCAAAATTGGGTGAAAGCGAAGACGGTTATTTGTTCACAAGATTAAGACTGGGAATGACATATCTATTTGATGAACACTGGACAGCCAGACTCTCTATGCAGGATTCAAGAGTCCTAGGGTGGGGTTTTGATGATCAAGATTGGTACAACAAAGAGTTTATGCAAGAGCATAATCCGCAAAAAGATACCCTTGAGCTTTACGAAACGTATCTTCACTATGCAGCCTCCCATTTAACAGTCAAAGCGGGTCGTCAGAAAATTACCTACGGAGACGGCAGGGTATTTGGTCCCGGGGAATGGAAAAATTCAGGAAAATGGATATGGGATGCGGTTAAGGTTTCTTTTAAAGATGAGGGTAATTTTTTAGACTTTTTTTACGGCGGCACGATACTTCATGACCCTGATGAGTTTAGTTTGGATCATCGCCACGGATATTATGGGGGCGGGATGTACGGACACTATGCCTATGGAAAAACCGGTGCTATCGAGCCGATATTTGCTTACAAAGAAAACAAAACAGGCAATGAAAATTATCAGTCACTCCGAAATTACTATGCGGGTGTAAGAATATACGATACAGACTTTTATGGATATTTCTACGACATGACCTGTCTCAAATCTTTTGGAGAATACACGGATCTTAGTGCAATTGCTACGGATATCGACGGTTTTGGTTTTCATCTAGACGGCGGATATCGTTTTGAAGGCCTCTCTACAAAACTTGGGCTAGGCTACACCTATGCAAGCGGAGATGATCCTGCCACAGCTGATCGCGAAACTTTTGATTCCGCCTTTGGAGCAAGCGACGTGTACTACGGGAGGCTCAATTTGATGTCCTGGTCAAATCTCAAAGATTACGAACTTTTTGCGATCATAGAACCATTGCCAAAAACCAATATCAAACTCGAATACCATGCCTTTTATGCCGATGAACCCGCCAATAAATGGATGAGCTACACGATTCCCTCCATCCAGTCTGATAAATACGGAGATGAGATCGACATCGTTGCAGCGTACCAATACAGTCCGTCCATTCATCTTCTTGCCGGCATAGGGTATTTTAAAAGCGGAGATTATATTAAAGAAGCGAGCCGGAGCAATGCATCTATCACTGATGACGATGCTTATGGACTTTTTACCCAAATTTCCTATAGATTCTAATCTTTTGGTCAAGCGTCAAAAGATTTTTTATCCCCAAAACTCTTTAAAATACGTGTCTTCCCTTCCCGGGCTACTCCGAAGCTTCATTCAGAGATCTAAACTCACACTCATCGGGGTCATAATATTCTATGGCCCCTGTTTGGATATCATACATCCAGCCATGGATATGCAGCTCTCCTCTGTCGACTTTTTTCTTTACATAAGGATAGGTAAGCAGATTTTCTATCTGTGAAATGACGGAAAATTTTTCCGTCAATTTTCTCAACTCCTCTTCGTGGGCATCTTTTCCAAGCGCCAAAATAGCCAGAGACTTTGCTTTATTGCCAAGCGTCAGCCATTTTTTCGTATGGATAAACGGTTTGTCCTCCATGTCCTTGTAAAGCGCTGCGATAGCGCCGCAATGCGTATGCCCGCATATGATGATCTCTGAAACTTCAAGCTCTGTGACTGCATACTCTATCCCTGCCGCCGTTGAGTGATAATCTTCATCAGGCTTATAGGGAGCCACGAAATTGCCGACATTTCTAATCACAAAAAGATCGCCCGGATTTGTTTGAATGA
This sequence comes from Sulfurovum sp. UBA12169, assembly GCA_002742845.1. Taxonomy (NCBI): domain Bacteria; kingdom Pseudomonadati; phylum Campylobacterota; class Epsilonproteobacteria; order Campylobacterales; family Sulfurovaceae; genus Sulfurovum; species Sulfurovum sp. UBA12169. The sequence continues at coordinate 507,021 of DLUH01000005.1, read as the reverse complement.
TAAGGTCGGGAACCACCCTCGAATCAGAACAGCCGATAAACAATGCTTTGGGATTTTGTCCGTTTTTGACCAACTCGAGCAATTGCGTCTCGTGTTTTTTAAAGTAGCTGTTTGCAAACATTTCATTGCCTTCGAGCAATACACTTTTTTCAAACATTCTGTTTCCTTTATTTTGTATTATAAAAAGCTGCAGAATTTTAGGATTTTTCATAAAATATGGCTGTTTTTAAACGTATGATTGTATCGCTAGAACGATAAATAAAAGATTATATCTATTTTAAAAAAATAAACCCAAACGGTACGTTTTTTATAAATTCTCTTTTGCCATACATTATGCTACAATGCATCTCAAAAAGACAGAGAAGCATGATAGCAAACATCATCGGCATCATAGGCGTAAGTATCGTTGTAAGCACTTATTTTTTACTCCAAATCCAAAAGATGGACGCAAAAGGGTTTTGGTACTCTTTTTTAAATGCATTTGGCTCTATACTGATCGCGTATTCTCTTATGCACAATTGGAATCTGGCCTCTTTTGTCATAGAATTTTTTTGGATAACCATCAGCCTATACGGTATTTACCAATGGCGTAAAAACAAATCCCGCAAGTAAAGAAAGCCAACGTTAACATTTGGTTAAGCTTGAAAAAGTAAGATGTTTTTAGAGTTTGAGATTGAAGGCTATCCTTCTCTTCCTCCCTTTTTGGCCCGAAACTCAAACTCTTGCAGCATTTACCGTCCTCTCTGCCGTCACCAAGACATCTTGTCGGGCAGGCAAAGGCAACTATCTGGGCAATCCTGTAAAAATCATACGCTACCTCAATGTTCTCTCTATCATCAAACTCAAAGCAGTTAAAATTTGCAACTGCTTTTGTATCGTCATAGATAAAATGATTCTTTCTGACCTTAAAAGAATTACCAAAACGCAAACGAGTCAAAACAATTATTATCGCCCGTCCTCTTATTTTCTGATGAGAGTAACTTTTTCTGCACTTACTTTGTTAAAGCCTTGATGGCTTTATCCTGTTCTTCCATCCATTTGTTGCTCTCCTGTACCGACCTCTTTGCTGACTCCCGCGCATTGACACGACTATTTAGATAAGTATCAGGATTTTGTATTGTATTGGCTATATTAAGCGCCTCGACACGACTGTCGTAGGTATTTTTAGGACTATCAAGATCCGTTTTTTTAAGGCTTTCTATAGTATTTGCATAATTTTCTTGTGTCTCTTTTCCGCAAGTTTTAAATAAAAAAATACTTAATAACGTAATGACAATAAGGATGCCGCTATTTTTCATGTGCCACTCTACTATGTCTTATTTATAAAACTTTTCAATTATAACAAAAAAACCAAAAACAGACTTCTTATAATCCAAAGCTTATTGGTTCAAATCTATCACCGAACAAAGAAAATTATCCCTGAAATATAATGGAATAATGGGTGTGAGATGATGCCGATATTCCTTTTGTCAAGCATAGAGCAAAATCTTTAAAAAGCAACAAAATAAAAAATGTGAAAGAAATTGCAGTGCAGTACATCAGGTCTTGCTTGCCGCACTTACTGCATTTGCCCCCAATGATTATAAGCTACAAATTGAAATGAGGGGAAAGTGCCCCTCTCGATTATTTAAACTTGATCGGCCCTAAAACTCCCACCGTTGATTGCCCCGTCTCGGCGGCATCTGCGTCTGGATGCTGAGTGACAGCCGTCATATAACCCCAGCCGTTTACATTTGTATACCAAAACGGCGATGTAGTTTCAGCACCTCTTGAAGTCGCAATAACCCTATCAAGCTGTTTTGTTTGGGTATTAAAAGCCCAGATAATATTGTTTTCATGACTGCTTGTATCTTCGCCGATCATCAAAATATCAGTTCCGGGCAACATTGTTACGTTGTCCGGATTTGAAATTTTATCGAGGTGGCATTTATTGCCGTTGGCATCTGTTTCTATCGTTTCACCCAAAACAACCGCTTGCATATCAGTAGTAATCATAGATTCGTTAACACTAAACTCATAAACCGCTCCGCAAACATTTTTTGAGAGTTTAATATGGTTTGGGCCGCCAATGTCATATTTGCCGGTCCCATTGTCAAGCATCCCTTTATCAATTTCGCTCATAGCTACATAAAGCTTTTTACGCACCGGATCATAAGAAATGCCTTCCTCTTTTCTAAGCTCCGTCGTAGCCCCTTTCATCGCCGCATATCTTCTGGTTTCAAGGGCGGCAACAGTACTTTCGCTTATGCCTGCTTTTACCTTCAAACACTCATGTCCCCAAGAGGTATTGACAGAGGTATAACCCTCGGCACAAACACCATCAACCGGATCGACTGCATCAAAAAGATTCGAAAATTTCGGCATTTTTGTAACCTCAGCCCTAACTGCAGAATCATTTAAATGGGCAAGCTCGATCCATTCAACCGTAAAAGTTCCGCCATTTTCAGTGCTTGTTTGGATGAATTTTGCAGCATATAAAGTTCCGGCACTTAAATCCTCTTCCTTGTCGGCCTTAAACATAAAAAGACCTACGTTGGTGCCGTCATCCGACATATATACGGTTTTTTTATCGGGCATTACAAACGAAAGCTCATGAGAAAAACGCCCCATTGCATAATGTTTTGCATAAACTGCTTTACCGTCGGCTCCGATTTTCACCTCCGGGCTCCAGCCGTAAAAATAAGGACTTAATTTTGTTGCATCTCCGCCAAAAAATTTAGCCGTTTCATCGTAATAAATATCTCCGGTTTTGCCGTCGGCTCCGGCAGTCTCTTCCACCATTCTGGCGTCCGTTTCGTACTCTTCTGATCCAAGGTGCGAATTCCATGGGGTTGCCTGTCCGGCACAGTGGACAAATCCGCCAAATTCATCTTTTTGGCTGACAAATTCAAGCGTTCCCGGTTTTGCACTTAACGCTCCGGTTGTCGTGTCCTGGTTAAGCTCAAATTTATACATGGCACCGATTTGACACTCAAACTGGCTTACCATGTAAAGTTTGCCGTTTTTTTGCAAAATCGATGAAAAATCAAGCCCCGATCCCACCCCGTCGTTTGTTCCGTTGCAAATATACGGACTTCCGTCAGCAAAAGTTATAGGCTGATCATTTTGATCTTTTGCTTGGCCAAAAATTTCGCCGTTATCGGCTGTGTCTGTTGCCATAATGACCGAAAAATCGATAGGTTTTACCGTGCCGTTAATCGTTACCGTTTCCGAATGCTGCAAAGTTAGTTTTTGAGCGTCGGTTGTAGGGGTTGGGATCGATGTAAAAGAAACCGTATTTGTTCCTGAAATCGTCTCTTGCGGATTTGTGGCAGTGGCTACTGTAACCGAATCATCGCTTCCTGTATCTCCGCATCCGCTTAACATGGCAGCTATTGAAGCTGCCGCAATTATAGATATATGTTTTCTCACATGAACTCCTTTTTTTAGATAAATTTCCTCAAAAATTTACAAATAAAAAATTACTTTTTGACTACAATTTCAAGCAGCAAATGTTTTAATTTCGTAATCTTTTTTGAATATTATGGCAATTAATAACATTTATAAGGTAAATTATGAAAAGAAATAATTTTATTATTTTGCCGGCTTTGCTTGGGATAGGAACGCTATTTGCCGCCATCGGATGCGGCAGCGAAGGTTCGGACACAAATTCTTTAGAGCTAACCGATCAATACTCCTTCAAAAGTAGCGGTTCATATCAAACCGGCGAACGCCAATTCTTAGATCTAACCAGCCGCACGATAGTCGAAAACGAAGCAGCTTATATCCCCTCCCAATGCTACACCAAAAAAGAGGATGAAAAAGGAAACATCCTAAACCCATGCTATAGCTGTCACACAAAAGGAATAGAGCCAAACTACCTTAACGACGACGATTTGCAGACAAGCTACGAATTTCCGGAATATGCCCTCAAAAACAGGTGGTCAAATCTTTTCAAAGACAAAAGCACTTTAATTTCACAAATAAACGATGATGAAATTCTTTCATACGTTAGAACAAACAATTATTTAAAAGAAGACGGTTCGATCGAACTTGCCCAAATACTCCAAAATCCCCCTGCGCAATGGGATTACAATCAGGACGGTAAATGGGGAGGCTATACGCCCGATTGTTATTTCAATTTCGATAACGAAGGGTTTGACAGAAAATACGACGGCGGCTATACGGGATGGAGAGCGTTTGCGTATTATCCTTTTTTGGGAACTTTTTGGCCTACAAACGGATCGACGGATGATGTTTTGATACGGCTTGGTGAAATTTTTATGCAAAACAATCGAGGGGAGCTTGATATAAATATCTACAAAATCAACCTGGCAATCATTGAAGCCCTTATAAAAAGAAAAGATATCCCAATCGATGAAATAGACGAAAATCTTTATGGTGTCGACCTTAACCAAAACGGCAGACTCGACAAAAGCAACAAAATCGTTTACAAATGGGTCACACCAAAATATGACGGTTCGAAATATTACGATTTTTCAATGTCGTACGTCGGAAAAGCAAAAACAGAACTTGAAAAAAACGCAATCCACATAGCGCCGGGGCTTTATCCTGAAAATACCGAGTTTTTGCATACTGTGCGATATGTTGATTTTGACGATCAAAACAAAACCAAACTCTCCCCCCGGCTAAAAGAGTTGCGATACGGCAAAAAAACATATTGGAGCACATATCCGCAACTTTTCAACTCAGTAATGGCCGAAGAAAAAGAAAAGGCCGATTTTCCTGAAAGGCTCAAAAAAGTCGAAGGGAACAGCGAAGATGGTCTCATGGGCGGTCTTGGATGGACATATCAGGGATTTATCGAAGATGAAAAAGGCTTTTTAAGGCCACAAACTTATGAAGAGACTCTATCTTGTATCGGCTGCCATACGGGGATCGGAGCCACAGATGACGGAACTTTTGCATTCAAGCGCAAATTTGACGATAAAGCTTTCCAAAAAGGGTGGAGCCACTGGAGCCAAAAAGGACTTGAGGGAATCGCCGAAAGAGTGATGGAAGACGGCTCGTATGAATTTAGCGTTTATCTTGACACAACCGGCGGGGCTGATGAATTTAGAGAAAACAAAGAGGCTTACGAAAAGTTTTTTAATGAAGAGGGTATTTTGAAAGCCGACGAGATAAAAACCCTTCACGCCGATATTTCGCACCTATTGTATCCGTCTGTGCAGAGGGCATTGGTTCTAAATAAAGCTTATAAAACAATCGTGGGGGAGCAAAGTTTTATTTACGGCAGAGATACTGTTTTGGAGCCGGTAAAAAATGTTTATGACGAAATCACCGACGAAATTTTGGCAAAAAATTTTAGTAGCTACGGCTCAAAGAGCGATAAATGGTATGCTGATATTTCACACGAACTCTATGAATGGAATGAGGGCGACATCAATGCCTCAAGATCAGTCTTAATAGAAGAATCAAACCTCCCTTCAGCCCCAATCCACTCCCATAGGGTGAGCGATTTGCTCCTTGTGACGGAGAGCGATTATTCGCGCATAGCGATCATCGACGGCGATACGCTAAGCATCGCCGGAAGGTTTGAATCCGGATACAGGGCACACGGCTACACTTTCAGCCCCGACGGAAGATTTGCCTACAACCTTGGAAGAGACGGCTGGCTTTACAGATATGACCTGTATTCGCTCAAAGCTACTACCAAAACAAGAGTCGGGATTGATGCAAGGGGGATTGCGATTTCAAATGACGGCAAATATTTGATTGCAGGACTTTATGTTCCAAAGGGGGCGGTCATCCTTGATGCGAAAACACTTGAATTTATAAAATTTATAAATTCAAGTGATATACATTCGAGAGTTTGCTCGGTCAACGATACAGAGGGATTTTTCTTTTTGGCGATGAAAGAGGGCGGAGAGGTTTGGAAAATAGATTATAACGATCCCTCTTTTGCAATCACGAAAGCAACCGACGTGGGAGAGATGCTCCACGATGGATATTTTTCAAACGATAATTCCACCTATTTTGTAGCCTCTTACGATCATTTAGCCGCCATAGATACAAACACGATGCAAATCAAAGCAAAACTACAAACAGGGCTTATGCCTCACCCTGGATCCGCAGCAACATGGGAGGTTGATGGGAAAAAATATACTTCGATCGTCCATATGGGCGAGGGCAAAAATACGATCTTCGCTCCGGACACCCTCGAAATTTTAGGAAGCGTGAGCGCAAGTGCCGGCGGAATGCATCCAAGGACTACGGCGCTGATGAAGTATGTTTGGTTTGACACAATGTTTGGGCCTTCAAAAAATGAGATCACAGTTCATGAAAAAACTACGCCGTTTAACGTACTCAAGAGAATAACAGACGGAACATATACCCTGCACCCCGAACCCGACGCCGACGGGGATTATGTTTTTGTGAGCGATTGGGACGACGACAAGATCAGAGTTTACGACGACGAAACTCTGGAACTTGTCAAAACGATAGACAATATCATGACGCCGACAGGGATTTTTTCAACAAGCAGAATAAACGAAAATTTGGGGCATTAAAAGAAAGCAGAAGTGACCATATCTATCCGCGGTCATAGATTTATTCGTTCGCACGCTTTAAAGCCGCCAAAAAATAGAAGCCTTAATCCCCTCTGCTCCCGCCATCAATCTTTTTAAAAGTACAAAAAACATCTAAAATACGGACTTCCGGAAGTTTAAATTTCGATTGTGATAGAATTGTGCGCAAACAATTTTCTAGTTGTCCTTTTTAATCTCCAGATCGATAATCTGCAAAGACTCCATACTTTGAATACGTAAAAAAATATTGGCGGGCTTGTCTATCGTAAACTGAAGCGTCTTTTCTTTTTCATCAGGACAAACCGATACATAAAGATAATGCTCAAAATCATCTGAAAGGACTTCAACCTTGAAGAGAATCTTATCTTTTATCTTGATCTCGACGTGATATTTGCCCTCTTTCAGAATGCCCAGAGGAATAAAATAACCTTTGGCCGAAGACAGGGCAAAAGACGCAAGGTTCTTTGAATCCCACTTCCTGTTATCCGGCATCCACAATGCGCACTCTGTTTTCATGTGATTTAAAAGGTTAAAAAGCTCTTCTGTCTCCTCTTTGGAAATGTTTGCATCTTCTGCATAGCGTTTTATATGCCTGACCACTGTGCTGCTCCCCGTGTCGTAACTGAGTCTCCCGCTGCATTGGCCCTCATGACACCTTGCACAGAGTGTATTAAAAATAACCGCTGTTTTTATACTGCTGATTTCTGCTTTCGAAGCCGAGAAGAGAGGTGAAAAAGAAGTGGTAAAGAGTATCAGCAGCCATAAGTATTTTATAGTTTTCATCTTAACATCTGCCTCTTTAAAGATATGTGTATTTCTTAAAACACAGTCATTTCACGATAGTGTCTGAATAATTCTGTAAATTTATCATCGGTTTTTTTAATTTATTTCAAATTCCCCCATATCAACATTATACATACGAATGGACTCATCCGTCAATCTTTCCCAAAAAAACAGGTCTAATCACATATGTAAAAAAATCATTACCATAAAGAAAAAGCTAAACCATAGGCCCAGAAACGTACCGAGACAAGAAACCAGGCGATGCCAATGCTATCATTGCTTCCCTCTCCTAATAATCTTCTGCACTATCAACTGGTTCGGCTCTAATACTTTATCTTATACGAAGATCCTCCTTGATACGCTTTCTGAACAAGGCTGTTTCTTTCGCTTTTGAAGGCATTAAAGGGCTGCTTGGTATTGGGAAGTTCTGGTGGTGCGAAATACAAGTATGCATTCCCTCATTCCCATCGTCTCCGAGATGGGAATGAGGGAAACAAAAAAGAATGCTCGTATCCCTTTATTTACTGGAGATCGAGACTCTCTTTTGGCGTCCACCCTCACCGAAAGTGGATTCTACCAGGAGAGAATTTTTTATATCTTAGTATTCATCGCGCAGAATATTGTGACAACGAAAACATGCATGCTCTATGTAAGTATAAGCCCTTTGAGACTCTTCTCTGCGCACCAAGCCTGACTGGTTGTATTTATTGTCAATGGCATCCAGGATAATTTGAACATTGTGGGCTATAATCTGTGCACTCATAACAGCTTCGCCGGCTTTATGTTTTTTATTTTCCGGAAGCATTTCAGAAAATTTATCTTTATTTCCCAACAATTCTTGCGAATGTTTGGCAAAATTCTTAATGGCACTTTTTACCTTTTCTTTGTCGCTTGTGATAAATCCATTATGCACTTCGCCAAGCTCTGAATTGAGAAGCTGCATATTCGATTTAAGATCATACGCAAAAAGTGATGTGGACAAGAATGCCATGAAACCTATTACTGCTATTTTTCTTAACATGATCTGACTCCTTTTTTTTATTGAAATTCATTTTAGCATAATATTTTTGTTTTAAATATAAATTTATTATATTTTATTAAAAAAATAGATGTATTTACTATGCAATAAAATGATTTAATAAATTTATTAAATTTAATATATATTTTTCATAAGCATAAAACATATACATCAAAACAAGACGAGATTAGAGTTTGCAGTGTAAATAATTTTTATTGTCTTTAAGATTTATTTGGAGAATTAAGATTATTATATGGTGGAGCATAGCGGGCTCGAACCGCTGACCTCTTCGCTGCCAGCGAAGCGCTCTCCCAGCTGAGCTAATGCCCCACAAGTTGGAAGAATAGAATTTTACCACAAGATAGGTAAAAATTACCTATCTTTTTTTACATTTTATGAACGTCTTGTGATTTCTAAAAGATGATAGCCAAACTGTGTCTTTACCGGTCCGTGAACAACTCCGACCTCATCGCTGAAAACCACTTTATCAAATTCAGGAACCATCTGTCCTTGTCTGAAATTTCCAAGCTCCCCGCCTTTAGTTCCCGATGGACAGAGCGAATGGTCTCTTGCGGCCTCTTCAAAACTGATTTCTCCTGCATTGATCTTCTTTTTAAGTTCATTACAGAGGACTTCGTCTTTTACTAAAATATGTCTGGCACTTGCTGTTTTCATACTATTTTCCTTTTTTTGATTTTATCGTTTTGTTTTTTATTTTTTCGCATTAAAAAAGTATCGTTGGGCCTCTTCTTTTTTGGCAAAAGGAGAGACGGTTATCGTCTCGCCGTTTACCTCAACGGCATAACGCTCTTCGGATTTGCTTTTTGCATACGTAATGGCCACTCTGGCGGCCAAAACTCTTTCTTCTTTGCTCGCATCGGCACTTAAAAGCGAAAAAGGTCCGGATATAGGAAGTTTTACACTGACGTACTTATCGCTTTGGATGCGCTCCAATCCTGCGTTGTCCTCTTGGTCTCTTCCTACTGTCAGTTTGGCTCCGTCTGGCAGCCTGAATTGTCTGCCAAATTTCAGGATCTCGATATCTTCAACCTCAAATTCATCATACGCTATAAACTCGCGGATACGCTCAGAGTAGTGAGCTTCTGTGAGCAGGCACCCTCCGCCCGGGCTCTCGTAGTCTTCCCATCCATACGATGCTGCCAGCGCCAGCTGGCGCTCTCTGCTTCTTCCTGAAATATCAAGAAGTTTTTCTCTGTCGACCCACCCTTCAAGTTCGGGCGTTGTCGGCTCCATCAATTTCGCAGACAACGGACGCAGGATAAGTTTCTCCTCTTTATCCTCAGCAATCGTGCTGACTTGCTTGAGCGCGTCATGACGCTGGCTCATCGGACGCTGACCGATAACTTCGCCCGAGAAGATAAATGAAGCGTCCAACTCTTCCATGACGGCTTTGCCTACACGGAACATATAGCCGTGACAATCTATACAGGGATTGAAGTTTTTTCCATAACCGTATTTGGGCGAAAACAATACCTTTTGGATATACTCCTCCCGTACATCGATTGTACGAAAATCAGCTCCTGCCATCTTAGCACGTTCTTTGAGTATCACACCGATATCTTTTGTACCGCCAAATCCTGTCTTGATATGTACCGCGGTCACATCGATACCCTGATCCCTCATCAACTTGATAGCAATCATGCTGTCAAGTCCTCCGCTAAATAGAGATATCGCTCTCATAGGCTACCAGCTCTCCTCGTTTTAATCTGGGTATTATATCGGTTTTTATTTTACGTATCAAAAAACTCTTTTTTGCAAAAGGAATAGTTGCGTCTGCAACGATATGTTTGAGCCTCACATCGTAGTGCTTGATTAAAAAATTGCGCAAAATGTCTTTGAGTTCTGATTCACTCATTACCTGCAAACTCTCATTGATAGAAAGACCCATCAGATAAGGATGTTCCTTTTCTCCCTTAATGAGTGCCCTAAAAAGTTCTGTATATTTTCCAAACATATTCACGTCAACCACATTTAAGACATCATCTATGAGATTCGGTTTTTCCAAAAGCGTTTTGAGAATGCTTAGCTGTGCTACGTCGTCTCTTTTTTGGCTGAAACGCTCTTTTGTTTTAACCGTATTTGCCTGATTGCCAAAATGCACAGGAGCTACGCCCAAAAGTGTGGCTGCCATAGGCATGTAGGCCTCCTTGATGATCTGGCTTAATCCCTCAAGATACTGTTTAACTTCGCTAAAAGCTGCCTCTTTTTCTCTGGGGCTATAGAGATCGTGCCTTTGGATCAATTTTTCCAGCACAAAAGGGATGAGCGGTTTCGCTTCACGAAGAAGCTTGGCGACAGCTTGTGTTTCTCCTTTGGCAATAAGATCTGCGGGATCTTGCTCTCCAGGGAACAGAACAACCCCGCCGTCAAATCCCGCAACACTTAACATTTGCGCTGCCTTCAGTGCCGCTGCCACTCCGGCATTGTCACCGTCGTATGCCAAGATGATTGTAGGATCCCCCTTGCGCAGCAGTGGCAAATGTTCCGCTGTCAACGCAGTACCCATTGTAGCAACAGCCTCATGAAATCCTGCCTGATGGAACATCACCACATCAAGATAGCCTTCGCATACGATCAATTTTTTATGCTTATAGATAGTGTCTTTGGCACGCTCATATCCATAAAGCAGTTTTGACTTATTAAAAAGTTTCGTTTGAGGCGAGTTGATATATTTGGCGGGATGGTTTGTGATGGTTCGCCCTCCAAATCCTACCAATCCCCCGCTAGGCGAATAGATAGGAAAAGTGATACGCTCAACCAGTCTGGCATACATCCTCCCGCCTTCTCCTTTAGCAATGATCCCCGCATCTTCTGCTTTTGGTAACGGCAGAAGACTGCTTTGTAAAAACTGCATCACTTCTGCTCCTCCAGGCGCGTATCCTATCCCAAATGCCTCTATGGAAGCATGGCTTACCCCCCTGCCTAAAAGATACTTTGTCGCTGTAGGATTTCTATCAAGGTTTTTTATATACCATTTTTCCAAAGCTTCAAGCACACGTTTTGTATCGCTATAATCACTGCTTCCCTGCGTGTACGCCAAAGAAAAGCTATACATCGATGCCACTTTCTCAATCGCTTCAGGGTAAGAAAGCTTTTCAAACTCCATCACAAATTTAATACTGTCTCCACCTGCTCCGCACCCAAAACAGTGATAAATCTGCTTGGAAGGACTTACCACAAAAGAGGGTGTTTTTTCTCCGTGAAACGGACAGCATGCCTTGTAATTGGCTCCAGTCTTTTTTAATTCTATATAATGGCCTATCACATCCACGATATCAATGCTGGCTTTTAAAGATTCTATCGAGGTATTATCTATCATTTTAACATTATATCTAATTTGCTATAATCTATTGCCAAACTCTAAAGAGGTTAGGCTATAAAGCTCACCACAAAGGCAACATTTGGAACAGATTTTACCCGCCTATAATGATCCGCTTTTTAGCATCCTTCTTATTGTGGTTGTCAGTCTTATTATTGCAGTTGCCACGTATGGATGGGGACTTTACAGACAACAAAAAGAAGAGGGAAATTTCTTAAAATTTTTAGAAAAATTTGATGGGGCAGAATGTACTCTTGAAACAGCGACCATGCCTTTTGAGCCCCATATGCTAAAGCCTCTTACGCTGCTCGCCAAAGCTTTTGAGAACAGCGGTGAATACCCCAAAGCAATCAGCATCTATTTGTATCTGATGAAAAATGTACCTGAACAGTTCGGTAAACTTGAATTGATGGAAAGGTTGGGGAAAACCTATCTTAATGCAGGTTTTTTGGAGCGGGCAAAATCTATTTATACCGAGATACTCCGTCTCAAGCCCCGCAACTCTAAAGTACTCTATGAGCTTGGCGTGGTTTATGAAATGATGCATGAGTATGATCGTGCAAAAGAGGTGATGGACCCGCTCGAAATGCTCAATGAAGAAACGCATGATCTTAAAAACTATCTTACTTTTTTGGCACTGATTTCAAATAAAAAAATTTCCGCAAAAGAAAAAATAGCTCGTCTTACCGCTCTTCTTGAAGAAAAAAATGTACTCTATAGGGCGGCAATACATGCAATGTTTCAACTCGATACTCAATGCGCATGGAGATACGTCGATACTCGCCGACTAAAGGAGATCATGGACATCCTATGGTTCTTACCCCAGGCTCAACTCGATTTGGATATAATTACATCCCATAAGGCGTTGTCAACACTTTACTATGCGAAAGGATATCTGCAAGATCCCTGCACCCAAAGCGGTATTTTTACGCTTGATTTGCTGGCAACAGCCAAGCAGGGCGGATTTGAAGGTGGAGATTTAAGCTTTACTTATTTGTGCAATAAATGCAAACAAAGCTTTCCGGTATCCTTTAACCGGTGTCCAAACTGTATGGCGATTAATTCTATAAAAGTTGAGGAAAATATTGCAAAAGCAAACCCGCAAACAGATTACTCTCTATTCTGATGGCTCCAGCCTTGGCAATCCCGGTCCGGGCGGCTATGGGGGTATACTGGAGTTTAAAGGCCATCGCAAAGAATACAGTGGAAGCGACGCGCATACAACCAATAACCGTATGGAACTTCAAGGCGTCATTGAAGGACTTAAGCTGCTCAAAGAGCCTTGTGACGTCGAAATCATCTCTGACAGTTCTTACGTCATTAAAGCCATCAATGAATGGCTTCCCGGTTGGGTGAATAGAAATTTCGCAAAAGTTAAAAACGTAGATCTATGGCAGGAATATCTTGATGTTTCCGCTTTGCATACCATAAAAGGAACATGGGTGCGAGGCCATAACGGACATCCTGAAAACGAAAGATGCGATGAACTGGCAAAATATGAAGCGGAAAAAATAAAAAAGAAAGAGGGTTTATCATGAACAACTACAGTCAACTTGAAAAACGGTTGAATTATACATTTAAAAATAAGCAATTGATTATTGAGGCTTTAACCCATAAAAGTTACAAAAAGCCTTACAATAATGAGCGGCTTGAATTTTTGGGAGATGCCGTCCTTGATCTGATCGTAGGTGAGTATCTCTTTAGTAAATTTCCAAATTCTAATGAAGGTTTTTTGTCGAAAATACGGGCATCACTTGTCAACGAAAGCGGCTTTACGCTACTGGCAAAAGCGATCAATTTAGGCAACTACATTTTTCTTTCTCCGGCTGAGGAAAATAACAACGGACGAAAAAAGCCTTCTTTGCTTTCCAACGCTTTTGAAGCCATCATTGGGGCGATTTACCTTGAGGGCGGTCTGCAGGCTGCAAGAGAAATTGCAGTTGCCTTACTCGAAGAAAATTATCCTCAAATCGATTTGCAATCGCTTTCAAAAGATTACAAAACTGCTTTACAGGAATTGACACAGGCGACACATGGGGTGACCCCTTCTTATGAGTTGTTGAGCTCTTTTGGCCCCGATCATAAAAAAGAATTTGAAATTGCAGTTATTTTAGACAATACCACCATTGCAACGGCAAAAGGAAAAAGCAAAAAAGAGGCGCAACAAAGAGCAGCACAGATCGCACTGGAGGCATTAAAGATATGAATACTTTTGGCAAAAAACTCACGCTTACCACTTTTGGAGAATCTCACGGAAAAGCAATTGGCTGCATCCTTGACGGTTTGCCTGCCGGTTTGCCCATAGATGAGGAATTTATCCAGTCTGAACTTGATCGCAGAAAGCCGGGCAAAAGCCCTCTTGAAACAGGAAGGAAAGAAGAAGACAAAGTAGAGATACTCTCCGGTGTCTTTGAAGGGTTAAGCACGGGCACACCTATTGCAATGGTCATCTATAATGCCAATCAAAAGTCCAAAGATTATGACAATATCAAAGATCTTTTTCGGCCCGGGCATGCAGATTTTACCTACTTTCACAAATACGGATTAAGGGATCATAGAGGCGGAGGCCGCAGCTCGGCCAGAGAGACTGCCGCAAGAGTCGCAGGCGGAGCGATAGCCAAACTGATGCTGCGGGAACTTGGTATCATCATACAAAGCGGGCTTTGTGAAGTGGACGGCATCAAAAGCCATGTGCAGGATTTTGCCCATGCAAAAACCAGCAAACTCTACGCCCTTGATCCCGTTATGGAAAAAGCGCAGGAGGCAGCCATTCTTAATGCCAAAAATAACCATGACTCCGTAGGAGGCGTTGTGCTGACCACAGCCACAGGCGTTCCTGTGGGACTAGGTGAACCCCTTTATTACAAACTTGATGCGGCGCTAGCTGAAGCAATGATGGGTATCAATGCTGCCAAAGCTGTAGAGATCGGCGAGGGCATCGCCAGCACCCACCTCAAAGGCAGCCAAAATAATGACGAAATTACTTTGAACGGATTTAAAAGCAATCATGCCGGTGGCATACTCGGAGGCATCAGCAATGGCGATACCGTTATCGTTAAAACACACTTTAAACCCACCCCGTCCATCTTTAAACCGCAGCAAACCATTACAACGCAGAACAATGAGGTTATATGCGAACTCAAAGGCCGTCATGACCCCTGCGTGGCAATCCGAGGTGCCGTTGTCTGTGAAACAATGATGGCACTGGTGCTTGCCGATATGGTGCTTCTTAATATGGGTAAAAAAATGGAACATCTCAAAGCGCTTTATAGCAAAAAATAAAGAAAATATTTATCTCTCATCTGAGCTTTGTATGTTTTTTTATGCAAGAAACCAAAGTGAGGATGTGGCGTCCATGATATTTCTGCCCGAAGAAAAAATGAAGTATTATCAAAAACTCGTTTTTATTGTATCTATTGATAAAATGCTATTTTAAAATTTGAACAACGACGGCTCATCGAGTTCTTTTATCCGAAAGGTTCGGCGATGCACCTCGCATCTGTCATACTTGCGGAGCGCCTGAATATGCTCTCTGGTTCCATATCCTTTGTGATTTTCAAAACCGTATTGCGGATATTTTTGAGCCAAAGCTTTCATCTCTCTGTCTCGCGTTACTTTTGCCAAAATACTCGCCGCACTGACCTCGGCTATCTTTTCGTCTGCCTTAACCATAGTATTTATCTGCTTTGCTCCAAACGTGCTGTTTCCATCAAAAAGATAATCACACTGCGGCAAGTGCTCCTGTATACTCTGTAAACCTTTTTGTAAACATTTTGAAAGTCCCCATGCATCAATTTGTGCCGCCGAAAAAGAGACAATATGGAAACGGGCATTTTTAACGATCTCCTCATAAAGTGCTTCTCTTTTTTTTTCAGTGAGCTTTTTGGAATCCATCAATCCCGCACCTTTCATGGATACACCCAGTACTACTCCGGCCATGACAAGTGGACCCGCTAAAGGGCCTCTTCCCGCCTCATCGATGCCGCAAAGAGGTTTACTAAACATTCAAACCCTCGAAGCAAGCAGTGTCAAAAATTCTTCGCCATAGCGCTCAAATTTTATATCCCCAACACCATGCACTTCGAGCATTTCATGTTTGTTTTGCGGCAACTTTATGCTGAGATCCTTAAGTGTTTTGTCTGAAAAAATGATATAGGGAGGGATATTGTTAACCGATGCAATGCGCATGCGTAGCTCTTTGAGTTTGCCGTATATTTCCTCATCATAATCATGAAAAGAACTTATGGCTTTTTTAAGTTCCGCTTTTTTAACGCTGAGCCTCTCTTTTTTTAAATCAATGCAATGCATGCCCCTGATCACTTCTGCGCCAAAAGATGTTAATCTATACACCTTAAATTCCCCCATTTCAATGGCATTAAGCTCCAGTAATTTGTCCCCTATGGTAAGCCACTGGCTTTTTGAATACTCTTCTCCTATGCCATATACAGAGAGTTTATGGTGCCCGTTTTTCACAATACGCTGCTCTTTGCTTCCGCGCAACACATCGATCACATAATGCAAGCCGTACGCTTGTTCGGTGCGCCAAATAGCAGACAGGAGCTTTTGTGCAGCCTTGGTAATATCTATCTTTTCAGCCGAAGGCGTACCGCAATTGTCACACCCATCTTTGCATGTTTCAATCCTGTCATCAAAATACGCAGCAATGCTTTGGTGTCTGCATCCCTCGGAATTGGCAAAACGCACCATGCTCTCAAGTTTATAGTACGCATGGTCCTTGTAGGGCATTTGGGGCAAATCATCAATAAACATCTTTTGCTGAACAATATCCTGAGCAGAGAAGAGCAGCAATGTTTCTGATGGCAGTCCATCCCGGCCTGCCCGGCCTATCTCTTGATAAAAATTTTCCAATGTTTTAGGCAAACTCATGTGTACGACAAAACGAATATTGCTCTTGTCTATACCCATCCCAAAGGCAATGGTAGCGACCACTATTTGCACTCTGTCAGCAACGAAATCGCTATATACACTATTTTTTTCTTCAGTTGGCAAGCCTGCGTGGTAGGCTTTTGCCACAATGCCTTTGGTTTGCAAGAAATGCGCAACTGATTGGGTGGATTTGCGAGAAAGAGTATAGATGATTCCTGAATCACCTTGATACTCTTTAAGAAATTCTATCAATTGTTCTCTGCCATCCCCAATGCGGTGTCGGGCATTTATCGTCAAATTGCTGCGAAAGAGCGAACCTCTCACACGCTTGGGGCCTATCAAACCTAGATTTGCGATGATATCTTGCTCAACTGCTTTGGTCGCCGTTGCTGTAAAAGCTGCAACCGGTACAGAAGGAAACTGCTCCTTGAGCAAAGAGAGCCGTCTATAATTTTCTCTAAATTCATGCCCCCACTCACTTACGCAGTGCGCCTCATCCACCACAAAGAAATTGACAGGCAGTTGACGCAAAAGTGCTAAAAAATATTCATTGGTTAATCGTTCCGGGGCAACATACAACAGCTTGATCTCACCTTTTTTGAGCTGTTCTTGTATCTGCATACTCTCTTCGAG
This sequence comes from Sulfurovum sp. UBA12169, assembly GCA_002742845.1. NCBI lineage: Bacteria > Pseudomonadati > Campylobacterota > Epsilonproteobacteria > Campylobacterales > Sulfurovaceae > Sulfurovum > Sulfurovum sp. UBA12169. Next base: position 489,833 of record DLUH01000005.1, on the reverse strand, counting down.
ATCCTGCATAGAGCTTAGCATTGCCGCACTAATGCCGTTGGCTCTGAGTGCGGTCACCTGATCATACATGAGTGCAAGCAGCGGGGAGATAACGACTGTTATTCCCTCTAGTAAAAGCGTAGGAAGCTGATAGCAAAGGGATTTGCCTCCTCCCGTAGGCAAGACCATCAAAACATCCCGCTTTGCCAAAATGGCATCTACAATCTCTTCTTGCAGGGGCCTGAATGCGCTGTATCCAAAATAATATTCGAGGGTCTGTTGTTTGTCCATGATGCAATTGTAGCGAGTTGAAAGAAAAGATCCTATAAAAATGTCAAATTGACATCTTTTATCTAAAATACCTTTCTGCTTTTGCAGGTTTGAGATAGTTTAAATCCACGACGATAAGCCCATCAATACAATTGTTAAAATCTTTATCATACCCAAAATCTAAAAACTTCACTCCGCCCTCTTCGCACACTTCCGCATACTGTTTATAGAGCGTTGGAATTGCATACCCCATTAAACTCAGTTCTTCCTTAAGCCTGCGCTGATCTTCTCTGTAATTATCTCCCGCAAACAAACTTTGGCAATATGCCTTCAGCTCCAAAGGGATGCTATAGGAAACTTTATGAACAACCAATTTCTCCGACGAGCCAAAATAATGTTGAAAAAAATAAATCATCAACGCTTTGGCCTTGTCATTGAATGCATTGCTCAAACTTACTGCCCCGAACAAGTAGCGGATTTGGGGATTTTGCTTCACATATGCGCCAATGCCTTGCCACAGATAATCCAGTGCCCGGCTATTCCAGTATTTGGGTTGAACAAAACTTCTTCCAAGCTCCAATCCTCTGCCCAGATAGAGCAAAAAGTTTTCATCAAAATCAAAAAGTGTTTTGGTATAAAGCCCCTCTGTATCAAACTCTTCTATGATCTCTCTTGACTCGCCCAAACGGTATGCCCCGGCTATCTCCAAAGCCTCATCATCCCAAATAATGAGATGCTTATAATAATAGTCGTACTCGTCAAGGTCACGTTTTTTACCGCTCCCTTCTCCCACATGGCGAAAACTCACTTCTCTTAATCTTCCTATCTCTTTAAGCACGCAGTTTTCGATGGGTGATTCGTACAGGATGATTTTTTTGCCGTCAAAAGTCTCTCCCAAAATCTTTCCATATTTCAGTTCGGCCTTAAGTTCGCTTCTAGATTCGGGTATCGAAATCTCATTTTGTGTTTTAAAAAGCGGTTTTTTATGTTTGGCAACATGATAAAAATGTTTTCGTAAAAGCTTTACGACATCATTGCTTCCCAAAGAAGGAACATGATAGGCATCAAACGGTATGGATTTTCCTATCGTAAATTCTATTTTTTTACCTTTGGCCTTAAACATTTCATGAGGAAGCGTTATGGTTGCCAAAGAGCGATTGAGCATAGAAAGGATATAAAAATGATTTGAATTTTTTGCCTTGATATAGACCGGAAGGATCGGTGCTTTCATCTTCGAAGCAATCTTTAAAAAACCGCTCTTCCATGATGTGTCTTTAATGCCGCTTGGTCGGGCCCGACTGACTTCCCCGGAAGGAAAAATGATGACTGCCTGTTCTTCTTCAAGAGCATGGTATATGCTTCTAATCGTCTCTTTATTCATCCCTCCGGTGATATTATCCACAGGAATAAGTACATCGTTAAGATTTTCAAGTCCTAAAAGAAAATCGTTTGCTACGATCTTGATATCGCTTCTGATGTCTTTAAGCAGATGCATAAGCGCCATCGCGTCCAACGCGCCCAAAGGATGATTGGCAATGATTACGACCCTTCCATAGGTGGGAATATGGCGGAGTTCTTCTTTTTTTAGCCCAATTGAAATATCGAAATAATCTATCGTTGCTTCGATGAAACTAAACGCATCCTTTTGTACATTTTCCCGTAAAAAAATATTGATCTGGTCTTCATGAAAAAATTTTTTCAAACCGGTGAAAAGCAATTGCTTTAAAGCCCGAGGGGCCTGTGTGATTTGCGGGTAGTGGTGCTCTATATAATTTTCTATACTTATCTGCATTAGGCTATCCTATAAAGCTCATTGATCTCGCCGATAAGATACAGATGTACCAAGTTTATTTTTTTATGAATTGCAAATAATGCTTCGACTCTCTCCCACTCTTCATAAATAAGTTCTAAAGCTTCTTCTTCGGTAATAAAAAATGATTTAGCGATTCTGGCTGAAAGTTCTTCAAGATGTTCATCTGAAACGTTACATTCCGCTTGCATGGATAGCTCTCCTAGAGATAAGTTTCATCATTATAAAAAAGGCTGATTACATTTCAATAACATAAAGCTATATTTTTTTCTTGCATGAATATAATGCTGTTTTTCGTTCCCTTTTCTGCTGCAATCCTTTAAATAATTTCTCTTCTTTTTCAGACTTTGAAGCGCTACTTCCACAGTACCCGGAATATAAAAGATATAATGATATCATTATGGAGCATATCCGTAAAATCGCGGTTGAGGGGCGAGAGAATGAACAGAAATTACCGAGTGGTTGGGTCATGAAAATTAGTTTAGCATTATCGGGTGGGGCTGCACGGGGTGCTTTTCATCTTGGTGTACTTGAAGCACTGGAAAAGAACGGTTTTTCTATTGAAGCCATTTCGGGGACCAGTATTGGAGCGATTATCGGCACAAGCTATGCGGCCGGAGTAGCACCCAGAGAACAACTAGAAATTTTTGAATCCAAAGCTTTTAAGAAAATTTTTAAACTCAAAGGGTTTCGCAATGGTTTCTTTCGTATTGATCAGCAGCAAGATATTCTCAAGAAGCTTATCCCCATCTCGCATATTGAAAAAACGCGTATCAAATTGCATATTACGGCTGTGGATCTTATCAGCGGGGAGATTATACGTTTCGATAAAGGAGAAGCCATTCCTTTGTGTGTTGCCTCCAGCGCCGTCTTGCCCCTTTTTGAACCGCTCCTTTATGGGGCATACTATCTAGCAGACGGGGGTGTCATGGACAATCTTCCCGTTGCGCCGCTGCTAAAGTACAATCATCCTATCATCGGAGTGGATCTGCATCCGCTCTTTCACGGGTTTACCCCTTCTTTCATCGGCGGCATAAAACGCACCCTCTTTTTGACATGGCATGCCTCCATTCAAGAGCACCTCAAACTGTGTGATTTTTACATCACCGACCCCAAGCTCTCAAACTACGCGCTCTTGCGTTTTAAAAATTTTAAAGAGATGTTTCATCTTGGCTATGAAACCACTATGGAGTTATCAAAGCAAAAATTAAAGTTTGCCGCCAATTCTGGCAAAGAGTAATTTGGAAGCAATATCCTGAAGCCTGTCGATAATCTTCATATTTTTTCTGATATACTTAAGCAAATTGATAAATTCATCATTGACTTCGTGGGTTTGATGCATGATTTGCAGCACATCTTTTTCAAGCATTGAATAGATATCGTCTGTTTTACTAAACTCCACATCAATCTTGCTTTCAAGATCTAAAAGTTTATTTTTGTCTTCTGTCTCACGGATCATTTCAATCGTATAATTCATGGCTTGAATCGTGCACTGATTGATCGAAAGAGATTCTTTTATGATACGTTTTATTTGCGGATCCGCCTTGGGATTACAGATTTTCATATTTTTTATATAATTTGTTTCGTTCGATGCAATGCGCTGCAAAGAGGAAGTAATCTTTAAAAATGCGACCATCTCCCTGAGATCTTTTGCTTCGGGGGAAAAGCGTACAAATGCTGTCAAGACAAGATTGTCTATCTCTTCAACTTTTTTATCGATTGAATCAAGAGGAATATTTGCCTGCTCAAAACTTTGTTCATCGCAGACCCTCAATGCATGCAAGGCAAGCTTTTGTGAAATCATCATCTCTTCCAATACAGCAGCGGTTTTTTCTCGTACCTGTATAACTTTATTTTCTATACTTAGCATCAATTCTCCTTGGTATTTGGTTGTTATGTAATTTACGCAAAAAGCAGTGTTTTTATCCAAATCTGCCGGTTACGTAATCCTCTGTCATTTTATTGGAAGGATTGAGGAATACCGATTCTGTTTTGTCAAATTCTATAAGTTCGCCAAGATACATAAATGCCGTATAATCACTCAATCGGCTGGCTTGCTGCATATTGTGAGTCACGATAGCCACCGATATTTCCGATTTAAGCTCTGCAATCAACTCTTCTATTGCTCCTGTCGAGATAGGATCCAATGCCGAAGTAGGCTCATCAAAAAGCAGCACTTCAGGCTTAAGCGCTACTGCTCGGGCAATACAAAGTCTTTGCTGCTGTCCGCCGCTCAATCCCATTGCGCTCCCGCCCAGCCTATCCTTGGTTTCCTCCCATATCGCTGCGCCCTTAAGCGCTTTTTCTACACGGTCTTGCAGTTCAGTTTTATTTTTGATGCCTGAAAGTTTTAGGCCATAGGCCACATTATCAAAAATACTCATAGGAAAAGGGGTAGGCTTTTGAAAAATCATTCCTACGGTTTGACGAAGCGCAATCAGTTCATTCTCTTTCTTAAGTTCTAGTACATTTTGATTTTTTCCAGACGCGGTATGAAGTGTAATTTTCCCTTCATACTTATTTCCCGGATATACATCATGGATTCGGTTCATGCAGCGAAGCAGTGTGGATTTGCCGCATCCGCTTGGTCCTATCAGCGCAGTGATTTTATTGCGTTCGATCGGCAAGGTCACGCTGTTTAAAGAGGAGGACGCAGCTCCGGCATAGGTAAAAGTAAGATTTTCTGCTTTCATAGCCATAATGTTTTGTTTCATATTATTTGCCTTTCTTGTTTCTTGTGGCATAGCGGCCCAAAAGATTGATTGTCAAAACGATCACTGTCAAAATAAATGAGGCGGCCCACGCCAATTGTCTGCTTGATTCATCCGGATAGGTAGCCAGATTATAGATACTGACCGTCAAAGAAGGAAACTGCTCATTCATATCCATTGTAAAAAACTGATTGTTTGCCGAGGTAAACAGCAAGGGTGCAGTTTCTCCGATAATACGTGCGAAAGAGAGCAAAATACCTGTAGTTATTCCTGTTTTTGCAGACCTTAGTACAATTTGGACGATAATCTTGTGCCTGCTCCCGCCCAATGCAATACCTGCCTCTCTGAGTTCTTGTGGCACCAGGGAAAGCATGTTGTCGGTGGTGTTGACAATAATAGGAATCATCATGATAGCCAAAGCCGCACTCCCTGCCCATCCATTATAAGTATTAAACGGTGCGACCATAAAGGCATAAACAAATACCCCAATCACAATAGAAGGCGCGCTCATCATCACATCATTGAGGTTTCGAAGCACCATCGCAAGCTTCCCTCCTCCGCTATATTCTCGCAAATAGATACCTGCCATCATACCCAGAGGAACCGCGATCAGCGTAGCAATCAGCGCCATAGTAAACTGACCTACAAGTAAATTTCGTATCCCCCCGTTGACCAAATCATTTGTAAATGTTGTCAACGAGATACTGTCTATCCCCTTATAGCCCAGAGTAATCAAAATCCAAAAAAGAAAACCTATTCCTATGATTGCCGATGCGGTTGAAACCAGCAGAATCACTTTATTGAGCAGCAAGCGGTTCATTTTACTCCCCTTCTTAAAAAATAAAATTTCGCAAGAGAAATAACGGCAAAACTGACAACAAAAAGAATGAGCGCCAAATAGTACATACTTGAAAGCTGCAAATCTTGCGCTTCGGAAAAATTGTTGGCAAGCAAAACAGGGATAGAGATAGTTGAATCAGTCACCTTCTGCGCAACGCTCATCACTGAACCTATCAAGAAGGCTACAGCCATCGTTTCACCCAGCGCACGTCCCAGAGCCAGTATAACCGATCCAATAATGCCGGCTTTTGAATATGGCATCACCACATCTTTAATTACTTCAAATGTCGTTGCTCCCATAGCATAGGCCGACTCTTTAAGAATTCCCGGTGTTGTATTCATTGCGTCTTTGGTGATCGCTGCCATAAAAGGAAGGATCATGATGGCCAAAACGACCCCTGCTGTCAACAATCCTACACCATTCCCGCCGAACAACTCTTGAATAATAGGAGCAAAATAAAAAAGTCCCCACATGCCATAAATAATGCTGGGGATAGCAGCAAGCAGCTCTATCGCCATAGAAACAGGTTTGACGAGATTACTGTGGGCTATTTCAGTTAAAAAAATTGCAATTCCCATCGCTAGCGGAGTGGCAATAGCCATGGCAATCAGCGTACTTAAAAGCGTACCGACAATGGGCACCCATCCTCCGAATATACCGCCATAGCCATCTTCATCCGTTTCCCAGTGTTCAATCGTTAAAAAGTCAAAGCCGAATGTTTGCATTGATTGCTGCGCATAGGTAAAAAGTATTGCAAAAATACCGATCAGCAAGAAAAATGTGAGTGTTGCAGAAAGCAAAGAGAGCTGCCTAAAGACTTTTCCGTTCATGCTTAACCTTAATTTTAAATTATGGGAATTTTATAGGAAAAGGGTTACATTTTGATAACAAAAAAACAATGGTGACGTTGCACCATTGTATCGAAGGAGAAAAATTATTTGATCTTTTTGTTTTCCCAATATGCTCTTATCTGATCTTTTGTCGATGCGGGAAGCGGTACATATCCAAGTTCTTCCGCCGCCTTGTCTCCGTTTGCAAACACCCAATCAAAAAACGCTGTGACTTTTTTGTTGGTATCTGCTTTTTCCGAAGGAAGCAAAATGAATGTTGCCGCTACGATAGGATAGGAAGTTGCACCTGCAGGATCCCCGATAACCGCATAAAAGTCATTTTCAGGTGACCATGTAGCATATTTTGCCGCATCCTGGAAAGACTCTAAAGTCGGAACGATAAATTTGCCTTCTTTGTTCTCTATCTGCGCCGCAGGCAATCCGAGCTTAATTTTATAAGAATATTCAATATAGCCGATAGAATTTTTAATCTGCTGGATATTTGCAGATACGCCTGAATTTGATTTACCTGCTACCAATTTTGCAGCTTTCCAGGTAGGCTGTTTGCTTACCTTGAATGAAGGATCGATCTGATTTAAAAAATAGGTAAAATTGTAAGTGGTTCCTGACTCATCTGCTCTAACCGCTACCGTAATAGGCTCATGAGGAAGCTTAAGATCTTTATTGTCTTTTGCAATGATTTCATCATCCCAGAAAGATGCTTTCCCTGAAAAAATCGCAGAAATTGCCGCACGGCTCAGTTTTAGTTCGCCGTCTTTCACTCCCTCAATATTGTATGATAGTGTAATGGAGCCTATTACTGTAGGAAACATAAATAGTTTAGCTTTTTTAAGAATTTCTGATTTTAAAGGGCTGTCTGATCCGCCAAAGTCTACCATTCTTTTTGAAGCTGAAGAGATCCCGTCTCCGGATCCTGTAGGTGTATAGTTTACTTGGTTTTGGGTTGCATTGTAATATTCTGATGTCCATGCCTGATACACAGGTCCGGGAAACGATGCGCCTCTTCCTTTGATTTCGTCGGCATTTGCGGCACTAAGCACAAACGACGCTGCCGCCAGTGTCGTCATTACTTTTTTAAATGTCATGTGTTTTCCTTGAGAAAATAGGTTATCCGTTTGGATTGTGTAAAGTATAAAATAAGTCGATAACATTTTGATTACAAAAAATTGAGCCCTCTTAATAATTCATTTATTGAATCCAAAATATAGTTTAGAATAACGGAATCAAATTTTGGATGACGGAAATTCTGTCATTGCAGACGTGATCCGCACTCTGGTTTATGATTTAATGAGAGGTTTTGATAAAAAAATGGGGCATGAGATTTGCAAGGCAACTAAAAATTTTAGAAACAATTAAAGCAATTTATATCCTATGCCCCACACAGGAGCAAAATAGTTCTTTTTATTCATAGGATCTATTTTTTTCTTCAGTCTATTGAGTGCCACATTGATCGTTTTATCATGAAAGGTTGCACTGTCGTTCCCCCACACCTTGTCTCGCAAAAAATCTCTGTCTAGCGGCCGTTTTGGATTTTTTATGAATGCATGAAGCAGTCTAAACTCCAAGTTGGTTAGATCAACAGGCTCTTCATTGATGAAAAGCTGATGTTTTTGAAGATCGAGCATCATATCTTTGTATCGGACTGTATTATTTGTTGTGGCACCGCTTCTTCTGAGTAATGCTTCTATTCGCAGCAAAAGTTCTTTAATGCTAAACGGTTTTGTTATATAGTCATCGCCCCCGCTTCTAAATCCCTCCTCAAGATCACCTTCCTGATCCCTTGCGGTTAAAAAAATAATAGGGATCTCATAGCCCAATTGTCGCAACTTGCAAACAAATTCGCTCCCTTCCATCCCGGGAAGATTACGGTCTACAATCATAAGCGAAGGACTCTCTTCTTCTAAAAACTGTTCTACATTTTCCGTAGAGAGAAAACCGGTTACCTCGTATCCCTCTTTGGCAAGATGATACTCAAGCAATTCTAAAATATCCTCTTCGTCTTCTATCAAAATGATTTCTATATTTTTTTTCATTCGCCCGATACTACTGTTTTATGATTACATTTTGATAACATGTGCTTGTCCTTATGCGCCCATTCCCTTAAGCACATAAAAAATGATTGCGGAGAGCATTGCTGCGGCAGGAACTGTGATCACCCATGCTGCTATGATTTTTTTTATCATGTCCCTCTTTACATAGTTTTCTCTCAAAATATTTTTGATCTTTTTAACCTTTTTCTTTTGCGCCTTAATCTCCTCTAGAAGCTCAATGCGGTCTTTGTACTCCTCGTGGGTCAACACTTCTAGTCTTTCTTTTAGCATGCGATGTTTTTCTACTTCAACAAACAATACTTTTTGTTTTTCTTTCATGTTTTGACTGTCAAGCCATTCTCTTAAAAAACCTACGCCAAATACTGCACCTACAGCAATGTGCGTAGAAGAAACCGGCAGCCCAAGCTGTGAAGCAACCACAACGGTTATTGCTGCTGCCATCATGATGGAAAAGGCTCTCATCTGATCAAGTTCGGTGATTTCGGTTCCTACCGTTCTGATAAGCCTGGGACCAAACAATGCCAACCCTATGGAGATGCCCAAGCCTCCTACTACCATGATCCACGGAGGTATGGCTGCTTTTTGGGAAACCGCCATGTTGGCCATCGCATCATAAATCGCAGCAAGAGGCCCTACCGCGTTGGCAACATCGTTTGCCCCGTGAGCAAAACTAAGCAGCGCGGCTGCGAACACAAGCGGGAGCGTGAAAAGAAGATTCAAATCGCTTCTGTCATCATTCATGCCTGCAATTTTCATTGCAACCCGAGGTTTAACTGCAATATAGGTTATCACCCCTCCTATAAAGCCGAAAATGAGCGCAAGAGAAAAGCTGGGCTTATCACTTTGCGGCAAAAAACTCACTGCCCCCACCAAGTCTTTCCAGACGTGCTTCAGTCCCTTGAGTGTCAAATAGGTGACAAATGCAGCCACCATAATAGCAACAAGCAGAGGAATCACTTTTTTGGCGGCTGCAAGCTTATCCTCTTTATATAAAATTTTTGATTTGATGATATAAAGAAAACCTGCGGCAATCACTCCTCCTAAAACAGGAGAAATAACCCATGAAGCCACTATACCTCCCATGGTTCCCCATGAAACAACAGACAAACCTCCTGCGGCAATCCCTGCCCCCACAACACCTCCGACAATCGAGTGTGTTGTTGAAACAGGCGCCTTCATCCATGTTGCAAGATTAAGCCAAAGTGCGGCAGCCAAAAGTGCGGCGCTCATTGCATAGACAAACATGCTTGAATTATCGCCAAAAACAGCAGGATCTATAATGTCCTCTTTAATAGTTCCCACCACATCGCCGCCGGCTATCAGTGCGCCGGCCGCCTCAAAAACAGAAGCAACCAAAATGGCACCGCCGATACTAAGTGCTCCCGCACCCACCGCGGGTCCTACATTATTTGCTACATCATTGGCTCCGATATTCATCGCCATGTAAGCGCCAAATACCGCTGCCAGAACCAAAAATCCGCCATGAGGCATACTACCCATTGTTTTGTGAACATAAAATGCCACAACCATAGCAAACCCCGCACCCAAACCTATCTTCAGCATGTGATTCATGCATTTACCCCTGTTTCAAATCTATAGAGTAAAGTATAGCATCTCTTGGCGCATAAAGTGATGAACAAAAAAAGAAAAAGAAGAGAATATTAAACAATTATAAGTAAAAAGCAGAAAAAGGCACCAAAAATGATGCCTTCTCAAATGAGAGTTACGCCCTAAAAACAAACGTTACCAGTTTACCTCTGTCGTAAGCATGAAGGCATCAGTTTCATCAGTGCCGTCTATCTCTTCATTCATATAGTTGGCAATAAACTCTACATATTTGTTGTACTGGTAGGTAAGGCCGGCGATGGTTCTTCTTCTTTCTTTTTCTGTGTAGTTGTCAAGGTCCCAGCTGTCGTATCTGCCGATGATGCCGTAGTCTTTCATGCTTTTAGAAAGCGTTGCCAGCCTGAACTCGCCGTTGACAGACCATCCGTCACCGGCATATTTTGCATTCGCATCTTCGGTACTGACATACTGAGCCGCCACCAAAAACTCCGGCTGGTTGTACACTGCATGCATCCCGTACCAGTTTAGATCTTCGTTTTTGTGTTTGTTGCTCTCATCATTCCACTGCCCAAAGAACGATATGTCCGCGTAAGTCATATCATCTTTTCTCTTCTCTTTGCCTGTACCGAGGAGGTGGCCTGTCAGTCTCCACTCGGCACTGAGCCCGTCTCCGTTTTCCAAGTCGTGATACCCTTCGCCGTTAAAGAGTCCAAGCTCAGATGAGAAATGAGGCATTTTTGTCTTGAAGTTTACACCGAGGTCTGCCGAGTTTGTCAAGTGTGCTCCCTCATCTGCCTCAACAAAAACTTTGGAGATCGAACGGTAGTTCCATCCGCCATGCTCCTCATAGTCGATCCACGGCCTGTGCGACTGGCCGATCTCTACGCCCGTATAAGGCAGCACGTTGTCAAGATAGAGATAGGCATACTTCAGCCTGACTTCCCAGCTATCTCCATCTTCTGCGTCTGTTTCGCCTGTATTTTGGAACGTATCAAGTGTGATCCTGAAGTAATTCTTCGGATTGTCCTCAAAGAAACCTTTCACCTGAAGGTAGTTTCTTCTAGTTTCAAACTCATTTGTATCGTCTGCATTATCGCTGACAAACCCAAGATAGTGCTTGCCGCTGAGTTCAATGACCGGCGATTTGGAAGTAAGCTGCGATGCATTTTCAACCTTTTGCACTTCAATAGCCTCGGTTGCTTTGACCTGTTTTGCTTCCAGCTGGGCTATTTTTTCGGCCATGGCTGCCATTTGCGCTTTCAGTTCTTTGAGTTCAGAACTTGTGCTTGCAGTTGCTGCGGTTGCCATCATTGCAATAGCGACCGCAGAAAGTACGATTTTTTTCATTATCTCTTTTCCTTGTTTTGTTTGGCTGAAAGTTTAAAATAAAAAAGTTACAAAACGGTAACAATCCATTCAAAAATTTAAAATTTTTCTTATTTCAATCAATATATCCTCTTATTTATATCGCTTAGCCTATTGTATTCAAATTTGATTGAAAACGTATATCAAAATTTATACGAGGCGCTGAAGCTGAATGTTCTGCCTGTCTTATATCTATTTGTTGCATGATCTTCATCCTGCTGATACCAAACGGTTTCGCCGTCAAGCAAATTGCCAAACTTCATCTTGAGATTAAACCCGTTATCAAAATTTTCAATCCATACCACATCAAAAATGGCAGCAGGATTCTCCATATAGTCAGGGTATACTACTTCTCCTCCATCTTCCTTCATTCCCAATTTCCGAATTCTTTCACCCATTTTATTGTATGCCAGCGTTATACTTCTTTCGCTTATTTCGTAGGACAGTCCAAGATTGATTACCATCTGGGAGAGGCCTTGCAGCTGTCTATGATTTGATGTCAGGAGCTCTTCTTGCGCCTGGCCTATGGTCACATCAGAATCTGTATAGGTAAAGTTTCCTGACACGTAAAAATCATTCATCCGTTCACTGATGAAATCGAGTTTTTTTCTCCCGTCAAACTCAATTCCATACATTGTAGCGTTTTGGGAGTTCATAAATGAATATATTGGCAATGACGAAGAAGGCACCATGGTATCCTCAATCGGCTGATCAAGTTTTTTGTAAAATAAACCGACTTTGATATTTTCTGTTGACGAGAAATAATGACTGTACTTGATATCATAGCTCTCTATCATCGTATAGTTTAAATCCGGGTTTCCTTTTACGTCGGCAATTTCGTAAGGATGCGAATATATACCGCTTGATGCTTCGCGCAAATCCGGAAGAATATAGGTTTTTGCATATGCCACATCTATCGTATTATTTTCATCAACTATGTATTTAAAAGATGCGCTCGGGAACAGTTCGTTTTCCAGCTCAAGAATACGGTCATATTTCTGATAGGTATTATTTTTGCTTGGGTCATACTCTTCCCCAGGATGTTCCCTGCGCGAATATAAATAATAAGAAGTGGTTTTCTGCTCAACATTGACTTCTCTTAATCCTAATAATACCTCCAAAGACTCAACCGGTTTTAAAAAAATACTTTGATACCAGTCTGACTCATCGACATTCGCATCAAAATAGTTCTTGGCCTGCGTATTATTTTCCAAGGTAAAGCGTCGATCATCAAACCAGATATCCGGACGGACATACTCATCATAGATCGTATCAATAGGATCAGTGAACTCTGTTTCATCCCCATTGATTTTGATACCATATGAGTCAAGTTGTGATTTTCTTTTTTTGATACTTCCGGCATAACCGATATCAAGATAATCCTCTTCGCTAAAAATGTCTATAAAAAGTTTATTTTTAAGGTAGAATGCATCTACATCGTCATTTGAAGCGAGTCTTTTGGCAAACTGGTTTGATGTCTTCTGTAGATATGCAGGCTCCCCGCTGTCCAAACCGTCGTCATCTACATAGATATACCTAAAATTATTTGGTTGGTTCAATTGCGCGGATGCTTTTTCATATCCAAAGCCAAACTCGCTTTTTGTATCAAAAATTTCATATTTAAGGTCTCCGTTTATCTGGTCTGCGAGCAAGGTTCTCTCTTCCCATTCCAAATCGTAATAATTAAAGATCTCATTGGGGTTTGAACCGAATTCTCCTACGGACAATTTAGTTCCCTTCAGTCCGTTATGGGTATAAAGCTTGGTATATTTGACATTAAAAACATCTGCAAAACTATACCCGATATTAAATATTCCCGCCTGAGAATAGTCCGAGAAGGATCTTAGTGCAAATCCGGTGCTGCTCGGGTTGTCATACATGGTGCCATTTTCTTGGTCATATTCATATTTTGCGATTGTTTCTTCACGATACTCATGCTCCTGTGAATATTCATAGTTTCCAAAAACAGTAATCTTGTTCTCGTCGTCTATATCATAATGCTTAGAAAATTCGATCCCCGCACTGCCGCCAAGAGGAAGCGGATTGTATTCAATGTTGTATTTTCTGTCGCCTACATAGTTCTGTATAAACTCAGAAAGCTCTTCCTTGAGATAGTACCGAGTCGTAAATGAAGTGGGGCTCTCTCCGATAACAATGCGTGTTTCATCCAGTATGCTCTGGTCAATGTCCCTATACCCGTCATCAAAACCGGTCCAATCGGTACTGCTTCCTTGATAGTCTACTACATTTTTTCCCGTATTGCTGTTGCCCTTTAAACCCAAGGTGACTTTGACATAATCATCGTTTGCATTGTCTTTTGTCCTGATATCCACATATCCCCCTCCAAAACTTGCCGGGATATCTGCCGTTGCGCTTTTTTGAACTTTCATAGAACCGATAACACCGGAAGGGAAAATATCCAAAGGTACCACTCTTTTGGTCGGATCCGGAGAAGGCAGGGGCATAGAGTTCATTTCTATATTGCTGTATCTATCGCCTAACCCCCGCACATAAATACTCTTTCCGCCGATCAGCGTTACACCCGTCACTCTTTTTAGCGCACTTGCCGCATCACTGTCACCTTTTTTCGACATCTCTTCGGAGCCGAGTATATTGGTTACGGCACTGCTCTTTTTCTCTTCTTGCATGATATCGGCGATACTCCCTTCTACTTTTGGGGCAAGCACGACAAACTCCTCCAATTCCATACTGGCCGGAGTCAACTTGACCGTTTTGGATGTTTTCCCGTCTTTTTTGACTACTATTCCCCCTATCGTAGCTGCACTGTATGCCGAGTGTACGACTGAAATGCTTAATGCTTTTCCGGATGGTACGGTTGCGGTAAAATATCCGCTCTCATCGGTTCGCATATCGACATCGGTACCTCTTACAAATACTCTTGCACCGCCTATTGGTATATTGCCTTCTGAAGACATTACCCTGCCGCTTAAAATTCCGGTTCCTGTCGCTTTTTCTTCCTCTTTGTCCTTTATGACGGAAACAGCTACAGGCGTATCGATATCAATACTGTTGCCGTCTCTTTTGGATAACGTCGCGATCACTTCGGTATTTCTATTTTCTTTGACCAAAACCGGTTTTTTAAAATACCCAAGATTTTCACGTGAGGGGGTTTTGCCAAAAATTTCCACCTGATGCTTCCCGGCTGACAGCGTTACTTTCACTGCTCCGTCTGCATCTGTTTTATATATACTGCTGCCATCTATCTTCACTTCATTGGAGACAAGCGGTTTTCCATCACTAAAGAGCAATACAGAAAGCGTACCCTCTTTTGATTCACTGGCAAAAATAATGACCGGCAAGATCATTACAAGCAAAAAACGTACTGCTTTTTTCATCTAGATACACTCCATGCTGTTGCTTCTGCATTTCTCTATATTTTTACGTATCACCGTTGCTTTGGAGAAAAGTTCATCATCTTGAATTTTCTTCAAATGTGTTTCTGCACTCTCATAATCTTTAACTACATAATAAGAATAGGCCAACGCATAACGAATATTGTCATCATTAAGCAATCCGTAACGATCCAATGCATCCCTAAGTCCGATAATCATCTCAAACTCGCCCCTGCTTACATAGATGGCTACTTTTTGTTTCGTTTTCTCGATCTTGTCTGTCATTTTTGAATTCAAATAAAGAGCATGTGCAAGCAAACCGTTCCTTCTATACATTTCGGCAGCTTCTTTTGTATATTTTGAATCATAATACGATCCTTTTTCAAACAAATCCGCAGTCGTATAGGGCATATTATTTTGATTGTAATAGTGTCCCAATAGGATATATATGTTTGCCGATGAGGGGAATTTCAGCTTTGCCTCTTCCAAAATCTTAATCGCTTCATTGGATTCTCCGCCGCCGGCGAGCATTTGTGCCAGGAGAATATATTCCTCGGCTTTTGCGGGAACTTTTTTCATATAGGCTTTTGCTGCCTTAATTGCTGCTTGGTACAGCTTTAACTCTCCGAAATAATAAAATTTTTGTTTCAATAAAGTGACGTCATCGGGGAAAAGCAGCGTGCCACGGTTTAAAGCTTCTATCGCTGACCCTTTTTGATCTGCTTTCCAGTAACATTCTGCTCTAAGTGTAAACAGCGAAGCATGTTCGCTCCCCTTATCTCCTGCAGCATCTAATGCCTGGACGGCGTTGAGATATTGGCCGGATTTATAATAGGCTTGAGACAAATAAATATAAATTTCTTCAATTTGGTCTTTTCTTAGTTTTTCCGGGTCAAAAATAGGCTTTTTAACCCTTGCCTCATCTGCTTTTTTGTCCTTTGAAAAGACTGAAAAGAGAACCTCTTTTTTAGGTTTTTCTTCAGCCGGCGGAGTATAGACTTTCTTTTGAAGGGCCCTGATTGCCTCTAAAAATTCATGAACGGATTCCTGGTATTTCTCCTCTTTGAGAAAAATCAAACCTCTCATTGAATAATATTTGTCCCACTCTATGTCTATATGGGAGTTCTTGGCTTCCTGGAGTTCTTCAAGCGCTTTATCATATTTCCCGTCATAATACATAATGGTTGCTATTTCCATATGGTTGATCGTTTGTTCAGCAGGTTCCTTTGCCTCAAGTGAATAGAGTAAAAAAGGAACAAGCGATAACATAAATAGTGTTTTTAACATCTTTTCACCTTAATTAAAATCGAAGCGAACTTTCTGTTTCGCCCATACTTTGACAGGATTGCCTTTATATTTGGCCGGAGCAAAACGCCAACTTCGTACACCGCTTAAAGCCGCTTGATCAAATATACCGGCAGGGGAGGAAGCAATCACCTTGGCAATCTCTACGCTTCCGTCTTTCCCGATCAGCAAATTGACCATCACAAATCCCTTGATGCGCTTTTTTGCTGCTTCTTGGGGATATTCAAGCGGTCCGCGTGAAACAACCCTGGGTTTTGTATCGACAGCTCCTTCGCTCATCGCCGCATCTGATGCCACATCGCCCAATATATTCTTGCCATCTTCCATGATGTCTGATGAGGCAAATTCCGGTATGTTCATTTCGATGCCTCCCAGCATTGCGCCAATATCCGGAAGCGGTGCTTTTGGCTGCGCTTTGGGCTGCGGCTTGGGTTTGGGTTTGGGTTTCTCCACTTTTTGAGGCTGTTTGGCAACCTTTACGTAACGCATAGGTTCTTTTACTTTTTTCTCTTTTTTCTCAACCTTTGCATTAAAAGAGACAACCAGTATCACCATGAGGGCCATTCCGGCCAACATTGTCAGAAATGCATAGTTCTTTGCTCTGCGTTTTATAAACTTTTCACGATTCATGACAGGATTATCCCATCTCTTTGGAGGTAGAAACTGCTACATCTTTTGCACCCGACATACGACATTCGTCAACCACGTCTATGAGGGTTTCAACAGGAATGGTCTCGTCGGTTATCACTAGTACAGATTTATCGGTAGACGTACGGAGCAAATCTCTGATCTTACTCTGGGTCGCCCATAGCTGTATAGGCTGATTGTCTATATAGACCTGGCTCGTATTGTCAATATAAACACGTATCACTTTAGAGTCAGCCTTGCTGGCACTTGTTGCAGAGGGGCGGTTGATGTCCAGCTTCATATCTTTGACAAATGTTGTTGTTACCATAAAAAAGATCAACAGGATAAATACCATGTCGATCAGAGGGGATACGTCAATATTGTCCACTTCTTGTTTTTTAGGCCTAATTCTCATGCTGCATCCTTCGTAGCGATAATATCTGTGATCTGTTCAAATTCAAGTTCAAAACGCTCAGCCTTACGATCGAAGATACGTCCGATGATAAGGCCTGGTACTGCTACAACCAGCCCCAATTCTGTAGTAAAGAGCGCTTTGGAAATACCTCCCGATATGCTTGTGCCCTGCGAAAACATCGAACTGTTTTGAAGCGCATCGAACGTTTCTATCATCCCTATAACGGTTCCGAGAAGTCCGACCAGTGGCGCAAGTACGACAATCGTCTTGGTTAAAATTCTGTAGGTATTCACTTCAGAATAGTATGGAAGCAAAGCACCGTCGATATGTTTTCGTATATCTGCACCGATAGCTTTTGCTTCGTTGGCAGCGCTCAATGCATCAGCAATAGCATAATCGAGCACGCCGCGCATAGATTGGTTTTCGCCTCTGGATAAATGCTTGTCTATCAAACGGCGGACATTTCCTTGTGTTCCTCTCTGGAGCAGCAAATACCGGTATCCAAGCCCATACCAAAGAAACAGGTTCAGCACAAAAAGGACCCACATTACTGATCCTCCGGCATTCATAAGCTCAACAAATCTGCTGATAAATTCAAGTAGAGAGAGCATATCAACCCCTATGTTTCTCATAAAGGTTTACAATATGCAGGGCATTCTGCTCCATTGAATTTTTGATATTCTGTGCCCATCCTGAGAGCAGGTTTCCAAGTAAAAGCAGCGGGATTGCTACGATCAGACCCTGCATAGTCGTCACCAACGCAGCGGAGATTCCTCCCGAAAGAAGTTTTGGATCACCCGTACCGAACTCCGTAATAACATCAAATGTTTCAATCATACCCGTCACTGTGCCAAGCAGACCCAACAACGGTGCAACGGCTGCAATCACCAGCACAAAACTTCCAAACTTGTCAATTTGGCTGCTTTCATTAAGGATATTTTCCATAATGACATCTTCGATATGTTCTCTGTCTTTATCGATATTTCTCAGCGCCGACTTGATCACCCTTGCGGTTGAGCCTTCATACTTTTTGATCGCCTCAAGTGCTTCATGTATTTTTCCGCTTTGAACCTTTTCAACGACAATCGACGTAATTTCATTGACATTGGAACTTGCCTGAATCAGATTAATCGCTCTCAATCCCAAAAGTATCAACCCGAAAAGACCAAGACCAAAAGTGATATACCCGATCATCCCTCCGTCCGCAAGCGTATCTTCTATGGTTTTTTCTTTTACATAATCCACCTCTTTATCAAGGTTTTCATATACAAAGATATCGATATTGCCCGTCTTTTCCTTGGCAAACATTGCTTTTGCATCATCAGACGATCCTGCTGCATTCCACAGCTTGTAAGCGCTGTCTCCTGCCGGGGCCAGCGCACCTGCGGCCATTTTTGAGATACCGTAGGCAGCGATATTCCCAACTTTAACGATATCTCCTTGTGCCTTTTTCCCATCCGGAAGGTAAAATTCGCCTTTTTCATTTCTCAGGGAAGAGAGTTCGCCATAAAGCTTTATCGACGAGGAAAATGCCTGTTGAATCTTTTGGAGATCAGTCGTTTTATTGTCATCGGCAAGTACAATCCCGTAAGGTTCAAGCGTCATGCGTGCCTGATTTACTACGTCGCCTGCAAATCCGCCGTTTTCTTCCCTTTCTGAAAGTTCTTTATTGAGTTTTTCAAGTTTTTCGCCACTGACTTTTGATGCTTCGGATATCTCCAATAACTTTTTTTGAAGTTCTTCTATCTTCTGCTTTGAGGCATTCAGGTCTTTTTCTTGCTGCACCTTGTCTGATATCAATCGTTTTTCCAATTCTTCTTTCTGCGCTTTCAAATAGGCATACTCTTTTTGATATGCTCTTTCAAGTTCATTTGAATATGCGGCTGTTGATACCATCAGTAATGCTGCTATCATATAAAATAATTTAATCATAGATGATGCTTTCATTAGTTTGCTCCTCTAAGTAGTAGTGCATTTGGCAGCGTAAAATATCCGGTACGGATCTGTTTTTGCAAAGAATCAAAAAAATCGATAATCTGTGAACGCTCTGTGTCATCTTTGGCAATAACATAGCTATACTGATTTCCGTTTTGTTTGACATACCCTACTTTATTATCAGGAGTTGCAAAGAACATCATTACAGAACCGATTTTTGCGATCTTTGCCATAGTAGATTTACCCTCAAGTACAATCTCTTGTTTGAACTGGCCTATCTCTTTAGTCAGGCGCAATGCATCATCATAGCTTGACCATGTAAGTGCCAACGCCTTTTCTTGGGTAATATTACCGCTTTGAAGATCGTTTTTGATTTGGCGAAGAGCTGATACTCGTTCATCTATCTTGAACGGCACCCCTGCTTTGATCACATTTTCAAGTGCATCCAACGCATCAAAAACAATAGGTTTAAAATCCATGGTTGAATTTCCCAACATTTCAATTTTTTTCTGCACCTTCTCGATATTTTGATTTGTAAGCTTCAAGGAGGTTTCCTGGCGATTGATCTGTGCTTCATTGTCTGAAACCTGCAATGCATTTGACTTCATTTGCGACTTGTATGCATCTCTATTGTCATCAATCTGTGTATAGAGTTTCTCTACTTCCGATCTTAATTGCATAATTGATTGAACCATCTGATCTTCAGCCATAAGCATAGGAGACAAGATAGTCTGTGAAGCTGCCAGCAAAAACAGCAGCTTTTTGGGTGTAGTAATCATTATATACTCCAAAGGATGTAATTTTGCGAAATTCTAATGAAAACCTGTAACGTAATGGTTACAGAATGAAAATATTTTTTAAGGATTTGTATGATTGGGGTTTTGCAGTTACAACAAGCAGCTGATACTGCTTGTTGGAAGAGTTATTTCGTATTTTCTGTACCGTTATCAAAAATCCCCTCAAGCGTAGCCGCTGAAGTACCTGTAAATCTAGCGCCTGTAGAAGTGCCTTCGATTGTCACATTGGCAAATGAAATGTTGGCCGCATCGACGGTATCAGAAGTTTTGTCGCCGCTCATTGAATAGAACGCGCCGTAAGTATCGTTTACGTTGTCTGCGATTGTACCGTTTTTAAAATGTCCGCCTATGCCATCACCTTTAAAGTAAATACCGCCTTCTTTTGCCGAACCGTTTTGCACAATGTTAAATCCGTCGAACGTCGCATGTGTCGTACCTGACATCTCAACTGCAGCGTTGCCTGTGGTGGTTGCGATATTGAGGTTTTTTACGGTTCCGGAGAATCCGTCATCAACATCGAAATAGTCATCTGTACATCTTGTAATATTGACATTTGTCAGATTAACTGTGCCGCCCCATAGCTCGATACCGTCATCATCTGAAAGATCCACTGTAATATTCTCCACGACTGTTCCCGAACCTACGCCCACCATAGAAAGGCCGTTGATCTCTTTATCGACTTCCATTGTGATACCTGAGTTGAGGATCTTCACATGTCTGAGGATACCCGAGTTATCTTCCATATTGGTAGCATCCGCTACAAAGTCCGCATTGACTTCATACGCTTTAACCTGATCGTTAGCCGCATGTCCGATGATTGTCAAGCCGCCCCACTGTCCTATTGCAGGCGCTTCGCCGTCAATCGCTGCTTTTGTAGAAGTAAATATAATCGGCTCAGTTTCCGTACCATCAGCCATGATCTTCGCACCTTTATCTACGATCATATAAGAAGTTTGTTCTCCCGTACCGTCATAAGCCGCAATCGTCGTACCGGGCTCGATTGTCAATGTCGCGCCGCTCTCTACCACTACCAGCCCATCGATCAGCCATAGTTTGTCTTTTGTTAATATCATTTCTCCCGCAATGCTGCTTGGCAGTGCCTCTTGGGGTTTGACAGCAGAGTCCACTATCGTTGCTGTAGCCGTTGTATGATCAAAACTGAAATTTTCATAATCGTCTTCGGTGATACTGTTTTCATTGCTGATCGTCTCCCCGTCTTTAACCACAAGGAAGGTATCCGGTTTTCCCGCAAGCCCTTCATAAACCTTCTCTCCAACATCATAATAAAGCATGAATGCGGCACCTGTAGGAATGATCTCTTTTTGAATATAATAAAAATTTACATCATAACAATGATTGGCCATTGTCGATGCACCGCCATCTCCCGTAGCGCCCTCTTTAAGGGCAGGGAAACAAAGTTCTCCGTTATTGTAAGCAGGAAAACTGCTGAACTGATTATCGATTTGCGTAAGATCCTCAACTTGGATTTGCCCTGCCTTATGTGTATAAATTTTATTTACAGAAGGCATAACTAGCGCATATTGCGTTTTATCGGCGCTATCATACGCAACATAAAAACTCGTATTGGCATACTCGGCTGCATAAAGCGACCCACTTAAAACAGAGGCTGCAACAACTGAACTGGCTAAAAATCTTGATTTAAAATACATTTTTTCTCCTTTATTATTTGTTTTAGTCTTCGCATCCGCCCGTAATCGGGTTAACATTTTGACACTCAGTAGGCTCTGTAGGTTCCGTTGGCGCCGTGGGCTCGTCTTCGCATCCGCCCGTAATCGGGTTAACATTCTGGCATTCGACTACCTTAACCGTTCTTGTTAGGGTCGCTGTATTCCCTGCTGCATCCGTTGCAGTATACGTTATCGTGTATTCTCCGACCGTTTGGGTATCTACTATACCACTTGATACCACATTGATGCTTCCGTCAACCTCATCGATTGCACTTGCTCCCGGATCTGTAAAGACTGTTCCCTTGTAAACCGTTATCAGCTCTTCTCCGTTTAGGGTGATTTGCGGGGGTGTTGTATCTTCAACAACAGGTGCCTCTTCAACAATGACCGTTCTAGTTGCCGTGCCCACATTGCCTGCTGCATCCGTAGCTGTCCATGTAATCACATAGGTACCCGCTGCAGCTGTATTGACACTTCCGCTCATGATCGGTGTCAATGTGCCGTCTACGTTGTCGCTTGCCGTCGCTCCTGCATCACTATACGTTGCGCCCACCATTATGGTGACGGTCGTTTCCCCGTTTAGTATTACCGTAGGCGGTGTCGTATCGGCTACTGGCGCTTCTTGAACAATCACGGTTCTTGTTTTGCTTGCGCTATTGCCTGCTTTGTCCGTCGCAGTATACGTTATAATATAAGTGCCTGCTGTTGCAGTATCGACCGAACCGGACTTTTTAGGATCCATTGCGCCCTCAAAAGCATCATAGGCTGTTGCGCCTGCATCTGCATAACTTGTTTTTGCCGCGTTTGCCATGATAGTAACTGTTTCTTCGCCGAGCAGTGTTACAATAGGTGCTTCTGTATCGGATTTCTTAAGGTGATCTACCGCTGTTTTCTCGTCAACCAGCACAAGGTCTGCCTGACGAAGAAGCGTTTGGGCATCTCCTTCAAACTCGCTGCTTGCTGCATCAAGCGGATTGGTTATAATTTCTTCTACCTGTTTTGGATCAAGTACAATTTCATTATCAGGATTATTATCACTGTCAAGCGTCAGGAGAAGCTGCGCCAGATTGACTGCTGCTGTATCATTTTTAGGATACAGTATATAAGGTGTTACGATCATGCCGTCTTCCACTTCAACCGGCCCAAATTCCATAGCGCCAAGCTTAAATGAGATGCTGTCTCCCACTTTACAGGTAAATTTTCCCTCCCCGTCCGTTACGCCGCTTTTGTTTGATTTGTCGCATGTATACGATAACCCCACAACTGCCGCATCAATAAATGTTCCGGTTGCCTCCGCGTCTGCTTCGCTGTTGCTGCTGTCGCATCCTGAAAACATAAATATTGCCGAAGCAACACATGCCGACAAAATTATTTTTTTACTCATTGCGTATTCCTTGTTGTCAAATTTGCCATGAATCATAAATAACAGGCGTAACATATTGATAACAAACGAGACCATTTGATAACATTTTGGCAATATATAAAATCAGAGTATTTTGAGATGAAGTTTTTACACGATGATAAACCGAAGGTTAAAAAGGATGCGGAAGCAAGCCGCGGCTTGCTTGTGTTTTCAAAGATTGAATTGGTTCAATCAGGCAACATTATTCATTGGGATAGAGATTAAACTTGGCTCCTTTTTCTTCTAAAAATTCAACGACCTTTTTCTGCCCTAGTTTTTTTGCATAGTCCTTTGCTGTTGCTCCTGAGCCGTCTTTTGCATCCAACTTGGCGCCTGACTCAATGAGAAGTGCGATCATTTCTAAATCACTAAAACATGAAGCCAGCATCAGAGGCAAGATACCGCTTTTTCGTTTTGTCTGATTTAGATCAATGCCTTTGTTTATACAAAGTTTGACAACTTCTTTGCGCTTAAACTTAATAGCGATATCAAGAGCACTCACTCCATCTCTATCGACATCATAAATATTTGCTCCATGCGCAAGCAAAAGCTCTATCATTTCAATAGAAGCATATTTGCGTATCGCATAAAAAAGCGGGCTGATCTCGTCATACTCTTCAAGATCATACTCTTCCCCGATGAGGATCGGCTTGATTGCACTTGCTCCGTTTTCAAGCATTGATTTCATTTTTACCAGAGAATCGTTGGCTATCACTTCTGTCATTTCATTCATCATCTATCCTATGTTACCGTTTGGTAATCTTGCTATTGTATGATTTTATTATCTCAAAGAGAGATCAAAAAACTATAAAGGAGAAATCAAGATGAAAATAAGCAAAATCCTTAAAAAAGTGATTAAGTTAGATGGATATCACTCGTTAACATCAAGAGCAATCGTTAAACTGCAATCATCCAAGGAATTCAACTATCTTGTCGATGTCAAAAAACTATAAACCTATTTTGATCCGAAAGGATTGAATCCACCCATCATTCCCAGCGCCTGAGACTTTTTATTGTCTTCTACCATTTTGATCACATCATTCATTGCACTTATAAGTAAAATCTGCAGCGATTCTTTATCTTCCAATAGGCTGTCATCGATCTCAACATCTATAATCTCCCCTGCGCCATTGGCTTTTACTACGACGAGCCCACCGCCGCTTTTCGCTGTCAACTCAATATTTTTGGCTTCTTCCTGAAGTGTCTTGGCTTTTTCCTGCATCTGTTCGAGCATTTTGCTCATATTGCCCAAATCTAATCCTTCAAACATCTATTTCAATCCTTCAAAAGTTTGTGAAATGGTGTTATCATCATCCAGGATCACAATCTTTGGCACATAGCTGTCTGCCTCTTCTTCGCTCATCATCGCATAGGCAATAATAATAATCTTATCACCCCTATGCACTTTTCTGGCTGCAGCCCCGTTGAGACAAATATCACCCTTTCCCCGTTCTCCGGCGATAATATAGGTAGAAAACCTCTCGCCGTTATTGACATTGACAATATCTATCTTTTGACCCACTCGCATCTTGGCAGCATCCAAAAGTTCTTGATCTATTGTTATAGAACCTACATAATTCAAATTTGCATCCGTAACTGTTGCTCTATGAATTTTGCTATAAAGCATCGTAATGTTCATATCTGTTCTCCTTCAAAATAAGCGACACCTTGCATTTCTCTACTTTTTTGCAATTATACCAAAATCTGTTCATTACTATTATACTCAAAATTGTGGAGTGAAGGTGAAACAATAATTGTCGTCTTCTCATTTTGTCTCTGAATTTATGATTACCTATGAAGTTGCCCCAAAGCAAGTATGGGGCGAACAATTTTTTACTAACAGCAGCTGTTATCTGGCTATGCTCGCCGGCGGGGTAGGTTCCCCCCACATTTCTTCAGCTATTACATATTCCTTCACCACATTTCCGCCGATAATATGTTCTTCTATAATGCGGTCAATTTTTTCTTTTGTCAATCCTACATACATTGTGTGTCCAGGCTCAACAAGCATAACGGGTCCCTGCTGGCAACGATTTAAGCATCCCGTCTGTACCGGCTGCACAGTACCGATAATTCCTTTCATCATCAGACTTTGCGCCAAGTGCTGAAAAAGCTGCTGGGATTCCGGATCATTTTGGCTTACGCAGCTTGGTTTCGGCATTCCCGGAGGTGCACTCTGCTGACACTTGAAAATATAAAATGCTGGTTGGGGTATACTGCCTATCATCACAAATCCTTTAAATTTTAATTAAGAGTATTCTACTCCTAATTGCTTAATTGCAGATTAACCAATTTATCTACAGGTAAAATTTCACCGCCTGATAAGAGTTCGGCTTTATGCGCCGTGCGCCAAAAGTGCTCTTACAACTTCCCTGTCATCAAAATGATATTTAACCCCTTTAATTTCTTGATAATCTTCATCCCCTTTACCCAGGATTAAAAGCGCATCTCCTTTTTTAAGTTCATCAAGTGCCATTTTAATCGCCAGCTTTCTGTCCGGCGTGGCTACAACATGATTTTTGCCTTCAAGGCCTGCCAAAATATCTTCGAGTATCATCTCAGGCACTTCATCGCGTGGATTATCACTTGTAACATAAATTTTCTTGGCAAACTTACCCGCCACCGCACCCATACGGGGGCGTTTGCTCTTATCACGATTTCCTCCCGCTCCAAACACAACAGAGATATCCCTATCTTTGATAGAATCAAGCACTTGGTACATTCCATCATCAGTATGTGCAAAATCGACAATGATAAGCGGGTCGCGGCTTACCACCTCCATGCGACCTGCCACTCCGGCAAAATTTTCTACTACTTCGCAGATTTCTTCTACTTTTTTTCCGGTAAGCATGGCTACAGAACCGACCGCCGCCATTAGATTAAAAAGATTAAAAAGCCCAACCATGGGAGAATGAAAGGTCGCCTCTTCTTTTAAATGCTTGATTCCCGCCGTAATACCATCAAGCAGCGAGAAGGCTTGCACTTTAAACGTAGCAGGCTGATCAACGCCATAGCTTTGTGCTCCAATGGGATTGTAGGCGATATTTTTAATATCATCTTTATTGAGAAGTTTTGGGGATTCATCGGCAAAAAAGAGACTTTTAACCCTTCTGTATTCTTCTACAGTACCATGATAATCAAGATGATCGCTTGTCACGTTTGTATGCACTTTGAGTGCAAATTTTATTCCCTCGATACGCTTTTGATCTATCGCATGTGAACTGACTTCCATAATAAAATAGTTGCAGCCTAAATCCATGGTCTTCTTCATATTGTTAAGTGTTTCCAGAACAGACGGGGTGGTCATGCTCTTCTCTTCAATACGCTTTTCTTGCGCAAAAAGCCCACGTGTTCCCTGTAAAGCAGGTCTTTCTCCAAGATCGATCAAAAAAGAATATATAGCAGCAGTTACTGTTGTTTTGCCGTTTGTGCCCGTTACCCCCACGACCTTTAATTTGTCTATTTTCCAAAAAGCAATAAGCTCTTCGGGCGTAACAATAGAAGGTTTTTCTTCTAGAGCCTCATAGTATTGATTGTTTTGTGATGTTTTTAAAAAAAGCGTATGACCATCTAGTTCGTGGGTATCGTCGGTTAAAAAGCGATATGTTTCTTTTTCAAAAGGTATTTTCACTATTTCACTCCCTTGACGATATGATAAAGAGCTAAAATATCCTGATCATTCCCAAAAAGATTTGCGCTTGCATCGAGATAGTTAAGTGCCATTTCATCAAATCCCTCTCCGGAGAGTCTCGTAACAAAATCAATAAATTCATCTTTATTTGTAATTACCACTTTGGTAGAAAACATAATATCTTCAAATGTTTTTTTAAAGCTGCCTCTTTGCTCGACGAGTTCAAGAAAATCACCGTAGCGTATTCCCTCCCCATACTCAACCTCTTCTTCCAGGGAATCGGCTAAAAGATCTTGCACTTTTAGCTTGGTATCTTCCAGTGAAGTGATAATGCTGTCAATAATTTGGGCGGCATTATCTTTTTGGTATTTAATAATTTGATAATAATCAAATAATGCTTGCGCCTCTTCTTCTCTTTCAATGCCCAGGTCACTCAGGTATACCCCTACTTTTGCCTCATCAAGTGTTGGATAATCTTTAAGTATAAGCCCATAATTTCTCAAAGCATTGGCATATTCACCTCTTAGAAATTCATTTTCTGCTCTTTGCAATAAGATTTGTTTACTTGTTTTGCTCATTTTAATTCAATTGATCCAGTTTATCTTCAAATCCGGCCGGCACATTAACCACCTTAAGTTCGGGATGAATCAGCGTCTGCATTTGTCTCTCTACCCCAAATTTCAATGTTGTATTGCTGCTTGCGCATCCCACACATGCACCCTGTAGTTGCACAAATACAACACCCTCTTTAATAGCTATTAGCTTAATATCGCCTCCGTCAAGCTTGATAGAAGGCCTAACCTTCTCTACCACTCCTTGTACCGCAGGTTGTAATTCTTCATCTGTAAAAGGGATCAAAGTCTCTCCTTTGTTTTATTATTGGTGCAAATAAATACCATTTAATTATAACAGAAGCATCGTAAATGTTTCCATATAATTTTATTGTGTTTTATACACTAAAAGATTGAGTTTGTCAATACTGACAACATAGAGATTTTTTTGAAAATTCAGGGCGAGGTACAATTCAAGGCAAAGCCCTGAGTTGCTGTTTTGCAGAATGGCGACTATACGAGTTCTATAATTGCCATAGGTGCTGCATCACCTTTTCTTATGCGTGTTTTGATAATTCTTGTATATCCACCGTTTCTTTCTTTGTAAGTAGGTGCAATTTCATTTACAAGTTTGTTGGTACACTCCTTATCTTGCAACATCGCAAAAATAGCTCTATGGGCATTAAAATCACCTACGGAAGCTTTGGTAATCAGCTTT
This sequence comes from Sulfurovum sp. UBA12169, assembly GCA_002742845.1. Classification (NCBI taxonomy): domain Bacteria; kingdom Pseudomonadati; phylum Campylobacterota; class Epsilonproteobacteria; order Campylobacterales; family Sulfurovaceae; genus Sulfurovum; species Sulfurovum sp. UBA12169. Next base: position 461,967 of record DLUH01000005.1, on the reverse strand, counting down.
TCGTAGTAACCCCTAAGTTCTTTTGCTTTTGGCAATGTGGTTTCTATTCTGCCTTCTTTTGTTAAAGCGATAGAAAGATTTTTTAGAAGTGCCGCTCTATGAGAAGACGTTCTGCCCAATTTGCGGTAACCATGCTTATGTCTCATATTAATCCTTTATTGTCTGTACAACTATGCTTTTAGTTGCTCTAATTTCTTTACAAGAGTTGCTCTTGTATTGTCCGGGAGTTCAAACTCTGAACCAAATCCATGCTCGATAAGACACTCATTAATCTCATCTAGAGATTTTTTACCAAGATTTTTGATATTTTTAATCTCTGTTTCACTCATCAATACCAATTCGCCAAGAAACTTTAATCCTGCTCTGTCAAGTGAGTTAAATGATCTGGCACTCAATCCAAGACTATCCACTGGCTGCAGGAAAAGTTTAAGTTCACTGTCATCGTTGTTTCTCTTCACCGGAGTATTGCCGATATCAACATTGAGCACACCGCCAAATACGGAAAGCTGCTTATTCATAACCTCTAATGCATTGGTAAATGCCTCTACCGGTCCGATCTGGCCATCTGTTACAATGTCAAACGTAATTTTTTCATAATTAGGGTTATCCTCTACCAGTACCGGTTCGATCTTATAGTTTGCTTTTCTTACCGGGGTAAAAAATGCATCCAAAGCAATGCTGTCTCTGTCTACATCATCCCTAAGATCTTCACTGGGCACATAGCCGATCCCTTTTGCGATAACCACCGTAAAGTTAAGTTCTGCATCCTCGTTGAGTGTTGCAAGAGGAAGATCTCCGTTCACCACTTCAATCTGATCATTGTTAAGATCCAGCGCAGTCACTTCTTTATGTCCACTAAAACTGTACTTAAGTTCTACCTTATCGCTTTCGTCTTTGATTTTAAAACGAATATTTTTAAGGTTGATAATAAAAACAGCAACATCTTCATGCATACCTCTGATATTATCAAACTCATGAGCAGCACCTTCAATCTTTACAGAAATAGGTGCATAACCGATAGAACTTCCCAAGATAAGTCTTCTTAGCGGATGCGCAAGTGTAACTGCATATCCACTCTCAAAGGGATAAGCAATAATTTCAGCTCTATTGGCATCAATTTCTTTTACTTCCACCTCTGTTGGCATATATGGTGCAACTTTAATTTTTCTCATTAACTAGCCTTTACTAAGATTATTTAGAATAAAGCTCGACGATTAGACGCTCTTCAACTGGGATTGAAATCTCTTCTCTTTCAGGAATTCTTGTAAAAAGTCCGAAAAGTTTTTCTTTATCCACATCAACCCACTCAACCATACCGGTTTGGTTAGTCAACTCGATTGCTCTAAGAATTTGAGAATTGCTTTTGCTTTTCTCTCTAATTTCAATTTTTTGACCTGCTTTTACTCTGTATGAAGGAATATTTACTCTTTTTCCGTCCACCACAATATGTCCATGATTAACAAATTGTCTTGCGGATGCTCTTGTCGTAGCAAATCCCATTCTATACACAACATTATCAAGTCTTTGCTCAAGAAGCTGGATCAAAATATTTCCCGTATTTCCTTCTTTTGCATGTGCTTCCTTAAACAATGTTCTAAATTGTTTTTCACTTACGCCGTACATAAATTTAGCTTTCTGTTTCTCTCTAAGCTGGAGACCGTATCCGCTAATTTTTGTTCTTCTTTGTCCATGTTGTCCTGGTGCATATGGTCTTTTCTCCAATGCACTTTTGCCGGCAAGTTTTCTCTCACCTTTCAATCCAAGATCAACACCAAGTCTTCTTTCTAGTTTTTCAACAGGACCTCTATATCTTGCCATCTATATTACCTTTTTATTTTTCGTAAAAAATATAAGCATTGCGCTGCAATGCATACCTAAACTACTATTTTTAATTTATTAATTAAATTACACTCTTCTCTTTTTAGGAGGTCTGCATCCGTTGTGAGGAAGCGGTGTAATATCTTTGAGGAATGTTACACGGACACCTTCTGTTGCACCAATAGATTTAACTGCTGTATCTCTACCAGAACCTGGGCCCTGTACCTTAATGCCCACTTCTTTGATGCCGTTTTCTTTTGCTTTTTCCATTGCGTCTGCTACAGCTTCTGCTGCTGCAAAAGGTGTGGATTTTTTACTTCCCTTAAAGCCTAATGCGCCTGCACTGCTCCAAGAAATAACATTTCCCATTTCGTCAGTTACTGTAATTACGGTATTGTTAAATGTTGCAGCTACGTACACTATACCTTTAGCAATACTTTTTTTTGCTTTTTTCTTAGCCATTCATTTACTCCTTATGCCGCGCCAACAGTTTTACGCTTACCTTTTCTAGTACGCGCGTTAGTCTTAGTGCTTTGTCCACGAACAGGAAGTCCTCTTCTGTGTCTAAGACCTCTATAGTTTCCTAAATCCATAAGTGCCTTGATGTCAAGTGCTACTTTCTTGCGAAGATCACCTTCCACCATGGCATTTTCTTGAATGTCGTTACGAATTATTGCTGCTTCAGCATCTGTAAGTTCATAAACTCTTTTGCTGTAGTCTATGCCAGTTCTGTCAAGAATTTGTCTTGACGTTGTAAGCCCTATACCAAAAATATAAGTAAGGGCATACTCCATTCTTTTCTTTTTAGGTAAATCAACACCTGCTATACGTGCCATACTTATCCTTGTCTTTGTTTATGTTTTGGATTTTTACAAATCACGCGTACGATACCTTTGCGCTTAATAACTTTACAGTCATCGCACATTTTTTTCACTGATGGTCTAACCTTCATTGGTTACTCCTACGATATTTTTGCACCTAGAGTGCACAAGGCACTCTTTGTTTGCGTGGACTATCGAGTATCATAATCCAATCCTTGAGTAATCGGTGCTACTTAATCAAAGATTCTTCACGCAGTTTTAAATCCCTAGAGTTTAAGGGACAGTGATTTTATCTAAATAATTATTAATTAATGCTTATGAAATTTAGTTTGGACTGAAAATATACCCACGGGTTCACCTTGGGTACCATCTTGAAAAAAGACATATTGCCAGAAAATACTATTTATATCTAAATGTAATACGACCCTTGTCTAAACTATATGGCGTTAGCTCCACTTTTACTTTATCGCCCGGAAGGATTTTAATGTAGTGCATCCTCATTTTTCCTGCAATATGACAAAGTACAATATGACCATTCTCAAGCTCTACCCTAAAAGTTGCATTGGGAAGCGCCTCTACCACTTTGCCGTCTATCTCTATTACGTCATCTTTTGCCATTATATTCCTTTATGAAATGTATGCTATTAAAACTGTCATTGTCCATATTATGCTTGAGTCAATATCATCGCTTTGCCATCTACGATAGCAACTTGATGCTCATAATGACTCGTTCGCAATCCATCCTCACTCACCACCGACCAATGATCCCCTAGTATTACCGGTTTGCCACTTTTTTTGCATACCATAGGCTCTATGCAGAAAACCATCCCATTTTTTATTTTGGGACCCTGGTTTGGTTTGCCTTCAAGGTAGTTAGGAATATTGGGTTCACCATGAGGACTTGTGCCGATACCGTGTCCGCAATACTCTCTCAATGGCACAAAACCGCGGGAGACAATGAAGTCTTCAAGAATTTTTGTCAATTCCTTAAAGCGCATACCCTCTTTGATCAAACTGATCGCGTGATAAAGTGCATCTTTAGAGCAGTTAATGAGCTCTTGGTCTTCTGGGGATATTTTTCCTATTCCCATAGTAATCGCTGCGTCACCATAATAGCCGTCTAATTTGGTACCTATATCAAGGCCCAGGATATCACCTTCTTTAACAATGGTTTCATCCGGCACACCATGGATACAGACTTGATTGAGGGAAGTACACACAGAGCCCTTGAAGCCATAAAGCCCTTTAAAAGAAGGTTCTGCGCCATGCTGGCGAATAAACGCTTCTCCAATACTGTCTATTTGCTCTAAAGTCATTCCTGGTTTTATAATATTTTGAAGATGCTGAAGTGTTTTCCCTACAATCTCGCCAGCTTTTTTAAGCTTGACGATCTCGTCGGATTTCCTAATCGCAATAGCCATTATAGACCTACATTGCCCAATGTATCATATTGATTCATTGTTCTTTGTGCTTCAATCTTTCTCATGGTGTCAAGCGCCACTTGAACAATAATCAACACAGAAACTCCCCCAAAGTAAAAGCTTGCACCCATTCCGCTAATAAGTAAAAAAGGTACCGTAGAGACAATTGCCAAATAAACTGCACCTGAACCGGTGAGTCTGCTTGCTACTTCGTTCAAAAACTCTTTAGTATGAACTCCCGGTCTAACACCCGGTATAAATCCGCCTTGTCTTTTGAGGCTATCTGCAATGTCTTTGGCATTAAATGCAATCGAAGCATAAAAAAATGCGAAGAACATCACCAGCAAAAATGTCGCAACATTAAATACTATCCCCCCCGGCGCCAATGTGTCAGCAATTGCTGTCATCCAAGGATGCGTGCTTGCCTGCAGCATTGTAAGAGGGAACATTAATATAGCGGAGGCAAAAATTGGCGGTATCACTCCCGAAAGATTCACTTTTACAGGAATATAATTCATCACTCTTTTGCTTTGATTTTGCATAATCGTTTTTCTTGAATAGGAAATTGGGATTCTTCTCTCACCCAATTCAACATAGATGATAGCCCAAACAGTAATCAAAATGATTGCCAAGATGCCAAGCACAACCAAAAAGTTCATCTCTCCAGCATTCACTGCTTTAACCGTATTGGATATGGCTGAAGGCAACCCTGAAACGATACCGGCAAAAATGATCAAGGAAATACCGTTTCCAATACCTTTTTGTGTGATCTGCTCACCTATCCACATCAGTAACATTGTACCGGTCAACATGGAGAAAGTTGCCAACGCTGTAAACATCATCGGGTCAATCATCACTGCACTCTCGCCGCCTCGACCTGTCATGCTTTGCAATCCCATTGATACACCAATCGCCTGCACCACTGTAATAAAAATAGTAAAATAACGAATAATTTGCATGTATTTTTGCATACCGTCACGTTCTTTTTTCATTTGACCGAGTGTAGGGAAAGTAGCTGCGAGAAGTTCCATTACGATAGAAGCAGTAATATAAGGCATGATGCCCAAGGAGATAATACTTAAGCGCTCAACTGCGCCACCGCTAAACATATTGGCTAATCCCAAAGCATTATTTGTATTGTCATCAAAGAACTCTTTGATGACATTCAAATCAACACCCGGTGTTGGGATATAAGCTAAAACTCTATACGCAAAAAGGAATCCCAAAGTAATCAGAATTTTCTGAGTTAAAGCATTGCCCATCTTATTTTCCGCTTGTAGTAACAGCTTCGTCTTTGATTTTAGATGCAAGATCTTTTGCACTTGCGCCAATCAATTTAACTCTCGTTACTGTTTTTTGTAACTTGTGTACTGATTTGATACTTTCAAGAGTAATCTCAGAAAGTTCAGCAATTGCTTTAATTTTTTCGACATTGATCACATATGGTTTTTCCACACTTGACACGAAACCGATTTTAGGCAATCTTTTGTAAAGCGGCTGCTGACCACCCTCAAAACCTCTTTTTCTTTTGTTTCCTGTTCTGGCTTTTTGACCCTTATGACCACGCCCGGCTGTTTTACCTGTACCTGAACCTTGACCGCGTCCAACTCTTTTTTTGTTTTTAGTTGAGCCTGGAGCTGGTTGTAAATTATGTAAACCCATATTTTACCCCTTACGCTTTGATTCTAGTAAGTGCTTGGATTGTCGCCCTTACTAGGTTGTTTGGATTGTTTGAACCGATTGATTTTGAAAGGACATCTTGGATCCCTGCAAGCTCTAGTACCGGTCTAGCTGCACCGCCGGCAATAATGCCCGTACCTTCACTTGCTGGTCTTAGTACAATTCGGCTAGCATTGAATTTGTGTTCAATATCATGTGCGATAGTCGCACCTTTGATATTGACTTTCACAAGGTTCTTGTGTGCATCATCCACCGCTTTTTTAATCGCATCAGGTACTTCTTTGGCTTTACCAAATCCGTATCCTACTGTACCATTTTTGTCACCTATGACAACAAGAGCAGTAAATCTGAATCTTCTACCGCCCTTAACAACCTTGGTAACACGTCCGATATTTACGATTACTTCTTCAAATTCTTTTTCAATAGTTTCCATCATGCTTCCTTAAAACTTAATTCCGGCTTCTCTAAGTGCATCAGCAAAAGAGGCTACAACACCGTGGTAAAGGTAACCATTTCTGTCAAATACAACACTGTCGATATTTTTAGAAGCAAGGTTTTTCGCCATTTCCTCAGCCACTCTCTTAACATCGTCTTTGTTAGCTTTAAGTCCAAGCTTTCTACCGTCAGCATAAGCCAATGTTACACCTGCATTGTCGTCGATTGCTTGTGCATAAAAATGTTTGTTGGATTTAAAGATGGTCAATCTTGGTTTTACTTCGGTACCAAAGATTTTACCTCTAACCCTAGCTTTTCTTTGAGTGCGCAGTTGATTTTTTCTTTTTTGAATACTTTTTAACATCCGTCACTCCTACTTTTTCTTGCCGGCTGATTTACCAGCTTTTCTAATGATTGTCTCATCACTGTATTTGACACCTTTGCCTTTATACGGCTCTGGCGGTCTAAATTCTCTGATTTCGGCTGCAACCTGTCCAATAACCTGTTTGTCTGTACCGCTTATTGTAATAACGTTCTTTTCTACAGAAATATCAACGCCTGCAGGGATTGGATATAGAATATCGTGTGAATACCCAAGCTGAAGCTTAAGTGCATTGCCTTCAACTGCTGCTCTGTAACCCACACCATTGATTTCCAAAGATTTTTTAAATCCCTGATCTAAACCAATAATAATATTATCAAAAAGCGCTCTGTATGTTCCCCAAAACGCTGAATCTTGTTTGTCATCGCCTGCTCTTGAGAAAGTAACCTCATTACCATCTATACTGATGCCTACTCTACCGTAAGTTTCAAGTCTTTTTTCAAGATTGCCTTTTTTAGCGACGAGAGTCGTACCGTCGAGTGATACCTCAATACCACCTGCTACAGTTACTGGTCTTTTTCCTATTCTTGACATCTTTAATTCCTTACCAAATACTACAGATTACTTCGCCACCGATACCGCGCTTATACGCCTCATCGTTTGCAAGTACGCCTTGGCTTGTTGAAACAACCAAAGAACCATATCCGTTTTTAAATGTTCTAATTGCATCTTTACCTTGGTGAACACGTCTACCAGGTTTAGAAATCTTTTTTATTTCGTTGATAACGCTTTTTTCATTCTCGTCATATTTAAGAACTACTTGAATTGTTTTCTTATTGCCATCTTCCAACACTTTGTATCCCTCAAGATACCCTTTTTCAACAAAAATAGCCACTGTTGCTTCAATGGTTTTTGAGTGAAGAAGCGTTGTTACGTCTAATTTTCTTTGCGCAGCATTTCTTATACGAGTAAGAGAGTCTGCAATTATATCTGTCATCATCTATTTCTTCTCCTTACCAGCTTGCTTTACGCATACCAGGAATTAGACCTTCGTTGGCCATCTTTCTTAAACACACACGGCAGATACCAAAATCTCTGTATACTGAGTGCGGTCTACCGCAAATATTACATCTTGTATAGGCTTGAGTAGAAAATTTTGGTTTTCTCTTTTGCTTAGCAATCATTGATTTCTTTGCCATTAGTTTCTCCCTTTAGCGAAAGGCATACCAAGCTTTTCTAAAAGCGTGAATGCTTGTTTATCATCTTCAACATTTGTAACGATCGTGATATTCATACCGTGAGTTTTAATGATTTTATCAAACACCACTTCCGGGAACATCAATTGCTCTTGAAGACCGAAGTTATAGTTACCTCTACCATCAAAACCTTTTCTTGGCGTACCTCTAAAGTCTTTTACTCTTGGAAGTGCGATAGATACAAGTTTATCAAAGAAGTTATACATATTTGCGCCTCTAAGCGTTACTTTAATACCGCTTGGTGAACCTTCTCTTGCTTTAAAACCGGCTACAGATTTTTTCGCCATAACAATCACTGCTTTTTGTCCTGCAATAAGAGAAATAGTATCTGCCATATTTTGAATCAACTTACTATCTTTACCCTCTTCGCCGGCACCAACAGAGATAACGATTTTTTCAAGCTTCGGAGTCTGCATCGCATTAGCTATCCCACACTCTTCTCTAAGCGCAGGAACGATGTCATTGTACTTTTGCTTCATTCTACTCATAGGATTAACCCTCTACTTTTTTTACATTTGAGACATGGATTGGCATCTCTTTGTTGGCAAATCCACCCTCTTTGTTTTGTTCGCTTGGCTTAACAGCTTTTTTAGCTATTTTACATCCAGCAACAACCACTGCTTCTTTCTTAGGCAATACCTGAAGAACTTCTCCCGTTTTGCCTTTATCATCACCAGCGATGACCAATACTTTGTCACCTTTTTTGATTTTTAACTTTGTAGCCATTACCATACCTCCGGCGCAAGTGATACGATTTTCATAAAACCTGCATATCTTGTTTCACGACTTACTGGACCGAAGATACGCGTACCTATTGGCTCTCTTTTGTCGTCAATAATTACAGCAGCGTTGTCATCAAATCTGATAAGCGATCCGTTTTCTCTCTGAATCTCTTTTTTAGTTCTTACCACAACTGCCTTAACCACTTTACCTTTTTTTACTTTTCCTGTCGGAAGTGCTTTTTTAACTGAAGCGATAATTACGTCGCCTACCGATGCGTATCTTCTCTTGGAACCACCAAGTACTTTGATACACATAACTTCTTTTGCTCCACTGTTGTCTGCAACATTCAATCTTGTAAACGCCTGGATCATTACGCTTCTCCTCTCTTGACGATTTCAAGAAGTCTGAAGCTTTTTGTTTTTGAAAGCGGTCTGCACTCAATTGCGTTTACCGTATCACCGACATTCACTGCATTCTTTTCATCATGAACAAGGTATTTTTTAAATCTTTTTACTGTTTTGTGATATCTTGGGTGAAGAACTCTTCTCTCAACCAAAACAGTCGCTGTTTTATCTCCAGCTTTTTTAATCACCGTTCCTGTTATCTGTCTTTTTGGCATTTTTTACCCTTTACTTCGATCTCACAGCTGTGAGTGCTGTTTGGATTCTTGCGATATCTTTTTTCGCTACTCTTAACTCTGAAGTGTTCGTCAACTGCATAGTTCTTAGCTTTGCATTAAGCGTAAACACTTCAAGTTTTTTCTCTTTAAGCATTGCTAAAAGTTCTGCTTCATTTTTATCTTTCAAATCAATATAATTCATTACTATCCTTTGCAGTGATGATTTTACACTTGAATGGCATTTTGTGGATTGCCAACATCAAAGCTTCTCTTGCAAGAGTCTCTTCAACACCTGCCATTTCAAAGATGATTCTGCCCGGCTTGATATTCATAACCCATTTCTCAACGGATCCTTTACCTTTACCCATCCTTGTTTCAAGTGGCTTAGCAGTCAGTGGCTTATGAGGGAATACTCTAATCCATGTTTTACCTGATCTGCTGATTTTTCTTGTCATAGTAATACGCGCTGCTTCAATTTGTCTAGAATCAATTCTACCTGCTTCGGTAGCTTTAATTGCGATATCACCGAACTCAATTTTGTTACCTCTGAAAGCTTTACCGCGGTTGCGGCCTTTTTGCTGCTTTCTCCATTTGGTTCTTTTAGGCATCAACATAACTATTCACCTCTTTTTCTAGATGGTCTTTTGCCACCTTTTTTCTCTTCTTGCGGTTCTGCCTGGATACCTTTTGCGAGGACTTCTCCTTTAAAGATCCACACCTTGACACCGATAATTCCGTATGTAGTATGTGCTTCTGCAAAACCGTAATCAATTTTTGCTCTAAGTGTATGCAAAGGCACTCTTCCTTCTAGATACCACTCAGTTCTTGCCATTTCTGCACCGCCAAGACGACCGGAAACAGAAATTTTAATTCCTTTTGCCCCTGACTTAAGTGCACCCTGAATCACTTTTTTCATCGCTCTTCTGAAGGCTACTCTTCGCTCAAGCTGCGTTGCAACATTTTCGGCAGCAAGCTGGCCTGAAGCCTGTGGACGTTTTTCTTCTTTAATGTTAAGCGCAACTTCTTTGCCAAGCATCGTTGTCAATGTTGACTTAAGCTTTTCAATATCCGCACCTTTTTTACCAATAATAATGCCGGGACGTGCTGTCACGATATTTACTCTTAGTTTTTTAGCCGTTCTTTCGATGATAATATTAGATACGCCTGCATAGAAAAGTTCTTTTTTCAAATATTTTCTAATTTTATAATCTTCAGCAATAAAATCAGACGCCCTACCTTTTGCAGGGAACCATCTTGACTCCCAATTTCTATTGATTCCAAGTCTAAGACCTATTGGATTGACTTTTTGACCCATATTAAGCGTCCTCCCCTTTTTTTTCAGCCACGCCGACTTCCACCAAAATATGTGCCGTTGGCTTAATGATTCTTGATGCAGTACCTCTTGCTCTTGGTCTCCATCTTTTCATTACTGCTGCCTTATCTACTCTGCATGAAGTAATAGTTACTTCTTCGGGCTCATAGTCGCCGTTTGCTACAGCTGATGCAATCACTTTAGAGATAATTCCTGCTGCTTTGTTTGGCATAAACTCAAGACTTGCAAGCGCAAGCTCGGCATTCATTCCCTGAACTTCTTTAGCAATCAGTCTTGCTTTTGTAGGTGAAACTCTTACGAATTTTAATAATGCTCTACTCATCTCTCACCCCTAGCCTATTTTCTTTTGAACAGAACCTTTATGGCCCTTGAATGTTCTTGTTGGCGCAAATTCACCAAGTTTATAACCTACATGGTTTTCAGTTACAAATACCGGCACAAATTGTCTACCATTGTGTACATTAATCGTCAAACCGATGAATTCAGGGAAGATCACTGATCTTCTCGACCATGTCTTAATCGGTTTGTTTGAATTTTCTTCTTTTGCTTTAAGCACTTTTTTCATTAGGTGACCATCAATAAATGGACCTTTTTTTGTCGATCTTGCCATTTTAGCCCCTTACTTCTTTCTCTTAGAGATGATAAGCTTATCACTAGCTTTTTTCTTACGTGTCTTATAACCTTTGGTTGGCATACCCCAAGGAGAAACCGGATGTCCTGAAGAACCCGTTTTACCTTCACCACCACCATGCGGGTGATCTACAGGGTTCATTGCGGAACCTCTTGTCTGAGGTCTTATACCAAGGTGTCTGCTTCTGCCGGCTTTTCCGATCACGATATTTGCAAAGTCTTCATTTCCTACTGTACCGATAGTTGCAAGACATTCGCCAAGAACATATCTCATCTCGCCCGAAGGAAGTCTCAAGGAAACATATTTGCCCTCTCTACCCATAATTTGCGCGTAGCCTCCTGCTGATCTTGCCATTTGACCGCCACGACCTGGATTGAGTTCGATATTGTGTACCAAGGTACCCACAGGGATACTTTTTAGTTTCATTGCATTGCCGGTTTTTATATCAAGTCCGGACTCTGCTGACATGATTTTGTCGCCAACATTCAAGCCTTTTGACTGAAGTACATATCTTCTGTCTCCGTCAACATATTTGACAAGACAGATTCTACAGTTTCTGTATGGATCGTATTCAACCGTTGCAACAGTTCCTTCGATACCAAATTTGTTTCTTTTAAAATCAATGATTCTATATAGCTTTTTTGCGCCTGCCTCTTTGTGTCTAGACGTGATTCTACCGTTGCTGTTTCTACCTGCTGCTGCTGGTAATTTTTTAAGTAGACTTCTTACACTTGCTTTAGCAGTAATATCACTGCTGTCAAGATTTGTCATATAACGACGTGAAGGTGTGGTTGGTTTATATGATTTAATTGCCATCTCTTCTTCCTTATACCGCTAAGCTTTCAATTTTAGCATCTTCAGGAAGCTTGACATAGAATTTTTTCAAATCTGCCCTTTTACCTTCGATACCTTTAAATCTTTTCACTTTTCCGTTCACTCTCATAGAGTTTACTCTGAGTGGGTTAATACCAAAAAACTCTTTGAATACCTCTTTAAGACCATTTTTTGTCATTCTTGGAGTTGTCTGAACAACGATGACACCCTCTTCTTGAAGAGACAAGCTCTTCTCTGTATACATTATTGATTTAATATCTGTAATATCTGCCATCTTAACTCTCTTTAGTCAATTTTTCAAATACAGCTTTTTCGATCACAATAGAGTGATATGCGGCTGCAAGATAAGCGTTAAGCTCATTTTCTTCAACAAGATATGCATTTTGAAGATTTCTGAATGCCAAGAAACTCTTGTCATCAATCATCTCTTTTACTACAAGTACGTCTCTTTGTCCAAGACTGTTTACAAATGCCAAAGCATCTTTGGTTTTACCTGATTCTACTGCAACATTATCTACCACAAAAAGTCTTTCATTGGCTGCTTTTTCCGCTACTGCATGGTAAAGTGCAAGTTTCTTTTGCTTTTTATTGACTTTGAGGTCATAGTTTCTGTCTGTGCTTGGTCCAAACGCAACACCCCCGCCTTTATAGTGCGGAGCACGGATTGATCCCTGTCTTGCTCTACCGCCGCCTTTTTGAGCGAATGGTTTTTTGCCTCCGCCGCTCACTTCAGCTCTTGTTTTGGCCTTTGCAGTATTTGCTCTAAGGCCAGCTGCATATGCTTTGCAGTAAAGATAAAGGTTATGCGGATGAACTTCCAGAAATGCCTTAGGAAGATCAGTTGTTTTAATTACTATTGGGTTACTCATTTCACGATCCTTACCAATCCTCTAGCGCCATTATGCCCAGGAATTGAACCTTTTAATACTAAGATGCCGTTTTCAGCGTCGAAAGACACAACATCATTTTTTACAGTTATTTTAGTGTTTCCGTATTGTCCAGGCATCTTTTTGCCTTTTTGAACACGTCCCGGCCATTCAGCATTACCGATAGAACCAACTCTTCTACCAAATCTATGCCCGTGAGCACCTGGTCCTCCGCTGAATCCGTGACGCTTCATGCCGCCTTGGAAACCTCTACCCTTGGTGTTAAGAGATGTTTTTACAACCGCGGCTTCTGCAAGTACTGCCAGATTCAAATCCCCAGCTTCGGTACCTTTGGCCACTTCAATTGTCATAAATTTATTAAACTCTTTAGACACACCGTACTTAGTCTGTTGACCTTCGATGCTTCTGTTTAGTTTTTTGCTGCTGTTGTATGCTACAAGTGCTTTTCCGTCTTCTCTCACTTCACAAACTTTCGCCTCAACGACTTTAAGAAGCGTAACTGGAACACTTGGTACATCAATCGTTCTACTCATACCAATTTTTTCTATAATAAATTCCATTCCCTACTCCTACTTGTCCATTGATCTGATTTCAACTTCGATTTCAGGTGCTAAATCCAACTTCATAAGTGAATCAATAGTATCTGAAGTAGCCGAAACGATGTCGATCATTCTTCCATGGGTTCTGATCTCAAATTGCTCACGACTGTCTTTATTGACATGCGGCGATCTAAGAACCGTATAACGCTTGAGTTTAGTAGGCATTGGAATAGGGCCCCTAATCTCTGCACCAGTACGTTTGACTGCATCTACAATAGCAGCAACTGATCTGTCTAACACGCGATGATCATAAGCTTTAAGCTTTAATCTAATTTTTTCCATTTTTTACCCTTTAAAGAACTCGTTATTTATATCCAAAACCAAGGCAAGGATATACCTAACATAAATTTAGGAACGCGAATTATATCTAAACTTTTTTTTACAGACAATAGTTTTTAATCCAAAAATGCTATAATTTTAAAAAATATTTCCTTTTTAAAAGGAAGGATGGCTATGCTTTTACTTGAATATTATCAAAATCAGCACTATTTTAATGAACATTACGTGCCAAGAAAAACTCAAATTCCTCTCCAGGGGGACATTAATCTCTATGGTGTAAGGGGCTGCGGCAAAAGTGCGATGGTACTAGACTACATTCAAGAAGAACCTCAAGAATGCACGCTCTATATTGACATGGAGGATCCTAACCTCATCTTTGCCTCCCTCGCAGTGGAGACACTGCAAAAATACATAGACAAAATGCAAATCAAACTGCTTGTTTTGGATCACTATACGCAAAACGCTCTCACTTCTTTTCCCAGCGTAGAAAGATTGATCGTGGTAACACGGATCAAACTGCATCACACTTCCCTTGATCCATTGGAGCTTTTTCCTTTAGACTACGAAGAGTTTCTTGCTTTCGAAGGCTCTGTTTCGGCCACCAATGCTTTTAACCATTTTCTTAAAACAGGCACGCTCCCGCAAATGGCAAAACTTCACAAATCAAACACTTCTGCAATGAAGATCTTCATGCAGAGCCGCTTTGAGCCCAATGAACAAAAACTGCTTTTGATTCTTGCGCAGCATCACACTCAGCATCTCACCGTACATCAAATTTATAATTTTGCCAAGGAGAAGTTCAAGGTTTCAAAGGATTGGCTCTATAAAACAATTAAAGCCTTTGGCGACGAAAAGCTTCTTTTTTTCATCGAAGACAGATACCAAAAAAGTGGGAAAAAGATGCTGTTGTTTGATTTTGCTTTTGCCAAATATTTTACAACCGGACAACCTTTTATGCTTCAATTTGACAACATGGTTGCATTGGCCATGGTCAAGCACCATATTATTTTTGAAACCTTGGGAAATCACGGTTATCTGACGCAAGAAGATGAGCTTGTTATTGCGGCACCCTTTGAAAGCGAAGAGAGCTTCTGGGTCAAATCACAAAATAAGTTTTCTCTATATAAAAAATATGGTATTCGCAAGGTTACGATCGTTACGGTAGCCAACCAATATGAATTTCACATAAAAAACATACATTTTGAAGCATTGCCATTTTATGAGTGGAGTATTTTAAACGAAGAGTGAAAGCACCTCTCCCCAGATCCCTGCGGCACACAGTAAAGAAAGGTGGGCTGCTATGTTCCCATCCTGACCCGCTGTCTCTCAGTACCGTTGCACAGGTCTAAGAAGAGGCAAGGGAATGATACCAAACTTTGTCTTAAAAATTTATAGATTTCTAAGGATTTTAAGAGATACTCTTTTGTATAATACCGTTCTTCAATCCAAACTAAACTATCCAGGGCATTAGCCGACATTTTAGTGGGATCAATAAAATGAACTTTGTTCATCTTTAAGAAGAATTGTGTAGAGAGGTGGCCGAGTGGTCGAAGGCGCACGACTGGAACTCGTGTATGGGGCAACTCATCGAGGGTTCGAATCCCTTCCTCTCTGCCATACCAAGACTTCAATTATTTGTAAAAAATTAACCAAACTCGAAAAAACACCTTTTTCTGGAAATAAATTTTTATGGCTTTTGACTCTTCTGCAAAGCAATTTCACAGTATACTTTAACTATTAAAATACAATATAGGGAGTGTGGCATGCCCAAACTTAAAATTATCTCTTCTGTTACTTTTTTTATAGCGCTAATCTTTATATGTAGCGGTTGCAGTTCGCCAAGCTTTTTTGGAGGAAAAGTTGAAAGAGAGTATTTTACTGGAGGAAAAATCCGCTCCGAATTTATCATGAGCGACGACACAGGCAAAAACGGGTTACTAAAAAAATACGGATACGATGGTCGGGTTACCTCTACAGCCCAAATCAAAGACGGAATGAAAAACGGTATAGAAACATGGTACGACAAAGAAGAGAAGATCTTGATGACTATCCCATATGTCAACGGCAAAAAAGAGGGCGCACAAAAAGCGTTTTATCCAGATGGCAGCTTGATGATCTCAACAACCTATAAAAATGACATCAAAGAGGGAGAAGCTATCGCCTTCAACAAAGACGGCACGATTCATCAAAAAGTGATTTTTAGAAACGGGCAAATTATCAATTAATCAGATGAGTTCTTTGTTTCCAGGCTATACCCATATTGTCAACCCAAAGCTCAAACACATCTACCTCACATTTGATGCCAATGGAGATCTTATCATTAAATCTCCCAAAGTCTCACTAAAACATATCGAGCATCTTTTGCTTAAAAAGGCAGAGTGGATTCAAAGTTCTAGGGCTAAAATACAAAATAAAAAAGGCAAACCGCTAGATTTTTTAGGAAATAATTGTCTCTATTATTTAGGAGAGCAGTACACTCTCGAGCTTGTAGCCCATTCGCAAAAAATAACAAGGCTAGAGTTTGACGGGACGGCATTTATACTTTTTTATCACTCTTACAATCCTCTTCTTTTTCAAGCACATATCGACCGTTTTTATGCCGACAAAGCCAAAATGCTTTTTCCTCCGCTCGTTAAAGAGTGGTCCAAGAAGATGCAGCTATCTCCCTCTGCAATAAAATTTCGCAAGACTAGGCGACAGTGGGGGAGTTGCAACGGAAAAAATGCAGTAAGTTTTAATACAATGGCCATGAAACTTCCTCTTTGTGTGATACACTATCTTATTGTCCATGAACTCGCGCACATTAAATACAAGCATCACCGAAAAAGTTTTTGGCAGTTTGTTGCGCAACATATGGCTGATTATAAAACTCATATTGCCGAGCTTAAAACCTACATTTAAGGATTCGAATGGATACATTATATCTCATACTTTTTCTAGTGATTATTCTTGCGGGCTCCGTGTTGAGCTATGTCTATTATCTCAAAGAAAAAAAGAGCGAACTGGCAAGCATCAAGCGAGGATTTTGTCCAAAGTGCCACCAGAAAAGCATTGAGCTTGCTGATCAAAGATCAACGGGATGCTCTGGGCCAAAAATCCTTACTTTTACTTGTACACAATGCGGCTATACCAATACGTTTTCGGTACATGGGTCAGATTGCGGTATTTGATGTTCCGGTACTACCTCTCTTGCAGCACACAAAAGGGTAAAGCCCTGAATTTTGATTCTCTCTTGCACAAAAAGTTTTACTTCTTCTCCAACCAAACCTGAAATCCTGCCTTTTAACAGACATTTAATCAATACAGAGAAGGTCTGCTCAAACGAGAAAGGTAGACACACCTCCCCTGCTTGCATCACTCTTGAAACTAATCAAAACGCTTCACATACCCATGGCAATAGGGAGTCTTTTCTTTTTGCTGATAGTAGTTCTGGTGATAGGCTTCAGCTTTATAGAAAGGCTTTATATCCAGTACCTTGGTGGCAACTTTAAAGCCTTTTTTTTCAAGCAAACCAATAAGATTTTCAATAACTTCTCTTTCTTTCTGATTGCCCACAAATACCGCGGAACGATATTGTTCTCCAATATCCGGTCCTTGGCCGTCTATTTGGGTAGGATCATGAATCTCAAAAAATGTTTTAGCAAGCGCTTCATAAGTAATGATCTTTGGATCATACACTACTTCTACAGCCTCAAGGTGTCCTGTTTGGCCGGCAGACACTTGTTCATAAGTGGGAGCCTCAATAGCACCTCCCATATACCCGGAGGTCACTTCTTTTACACCGTTGAGTTTTTCAAGGTAATATTCAACACCCCAAAAACATCCCCCCGCAAAGTAAGCCTTCTGTAACACTTTGTCGAAATTGTCTTTTTTTGCTTCAAACTGAAGTGAAATGGAGTTTACGCAGTGTCTCGTGTTTTTGGGAGTAAACCCCTCTCCCCTAAATACATGGCCAAGATGTGCACCGCACTTTGCGCAAACAATTTCCGTGCGTCTACCATCGTCATCCGTTTGTTCTTTGACTGCTCCGGGAATGGCATCGTCAAAACTTGGCCATCCGCAATGTGAATTAAATTTATCTTTAGAAACATAAAGCGGTTGGCCACATACTTTGCAGGTATAAATACCCTCTTGCGTTGTGCTTACATATTCTCCCGAGAAAGGCATTTCCGTTCCTTTGTCTACAATCACATGCTTTTCTTCGGGCGATAGCGTCTTAATACGCTCAGTCCATGGCTTCATTTGATCCCCCAAAAGAAAGGCCAAAAACAACAATATCCACACAAGACTTATTTTTTTCATTACACTTTCCTTTATGTTCAATATATGCTACTGCCTTTTTATACATTTTCCGCCTTTCTTAGTCACGAATTATCGCATATTTTCCAGACCCAAGCAAAACTATTGCCAACGAAGAAATCAAAAACAGTATGGGTAACTCTATCATCCATGCCCCATGAGCATTGATGGCAAAAATATCTTTACTGTGTGCCAGGTAGATAGCCCCCACCATCGTCATCGCAATAATACCGGCCCACCATCGGCTTTTCCATCCAATAATAAGAAAAATGGGCGCAAGTATTTCGCCGACATAGATCCCATATCCTAACATCTCAGGAAAATGATGTGCCGCAAGCATTCCTTTGATCGGAGCAATGCCGTGCGTTGCTTTATGAATGCCGTGAAATAACATCAAGCCCCCCACCATTACTCGCAACATTAATTTTGCCATGTTCTCATGCATCTGTTCACTCCTTCGAATATAGATTTATTTGATCTTTTATCATAGCATAAAATATACTTTTTCCTATTGATTTCAATAGATCAATTGGCTCTATAAAAAACCTTTCGAATATTTTATATTGATAATAATCACAAATTTTTCTTCTTCAGAATGCGCCCTTTATTTTTATATTTTTATTGCCGTAAAGGTATTAGTTTTGCCATAAAATAATTCTTTAATACTATTTATTATCTCTTGATAAATACTTGACACAAGATTAAATTCATAATAAAATATGGTCATATGTTCAAAAAGGTAAAGCTATGAATAGTATAAAACTTATTTATGATATGTATATAGAAGGTTTTAGAAAGATGACGGTAGGGAAAATACTATGGAAAATAGTTTTTATAAAACTATTTGTAATTTTGATAGTTTTAAAACTTTTCATACATGACAAAACATTTCAAAGTGAATATAAAACAGATAGCGAAAAATCTGAATTTGTTTCATCTAATTTGACAAGGAGATAGTTATGGAAGAGACATTGGTGGACTGGAGCAGAGCACAATTTGCCTTGACCGCAATTTATCACTTTTTGTTTGTCCCCCTTACATTGGGACTTGGCTTTATCGTTGCTTTTATGGAAACTATCTATGTTAAAACAGGTGATGAAAGATGGAAAAAGATCACCATTTTTTGGATGACCTTGTTTGCAATCAACTTTGCTATAGGTGTTGCAACCGGCATTATTATGGAATTTGAGTTTGGTACAAACTGGGCAAACTATAGTTGGTTTGTGGGGGATATTTTTGGAGCACCTTTAGCAATTGAAGGTATTTTAGCATTTTTTATGGAAAGTACATTTTTTGCTGTAATGTTTTTTGGATGGAACAGAGTATCAAAAAGCTTTCATTTGCTTTCAACCTGGCTGGTAGCTATAGGTTCAAATCTTTCGGCACTCTGGATATTGGTTGCAAACGGATGGATGCAGTATCCCGTAGGTATGGTATTTAATCCCGATACAGCAAGAAACGAAATGAGTAACTTTTGGGAGGTAATACTTTCTCCCGTAGCCGTGAGTAAATTTTTACATACTGTAGGCAGCGGTTATGTGATAGCCTCTTTGTTTGTTGTGGGCATAAGTAGCTGGCTGATACTAAAGGATAAAGATACGTGGATGGCTAAAAACTCTTTGATCATAGGGGCCACTTTTGGGTTCATTACTTCACTTTTTCTTTTATTCAGCGGCGATGAATCGGCACATCAAGTTGCTATGACGCAACCGGTTAAACTGGCTGCCATGGAAGGACTGTATGAAGGAAAAAATGAAGCGGGGATCGTAGTAATAGGAGCACTTAATCCGAACAAAACACTCCAAAATAATGAAAATACATATCTTTTTGAGCTTGAAATTCCATATATTCTATCGCTTCTTGGACATCACAATATTGATGCTTATGTGCCGGGGCTTAAAGATTTAGTTTGGGGCAACAGCGAACAAAACATCATGAGCGCGAAAGAGAAAATCCAAAAAGGCAAAATTGCCGTTGAAGCGTTTAAAGAATATAAAAATGCAAAACGTACCGACAATGATGAAAAAGCAAATGAGGCGAAAATGGTTTTGGGTGAAAATATGCCATATTTTGGATATGGATATTTGGAAAAACCGGAAGATATCGTTCCGCCCGTTGCTTTAACATTTTATAGTTTTCATCTAATGGTCATACTGGGAATTTGGTTTATGGTACTTTTTGCTCTTCTTTTATTTCTTGTTCAAAAAAGAGAAATTACCAATTATAAACTAATTTTAAAATCTGCCCTTTGGTCAATACCCCTTGGGTATATTGCTGCCGAAGCAGGATGGATTGTGGCCGAAGTAGGCAGGCAGCCATGGGCTGTACAAGATCTTATGCCGGTCGGTATAGCGGTTACAAATATTTCAAGCACGAATGTCATGATAACATTTTGGCTCTTTGCGGTTCTCTTTACTGCATTATTGATCGCTGAAATAAAAATTATGACAAAACAAATTGAACTTGGTTTTGAGGGGAGGCACTAAGATGTTTGAAAATTTATCTCTGTTGCAATTGCAACAATATTGGTGGAGTATAATCTCACTTCTTGGAGGATTATTCGTTTTTATGATGTTTGTACAAGGAGGGCAAACTCTTTTAAATACTCTTTCTGCAAACGAAACGGAAAAAACCATGATGGTCAATAGCCTAGGCAGAAAATGGGAGCTTGGGTTTACTGCTTTGGTATTGTTTGGCGGAGCACTTTTTGCCGCTTTTCCTCTTTTTTACAGTACAAGTTTCGGGGGAGCCTACTGGGTATGGATGGCGATCCTTTTTTGCTTTATCATTCAAGCCGTTAGCTATGAATACAGAATAAAACCAAATAACTTTTTTGGTCAAAAAACTTATGAAACTTTTTTATATATCAACGGAAATATGGGCGTATTTTTGCTTGGCGTTGCCGTAAGTACTTTTTTTAGCGGCAATGAATTTATCATAGATGAAAGAAATTTTTCATATTGGCAAAATGATTTAAGGGGCTTGGAGGCATTACTAAATCCGTTCAATTATTTGCTTGGCTTTGCTTTGGTATTTTTATCAAAAATATTAGGTGCGCTATATTTTATAAACAGCATAGACCATCAAGACATACAAAATAGGGCCATCGACTCAATCAAATTTACCATGATTGCATTTTTGATATTTTTCCTAAGCTTCATAATTTGGATTTTAACTAAAGACGGTTTTGCGATCAATGAAAATGGCTCCATTTATATACAGTCTTTTAAATATTTGTTGAATTTTCTAGACATGCCTGTCATTTTAGGCATGTTTTTGTCGGGTGTTGTGATGGTAATTACAGCAGTTTATTTGACTGTGCATTTTAACAAATCCTCTTGTATTAAAACAGGAGGAGCAGGTACAGTATTGGCGGTAACCGCGTTGCTATTAAATGTGGGACTCAATGGCACTGCCTACTATCCCTCTACATTTGATTTGCAAAGTTCCTTAACTATTATGAATAGTTCCGGCAGTCACTATACATTGATGGTCATGGGATATGTTTCTTTGATGGTTCCTTTTGTTTTAGGATACATAGCATACGCCTGGCACCAAATGAATAAAACAAAAATTACGAAAGAAGAGATTGAGGCGCCCGATGCGCACAATTATTAGGAGGAAAATATGGATTATACAGTTTCATTATTTTGGTTAGGCCTTTGGCCTGCGATAATATACTTTAGCTATAAAATTTCACTTAAAAACATAAAAGGATTCAAAAACAATATCTTAAAAAAATAAGCAGAAATTATGGCTAAATACCTAAAAATATTTTCCAATCAAACCTAAGTTGATTTTGGAGTAGCAGTATCTTGTCTGCATAAATTTCGTTAGCACAATGATGAATAAAGAATGAAAATGGCCGGGAGAGGGGGATTCGAACCCCCGGAAGTGTTACCTTCGCCGGTTTTCAAGACCGGTGTATTCAACCGCTCTACCATCTCCCGATGGTTATGAAAAGAATAAAATTCTATCCTAAAAAGATAAAATCTAGTTTAAATATGGAGGAGCTACCCGGATTTGAACCGGGGATAGCAGCTTTGCAGGCTGCGGCCTTACCGCTTGGCGATAGCTCCAAAGGTGGTGCCCGGAGCCGGACTCGAACCGGCACAGCTGCAATAGCCGGGGGATTTTAAGTCCCCTGTGTCTACCGATTTCACCATCCGGGCATCATAGAAACACCACTTAAACAATTATAAATTTATACACTTCTAGTCTCTTCTGAGTTGCACAATGAATTCAGCAAGATTAATTGATTGTGACCGTTTCACATCAAGAGGATTTTTTATTTATGGAGCGGGCGAACGGATTCGAACCGTCGACCCTAACCTTGGCAAGGTTATGCTCTACCCCTGAGCTACGCCCGCACCCCAACAACCATTTGAAGAGTTTAATCCGAAAATGGAATGACATTATAGCTAAAAAATATTTTAATGTAAAGAGAAAACCATGGTTTTGTGGCAAAAAAATGATTTATCCTGCTCTTTTTGAGTACGAAAGTGCTATAATCATTCAAATTATCTTAAAGGTTCTTAACAATGAGAAGTGATGAAATAAAACAGGGATTCAATAGAGCCCCCCACAGAAGCTTACTTCGAGCTACTGGATTAAAAGATGAGGATTTCAATAAACCGTTTATTGGTGTAGCAAACTCTTTCATTGAAATTATTCCCGGACATTTTTTTCTAAATAAAGTGTCTGAAATTATCAAAGAAGAGATTCGTGCAAACGGATGTGTTCCTTTTGAGTTCAATACAATTGGAGTTGATGACGGAATCGCAATGGGACACGATGGTATGCTCTACTCTCTTCCAAGCCGTGAACTTATTGCCAACTCCATAGAAACAGTAATGAATGCCCACAAGCTTGATGCAATGATTGCCATTCCTAACTGTGATAAAATCGTTCCTGGTATGATTATGGGTGCACTGCGTGTAAATGTGCCGACAGTATTTGTATCTGGCGGACCAATGCAAAAAGGGTATACAAAAGATGGGATGCCCATTGACCTTGCTTTTGCTTTTGAAGCGGTTGGAAAGCACGAAACAGGTGAAATTACAGACGAAGAGCTTTATGATATCGAATGCCATGCGTGCCCAAGCGGCGGCTCATGTTCGGGAATGTTTACAGCTAACTCCATGAATACACTCATGGAAGCTATGGGAATAGCGCTTCCGGGCAACGGAACAATTCTTGCATTAACCCCCGAAAGAACGGAACTTTATAAAAAAGCAGCTCGCCGTATCTGTGAAATAGCCAAATTAGAACAGGTAGAGCGTGACAAATATAAGCTTAAAAATATTCTTAATGAAAATGCCGTACGCAATGCATTTGCAGTAGATATGGCAATGGGAGGGAGTTCCAATACTGTTTTGCATATGTTGGCTATCGCGAAAGAGGCTGATGTGGAATTTTATTTGGAAGATATTAATATTATCTCTAAAAAAGTTTCACACATTGCCAAGATATCCCCGTCACTTAGCACCGTACATATGGAAGATATCAACAGGGCCGGCGGAGTCAATGCCGTAATGCATGAGATGATGAAGCGCGGGAATAATGTTCTTATCGATAATCTTACCATCACTGGTGAAAGTTTATATGAGAAAATAGCGGATGCTAAAATTTTAGATACCAATATCATTCATACTATAGACAATCCCTACTCCGAAGTTGGAGGGCTGGCTATACTTTATGGAAATCTTGCCGAACAAGGAGCTGTTATCAAAACAGCCGGGATCACAGGAGAAAGAGTTTTTACGGGTACTGCAGTATGTTTTAATTCTCAAGATGAGGCTATTGAAGGCATCCTTAAGGGAAAAGTAAACGCAGGAAATGTAGTTGTTATTCGCTATGAAGGCCCAAAAGGAGGACCGGGAATGCAGGAGATGCTAAGTCCGACAAGCCTCATTATGGGAATGGGTCTTGGCGACAAAGTTGCGCTTATTACAGATGGCCGTTTTTCCGGTGCGACCAGAGGAGCAAGCATAGGTCACGTCAGCCCGGAAGCAGCCGAAGGGGGAATGATAGGGCTACTTGAAGACGGTGATGAAATTCATATTGATGTGGACAATCATATCCTGGAAGCAAATCTTACATTTGAAGAAATAGCCAAAAGAAAAGACGAATTTAAGCCTATACTGAAACCTTTAAAATCAAAATGGCTTAGTCAATATAGAGCGCTTGTTACCAATGCCAGTTCAGGTGCCGTTTTAAAAGCAGAATAAACAAAAACTAACCCTCAATCTTGAGGGTTTTTAAAAAAAGTACTTATCTTTAGAATTTTTAGAGAGATGTAGAGGCTGGGGGAGTAACTCTTCTTGCGACTTTAAATCTTTCATTATAAAAAGATTTTGATAAATCGGTTATAACTACTTTGTTTTTGGCTGAACTTGCATGGATAAACTTACCATCTCCAATATAAATACCTACATGATTAATATATCCCTTGCGATTTTTAGATGTATCAAAAAACACAAGATCTCCCTTGCGCAACTCTTTTTTACTTACCGCTTTCCCTACTTTTGATTGGGCAATTGCTCTTCTTGGCAAACTGATACCATTTTTCTTATATACATAAGTCGTCAAACCTGAACAATCAAAAGTATCTTTGTTTCCCGTTGCACCCCAAACATATTTTTTTCCCAATTTTTGCTTTGCCAAAGAAGTAATCCTTGTAGGCTCAACATTACAAATATTTTCGGATTTTGATTTTGTAGCTTTTGTAGATAATTTTTGATTATTTTTTTGAGCATGATTGCTTGCCAATGGGGCAGCATGAGAAATAAGAGCTGTTTTAAGCGCCTTATTTGACTGATCATTTTTTGCTACCAATGTTTTTATTGCTTTTTTATCTTCTTTGTTTAGTTTAGTTGTCTTGGTGGCAACTTGAACTATTTTTTTATTGCTGTTTTGAATATTTGTATTCTGGGGCACCTGTATCATTCTTCCTAGCTTAAGTGTTTCTCCGCTTTTAATGCCATTTGCTCTCCTGATCCCATCAACGGTTGTGTGATACTTTCTGGCTATGGCAAAAAGGGTATCACCTTGGCAAATAGTATGTGCTGTAGATTTTACACTATTTTTTTGTGCTATTTTTTTGTCTGTTTTAGCATTCGATGGCACTTTTAATACTTTGCCAAGCTTAAGAATCTCTCCCTTCTTAATATTGTTGGCCTTTTGGAGTTCTGCAACACTGGTATCATACTTTCGAGCTATTGTATAAAGAGAATCGCCATTTTTTATAGTATGATTAATTAATTTTCCAGATGCATAAATTGCTGTGGTTGAGAGAGACATTGCAAGTAATAGTGTGTAAAATTTCTTCAAAAATACTCCTTCTTGTTAGACTTTGAATTTCAACATGATGACGCATGTCAAAAAACGTTCTACCATTCTAACAACTTTAAATTAACAAAAAATAAACATTGGTTGAAATTTAACTTAAATGCCCTATGGTCTCCAATTGTCATTCAAACAATATTTAAATACTAAGCCTCAAAACATCCCAAACCAAAAACTATTGGTCTCATTGTGCCCCTGCTTGCATTTGTTGCGAAACACTCATTTCATATTTTGTCCACGAATCATTGTATAATAATATGTAACTAGTTTATAAAATAAAAAGAGGTGGATGATGAAGCGTATATTGATGTCAGGTATTGTACTTCTTGCACTAAGCGGATGCCAAGACGGTAGAGAAAAACAGGCTCAGCATGATGCAGCAGTTGCACAAGAAGCCAGAGAACAGCTGCTAGAGGAGCTTAAAGCCAAAGAAATAGCAGATCAAAAAATCAAAGAAGAGAAAGAGAAAGATTCAAAACTTTCACAGATAGGTGTTACGATAGATAAAGGCATACTTACTGTCGACACCAATAAAACCAAAGGTTTTTTTCAGGATCTGGGCAACAAACTGGAAAATAAAATGAAAACGCTGGGCAAAGATCTTGAGGACGGCACACTTAGCGAAAAAGAGGCGGGCATAGAACTCAATAAAACACATATCAATATTGATCTCAATAAAACGAAGAGTTTTCTTGAAGACTGGAGTATAAAAATGCAAGCGCTTATAAGAGAATTGGATAATATAACAAAAGAGCTGGATGAGAAAACCGACACTAAATAGACAAAGTTTGAAAGATTTATCTGATATGAGGAGTAGTAAAAAATAAATTAATAATGAAAGAAAGGAAAGAAGCACGCCAAAGGCGTAACTTCTAAACAAAATTATTTTGCTAGTGCTGCTTTTGAAGCACTGGCTACTTTTGTGAAGGCTTCAGGTGCATTCATTGCCATGTCTGCAAGAATTTTTCTGTCAAGTTCAATATTTGCCAGTTTAAGACCATGCATAAATCTTGAGTAATTCAAGTCATTTAATCTTGCGGCTGCATTTATACGAATAATCCAAAGTCTTCTAAAATCTCTTTTTTTCTGTCTTCTGTCTCTGTAAGCATATACCAATGAACGCTCAAGTTGCTCTTTTGCTTTTCTGAAGTGTTTTCTTCTTCCGCTATAGAATCCTCTTGCTTGTTTTAATAATCTTTTATGTCTTCTGTGTCTAACGACACCTGTTTTTACTCTCATGGTTTTTCCTTTACCTTATCTTGTACTAAAACTTCTAATATACAGACTGTCTGCCGAAGTTTGGTTATAGTAGGTGTCAAACATTTTTGTTTGAACTTGCCTCATATTGAGGGAAACTACTTTGTGGGATTAACTTAGTTAATCATCTCTTTAATGTTTTTTGCATCTACGCTGTCAACATGCTTGGGGCTTCTCATGCTTCTGTGGTGTTTACCGTCCACTTTAGTAAGGATGTGGCTTCTAAATGCCGTTCCTCTTTTGATTTTGCCGCTTTTTTTAATCTTAAAACGCTTCACTGCGCCTTTAACGCTTTTCATTTTAGGCATATGCTTACTCCCTATTGAATTTTTTCTATACTTAACAGAAAATGGGACGCAATTATACCCAAATATTCTAAAAGATTTATAAAGATTTTTTGTATCTCTGCAATCCTATTCGATAAGATAAATGGATATTTCAAAAAAGAAAGAATGGATTCTGTACTTCTATTTGAAGTAAAATATTCTAAAAGAAAAGTAATTTTGACCTGTTTTGCCGTCAACAGATCAAAATGATTTAGTAGAAATTATTTTTTGAGCGGGGTGACATACATATTGATGTAACGACCTTCTTGGTGGGCATCTTTCTCCAAATGCCCAACGTCTTGAAGCATTGGCCATACGCGCTGCAACACCTCAATGCCCCACTCTGGATTTGCCATTTCTCGTCCTCGCAAAAATACACGAAGCTTCACATGCTTACCGTCTTCCAGAAATTCCCTGGCATGTTTGACTTTGTAGTTGATATCGTTTTCTGCTATTTTGCAAGAAAATTTGACCTCTTTAACTTCAATTTTCTTTTGGTTTTTTTTGGCCTCTTTTTTCTTTTTTTCGACTTCATACTTATGCTTTCCGTAGTCCATCACTTTAGCAACAGGAGGTTGGGCATCTGGAGAAACAAGCACCAAGTCCAATCCTTTGGCTTCAGCGATACTAAGCGCTTCGGCCTTAGGAATGATCCCGTATTGTTCGCCATCATCACCCAGTACTCTAAGCTCAGTCGCCCTGATTTCGTCATTCATAATGACGTCATCGCCTTTTTTTCTACCCCTGTTTCTATCGTTTTGTTTGCTCAAATTTTACCTTCTTGAAGTTGTTGTATTAATTTTACCATAAATTCGTCTTGTGTAAGATTATATTGTTCTTTGGCTCTTCTGTCGCGTATTGCAACCGTTTGCGTGCTTACTTCTTCATCGCCAATAACTACCACATATGGCACTCTTTGCTTTTCTGCGGTACGAATACGTTTATTGAGCGAATCATTTTTATCAGATACTTCCGCATCTATTCCTTCTAGCATAAGTGCCTGTCTAAGAGTATTTGCATAGGCAACATGACTTTGCGCAATCGGTACAAATATTACTTGTGTTGGCGCAAGAAAAAATGGGAATTCTCCGGCATAATGTTCAGTCAAGATAGCAATGAATCTTTCAAATGAACCAAGGATTGCTCGGTGTATCATTACCGGCTGCCTTCTGGTATTGTCCTCCGCAACATACTCTACATCAAAACGTTGCGGCAAATTAAAATCAACCTGAATCGTTCCGCACTGCCATTTTCGACCGAGTGCATCAGTAATCTTCACGTCTATTTTTGGGCCATAAAATGCGCCGCCGCCCTCATCTATCGTATAAGGCAAACTGTTCCCGTCAAGAGCATCTTTCAAACCTTGCGTTGCTAATTCCCAAACGCTATCTTCCCCAATAGCCTTATCTGGTTTTGTTGCAACTTCCATCGTGTAATTAAATCCGAACAGTTTCATGACGGCATCCACAAACTCTACCACATCAAGGACTACCGTGCTAATCTGCTCCGGTGTGCAGAAAATATGTGCATCATCTTGTGTAAATTCACGAACTCTGAGCAAACCATGCAATACCCCTGATTTTTCATGTCTGTGCACAACGCCATACTCATAAAATTTTAGTGGAAGATCACGATAGCTTTTTTGCGTCTGCTTAAAGATCTGAATATGTCCGATACAGTTCATCGGTTTAATGCCGTATTCTTGTTCATCAATGTTTGTCAAATACATGTTTTCACCATAACAAGCATAATGGCCTGATGTTCTCCACATATCAGATTTGAGTATCTCAGGACCGCGTACTGGCTGATAACCCCTGATGCGGTGCGCCTTATGAAGGATCTCCTCCAATTTTACTCTCAACTTTGCACCTTGTGGCATCCAAAACGGCAATCCTGCGCCTGCTTCGTCATTAAACATGAAAAGTTCCATTTCTGTGCCGATTTTGCGATGATCACGCTTTTTTGCCTCTTCAAGCATAGTCAAATGGGCATTAAGAGATTCTTTATCCGCAAAAGCAATTCCATAGATACGTGTTAGCATCTCTGCCTTTTCATTCCCGCCAAGATATGCTCCAGCAACGCGGGTCAGTTTAAAATTGTTAAGAAATCTTAATGAAGGAACATGCGGTCCCCTGCAAAGATCCTCAAATTCTCCCTGTTTGTAGATGCTTACCGTATCATCTGTAATGCGAGAAAACACCGCTAGTTTAAGATCATCATTCGCAAACTTTTCAAGTGCCTCTTCTTTGCTTATTGTATATTTTTCGATACTGTATTTTTTCTTGATGAGTTCTTTCATCTTTTTTTCAATATTCTTAAGATCTTCTTCCCCTATCTTTTCGGTGACCCTAAAATCATAGTAAAATCCTTCATCCACCACAGGTCCCACAAAAAATTGGGAATTAGGATAAAGTTCAGCGATTGCTTGTGCCATAAGATGTGCGGTTGAATGTCGAATGATCTCAAGTGCCTTTTGGCTGTTGTCAAATTCTATGGGGATTGCCTTGCATGATCCTTGCGCGGTTTGTGTATCTATAATGTTACCCTGGTTATCAATGTAACCGATAATATTTTCGCTCAAAATAAACCTTTTATCATATTTGTTTTTAACATAATGTTTCAAAATGGGGTAATTATAGCTAAAAGTTTGATAGAAATAAATTAAATGAAGTGGTGATCACGATTGGACTCGAACCAACGACCCCTACCATGTCAAGGTAGTGCTCTACCGACTGAGCTACGCGATCAAAATACAGGATGGCATTATGCCAAAGATATCCTTAATTTTTGCACACCCAAGCACTCTCCTTGCAAAGCTTATCTAGATATTCGCCGGCCTCGCTTTTTCCTGTTTCTAACGCCTTTTTAAGATTTTCATACGCTTTCATCTTATCATGCGCCATGCCCTCTCCCCATGCATACATAATGGCAACGTTGATTTGTGCACTGCCGTCCCCCATTTGCGCACCTTTCTGGAAAAGCTCAAATGCTTTTTGAGAATCTTTTTTTACGCCTATGCCTTCCAAATAAAATGAAGCGAGATTATTATAAGCTTCCCTGAGCCCTCCTTCGACCGCTTTTTCATACCAATATTTTGCTTTTTCAGCCGCATGGGCATCATTTATTATTCGCTCATGATAGAGTTGTGCAAGATTGTATTGCGCCGATGCATTGCCCTGTAGAGCTGATTTCTCATACCATCTTATCGCCTGAGAAAGATCTGATTTTACTCCTTTGCCATTGGCATAAATCAGACCTACATTATATTGAGCTTTGGCATCTCCTTGTTTAGCCAAAACAAAAAAAGCATTCAGGGCCTTAATGATGTTTCCTTTTTCATAGTCTGAAACTGCCTGTTCAAAGTCCCCGGAAAACAAACCTATGGTTGCAACAATTAAAACAATAAATATTTTTTTCATTTTTGCCCTATTTTTCAAATATAATCATTGTCTCATATCAAGGTCTCTGCGACAAATGTTTTTGTCACCTTTCCCCCAAAACGATAAACTCCGTCTTCATAACTCACATAAAGCTCATCACCGCTTTTTGGATGCACCTTTATTTGATCAGGTGCCTTGCCTTCTTTATGATTTCGTATAAAACAAGCAACCATCCCTGTCCCGCAAGCTAAAGTCTCATCCTCTACGCCTCGCTCATAGGTGCGCACATGCATCGTATCTCCGTCTATTTTGCAGATATTAACATTACAATTATATTTTTGACGTAAAATTCTTGCCTGTTCCAAATCAAAAGCATCAATATTTTCACGCACTGCAACCAAATGAGGCACCCCCGAATTGATTAGCCACCACATTTCACCATACTCAAAAATGTCTTCTCGGAGTATTTGAGGCTCAACCATGTCGCTCACCACATAAAGCCCATTGATTGTGGCACGTATAACCCCTGCTCCGGTTAAAAATTCGGCTTTATTGTCTTTAGAAATACCTTTTTCGTGTGCAAAATGCGCTACACAGCGGGAAGCATTTCCGCACATGTCGGCATGACTTCCGTCTGCATTATAAAATTCCCACTCAAAATCATATTCAGGATGAGGCAGCACAACAACCATTCCGTCTGCTCCCACACCGTTTTGCCTATGACATAGTTTTTTGGCTAATTGGCTTCTGTCTGCTTTTTCCTGTGCTATAAAAATAATAAAATCATTGCCGTTACCTGAATATTTTGTCACTGTCATAAAAAATCCTTTAAAATGGCTTCTTTGGCGCGTTCACACTCATGCTGCAATTGCTTCAAGCCGCCACTGTTGTCAATAATATACGTGGCTTTTTTGCGTTTCTCTTCTATGCTCATTTGAGAATCTATGCGATTGCTTGCTTCTGTTTGATTATATTTATCTCTTTGCATTAATCTCTGCAATTGCTGCTCTCTTGTTGTGTAAACTACAAGAGATTTTTCTATAGGATAACGGCCGCCTTCAAAAAAAAGCGGAATATCTATGATGTAGGGCTTTTGGAATTGCTCTTCCATATGCGCTTGCCGTTCTATCTCATTATAAATAAGGGGATGCAAGAAAGACTCGAGTATTTTACGTTTCGTACTGTCTGCAAATACTATGCCTCCCAGACTCTTCCTGTCCACCTTATTGTCTAAAACCAGATCGCTCCCAAACATCTCTGCAATTGTCATATGCTGTTCATCCAATATTTGATGTGCTATCTTATCTGCATCGATAAAACGAAATCCATATAAAGAAAGGATAATGGTTGCCGAACTCTTTCCTGTAGCAATTCCTCCTGTCAGTGCAATGGCGTATTTAAATGACATATTAGAATTTAATCAACCCTGCGAATCTCTTTTTGCTTATCGTGGGAGTTTGAAATGCACCGATTGCAATATCTGAATTGTAATAATTCAGTCCGTCTGTCAAATCTGCCCTTTGAAGATTAATATCCGCAGTAGGATGATATGCTTTGCTTGCAAGCAAAAGATTTTTACACACCAATTGTCCGTTTTCTGTCACCCCTTCATAGCGGTAAGGCATGACAATCTTAAAAAGTTCGCCAACTGTTTTGAGCTCTTTCTCAAAAACTTCTTCCTGCACAAGCATGGTGCTCGCAACTGCAGAAACTACACCTTTTGGATGAAGTGCTTTATGCAACAGACCCCAAAAAACTCTGTCTGTTTTAAAATTTTCATCCGCAACAATAGCTACATCAAAAAAATGTTCGCTCAATCTTGTCATTTGATCAGCAATATTTTCTCTGACGATAAGAATGTCTTCCAAACCTTTATGTTTTTCTACCTCATTTTTAATCTTATCGCACCCTCCGATAATCAAAATATTTTTAGGCTGGGCATGCGTACACATGGGAATATGCACAAGCATCTCGTCTTTAATGTAGTGTAATTTTTCCATACTCTTTTCCTTTAAAGCAATGTCAATTTTAGCGATTGTATCAAAAAACTATCCAAATAAGATTAAAATAGTCTTATTTACCAACTTCTATACGATTTTAGTTGCATTTCATCATATCCATATATATCATCTCTAAACTGAAGCTTGCCGTCATGGTCAATCCATGCAGTTAAATAAACAACATCTATAGGAACACTGTTGTCAAGATTCAAATAAGTCATGTTTTTGCCTTTTAGCGTCTCTTGAGACTTATCGAAATCCACATTGGTGTTAAACGTAGAAAATGTTTTTAGCAACTCTATCGGCTTGGCCAACCTGATGCATCCATGGCTAAATGCTCTTGTTGTTCTGTTAAAAAGTCCTTTTGTAGGGGTATCATGCATATAAACGGAAAACTCATTGGGAAAAAGAAATTTTACTTTACCTAGAGCATTATGTGCACCCGGTACTTGTGCAAATCTAAACGGTACAGTTTTGCTGTAACGGTATTGACTCCAATCTACAGAAGCGGGATTGATTTTCTTGTCATCTTCACCCCAACCGCTGTGAATCTCTATTTTTTCTCTTGCCATCGCATTGGCGTTACGCAACAATTTTGGAATCATTTCTTTTTGTATAATGCTTTCAGGTACATTCCAATAAGGATTTAAAACAATCTGTTTTACGCGATTGCTAAAAATAGGCGTAGGATTCTTTCGTGTTCCTGTGATTACGCCCATTTCCTGTCGTAATTTTCCATCTTCTTCAAAATACAGAGAAAATGCGGGGATGTTGATAATGATATGACGTTTTTCATTGCGCTCCTTGAACCATTTGATACGATCAAGATTTAAACGTATTGTAGCGATGCGTCGTTCAATGCTCTGATTGAGTGCCTTAATAGTTGCTTGTCCTATTATTCCTTTTGCTTCAAGTCCGTTTCGTTTTTGAAATCGAATGACTGCCTCTTTAAGACAACTGTCATATATTTTATTCTCTCTGCTTCCATTGCAACCATGATAATCTCCTGTTGCCCGCAATCTTTCTCTAAGATACGGCACCGCCGTGTAAGACTGCCCCACTGTCAATGTCCCGCTCAAGGGCACGGGTGACCATATGCCATTTCGCTGGATTTCAAGATACTGAATCAATGCTTTGCGAAGTTCTTTATAATGATATTCGTTTGGCATTGCATTTTGAAATTCTTTTTTTAGACTTCCGTTCATGAGCGCGCTTTCAATGAGTGAAACCGGACTTTCTTTGGGTTTATGGGTTACCCATGCTGCTCCAATGTCTTTTGTTTTAAGATTGGAAAGCCTTGCCTGAAATGCACCCCAATTAATGCTGCCATAAAGCGTATAGTCCGCATACCCTTTATAAAGCTGAGCGATCTTGAATTCCAAATCAACTTTCTGTGCCAAAGTACTCGAAGATTCATAAATTTTTTTTGCTTTCTCCTCAAGCTCTAACATGTCCCCATACAGTCTTGTTGAATGGCTAAGCGTTTCATCCTCTTTTATCTGGATAAATAGCTCTTGGGCAAAAGAAGAAAGGGATCTTTCATTGATCCAGACCGGAACAAAAAAAAGCTGGGTATACATCTTTCTTAAAAAACTATTTTGGGGTTGAGTCTGAAGTGAATTTATCATAATATCCGAAGCGGCTTCATGAAATTCAACTCCCACGAGACTCGCTGCAGCTTGAGGCGCGGTCCACAGCATTAAAACCGTACCAACAATTGCTAATTTGCCGAATATTTTATTTTTTATTTTTGTTATCATTTTAGTCATCCAAAGAAATTTTGTAAAGTATAACCAAAAAAATTTCAATCTACCCTATATTTTCAAACAACAAGCTTTACAAAATATCTTCATACTTTTTGTCTGAATCAATTTTTAATTTTCCCTCTATTTTTACCAATCTCCTATCACCCTCTTTATATGCTTTTTTGAGATATTTTCGTATGCGTTGTTTTTCTTTTTCTTTGATGATATTTTGTCTTTTAAGAAATTTCTTTATTCCTATCCATTTTTCAAATCTTTCAGTTGACACTGAAGAAATCTCTGTCATCTCTTTCTGCAAAAGAGGTTTTGTCTTCATTTGTTCTATTTTGTGCGTATACAATGTTCGCATTTCATAAAATGCCTGTTTAAGCAATTCAATTTCACCTCTTAGGGTTGATGACATTTGTTTATTGCTCTTTTTAAGCTCTTTCATAGTGCCTTTAAGTACTTGAATTGTCTCATCCTTGGCTGCCAATAAACGTTTGTATTCTTGTTCATTTTTTTGCTTTTGCAAAATAGACATATCGCGCGCAACCATATTAGTTTTGGAAATAATTGCTTTAGTGGGCTCTTCCTTAGATATTTGAGAATCTTCGTGGAGCACAATATAAAGTTTTCCTTCTACATTTTTAGTTGTCAAAATGCCCCGCTTTATTTTTGCGTAGACTGCTTGTCGTGAAATTCCGACTTCTTTTGCATATTCTGCCGGTTTTATCAGCTTTTCCATTATTTTGCCTTTAGTGTTGCTGATTTTAATCATAGCATAAAGTCAATGAAAATGTGTCAACTACTTTTGTGTTCCGTCCAGAATGGGCACAAAAAGACAGGGCTCTATTGCTTCTGAAGTAATGCGGCCGTTTCGCTTATAAAAACGAGTGATGATCTGCATCGGTCCTTCCTCTACGGGGGCGAGCAAAATGCCTCCTTCTGCCAACTGATCAAAAAGCACAGAAGGGATTTCTCTGGCAGTTGCGGAAAATAAAATACGCTCAAAAGGAGCATACTGTTTCCATCCTCTTTGCCCATCATCAAAACGAGTAAATATATTATATATTCCCAAAGCAGAAAAACGTATTTTAGCCTGCCTAAGGAGTTCATCAATGCGCTCAATAGTAAAGACGCGGCGGCAGATTTTACTTAATATCGCCGCCTGATATCCACTTCCACATCCCACCTCGAGGACAGAATCAATACCATCCAGTTCCAAATGTTGTGTCATTTTTGCCACCGTCAATGGGGAAGAGATCCACTGACTTGCGGCCAAAGGAAGTGCATCCAACTGGTAAGAAAGATGCTTAAAACCATTTGGCACAAAAACTTCTCTATCAACCGACAAAAAAGCTTCTTTGACATGCGGATCTAAAATAAAATGTGTTTCGATTTGTTCTACTAAGTGTTGCAGTTGTCGGACTGTTGTCATATATACTCTTCCCTCGTATTAGTGGGCAGATTCTATCTAAAATGTGATTAAAAGTATTAATTCATCACGATATAGCGACGCATTTTTTTGATCTCTCTCAAATCCACCGTGCCCTCAATTTGGGATTGCGTATCATCTTGGACCGCATCGCCATTGGGTGAAATAATCGAGGAAGATCTTGCCATATCTGCGTCACTGCTATCAGAAACAATAACATAGCATTGATTCATGACAGCCAAGGCACGTGACAATATTTCAAGATGCTGTTTTCTGGGCAATCCCCATCTGGCAGGAACCACTACAATATCTGCGCCTTCGATCTGCTTCCAAAACATCTTAAAGCGCAGCTCAAAGCAGATTAATAAAGCATACTTCACCCCTTCTATCTCGAAAGGTTTAATATTTTTCTTTTTGCCTGACAGGAAATAGTGAGTTTCGTCCCCTGGTGCAAATAGTTTTACCTTCTCCTGCCTATGGACAACTTTATGTTTGTGAATCGCTACTGCACAATTCACAAAACCTCCCCTATCTTCCAAAATAAGTGTC
The DNA here is from genome assembly GCA_002742845.1 of Sulfurovum sp. UBA12169. Classification (NCBI taxonomy): domain Bacteria; kingdom Pseudomonadati; phylum Campylobacterota; class Epsilonproteobacteria; order Campylobacterales; family Sulfurovaceae; genus Sulfurovum; species Sulfurovum sp. UBA12169. The sequence goes on along the minus strand of DLUH01000005.1, from coordinate 425,971 downwards.
AATACTACAATCTGCTTATCAACTATTTTCTTGAGAATCTTAAGTGCTTTTACAGAAAATTTAGCTGCCGTTTTTAGGTGCGCATAGTCAAATCCGGTCAGACATACTTCTGGTGCTACTACGAGTGTTTTATCTTGGTGTTTCTCCAGACATTCGATTAGTTTCTCCAGATTGTCTTGATAGCGCTGAACTACAGGGAGCTGCAAAGAGACGGCTTCCATTTTTTGAAACGTTTGCATGTGCAACCGCCTTAAAAATCATCCAAATTCAAACTTCCTTTGGAATAGTTGGTCACATTTCCTTCAAAAAAGTTTGTTTTTTGATCATTAAATTGAGAAAAATTATCTACCCATTTGATGGGGTGCTCTACATTGTAAAGCTTCTTAAGCCCAACAGCACTTAGCCTTTTGTCTGCAAGATATTGGATATACTGTTCAATGATTTGATCGGTGAGCCCTAAAATTTGCCCCTGCGTGATATACACTCCCCATTCACACTCAAGTTTTACCGCATTTTTAAACATTGCATAAACTTCTTCGATCAATTCATCGGTAAAAAGTTCAGGTCGTTCTTTTTTGGTGGCATTAATCATATTTTGAAAAAGTAAAAGATGGGTAACCTCATCTCTTTGAATAAAACGAATCATCTGCGCGGAGCCTAGCATTTTTCCCGAACGTGCAAGCGTATAAATATAAGTAAATCCGCTATAAAAATATATACCTTCCAGGATTTGATTGGCAAACATTGCTTTAACGATATTAGCGTCAGTGGGATCCTTCGACAAGTCCTCATACACTTTTGCAATAGCATCATTTTTGTGCTTAAGCTTCATATCTCTTCGCCATAATTGATAAATCTCTTGGGAGTTAGTAGAGATGCTGTCCACCATCACGGCATAACTTTGGGAATGCAATGCCTCCTCAAATGCCTGCCTTACCAAAACCAAATTGATTTCCGGAGAAGTAATAAAAGGATTAAGGTTGTCTATAATGTTGTTTGTCTGTAGCGAATCCATAAAAATGAGTTGCGCAAGCACTTTATCATATGCCATTTTTTCTGCATCAGTGAGATGTTTGTAATCATTTACATCTCTTGTCATATCCACTTCTTTGGGAAACCAAGTATTGTTAAGCATCATTTCCCATAAATTATATGCCCACTGATATTTGATGTCATTGAGTTCAAATATCCCCGTAGGATCTCCTCCGAATATCTTTCTTTGGTTTGTCTTTTCTTGGGATTCGGGGTTATATATTTTTTTACGTATCATTTTTTCTCTTCAATAAATTTTTAATCTGCAATATTTTTTGACAGCGGGATTTCCTGAAAATATCATAAACAAAAGTTTTTCTCCACTCTCACGCCGTATCTCGTCATTTTTTGGAAAATATTTTTTGTACAATAAACATAAACTACAAATAAGAACAACAATAGTCTACCAATATAGAAGTTTTAACTTGAAATTTACTTTTTGCCGGAACACCAAAAGACTCTCCGCTTTTTATATGTATCCACTCATCGCTGCCTGGCAATTTTACCTCAAGCCAACCTGAAGTAATCTCCATCAATTCAGCTGCATCCGTACCAAACCCATATTCTCCCGGTTGCATAAAGCCTAATGTTTTTTTGCTTCCGTCTGCAAAAATAATTGTCCGGCTTGTCACTGCTCCGTTAAAATAACTATTGCCTTCCGCCAAAACCGTTACATTCTCAAATTTTTTCATAAATCCTCCTTTTTGGGCAATTATAACTAAATTACTTACACTCTTTTATATCTTTTCAAAAATCCAAAATATGATCCGGTCTAGCCTGGGACTCTATTTTCTGCCCAACTTAAAAATTTTAAATCTATTCATTTTGATTTCAATGGCTTCAGGCGCAGGTTCATTGCTCATTGTCTATCAAATATCGAAAAACTTTCAATCAATCATTGGCACCCAACACACTCTTGACTTCTGTCTTCCACATCATTACTGGTCTCTGGCGACTGGCTTCTAAGATAATAAGTTGATTTCAATCCATATTTCCATGCATCCATATAAATATCATTTAGATATTTGCCGCTTGCTTTGTCCAGAGTAATAAAAATATTCAAGCTTTGCCCTTGGTCTATCCATTTTTGCCTAATTGCAGCAGCACGAACAAGCACTCTTTGGTCAAGATCATAACTTGGCGTATAGTACTCCCATGTATCAGGAGAGAGGTTTGGTGCGACCACAGGAATAAGTCCGGAGAGATTCTCTTCGAACCATTTTCTTTTGTAGACCGGCTCTATAGCCTGCGTGGTTCCGGTAAGAATAGAGATGGAGCTAGTCGGGGCAATCGCCATGAGATATCCATTGCGCATCCCATCAGCTTTGACTTTTTCTTTAAGTGACTGCCAATCATGAATATTCCCAAAAAGCCCTCCTCTGTCAACCAGCTTACACGCATTTTCATTGGCTTTGTCAATTGGAAAAATGCCCTTGCTCCACTCGGATCCTTCAAAGGTGGGATATTTTCCTTTTTCTAAAGCAAGATCGCTAGATGCACGAATGGCATAGTAGGAAATTGATTCCATCACTTCATCAATTTTTATGAAATGTTCCTGGCTCCCCCATCTGATACATTTTTCAGCGAGCATTTGCGCTTCACCCATTACACCCAGCCCTATTGCTCTTGACTTACTGTTTGTCTTTTTTACTTTTGCAAGCGGATAAAAATTGAGATCTATAACATTGTCAAGCATACGAATTGCTGTCGGCACAACTCTTGCAATATCTTCTTGCGTGTGAACTTTAGAAAGGTTTACAGAAGCCAGATTGCAAACTGCCGTATCCCCATCTATTTTTTCTTTATCCACAATCCATATCTGTTTACCGCTGATACTATCAAGTGCTGTCACTTTTTTTGCGGGTTTTATCATCCCGTTGTCAACCGTCAACATTTCGTTTTCGTCGTGTGCCTCCATACTGCCGTCTTCAAAGATAAATCTTGTTTTGTAGCTATTTGGGGCTGTGTTTTGAAATATTTCTGTACAAAGATTTGAACTTCGTATAATCCCGGTATGTTTATTTGGATTTGTCTTGTTGGCAGCATCCTTAAAGGTTAAAAACGGGCTACCTGATTCGAAATAGCTTCTAAGTATCTCTTTCCATAATCCTTTAGCTGAAATAATTTCCCTTGTAACGCTTTGCGTTTTTTCCAGCTCAACATAACGCGCCTCGAATGCTGCCCCGTAAAGTTCCGTTAATTCAGGTACTTCATACGGATCAAAAAGTGTCCATGTAGCATCTTCCTGCACACGCTTCATAAACAAATCATTCAACCAAAGCGCAGGAAAGAGATCATGCGCCCTGCGACGCTCTTCTCCTGAGTTCTTTTTAAGATCGATAAAATCTCTTATATCAATATGCCAAGGCTCTATATAGACAGCAATGGCTCCTTTTCTCGTTCCTAGCTGATCAACAGCAATGGCAACATCATTGGCAATTTTCAAGAAAGGCACAATACCTCCTGCGGCATGCTTGTGACCATCTATATATGAACCCATGCCGCGCACAAGTGACCAGTCCCATCCAATTCCTCCCCCAAATTTTGAAAGAAGCGCCATCTCTTTATAACCATCGAAAATACCTTCAATATTGTCTGGCGTAGAACCAATATAACACGAACTGAGTTGATGTCTTGGCGTTCTTGCATTGGATAAGGTTGGCGTGGCCGCCATTACTTCAAATTTACTCAAAATATCATAAAACTTCTTTGCCCATGTTTGGCAATCAAACTCATTTTGTGCCAAAAACATTGCAACTCCCATAAAAAGCTGCTGCGGAAGCTCTATCGGAGAGCCTGATCTGTCTTTAATGAGATACCTGTCATAAAGCGTACGAATCCCCAAATAATTGAACTGCAAATCGCGTTCGGGCCTGATATAGTCGTTCAAGTCATCAAGATCGTATTTGTCTTTTAGTCCAAGAACAATTCGTCCTTCTTTTTCTCCGCGCTCAAAATGCTCCCTGAGATGATTATAGCCCGTAAAACCGCTTGCCTTATGATAGATATCATATAAAAAAAGCCGCGCTGCAGCAAATGTCCAATTGGGTCTGTCGATGTCAATTTTGTCAACTGCCGTTTTAATGAGTGTTTGCTGTATCTCTTCAGAGTTAATCATGTCTCGAAATTGAAGTTTTGCATCAACTTCCAACTCACTTTGGCTAACGCCTTCCAAACCTTCTACTGCTGCGGATGTATACTTTTGAATTTTTGATATATCCAATGTCTCTACTCTTCCGTTTCGTTTGACAACTCTAATCATTTCTACTCCTTTTATCCTTCAAAATAGATACAAATTGTATTCAGTTCATCTGTAACGCATTTTTATGGCTGAAAAATACCGCTATTTCTGCCTTTTATGTATAACGATTTTTTAGAAAATTACACAGGAAACATGTCTGTTTTTATAAAAATATTTTACTCAAATTTTACTTGTTTGCTTTTGAATTTATATATTATTTTATAAAAATTTTTATAAGAAAATTAATATCCTTTACAAAAAGTATAAACCCATGCAAGATTCTGCATAAGCGAGGATTGAATAAGAGAAAAAAAGAAAGCAATCATTGGCAGATTTTATAAAAAACCTGCCAAAATTTATTTGAATACGCGAGAAAAAATCTTATCTACATTTTTTGTGTAATAGTCATAGTTAAAACATTCTCTTATCTGCTTTTCACTTAGCGAGATTCTTAGCTCTTCATCTTCCAAAAGATATTGAAGATAGAGCGATTCCCCCTTTTCATTGGTTGTTGGTTTGCCATGCTGTATCTCTTCCCACACCTTCATTGCATTGCGCTGCACAATTCGGTAGGCGTCTTCTCGGCTCACGCCTGCTTTTGGCAACTCAAGAAGAACTCTTTGGGAAAAAACCAATCCTCCTGTCAGATTGAGATTTTTCATCATGTTTTCTGGCATTACCGTAAGATTTGCGATCACATTATTCATGCGATGAAGCATAAAATCTGTTGTAATAAAAGCATCGGGCAACCAAAATCTTTCTGTTGAAGAGTGAGAAATGTCTCTTTCGTGCCAAAGTGCTACATTTTCCATTGCAGGGATAGAGTATGCTCGGATAATGCGTGCAAGTCCGGTAATATTTTCTGTTAAAATAGGATTTCTTTTGTGAGGCATTGCTGATGACCCTTTTTGGCCTTTGGCAAAAAATTCTTCACACTCATACACTTCTGTGCGCTGCCAGTGTCTAATTTGTACGGCAAATTTTTCAACACTTGATGCGAGCAATGCCAAAGCCGAGGCAAGTCTGGCATACCGATCTCTCTGAATGACTTGATTGGATGCCGGTGCAAACTTTAGTCCTAACTCTTCACACGCATATTCTTCAAGCTCAAGCGGAGCATGAGCAAAATTTCCCATCGCGCCAGAAATTTGCCCTACACGAATGACTTCCATGGTTTGCTCGAGATTTTCAAGATGTCTTGCCATCTCATCATACCATACTGCAAGCACCAAGCCAAATGTGATGGGTTCTCCATGAATACCATGGCTTCTTCCGACCACTAGTGTCATCTTATGTTCATATGCTCTTTTTTTGATAGACTCCATCATCATCTTTACGTCTTCTATAATCAGTTTGAGCGAAGATGTCATTTGCAAAGCCACTGCGGTATCGACCGTGTCTGAACTTGTCATTCCGTAGTGAAACCAGCGGCTTTCATCACCCAATGTCTCTGATACAGAAGTAGTAAAAGCAATAAGGTCATGTCTTGTTATTGCTTCGATCTCATCAATACGCTCTACGGAAAATCCTGCGTTGGCTATAATTTTTTGTGCATCATCATCCGGAATAAGTCCCAATTTGTTCCATGCTTTCACTACTGCTAGCTCAACATCCAGCCATGCTTGATACTTTGCTTGCATCGTCCATTTGCTACTCATCTCTTCTCTAGCATATCGTTCAACCATATCTATTCCTATTCAACAATTTTAGATATCATTCTACCAAAATCGCAGTTACAGAGAGGTAAAGATGCCATTTGTCAAAGAAAAATTTATTGTCGCTAAGGAGATGCCTGCTTTCCTTTATATCATGCGTACGTTTGATGCAACCCAAGGCGAAGCCCAAAGGCTCATCACAAAAGGTAGGCTGCTTATACATGGTGAGTCTATGTATAAGCCTGGAGAAAAAATAATGGGAGAGATAGAAATAGTTTATTTTAAACCGCGCTCTCAAAATCATCTTCCTCTTTTTCAAAATCAAGATTTTATGATTCTCGAGAAGCCTTCTGGTATTTTAGTTCATCCCAACACCATGTCAACACCCTATTCGATGCTTGATGAAATACGTCATTTAGCCGGAAATGATGCCAATGCTACGCACCGTATCGATATGGAAACATCAGGATTACTGCTTGCAAGTAAACACAAAAAAGCCGAAACCTATCTTAAAAATGCATTTGAGGCCAAAACCATACAAAAGAGTTATTTGGCCTGGGTGGATGGTAAAATTACAGAGCCGTTTTCTGTTACCAAATCCATCAAGGTTAACGACAACTACAGTGCAACAAAACATAAAGTACTAATTGATGATTCCGGAAGATCTGCGCACACAGATTTCAAGCCGCTTTACTATGATGAAAAACTAGATGCTACATTGCTCGCATGCTATCCTTTAACCGGCAGAACACATCAAATCAGGATACATTTGTTTCACGTGAAACATCCGATCCTGGGTGATCCCATCTATGGCCCGACTTTTCATGCCAGCAATGCCTATCTAGATGAAGTTCTTGAAGATGAGGAACGCATGATTCAGATGGGAGCCGGCAGACTATTGCTTCATGCACAAAGTTTACGTTTTCAGTATAATTCAAAATTTTATATCGAGAGCAGAACCGATTTTATTAAGATGAAAAAATTGATTTACGAAAAAGAAAAAAGAAAATTTAATCGATAATCTAATAGCAGAGGCAACAGAAAAACACTTATATTGTCATAAAAAGTAATTTTATTTTTCGTCTGCAAAAACAAATTTTTTACAAAAATAAAACATTTCAGCCAACTGCTGCAATGGATGCAAAGCCTTATTGTTTGTCATTTCTATTGGCATCATATACAAACCAGCCCGCCCCTATCAGTACGACAATAATAATAAAAATCACTAAAAATTCATCCAAATTTGTCATCATATCTCTTTTTTATTGAGTTCTTGCTCTCTAAGTTGTCCGCAAGCCGCAGAGATATCAAGACCTTTAGATTCCCGAATGGTGCACAATAGTCCTCTTTGCGTTAAATACTCTTGAAATTTCAGCATATCGGCATATTCCGGTCTTTTGAATTCTGTTCCTCCATAAGGATTGAAATAGATTAAATTGACTTTTGCTTTAATGCCGTCAAGCAAACTTAAAAGCTTCTTGGCTGCTGAAATATCATCGTTGACATCTTTAATAACAAGGTATTCGAACATAACTCTTTTTCTGTCGTTGACAGGAAAATTTCTAACTGCCGTAATAATAGATTTGATATTGTATGCTTTATTGATCGGCATAAGTTTTTGTCTAAGGTCATCATCTACCGCGTGCAGCGATATGGCAAGGTTGATTCCCAATTCCATTTTTCCAAGTTTTTCTATCTTTGTGCTCAGTCCTGAGGTCGAGATTGTTTGGCGATGAGGCGCAATGGCCATGCCCTCTGGATCCGCAAAGATTTTCACCGCCTTAGCCACATTTTCCAGGTTATCAAGAGGTTCCCCCATGCCCATATAAACAATGTTGACACGGCGATTGGCATCAATGTCATTATCTTTTTTAATCATAAGCAACTGGGATACAATTTCTCCTGGGGTTAAATTTCGAACAAAACCGCCCTTTGCTGTCAAACAAAATGCGCATCCAACCTTGCACCCCACCTGAGAAGAGATGCAAACAGTATACCGTTCCTGATGCTTTATAGAGCCGTCCTCATGATACTCTTTTTCCCTCATCAAAAGAAGTACTGCTTCTATTGTATGTCCGTCATGTAACTCAAATAGATATTTACGGCTGCCATCTTTACTGTTTTGAACCATAATAGTTTTTAATGGAGTCAGTGTATATTCTTTTTCGAGTTTTTCTCGCATCTCTTTGGGGATATTTTTCATCTCTTCAAAACAGCTTGCATATTTATGATAAATCCAATGGCATATCTGTTTCGCCCTAAAAGAAGGCTTGATTATTTCACTCAGTTCTTCTTTGGTAAAGTCTTGTATTATTTTTTTATTCATTTTTCTTTCTTTGTTATTTATCATCTTAAATTTAGTTCAAAACACTATAAATGGTTATTTGAGTCTATTTTTCATGTAGGCGGTAAGTTTCATCATGGCCTTTTTTTGGTTTTTTAAAAAATCTTTATGTGCATTTGTATCGCAATAGTTTGTTACGACAAATATTCCCCCTGCAGAGATCCGAAACTCCTTAGCTACTTTCAGTACAGCATAAAATTCCATATTCTCAAGATGAATATGGTGGCCAATATAATGCTTTGCCAATTTGTCATCAGTAGTAATATAGTTTGAAGAGTTCACAAAGGTTTCACGTGAAACATCTTCTGCGCTTGAGACTACATTGTCTATAGGAGTATAAGAAGTTCCGGTAAAAAAACTGTTTTCAATATTGGTCGCTGTTTTTGATTCGATGATATCAAATATTTTTTTTTCGCCATAACTTCCTGCTGTTCCCACAAAAAGTATAAACTCCGGAGGATTTAATAGACATAGTCTCGTAAGATTGATCGCAACATTTGTCATTCCTATTCCTACAGGCGTAGCAAAATCAAAATTTTCACTGTCTCCGGCACAGATAATCATCTTATATCCTTACAGGAATTTGTTTTGCCCGCAGATAGTGTTTTAATTCCATAATATCTATCTCTTTAAAGTGAAACACAGATGCAGCCAAAGCTGCATCTGCATGCCCCAAAGTGAATGCTTCCTCTATATGCTGCATTGTGCCCGCACCCCCGCTGGCAATGACAGGGATATTAACGTGATCGCTAATTTTACGGTTAAGTTCATTATCGAACCCGGCCTTGGTTCCGTCTGCATCCATAGAGGTCACCAATAACTCTCCGGCTCCTCTTTCACAAGCTTCTTTGGCCCATGCAAATGCGTCTATTCCCGTATCGTTCCGGCCGCCATGCGTAAAGACATGCCACTTACTTTCACTCACCCTTTTGGCATCAATAGCAACCACAATACATTGGGATCCGAAACGCTTGGCGCCCTCTTCTATAAACATTGGCCTTTTAATCGCGGCAGAGTTTATACTAACCTTATCGCAACCGACATCAAGAAGATTATAAATATCTTGCAATTGACGTATTCCGCCGCCTACAGTCAATGGAATAAATACTTCTTGTGCTACTCTTTTTACTACGTCCACTATAGTATCTCGACCCTCATGGCTTGCTCCAATATCCAAAAAAGTAATTTCATCCGCACCTTCGTCATTATAGCGCCTTGCAACTTCTATCGGATCGCCCGCATCACGCAATCCAATAAAATTCACCCCTTTAACTACTCTTCCATCATTCACATCTAAGCAGGGGATGATACGTTTTGCAAAATAATCCATCTAATTAGTCATCTTCCTTTAAAAATTATGGTAAAATTATACAAAAATTATCCATTGGCATAGTTTATAAAGGTATATTATAGTATGATTCAGAAGGATTTGGCTAATTTTGCGGATAAAAGATTTGGTCAAAATTTTCTTAAAAATGATATCTATATACAAAAAATCATCCAATCGATGCCCAAAGACAGCCTCAGGGTTGCAGAAATTGGGCCTGGATTAGGTGATTTAACCAAAGAGCTTATAAAAGCTAAAAATGTCACAGCATTTGAGGTTGACAAAAGATTATGTGAGCATCTGAGCGTGCTATTTGAAACACCCATTCATCAAGGGAACTTCAAATTGGAATGCGGGGATGTGCTTGAGCGTTGGGAGTCAGGGAGCTTGCTGGATGAACCTTATCATCTGGTGGCCAACCTGCCCTATTATATTGCTACCAATATCATCCTAAAGGCATTAAAAGATACCCATTGTCAGTCAATACTGGTGATGGTACAAAAGGAAGTGGCGGATAAATTTGCTGCCAGAGTGAAACAGAAGGCTTTTTCTGCCCTCTCTGTTATTGCAGGCAGTACCGGCAAAGCAAAAGTATGTTTCGAGGTTGAACCTGAAGCATTTGTGCCGCCGCCAAAAGTAACTTCCGCGGTACTTTTAATCGAAAAAGAGATGACAAGGGATGACGAAAAGTTTGAAGCGTTTCTCAAAATTGCTTTTGGGCAACCGCGCAAAAAACTTATGAGAAATCTCATGTCTGCTTTTCCTCAAGAGATGATAGAGCAAACTTTTAGCAAATTGGGCTTAGACGCCCTCTTGCGACCCCATGAGGCTGAGACATCTATATATCATCACTTATATAATGAATTAAAGGATTATTTAGATGGACAACGAAAACATAAACAACAAAAAAGAAAATCAAGAAAGCAGATCACAACGCAACAGAAGACCTAACCCCCACCGGACAAAAAATCCCAATCAAAATGGACAGACAGAACGTGAAAACCCAAACAGAACATCACATCCAAACAGAAAACCCAATCCAAACAAAAATCAAATAAACCCGCAAACGATACAAGAACAAAACATTAATCAAGATGCCAATACCAAGGCAAACCCGGGCCAGAACAAGAGACCGGACTCAAGCAACAAACCCGGCCAAAAGACCCATACTCAAAATATCGGCAGCAAAAATAAAAATCGCAAAAAAAATTCTACGACAGTAAGCGAAGAGATGCGTGCCTCTATCAATGAAAATACACGTATTCAAAATGCAAGAATGCAACCCTGGAAGCAATTGGATATCTCAAGTCAAGGAAAAATACGCTTTACGCCGCTGGGAGGTCTTGGCGAAATAGGTGGCAATATGGCAGTACTTGAAACAGAAACAACTGCTATCATTATTGATGTAGGGATGAGTTTTCCGGATGAAACGATGCACGGCGTAGATATTTTGGTACCTGATTTCTCTTATCTTCATACGATTAAAGACAAAATCAAAGCTATTGTTATAACGCATGGACATGAAGACCATATCGGGGCAATGCCTTATCTTTTTAAAGAGTTAAAATTTCCCGTATACGGAACACCCTTGGCTCTTGCAATGATAGAAAATAAATTTAATGAACATGGTCTTAAAGCAGATGCAAAATATTTTAACTTTATTACCAAAAGAAAACAATATGAGATAGGTGACCTTAAAATAGAATGGATCCATATGACCCATTCTATCATAGATTCATGTTCTCTTGCCATCGAAACGCCTGCCGGAACCATAGTACATACTGCTGACTTCAAAATAGACCACACCCCCATCGATGGATATACTGCAGACTTGCATCGTTATGCTTATTATGGAGCAAAAGGTGTTTTATGTCTTTTCTCTGATTCCACCAATTCTCATAATCCCGGGTTTACAAAAAGTGAATCAGTGGTAGGCAAAACATTTGATACACTCTTTGATCTTGCTGCGGGAAGAGTAATCATGTCAACATTTTCTTCAAATATGCATCGCATCTACCAGGCTATGACAAGAGCGGTTGCTACGGGAAGAAAAATCTGTGTGATTGGACGCTCTATGGAAAGAAATGTCGAAACAACCAGAGCTTTAGGCTATATAGATATTGACGATAAACACTTTATTGAGGTGCATGAAGCTCCTAAATACAAAGACAATGAAATACTTATTGTTACTACCGGCTCCCAGGGAGAAACAATGGCTGCACTTAACCGAATGGCGACTGATGAACATCGCCATATCAAACTTAAGCCTTCCGATACAGTTATTATTTCTGCAAGCGCTATCCCGGGAAATGAAGCCTCTGTTTCCAAGCTCATGAATCTCCTTATGAAAGCAGGAGTGACTGTACGCTATAAAGAGTTTGGAGATATTCACGTTTCAGGACATGCGGCACAAGAAGAACAAAAACTCGTACTTAGGCTTATACAGCCAAAATTCTTTTTGCCTGTACACGGCGAGTACAATCACATTGCCCAGCACGCAAAAACAGCTGTCAGTTGCGGGGTAGAGGAGAGAAATATTCTCTTAATGAGTGACGGGGATCAAGTTGAAATCACACCAAAATATATCAAAAAAGTAAAAACCGTCAAAAACGGAAAAACATATATTGACAACCAAAACAATATGAAGATTGAGAATGATGTGGTCCTAGACAGACAGAAACTGGCCGAAGACGGTATTATCAATATCGTTGCGCAGGTCTCTCAGGAAAATCAAAAAGTAGTGGGAAAACCGATTGTTACTTCCCATGGACTTGTGGCTGACAAAGATGACAAAAAATTTGCTAAAGAGATTGAACTGCTTCTTGAAACCATGCTGCTCAATATGAAGCCTGAAGCGCTAAAAGATCACAGAAATATTGAAAATGAAATTAGAACCAGTGTCAGAAAACATGTAGTGCGTACCAAAAAAAGATATCCTCTTATTATTCCAACAATTTTTATCATCTAGTCCCAATCAATCCGCCCTCCTATTCAAAAAGGTGGGCGTCCCTCTTCTTAGACCTTTCTTCTCTATTTAGAGTTACCTTATGCTATAATTTTTCATTCAAACAAAGGCTACACAATGGACCTCATAAAAACCGCAAAAGAAACATTCTACACTGAAGCGCAAGCACTTGAGCGGGCTGCAGCTCGGCTTGACAAAAATTTTTTAGACGCTATTGATCTCATCATGCATACAAAAGGAAAACTTATTATTACCGGTGTAGGAAAATCTGGTTTAGTGGGCGCAAAAATGGCTGCGACTTTTGCAAGCACAGGTACATCTAGCTTTTTTTTACACCCCACTGAAGCACTGCACGGTGACCTAGGAATGATAAGCAAAGGAGATACCCTGCTCGCCATCAGCAGTAGCGGAGAGAGCGAAGAGCTTACCAAAATTCTTCCACACATCAAACGTTTTGAAATTCCGCTGATAGGCCTAACCGGTAATCCAAAATCTTCACTTGCATACTATTCGGATGTATTTTTAGATATCTCTGTAGAAAAAGAGGCCTGCCCTCTCAATGTTGCACCTACCTCCTCCACTACACTTACCATGGCCATAGGAGATGCTCTTGCTGTGGCGCTGATGGAAAAAAGAGGCTTTAGGCACGAAGATTTTGCTTCTTTTCATCCCGGCGGCACATTGGGCAAAAAACTCTTTATCAAAATTAAAGATCTCATGCGTACAGAAGCGCTGCCCATTATCCGCGATGACACAAAACTTAAAGAAGCTATCGTTACCATGAGCGAAGGGAAACTTGGCACCGTACTTATCGTCGATAAAGAAGGAAAATTCTGCGCGCTGCTTAGTGACGGAGATTTGCGAAGGGCATTAATGAAAGAATCTTTCAGCTTAGAACATCTTGCCATAGACTATGCTACACGAAACCCAAAAAGTTATCATGATACCCAACTGCTTGCAAGTCAAGCGCTTGAAATCATAGAAAATGAACGTATACAACTGTTACCCATCACGAACAAATCAGGAAAAATCATCGGCGTATTGCACATCCATGATCTAATCAATGCCGGCATTAAAAGCAAATAGGACAATGCACATGAGACTCAACAAATACATTTCACATCATACCAAATATTCACGTCGTGATGCAGACAAACTCATAGAGGCAGGCGAAGTTACGCTTGGCAAAGTGGTTCTTAAAAGTTTTAGCTATGAAGTGAAAGAAGGGGATCACATTTATATTAAGGGAAAACCTATCAAGGTGCGTACCGAACTTACGATCATTGTGTACAACAAACCAAAAGGAGTACTGGTCACCAAAAAAGATGACAGAGGACGAACAACCATCTATCACAAGCTTTCTGGGAAATTTAGACACTTTATCCCGGTGGGAAGACTTGATTACGCCTCAGAAGGACTTTTGCTTTTAACAGACACTCCAGAGGTGGCGCAAGCACTCATGGAGAGTAATCTGGACAGAACCTATAACATCAAAATAGATAAGCCCATCACCAGCGAAATGATGGAAGCGATGGAAAAAGGACTTATTTTAGATGATGCGAGAGCCGGAGCCCACAGCAAAAGCACTATTACCAGTATGGAATTTGCCCCTTTTGCGCACTATGAAATTCGTCATGCCGGACAAAACTTCACCAAACTTAGGGTAACCATCTCAGAGGGCAAAAATCGTGAACTTAGACGTTTTTTTGCTCATTTTGATGCCGCAGTACTCGATCTTAAGCGTGTTGCTTTTGGAGGAATAGAGCTAAATAATCTTCCCACAAATAAAACACGTTTTTTTACACGAAAAGAGTATGATGATGTGCATAAATTTATGAAGAGAATCAAACAAAATCAAGCCAAAGATAAAGATAAAAACAAAGATAAAGATCAACGCAAAAAAAAAGGATAGTCGTTGGCAAATTTTGCACTCAAATATCGCCCAAAAACATTGGATGAGTTCATGGGGCAGCCTCATCTAATGCATCCTTCTTCACCGCTGAGAAAGTTAATTGAAGCCAATGCGCTTTTGCACACTTTTTTTTATGGCCCCCCCGGATCCGGAAAAACAACACTTGCGCGCATCATTGCATCAAAACTGGAAAAACCGTTTTACGAGATGAATGCGACGACCCTCAAAATAGAACAGTTACGCCAAATTTTCAAAGATTATGCCTATGCATTACAAAAACCGCTTATTTTTATCGATGAAGTGCATCGCTTAAGCAAAAATCAACAAGAGGTGCTTTTGCCTTTTATGGAAAATCAAGCTGCTCTCATTATCGGAGCATCCACCGAAAACCCTTATTATTCGCTCACTGCCGCAATGCGTTCACGTTCTCATCTCATTGAACTTAAGCCACTAGGCACAGAAGATATGGCAACCTATCTTGAAAAAATACTAAATGCAGAAAATATCGCTATTGAAGAAGAAGCAAGAAAATATTTAATTTTTTCAAGCGGAGGAGATGCAAGAGCCATGTTAAATCTGCTTGAAACTGCAAGCACAATTGAAACGCCAATCACACTTCATACACTCAAGCAGATAAGACCTCATGGCATGCAGGCAGGAAGCTCAGAAAGTGAAAATCACTACGAACTAACATCGGCCATGATAAAAAGTATACGCGGAAGTGATATTGATGCGGCTATTTATTATCTATCCAGACTGGTGGACGGGGGTGAGCCCGCAGAATTTATTGCTAGACGTTTAGCTATCTTAGCCAGTGAAGATATAGGCAACGCAAATCCGCACGCGCTCAATCTCTCCAGTTCTGCGCTAAACATAGTTAAGCATATCGGTTATCCCGAAGCAAGAATAACCCTTTCTCAATTGGTTATCTATCTTGCCTCTTCTCCCAAGTCAAATGCGGCCTATATGGCCATAAATCATGCCCTGCAAACCCTAAAAGAAGAGGGAGTCACCCCGATCCCCTCCCATATTAAAACGCATGCGAATGAATATCTCTATCCTCATGATTTTGGAGGATGGATAAAACAAGATTATCTCACAAAACCCAAACAGTTTTACCAAACAAAACAGATAGGTTTTGAAAAAACTCTTTTTGAGTGGCATGAAAAAATAACGTCCCAAAAGAAATGACACAATTTTGACACATTTCTATGCTATAATTTATTCATTATATAATTAAATTGAGGAGAATGAATGAAGCTCGAAATAGTAAAGTTTGTCATTGCAGGTAGTGCATGCATGATCGGATTGAGTGGTTGTACGGGACAAGAAGCTGTTCCTAGCAATGCAACTCAAACAGGTGCAGTGACGGGTGCGTTAGCAGGTTCTGTGATCGGGTACAATACCAAGGGAGACAACCAAGGTCAACGTGCTGTTATAGGCGGTCTTCTTGGTGCGGCTGCCGGCGGCGCAATTGGTCATGCAATAGATAATCAAAATCCAGAGCCTGTAGAAACCGGCGGTTGGGAATAATATTAAGCACTATATACATTTTAAAGGAGAAAGAGATGAAATTAGTAAAACCTGTGATTGCCTCTACATTAGTGGCATTCATGCTAAGCGGATGTTACAACGAACCCGGATTGACACAAGATACAAGTTATGATCGAACCAAAACAGGTGCTGCAACCGGTGCATTAGCAGGCGCACTGATAGGATACAATACCAAAGGGCACGACAAAGGACAAAGAGCTCTTATCGGAGGTCTTTTGGGTGCTGCAGCAGGTGGCGCAATCGGATACAGTTTAGACCAGCAAGCCAATGAAGTGGCTCGTGCGCTAGGAACGGGGGTAGACAATGATCCTCTTGCCGTACTTGACCCGCAAAGAGACATTATCGTTTCAAAAACAAATAATTATGTAAAAATCATGTTTAGAGACCGCATGATGTTTGCCACTGATTCGTCAAACCTACAGTCAAATGCACGCTATAAAGTAAACAAAGTTGCACAGCTCTTGCAAAACTATCCGCAAACCGTAGTGGGAGTCGCAGGCTTTACCGATAACCAAGGAAGCTATGAGTACAACCAAGGACTTTCAGAAAGAAGAGCGGCCTCTGTAGCCAATATACTTGCTGTGAACGGCCGTCCTTTAACCAAAGGATGTTCTTACAATAAAGCTATAGCTCCGAATGATACTGCAGCAAATAGAGCGCTCAACAGACGCGTAGAGGTATATTTGTATGCGGACAGAAATAAGATGACCGATCCTTGCTACCAATAGCACAAGGATCCAGTCTAAATAAAAACTACTTCAACAAGTCAAGCTTTTGTTTGGCTTGTTCTGCGTTTAATGTACCTTCAAAAAATTGACCTTCTGTTTCATTGATCACATTTAAAAGTTTTGTCTGAAACAAATCACCCCTGATTCTTTCATTTGCAAAACGTTTCATTTCACCAAAATCAGGGAAAAGCTTTAGAAATTCTTTTTTTAGTTTGCTGTGTTGCCATGCTTCGATTTGTATTTTTTCGTCTGCATCCGCAAATATTAAAATATCTCTGCCTACACTATCTAAACTGTAATATTTATCATATTTATGCTTCAGTGCATATTCAGTGTTACTAAATTTGTCATCTTCTTTTTGTATTTCGCCTATAAAAGAAGTTATAAAATAAATAAACCCTATCCCCACAACCACAAACAAAACAAATGTCTTATCCATCCTCACATCCTAACATTGGAATAATAAAATCATTATACTATTATTTTTGATAAGAAATTACACCTGTGCAAATTCTCGAAAACTTCACCTCGACCACATAAGTCGTAAAGTTTTATATTTTTTGTGATGAAAAAAGATTATTTTTGGGCATTTTGGTGTTCCAAAAAGCACCTTTACTCTTTTTTTGAGCAAAATGATGCATCCCCCACACTGCCCTACAAGAGTTTGGGTTTTTTGGCATAGCTGCCAAAGAGATTTATTTTATCTAACAATAAGTGTAATTTCTGAGAAGTAATTGTGAGAGGCTAATAAAAAACAACATTCAAAAAATTAAAAGAATTTACGAAAGTTCTATCTGCTTGATTGAGGTGGAATTGCACTTGTGATTAGAATTGGCGTGAGTTACCGTAAAAAATTATAGCTTCTGTTGAATTAAGTTAGACTGTAATAAATTAACAATAGGCTTCAAAGCTCGTATTTAAGGGGATTTTATAAGATATTTTAGATTTTGTTAGATTGTATTGAAGTATAAGATGGTGCGGATGAGAGGACTCGAACTTAGTTACTATTGATTTACTACAATCTATCATCATGTAAAACCCCACGTATTTACGGGCTTTGAAGTTTATATTAATTTCTTAGAATGTATAATAATTCCGCATGCTGGTATCCCCCAAAGTATCCCCCAAATGAGAGGTAAAAAAATGGCTATTGATTTAAAAGACTTTAAGCAGACAAAATATCCTGGCCTTTATAAAAGTAAAACCAAAGACAACACAAAGGGATATAAATATCTCATGTGGTGCAAAATAGACGGAAAATTACAAAAAAAGATTTTAGGACACAGCGAAACCGACAAACTAACGGACAAAAAAGCAAAAGACAAACTCGAACGGATTAAAACAGACATTGAAGCGGGCTACACCTCATCATCAAATATTAACCTTGATAAGCTCTTTGATTTTTACTTTGAAACGCTGGATAAAACGAAATCATGGACAAAAAAGCAACAGTATATTTATAACCTCTACATCAAGAACGCTATCGGAAAAAAGAAGATAGACAAATTAAGAGAAATGGACATTAAAAAGATTTTGCATGATATGGGAGAACGAGGGTTAAAACCGCGAACACAAAAGACCGTACTGGAAGTGCTGAAGCCCCTTTTTAGATTTGCCATGAAAAATAAATACTTAAAGGAAGACCCCGCGGCATGGATAACGGTAAAAGTGCCAAACCAAAAGAAGATAGTCACAGATGCGACAGAACTATTCAACCAAGTGTATCAAGGCATCATCACGCTATACAAGGATGAGCCATTTTATAAAGCCCTCTTTTTGTTTAGCTTTACTGGCAGAAGAAAGACAGAAGTATTAACGCTTAAATGGGAGAATATCGACTTTACAAATAATTACTACTGGATAGAGGATACAAAAAACGACGATAAACAAAAATACGAATTACCGTCTTTTATCAAAGAGCCGCTATTAAAAATAAACGATACCAAAAGAGGCTTAGTGTTTAAAAGCCCGACGACTGGAAAAAAAATATCAAACATTGATAGGCAGATGAGAAATCTCATTAAGTATCTTGCTTTGAAGCATTGCAACGATAACCCGTTATATCAAGCCTACACGGTGCTTAAAGCCAAAGAAAAGAAGATTGAATACATAGAGGGGTTAAGATGGAACGATACCTTTACGGGCGAATTAAAAGAGATTTTAGAGCGATACAACGGAACGAAAAAAGGATTGATCTTTGCAAATCTCGAACTTGAAAAATTTGATAAGCTAAGCCCACACTACATGCGGAACATTTTAGTATCCATGCTGGCAGAACAAAAAACAGAAGCGGTTGTTTTGAGCGGGATATTGGGACATAAAGACGTGAACACGATTAACAAGTATCTATCTATCAATCACTACAAAAGCAGCCAAGAGGGCTATAAAAAGATAGATGAGGTTATAGACGTTGATTTTGAGGACGTGGAATAAAAGCAACAAGGGAATTATTACTTTACTTTGAAATAAATCAAATAAAAACAATTACTTTTCCATTATAATACACTCAGGAAGGCAGTAAAAGGTTTACCGCGAGTCCTGAAAGTCATTATATCTTTTCAAGTTTGGCGACTATAAGATATAACTGATTGGAAAGTTTTCGTCAAAATAGTAATTAAACTACCATTTGTACAAATTGTACACGATAGAAACTTAGCCTATTGTTAAAAAAATTACGTTTAGTGTAATTCTTTGTGCTTATAGTCAAAGTAACAATGCTTGCCACGGACTCACGAACACCCCCGCCGTCTTCCTAATTTAATTATTAGGAGAAATAAACATGAATATTCAAGAAGAATATTTTACACCACACCTAGTTACCGAAAAGTACTTTATTAGTAAAAGCACGCTGGCAAAATGGAGAATGGCAAATATCAATCTGCCTTATTCTAAAATCGGAAAATACATACGCTACAAAAGAAGCGATATTGAAGCCTTTATTGAAGCGAACATGGTTGCAATCGAGGGTGAAAAATGAAAAATATCAATTTCACACCGCTTGAAAAGCGTATTCTATCAATGGCACTCAATGATGATAATAGACTATGTAGCTTTTATTCCAAAGAAATATTTGAGCACATCAATTTAGCAGATGTAATCAGAAAGCGAATAAGAATAAAACTTTCTATTTTATTGAGAGTGGATTATGACTATGTAAAAGATATTATTTTTTATACTGAAACAAAAGAAGTCACAAAAAGAAATGGCAAAAAAGTCAGTATCGGTATTTATCGACTGGACAAGAACTTTAAAGCCAAAGTAAGGGCACTCATGAAGCCCTATACTTATGAGGTACAAGAGAGCTAAAATAGACTCTCTAAACCTTAGCGCAGAACAGCTGGAAGCGGTCTTCATTTACCATCAAGATTATAGCGTACAAACTGTAAAGAGTAAAGCGGTATTCAGTCCTATTTTATGGAGTGATGCGTTTGGACAATCTTTGAAACAGAACATCAAGGAAGCCAAGATTATACACACCTATTTGGGATTGAGATTACCGCTTAAAACCTTTTCAGTTACACCGAATAGGCAAACTTTAGAATTTGCAGGGCTTCACGGGTATAATGAACGTTCCCGCCTCTTGCTTCAAACGTTTAGAGAGTTAGAAAACCAATTGATGTATGCGCGAGTTACAAGGATAGACATAGCCCTAGATTATTTGGAAGAGATACCCAAAGGCATTATAAAGGCATTGTCCAAGAATAGAAAACCGTTTAGGTACGGACTTACGACCTACTGGAAAACACCAAAAGAGAAAGGAGCTAACCAAAAGATGGATATTAAAATTTACAACAAATTCAAAAAAGAGAAAATTAAAAATGATGATGTAGTGATGAGATTAGAGTTTGTCTTTAAAGGCTCATACCTGAAAGGATACAAATTAAAAGATTTGGACAAACTTTCGGAAAAGATACAAAAGAGCATCAAAAAAGCTACAGGGGTAAGCGTGAAGATAGAAAAGATTTAGCCTCGCGCGTACGCGCGCGTAAGTTAATAATACTTTTTTACACAGCAACACCCAGCTAAGCCCCTATTTTGGGGGTGTACAGCGATTTTGCATTAATACTTACAAAATGGAAAGGAGATAGCATGAGAAAAAGGATTTACTTGGTACTTAAAGCTTTGCATCATGGAGACATCGTATTAGGACATTTTTGTAAGCTTGACGGTACTAGTTCAAGGGTACGCAATGAAATCTATGAACTTAGGCATAAATATAAAGTAAATGTTATTAGTGTTCCAAGCTTTATAGGTCGTCATACTGCCTATTTTATTAATACATCTGAAGGTAATATCCAGAGAGTAAAAAGCCTATTGAAAACCTTCAAAAAAGAAAATTTTTAAAACTTCGCGAAAAGGTGTCAAATTTTAGGTACAAAATACAGGCAAAACTCCTTAAAAGTATACGCATTTACGGTGTTTAATGCTATTTTCGTGTCTGTTTGAAAAGAGCTAAAATTTACACTACTCTTCAAATCATCTTAAAAAAATGTGACGATTTTGTTCTTTTTTGTGCATATTTATGTAAAAAATTGCGTGCTTTGAAACATATCTTCGTATTACTGATAAAAATTGAAAAAAATACTAGGCAAAAAGCATCATTATTTTAAATTACTGTAAAATATTTAGACGTATACACAACAGGGACTAAAAGCATATGGGCGAAGAGCAAAAAAAAGCGTTAGAACAACAACTTTGGAACATAGCGAATACACTTAGAGGCAAGATGGATGCTGATGAGTTTCGTGATTATATACTTGGATTTATCTTTTACAAGTACCTCTCTGAGAAGATAGAAAACTATGCAGACCACCTACTCAAAGAAGATGGACTACTTTATGCGAGTCTTGATGAGAATAGTGAAGACGGTAAAGAGATCCTTGAAGCTATCAAAGAAGATGCCATTGAGTCACTGGGTTATTTTCTCAAGCCCTCTGAGCTTTTTTCTGCGGTTGCCAAGAGAGGAAACTCAGATAAAAATAACTTCATCCTAGAAGACCTTACGGGGATACTGAGGAACATAGAGCAAAGCACTATGGGACATGAAAGTGAAGATGACTTTGGGCATCTGTTTGAAGACCTTGATTTGACCTCTACCAAACTGGGTAAAACAGAAGAAGCCAAAAACACTCTCATCTCAAAAGTACTATCTCACCTTGACAAGATTAACTTTGAGCTTGAAAATACCAACAGAGATGTACTCGGTGATGCTTATGAATATTTAATTGCTCAGTTCGCTTCTGGGGCTGGTAAAAAGGCTGGGGAGTTTTATACTCCTCAACAAGTATCAAAAATCTTAGCAAAGATAGTCACTAACAAAAAAACTAAACTCAAATCAGTGTATGACCCAACCTGCGGGAGTGGTTCGCTTCTTTTGCGTGTTGCTAAAGAGGTTGAAGATGTGAGTAACTTTTACGGGCAAGAGCTTAACCGTACCACTTATAACCTAGCCCGTATGAACATGATAATGCACGATGTCCATTACAGAAAGTTTGACATCAAGCAAGAAGATACACTTGAGAACCCTCAGCACATGGATGATAAGTTTGAAGCCATTGTTGCCAATCCTCCTTTTTCAGCGAACTGGTCAGCAAACCCTCTGCACATGAGTGATGATAGATTTTCACAATATGGAAAATTGGCTCCCTCAAGCAAAGCAGACTTCGCGTTTGTACAACATATGATACATCACCTAGATGATAACGGTACTATGGCGGTTGTGCTTCCTCATGGGGTACTCTTTAGGGGAGCTGCTGAAGGGCATATAAGAAAGTACCTGATAGAAGACAGAAACTACCTTGATGCCGTTATAGGGCTGCCTGCAAATATCTTTTATGGTACTACTATTCCTACTTGTATCTTGGTATTTAAAAAGTGTAGAGAGGACTCTGAAAATGTGCTTTTCATCGATGCTTCCAATGAGTTCGAGAAAGCGAAGA
This sequence comes from Sulfurovum sp. UBA12169, assembly GCA_002742845.1. Taxonomy (NCBI): domain Bacteria; kingdom Pseudomonadati; phylum Campylobacterota; class Epsilonproteobacteria; order Campylobacterales; family Sulfurovaceae; genus Sulfurovum; species Sulfurovum sp. UBA12169. The sequence continues at coordinate 403,274 of DLUH01000005.1, read as the reverse complement.
ACCAAAACTACATGACTGAAGAGAACATAGAAAAGATTGTAGATACGTACAAAAATCGAAGTGAAATAGAGAAGTACTCGTACCTAGCTTCCATGGATGAGATAAAAGAGAATGACTACAACTTAAACATCCCTAGATATGTAGATACTTTTGAAGAGGAAGAGCCCATTGACCTTGAAGCTGTATCCAACGACCTTAGAGCCCTAGAGAGCGAGATAAAGCTAACAGATGAGAACATTGCAAAGTTTTGCGGTGAGCTTGGTATCGCTACGCCGTTTTGAGGTTTGAGATGAGCGAAAAGATGAATGTGCCAAAGTTACGATTTAAAGAGTTTAGTGGAGAGTGGGAAGAGAAGAGGTTGGGAAGTATTTCTTTTCGAAGTGCCAAAAAGAATAAAGATAATCAGTCTAATGAAGTTTTTACAAATTCAGCAATTAATGGAATAGTGTCTCAAAGAGATTACTTTGATAAAGACATAGCAAATCAAAATAATTTAGAAGGATATTATATTGTCAACAAAGATGATTTTATTTACAATCCAAGAATTTCAAATTTTGCTCCGGTAGGCCCATTAAACAGAAATCATTTAGCCACAGGTGTTATGTCGCCCTTGTATACTGTATTTAAAATAAAAGATACAATTGTAAATCTTGATTTTATAGAAAGGTATTTTCATACTACAAAATGGCATAGGTATATGAATAATATTGCAAATTATGGCGCACGAAGCGATAGAATGAATATTACTAATAATGACTTTATAAAGATGCCTATACCTTTACCCTCAAAACAAGAGCAAGAAAAGATAGCATCATTCCTAACCTCAGTAGATACCAAGATAGAACAGCTCACCAAAAAGAAAGCACTCCTTGAGCAGTACAAAAAAGGTGTGATGCAGAAGATATTCTCTCAAGAGATTCGGTTTAGAGATGATGATGGGGGTGAGTTTTCGGAGTGGGTTGAGAGGAAAATAAGTCAAATTTTTGAAATAACTCGAGGGAATGTCCTTGCTGTTCCTATGATGTCACAAGAAAAAAATGATGATTTTCAATATCCAGTGTATTCATCTCAAACTAAAAATAATGGGTTAACTGGCTATTACAATGAATATTTATTTGAAGATTGCATAACTTGGACAACAGACGGAGCGAATGCGGGAGATGCAAACTTAAGACGAGGGAAGTTCTATTGTACAAATGTATGTGGCGTATTGAAAAGCGATAAAGGATACGCCAATCAGTTTATAGCCGAAATTTTAAACTCTGTTACTAAAAAACATGTTTCCTATGTCGGAAACCCAAAGTTGATGAATAACACTATGGGCGGTATAAAAATAACAATTCCATCATCCATTGAAGAACAAACAAAAATAGCAAATTTTCTCTCATCGCTAGACACAAAAATCTCACAGATAGAGCAACAGCTAGAATCTACAAAACAGTTTAAAAAAGCTCTGTTACAGCAGATGTTTGTGTGAAAAAAGCGCTCATGAGGAAGTAGTGCACTTAAAAAAAGGCAAGTAATAAAATAATAATAAATAATAAAATATGCGTTATAATGGGCTCTTCTGATCCATAAACTGGAAGTAGCTAAAAATAAAAAAGGAAGTAATATGAAAGAGATCATCATACCAGACCCTTCTTGGGGTAGTGATTTAGCCAATATTATTTTAGATTTAGAGAAACTTAGAACCAAGCGACTTGGCGGTGATGTCCCCCCACACATTTTTTTTCAGTTAAAAGATATTTTTCACATTTTAGAAACATTAGGTTCAGCTAGAATAGAAGGGAACAATACAACACTTTCAGAATATGTAGAAAAAATCATTGAAAAAAATGTATCTGATGAAAGCGATGATGAAATTAAAAATTTGGAAAATGCCATCGATTTCATTGAAGAGCATACAGATGAAGACACACTTTTCAATCGTGCATTTATTTCAGAAATTCATCAAATTTTGACAAAAAACCTAACTCCACCGCCAAGTGGAGAAGGTTCAAAAAATCCAGGTGAACTTCGAACACATAATGTCAAGATAAAAAGTTCTGGACATACTCCGCCAGATCATTTTGTTTTAAGAGAGTATTTTGAAAAATTCATTGAATTTATTAATTTTCCTCACAAAGAGCAATATCAGCTTCTAATGGTCGCCATTGCTCATCATAGATTTGAGTTTATCCACCCGTTCGATAATGGTAACGGTAGAATGGGCAGGTTACTCAACTATGCTTTTTTAATCAAACTAGGGTTTCAAGTCAAAAATGGAAGACTCATCAATCCTTCATCTGTCTTTTATACAGATAGAGATAAATACTACGACATGCTTTCTTTGGCAGATTCCCTCAAAAGTGATGATATTTTAGCTTGGTGTGAATACTTTCTTCTCGGACTCAAAAATGAGATAGAAAAGATAGATTCCTTACTCAATAAAGAGTATGTTAAAAAACAAATCCTTTTACCTACTTTGATTCTGGCACGAGAGAGTAAACAGATTACAGACCAAGAGTTTAAAATATTAGAGTATCTAATAAACAAAGATGATATGGCGATGAAGTCAGAGGAACTGAAATTTTTAGGAATAACAGACTCAAAGAAAAAAGCGGTGGTTATGGGTAAGCTCAAAGACAAAAACATTGTTGTACCTGTGACTGAGGGTGGTAGGATTTATACTATTAGATTTGTGAATAACTATCTTTTGAGGGGCATTATGAAAGTTCTAAAAGACAATGGTTTTGTATCGGATTTTTTAAATAACAACTAAGGATTTATGTTGAGCAAGCAAAGCGAAGCTGTACTAGAAGAGAACCTTGTCAAACAACTCATAAGCTTAGAGTACGAGAGTGTCAGCATCAAAGATGATGCCGCCCTTGAAGCAAACCTAAAAACCCAACTCGAAAAGCACAATACCTTCACGATGAGCGACAATGAGTTTAAAAGAGTGCTCAACCACTTAAACAAAGGCTCCGTGTTTGAAAAGGCGAAGATACTCAGAGATAAATTTGTATTACCTCTTGATGATGGCACGAGCAAATACATCGAGTTCTTAGACTCTGAGCACTGGTGCCAAAACCTTTTTCAAGTCACACATCAAGTCACAGTAGATGGCTCGTATAAAAATAGATATGATGTGACTCTACTCATAAACGGGTTGCCGCTTGTGCAGATAGAACTAAAGCGAAGAGGTTTGGAGATCAAAGAAGCCTTTAACCAGATCAACCGTTATCAAAGACACTCTTATGGCTCTAATAATGCTCTGTTTAACTATGTGCAGATATTTGTCGTAAGTAACGGGGTAAATACCAAATACTACTCCAACAACCGTAAACAATCCTTCAAGCAAACCTTTTTCTGGGCAGACAAAAACAACAAAAACATCACAAATATTGAAGAGTTCACCAATGTCTTTTTAGAGAGATGCCATGTCTCCAAGATGATCTGTAAATACATCGTTCTCGCCCAAGTACCAAAGATACTGATGGTACTGCGCCCCTATCAGTTCCATGCCACAGAAGCCATTATAGACCGAGTTCAGAATTCAAATAAAAATGGCTACATCTGGCACACGACAGGTAGTGGTAAAACCCTCACCTCTTTTAAAACAGCTCAGATACTTATGAAACTTCCTCATGTTGACAAAGTGGTGTTTGTGGTCGACAGAAAAGACTTGGACTACCAAACCACCAAAGAGTTCAACAGCTTCAGTGACGGCTCGGTTGACGGAACAGATAATACCCAAGCCCTTGTCAGGCAGTTTGGTGATGATACAAAGCTCATCGTCACCACTATCCAAAAACTAAACACCGCCATAAGCAAGAAACAGTACCTAGAAAGAATGAAGAAGCTTCAAGACAAGCACATCGTCTTTATCTTTGATGAGTGCCATAGAAGCCAGTTTGGCGAGACACATCTGAACATCACCAAATTCTTCACCAAAAACCAGATGATAGGCTTTACAGGTACTCCGATATTTGCTGAAAATGCAGTAGGCAATAAACTGGGAAAAAGAACCACCAGAGAACTCTTTGATGATTGCCTGCATAAGTATGTGATCACAGATGCCATCAGTGATGACAATGTTTTAAAATTCTCGGTGGAGTATGTGGGTAGATACAAAGAAAAAGAGGACAGTGCTACTAACATCGACATAGATGTAGAAGACATAGACACTAAAGAGCTTCTAGAGAGCCCACAGAGGCTAGAAAAGATAACGGACTACATCATAGCTAACCACCCAAGAAAAACGCATTCTAAGGAGTTTACGGCAATGATGTGCGTGAGCAGTGTCGATATGCTCACAAGATACTATGAACTCTTCAAAAGCAAAAAGCATAATTTAAAAATAGCCACCATCTTCTCTTACAGTGCAAATGAAGATGACAAGGATGCCAATGGTGTTTATGAGATTGATGAAGCTGATGGTGCTGCTATTGATGAGTCACATATCAACCAACACAGCAGAGACAAGCTTGAAGGCTACATAGGTGACTACAACGCTATGTTTGGCACCAGATTCAGCACAAGAGATTCTCAAAGCTTCTATAACTACTACAACGACATCTCTAAGAAAGTAAGAAACAGAGAGATAGATATACTTCTCGTTGTCAATATGTTTTTAACAGGCTTTGACAGTCCTTCACTAAACACATTGTATGTAGATAAAAATCTAAAGTATCATGGACTTATACAGGCATTTTCAAGAACAAACAGGATACTCAACGAGAAAAAATCGCAAGGCAACATCGTTTGTTTTAGAAACCTGAAGAAAAATACTGATGATGCCATAGCCCTATTCTCAAACAAAGATGCCAAAGACATCATTTTGATGCAACCGTATGATGAGTACGTAACAAAATTTAACGAAGCATTCTTGGAGTTAATGAAAATAGCTCCTAGTGTAAACAGTGTTGATACTTTAAAAGAGCAAGGTGAAGAGAAGCAGTTGGAGTTTATCAAAGCCTTTAGAGAGATAATGAGGCTAAAAAACATTCTCGAAGGATTCAGTGATTTTAAATGGTCTGATCTGTCCATGAGTGAGCAGATGTTTGAGGACTATAAATCCAAGTATCTTGACTTGTACGAGAAGATAAAAGGTGAAAGAGGTGAAGGCAGCGAAAAAGTATCCATCCTTGAAGATGTAGACTTTGAGCTGGAACTGATACACAAAGATGAGATAAATGTAACTTACATACTGGTACTCCTTGCCAGATACAAAGATGCGGATGAGCAAGATAAAGAGACACATAAAAAGAATATTCTTGGGATCATGGAAGGACAAGTGCATCTTAGAAGCAAAAAAGAGCTCATTGAAAAGTTCATCAATGAAAACATGTTACACATAAATGACTCAGACAACATTGAAAATGAGTTTGAGAAGTTCTGGGAGCAAGAAAAAGATATTGCTTATGATGCACTATGCAAAGAAGAGAACTTGAATTGTGTAGAGGTCAGAAAAGTAGTCGATACCTACATCTACGAAGAGAGAGTGCCTCTAAAAGATGATGTAGCCAAAACGTTGAACTTTACACCAAAGTACATGGAACGTAGAACCATCGTTCCTAGGGTACTGGACAAGATAGTGAAGTTTGTTGATAAGTTTTATGATTTGTAGGAGAAAAAAGGAATACTATGCTAGCTGAAACACTTAGAAATAAAGAGGTCTTAAATTTAATCTCCACTGACCCAGGTGTCTATAAATGGTATATGCCACAGACTTTGGTTGATCTACTTAATGTACCAATGGATGGCTGCGAATATAAAGATGGTTTTGGATATTTTGTATATGTTGGTATTGCTAAAAACATGAGACAAAGGCTTGATTGGCATATAAGTCAAAAGCATTCTAAATCGTCTGTGAAATCAGGATTTTTAAGTACATTTAGACAAACTCTTTGTGGACTTGCAAAGGTGCCTATGGATGATGAAGATACTGTAAACACCATCATAGACCAAATGTCAATTGAGTTTAGTCTTTGCACCTCTAAAGATGAAGCAGAATCTATTGAGAAAGAAATTATTCATAGTTCTACACTGCCTCTAAATATAATGCACAACAAACATCCATTTATAAAAGAGCTAAAACGACTTCGAAGTATCAGTAAGAAATTAGTAATATGAGTAACATGCAAAAGGATATAAATGGAGAAAACAGCATCTCTTCAGGATGCAGGAAGGAAAGACACCCTGCCAAAATTCAATTATTAAAAAAAGAGCGGTAGGTTTGTTTATTTTTAAGACACATTGTATTGTCATAAATTCAAAGTTAGCAAAAGAAGGGAATAGAAATGGAAAATAGCAGAGGGAGAAAAGGAATACAATGACAACAAAGACTAAAATAAGATGGACAATTAAAACAATTATATTTTTAGGGTTTGTCTTAGTATTGCTTAATGTTTTTAATACTATAAAAGAAGGCTACAAAGAAAGCGTTAAAGAAGAAAGACTAAAGATGGTCCGAGAAAGAGAATCGAAAAGAAAAGCAGAGACAGAAAAGCAAGAAAAAGAAAAAATAATTGCACCGCTCAAGAAAGATTTTTTAGCACACATGAAAGAAAAAGAGAAAATAGTACAAGATGCTATTTGGAACGGGGATAGGTATTTTTATGTTGCGGTATATGATGATGGCAGTAACCGAAACGGTTATGCAGAATATGTATGCCAAGTTGCCTATGAAAAAGGATTAAGAGGCGAAAAAATTTATGTCAAAGTAGTTGATTATACTAAAGTATTACAGAATCAAGGCTTTGTTAAGTTGGGTGAAGCGTTTTGTGAATAATAAATTATGTTAATAAACTGGAAAATATTTTTTTTCCATATAACTATGTTTTTAAATAATGTTAATTTTGAATGTAGCCACTTTCAAGCTGGTATATCGACATTACAAAGAAAAAATAATCTTGTCATTAGGATAGTAAAGCTTTTACTTGAACTTGTTTTAAATCAAGACGATTGTACAAAGATGATGATATGATTAAGAATTAATTATTTTTTGTATATCAGGGGGGGGAGTGCATGAAAAAATCTATTTATATTTTTGGGGTGCTTGCAATATTATTTGCAGGGTGCGCACAAAGAGCGGACAGTATTAAGGCTTCTTATGTTTCGCCATTGAAATATGAAAGCTATACATGCGAACAGTTAAAAGAGGAAATATTTAGGATTAACGAAAAAACAGCAGCGTTGGCGGGACAGCAAAATTCAACAAATACAAAGGACGCTGTTGCAATGACAGCAGGTGTAGTTATCTTTTGGCCGGCATTATTCTTATTGGCTTTAGGGGATGATGAAAAAGAGCAGATAGCAAGAATGAAAGGTGAATATAACGCTATTAAAATAGCGGCAGAAAAGAAAAAATGCGGATTTGCACCTGACATGAAATAATCAATGCAATGAGCTGAGAATGAAAAAATCAGACCAAAAAATAAATATTTACAAGTTAAATTTAAAAATATTTAATACTAATTTTTTATTAAATTTGGTTTTATTCTTTATCTTTACAAATATTGACTAAAGGGACAGGCAAATCCTTACAAATCTATAACGTAAACACCGACACCCTACCCCTGATTTTATGCAAACCGATTTTAAAAATCTTATTCGGATTTATTTCCGAGCAGGTAGCAGCAAGAAGCAATGGGGGAAAAGTAACGTTTTGGTGCTTTTGGCAAAAATAAAAAATAAGTGTGCGTTTTGACTGAAATGTGACCGATTATGGCCGATTAGTGACTGATTTTTTTGGGATTTTTCAAAATAATGCTAATTTTGAACCGTTTTTTTGCAGATAGTTTTTTTATTGATTTTTGAGGGGACAATATGTCATATCGTTCGGTGTGGCCGAATGTTTTTAATGATGGCATGGGGTACGTTTTTTGACTGAAATCGGCTGATTTGTTATACCTTTTTTTGGAGACAAAGAAAATTTTGACTTTTGTGGTATTTGGCGCAATAAAAAAGGGTGTGCATTTTGATTAATAATTTTGGAGTTTTTTAAATTAATGATAACTTTGAACAGTAACTATTGAATGATAAAAAAAGATTGAATTTTAATAAAAAGAAGTGTTTTTTTAAAGTCGGTATCCCCTAAGGTATCCCCTCGCTTTGCAAAATACTTTATAAACCCCGTATTTTAGGGCTTTGTGCATGGTGCGGATGAGAGGACTCGAACCTCCACGCCGTTAAGCACTAGATCCTAAGTCTAGCGTGTATGCCAATTTCACCACATCCGCATGTGATTCTTAACAATTAAGAAAAGTGGTACGTCCGTCAGGATTCGAACCTGAGACCGCTCGCTTAGAAGGCGAGTGCTCTATCCAGCTGAGCTACGAACGCATCAATATAATTGAACTCTCTATTTATGGTACGCCAGAGAGGATTCGAACCCCTAACCCTCAGATCCGAAGTCTGATGCTCTATCCAATTGAGCTACTAGCGCTTCTTCTTTAGGTGGTTCTCAATGTTAATGGGGTGGACGACGGGGCTCGAACCCGCGACACCCAGTGCCACAAACTGGTGCTCTACCGACTGAACTACGTCCACCATCATTGGTTTTTTAATTATATTGTTTATTAAAGATCTGTACATGGTCGGAGTGAAAGGACTCGAACCTTCGACCCCCTGGTCCCAAACCAGGTGCGCTACCAGACTGCGCTACACTCCGTTACCTTAAAAAGGAATGCAATTATAATCAAAAGCGCATTATTTGTCAATAGTAACATGAAATTAAATAAAAAATTTAATTTCATTCGCTTTAGAACCGCTTTAAGCGTTACCGTGTATAATAATTTATAAAGTGGGAGAGTGCATGTGAATGAATAGTATATTTGAACAAATCAATAGTTTTTTGGCTTCATTTTTCTTTTTTGATATTTTTATTGGAAAAGCAGAAGGAGCTTCTATGCCTTTTATCGTAGCATGGCTCATAGCGGGCGGTGTATTTCTTACCTTTCGTTTCGGATTTATCAATATTCGCATGTTCATTCATGCTTTTAAAATCATCATAGGAAAATACAAAACAGCTGATGATATCGGAGAGATCACTCCTTTTCAGTCACTCACTACCGCACTTTCTGCGACCGTGGGGTTGGGAAATATCGCCGGGGTTGCTATTGCTATTTCCGTAGGCGGACCCGGTGCTACCTTCTGGATGATACTTGCAGGATTTTTTGGCATGACACTCAAATTTACCGAAGTTACGCTTGCACAAATCTATCGGCAGAAACGACCTGATGGGCGTATTATGGGTGGCGCAATGCAATATCTCTCTTTGGGTTTGGCGTCCAAAGGTTATGCCAAAACAGGCAATATTCTTGCAGCCGTCTTTGCATTTTTGGCCATCGGTGCCTCATTGGGTGCGGGTAATGCCTTTCAAACCTCCCAGGCAATGGGTGCCCTAAGTGAACGTATTCCTTTCTTCCAGCACTACCCTATTGTCTTTGGACTGATAATGGCAACCGTTGTTGGTTTTGTAATCATTGGTGGTATTAGGCGCATAGCCCACACGGCTGAGGCTATTGTCCCCCTGATGGTGTTAATTTATTTAATCACCTCTCTATGGATATTGATTCATCATGCTTCTGCGGTTCCCCATGCTGTTTCTGTTATTTTTTATGAAGCATTTGCTCCCGATGCTGCGGCCGGGGGACTGATCGGGGTGATTGTACAGGGATTTAAACGGGCTGCATTTTCCAGCGAAGCGGGAATAGGCTCAGCGGCTATCGTGCATTCAACTGCTTCAGTAAAATATCCCGTAAGACAAGGCATGGTTGCACTTTATGAGCCTTTCATAGACACGATTGTTATCTGCACAATGACAGCACTTGTTATCGTTACAACAGGAGTATATGATCCAGGCGGCGCATTTGCCGACCTGGTAGCCACCAAGCAAGGGGCTGCACTTACTGCGGCTGCATACGGAACAGTAATCTCTTGGTTTCCTGCCGTCTTATCATTTATTATCGTACTTTTTGCATTTAGTACCATGATCTCTTGGTCATACTACGGAGAGCGTTCGTGGACTTATTTATTTGGAGAAAAATACACCTTGGGCTACAAACTTATCTTTATCTCTTTTATCATAATTGCCTCTGTTGCCAGTGCTTCTACACTGCTAGAATTTTCAGATTTGCTTATGTTGGGTATGGCATTGCCTAATTTGATTGGTCTATATGTTTTGCAAGGGGATGTCAAAGCAAACTTAGATAGTTATCTGACAAAATGGAAACAGGGAGAACTCGACAAAGAAGTATTGGAATAACAGAATTTTTGAGATAAAAAGTTCTGTTATTTCGAAAATTCTCTGCCAAATGAACGGGATGAATAGTTGGGCTGCCTTCAGACCAGCTCTACACACTTTTGGCCCTCTGCCAATAGGCCGATCACATAGCCGTCAGTATTTGCCAATACACTGTTGACATCTTCTTTTTCGACAACCCATATCATGCCTACACCCATATTAAATGCTCTATACATCTCTTCTTCATCTACATATTTGCCCATGAAATCAAAAATAGGAAGTGTGCGGATAGCATTTTTGTTAACAATTGCTTTTATGCCTTCGGGAAGTACTCTGGGAAGGTTTTCTACAATACCTCCCCCCGTAATATGCGCTAACGCCTTAATATATTTTTTATTGGCTTTAAACTCTTTGACGTAGATACGTGTAGGCTCCAGGAGTGTTTCCACAAGCGGTCTGCCTTCAAATTCCGTATCTAAATCCATACCCAATTTATCAAAAAAAAGTTTTCTGACAAGCGAATACCCATTGGAATGTACACCTGAACTTGGAAGCGCGATCAAAATTTGACCTTCTCTTACGTTGTTTACCGTATCCATCTCGCTTCTTTCTGCGATACCAACCGCAAATCCTGCAAGATCAAAATCATTTTCGTTGTACATTCCGGGCATTTCAGCTGTTTCTCCGCCCACAAGAGCACATTCAGCTCTGCGACATCCTTCCGCGATACCCGCAACCACATCTTTTGCATTTTGCGGAATAAGTTTGCCTGTAGCGTAGTAATCTAAAAAAAACATTGGGGTTCCCATATTGCAGATTAAGTCATTGACACACATTGCTACAAGATCAATCCCTACGCTTTGAAGTCTTCCGCTTTCTATCGCAATCTTAAGTTTTGTCCCCACTCCATCAGTTGCAGAAAGAATCACCGGCTCTTTATAACCGGAAGGAAGCGCATATGCTCCCGCAAAAGAGCCAATCCCTCCGATCACATTGCTATCAAAAGTCGATTTTACATCACTCTTAATCGCTTCCACAAATGCATTGCCCGCATCGATATCCACTCCCGCATCTTTATATGAAATATTTGACATATTGCTTCTCATCCTTTTTATATATTTTTCTTCTTTGGAGAAAAATAAAATTCATTCTCCTATTTTATTTTTTACCCAAACTCTCTGTGAAAAAACTTTTGTTTTAAAAAATTATTTATTCTCTTCACATTTGCAAGCAGGAAAAATCTTTTTAAGGATCGCCAGCCCTGGACAAAATCCGGTAAAGCCTGCTATAAGCAACATAACCATCATTGCAAACTGCAAAAGAAATGCTGTCTTTAGCATTCCCATTCCTGCCAACCCCATCACCAAACCAAGAATAACCGCTTGTATTATACGTTGTATCTTTTCAGCACACATCGCCTCAGCCCTTACACTATTTTTTATTATTATAGCAAGTTTTAGCTGTTTAACTTCCGCCCCGGCTTTCCTTCTGCTGAATTTACTTTTTGCCCAAACATCCTATCGGAACACTTCAATAATCTATTTTAATCGCGCTATAGATACGTTCACAATCTGTCTGCAATTCTCTATAGACATCCCTATAATCTAAACCGATAACCTCTTTTGCTTTAGGTTTAATCAACCGAAAATGTTGCAAATTTTACCAATGCGAACCTATCGATCCTTTGTTATTTTATACATCAAAAAGTTATAATACCTCATGAATAATAAATCCATTCCTCATCTTATCATTGTAGGGGGAGGTGCAAGCGGTCTTGTCGCATCTATCATGGCAGCTAAGATCGGAATGTGCATCACCCTGCTCGAACAAAATAGTCAAATCGGTAAAAAAATACGGATCAGCGGTAACGGCAAATGCAATATCACCAATAAAAATATCGTGTCTGAGCGTTTTCATTCATGCCATCGAGGCTTTATTGAGGCGGTTTTACAGGATTATAGATTTGATACCGTTAAAACATTTTTCACCTCTATCGGACTAGAATTGGTAGAGGGGAAAGAAGGAAAAATGTTTCCCATGTCTCTTCAGGCTAGTTCGGTGGCAGAATTGCTTGAATACGAAGCTAAAAAATCAGGCGTAAATCTTATATACAACTGCAGAGTGGATGCTGTCTGTAAAAAAAATAATATCTTCATACTGGAAACAACACAGGGAATACATAAGTGTGAAAAATTGCTACTTGCCTCCGGTTCTCCGGCCGCACCTCAATTGGGAGGAAATGACAGCGGACTGCATTTTGCTAAACAAATGGGACACACAATCATCCCCAATCTCCCCTCGCTTGTACAGCTCTGCTCCAAAGAAAGCTGGATAAAACATGCCAGCGGAGTTAAGTGTGAAGGAATAGCCAAACTTTATGCCAACAGAGAATACATTACAGAAAAAAAAGGTGATCTGCTTTTTACTGCTTATGGTATCAGCGGGCTTGCGATACTCGATCTTAGCCGTGAAGCAAGTCTTTATTTGGCCCAACACGCCCATTGTGAACTTATCTTAGATCTTATACCAAAGCTCAACAAAGAAAAATTGACTGCCCTGCTTCTAGGGCGCATTCACAAGGGAAGCCAAAAACCACTGAATCTTTGGCTGCAGGGAATCATGAATAAAAAACTAATCCCTATTATTTTAGAGCAATCCAAATGCAAAGCCATATACGAATACGAACTAGACCGTAAAGAGATAGGCAAATTGGTCTTTGCACTTAAAAACCTCAGACTCTCCATTAGCGATACCAAAGGTTTCAAGGGTGCAGAGGTTGCTGTTGGGGGCATAGATACAACCGAGGTCAATCCTCAGACAATGGAGTCAAAACGGGTCAAAAATCTCTATTTTGCGGGTGAAATACTCGACGTAGATGCAGACAGAGGGGGATTTAATTTTCATTTTGCATGGGTAAGCGCAATGCGGGCAGGAAAAGCATTAAAATCTACTAATATATTTTAACTATAAACGCTTTATTTATGATTTCAAATGCAGGAGAGAATTCCTACAGTTGAAATAAAATAGCAGAGTAAAATTTACTGTGCGTTCTTTTTGTCTCTTGCCATACGTCTTCTTATGGATGGATCAAGGTGTTTTTTGCGGATACGAATACTCAAAGGAGTAACCTCGACAAGTTCATCATCTTCAATCCACTCCATTGCTGATTCAAGCGTAATGGGTCTTGGCGGAATCAATTTAATTGCATCATCAGCTCCGCTTGTTCTCATGTTTGTAAGCTGTTTTCCTTTGAGTGGATTCACTTCAAGGTCTCCCGGTCTTGCTGATTCGCCGATGACCATACCGTCATATACTTTATCTTGCGGCTTAATAAACATCGTCCCTCTTGCCTGAAGGTTAAAAATGGAAAAAGCTACAGCTTCACCATTGTCCATCGAGATAAGTGCGCCAGGAGTTCGGCTCTCTACTACGCCAGAATACGGTCTGTATTCCAAATAGGAGTGGTTCATAATCCCTTCCCCTTTGGTATCTGTCAAAAATTCATTTCTAAAACCTATGAGTCCTCGTGCAGGAATCTCAAATTCGATTCTTACAGTACCGTCAGGCATCGGTATGAGCGACGTCATTTCTGCTTTTCTTTTACCCAGTTTTTCGATAGCAACCCCTTGAAATTCTGAAGGCACATCAACAATAAGATGTTCAAACGGCTCCATCTTAACACCATTTTCTTCTTTGATAACAACCTCAGGTCTTGCAAGAAGAAACTCAAAGCCCTCTCTTCTCATATTTTCAGCCAAAATACCGATCTGAAGCTCGCCACGGCCGGAAACCTTGAAAGATGCATCACCTAATGGCTCCATACGCATTGCAATATTGGTCTCCATCTCTTTTGCAAGTCTTTCTCTTATCTTATTAGAAGTAACGTGTTTTCCTTCCGTTCCTGCCAAAGGACCGTCATTGACCGAGAAGATAACTGAAAGCGTAGGTTCTTCAACATGCATTGGATCCAAGGGAACAGGATTGACAGGATCACAAATACTATCCCCTACATCAATATCCGAAAATCCTGCAATTGCAACAATATCTCCTGCTTCTGCTTCTTGAATATCAATCCTTTCAAGTCCTTTGAACCCGATCAATTTACTTACGCGGCTTTTTGTTTTTTCTCCGGAAGCCTTGACAAGTAAATATTCATCACCTTTTTTTACTTTACCGTTGAAGATACGTGTAATACCGATACGGCCCACAAAGTTATCATTATCAAGTGTAAAAACTTGTGCTTGCGTATCATTGTCTGCCGAGCCTGACGGATACGGCACATGTGTTAAAATTGCCTCAAAGAGCGGCGTCATGTCTTTGTTTTCATCTTCCATGTTCCATTTGGCATAGCCATCTCTTGCGGCTGCATAAAGTACAGGGAATTCAAGTTGCTCTTCGTTTGCATCAAGAGCAACAAGAAGGTCAAATACTTCATCCATTACTCTGTCAGGTTCTGCGGCATCTTTGTCGATTTTATTGATAACCACAACAGGAATCAGCCCCAATTCAATCGCTTTTTTAAGAACGAATTTTGTCTGAGGCATAACACCTTCTTGTGCATCAACAAGCAACAAAACGCCATCTACCATCTTCAATACACGTTCAACCTCTCCGCCAAAGTCAGCATGGCCCGGAGTATCTATAATGTTGATTTTGTGATCGCCGTAAGTAATTGCTGTATTTTTAGAAAGAATGGTAATTCCTCTTTCTTTTTCAATAGCATTACTATCCATTGCTCTCTCTTGAATTTCTTGGTGAGCAGCGAATGTTCCGCTTTGTTGAAGCAGTTCATCTACTAAAGTTGTTTTGCCGTGGTCAACGTGTGCAATAACAGCAATGTTTTTTATTTTTTGCATAAAATATCCTAGAATGAGAATATAATTTCTCATGATTTTTCGCGAATTATATCTAAAAGTTACTATATAGAAGATTTTAAAAATTTATTGGTCTATTTAAAAAAAGAGAGCCGGTTTTAAATTGCACCCGCAAAATACTAAAACAAACTTAGAAATTTTTACAAAATGCAATATATCAGAATATCAGATGTATAAATTTTATTAAGAGGTCCCTTAAAACGATAAACCATAAAGTTCATGATAGGTTTTTACGGCATAACGATCTGTCATTGCAGCAATATAATCAGCAATAACCCGCTCTTTGGCGCGCACCCCAAGTAATTCCTTTTGATGCCCCCCCATCAAATCAACATCTTCGCTAAATGCCTTATAAAGCCCCTTAATGCATTGTTTTCCGGCATGCATTTTTCGAACAATTTTTTCATGCCTATAAAGCGAAGTAAAAAGTAATTTTTTGAGTTTTTTAAGCTCTTTGGCTGTATAAGAAGAAAAACCGACAGGGATCGGTTCTTTTGCATCCAAAATTCCACAAATAGGAATGTCTTGACGAAAATATTTTACTTGTTCTTTTGAATTGAGAATAAAATCTTCAACCAACAATTTGATCAATCCTGCAACAAAACGGTGACGATAAAGTTTTTCATCTCTTTTTACGTCTTCCTTTTGTATTTTCTCATCAACCTTTTGAAACAGTCCATTCTTCAAAAGGTCATCAAATGAGATAAGTCCGTATTTGATACCATCATCTATATCGTGGCTCGTATAAGCTATTTCATCCGCATGGTCTACT
The DNA here is from genome assembly GCA_002742845.1 of Sulfurovum sp. UBA12169. NCBI lineage: Bacteria > Pseudomonadati > Campylobacterota > Epsilonproteobacteria > Campylobacterales > Sulfurovaceae > Sulfurovum > Sulfurovum sp. UBA12169. Next base: position 387,400 of record DLUH01000005.1, on the reverse strand, counting down.
ACCATTGCCTCAAGAGAAGGATGCTTATCTAACGCAAATCGTTCATCTAATGTTTTTAAAAATGGTTTTTTATAAGGATAGGAATGTTTCAATACTCCCTCTAGCGTAGCAAACGTCAGATTGAGACCATCAAATTTTTTATAGCGCTTCTCAAGTTTGGTTAATACTCTAAATGATTGAAAATTATGTTCAAATCCCAAAGGTCTACCGTCTGCCTTGAGAAGTTTGTCTAATTCATCACCCCCTACATGACCAAAAGGAGTGTGGCCCAAATCATGCGAAAGAGCAATCACTTCGGCTAAGGTTTCATTTAAATTAAGTTTACGCGAAAGTGTCCGTGCGATTTGACTCACTTCAAGAGAATGTGTCAAACGTGTACGAAAGTAATCCCCTTCATGATTTAAAAAAACCTGTGTTTTATACTCTAGCCGCCTAAATGAACTGCAATGCAATACCCTATCTCTATCTCTGGCATAAGGATCTCTAAAATCTTCTTCGAAAGTAAAAAATCGCTCACTGGCTTCCATGCTTATCCTTATGTATCTAAAACTTTTGTTATAATTGTAGCAAAAAGAATGAGGGTATCTCCATGCAAATCACTCTATTGCACCACACGCCGCTTAATATATGTGCTCATGCCATAAGGACTTGTTGGCAAAGTTTTGATAACAGTGATGAGGGCGGGGAAAAAGACAAGGCTTTGATAGACAGAGTAGGAAATAAATTCAAACACGCTTCTACCTTGGAGCATCTTGTTTATACGTTCTATATTGAGGGAATAAGCAGGGCATTATTGCAGGAGTTAGCACGTCACAGAATGGCAAGCTTGAGTGTCAAATCGACGAGATACACCCTAAAAGAGCTTAAAGAGTGCGAACCGTTTGGGGAACAGGAATATGGGAAGGCTTCTAAATTTATCGTGCTTACAGGCAATAAGGAGGTAGATGCTGCAAGTATTAAAGCACTAAAAAACTTGCAAGTTATTCTCAAAAGCGGTACAAGCAATGATATTGCCAAATACTGTTTGCCTGAAAGTTATAAAACCGAACTCACTTGGACGGCCAATGCCAGAAGCCTACAAAACTTTTTAACACTTAGAAGCAATAAATCTGCTTTATGGGAAATAAGAGAGCTTGCGCTTGCGATTTATGAAAAATTGCCAAATGAGCATCAGTATTTATTTGAAGAATGTATGTATAAAGAAAAATAACCAAAATACATATTATAATTCGCGTATTATTTATGAGGAGAGAAATGTGCGTATAGTACAAATCATAGCGGTATGGTTTTTTTTACAAGTTTGCTTGAATGCCCAAACGCTTTCAATTGAAACTATTTCAACCAATATCCAAAAAAGTTTACAGACACGCTTAAAAGGCCAAAATAAAACCATTGTGCAAAACCTTTATGAAAGTGCAAATTATAAACCTTTTTGGATAAATCCTGAAGATCAATATAAGATGAGTCAACTTATTCGAGCGCTAAAAGATCCGATGTTTAATTATAAAAATAAATCCTTTGATCAATATGCCATAGGACAACTTCTCTACAAGCTGGATAACAATCAAATAAGTACAGGTAAAAAAGCAGCAGTATACGCCAGGTTGGATCTTATGCTAACTAACTCTTTTGTACGTTTGGTTCGTTTTATTGTGCAGGGAGACATAGACTGGAACCTGGTACAAAAAAAACTATACAGCTTGAAAAAAAGTGAAGATACTGTAGCCCATTGGGAAATGGCCCCTAAAGGATTTCCTAGCCAAAATCAACTCTTTTCAGCTATAGTAGGCGATCAAATCTATCAATACCTTAATTCACTTATTCCTATGGAAAAACGGTATAAAACACTTATAAAGCTACTGAAAAAATACCAAGCGATGGATACATTTCCGAAGGTTGAATACAGCAACACCGATTTAAAATTGGGCGACAAATCTCCACGCGTCGAACAGGTAAAAAAACGTCTTCAAATTTCTGGCGATTATCCCAAATCGGCGTCCATAGATAAAATATTTGACAGAACACTTGAGCGTGCTGTAATTACCTTTCAAAAAAGATATAATTTGGCAGTAAATAGAAAAGTTGATAAAGTAATGACCTATTATCTCAACTTGCCTGTAACAGAAAAAATTCAAAGCATTATTACTAATCTTGATAAAACAAAACTCTATCCTAGACATTTTGAAGAGGAATATATAGAGGCAAATATCCCCGATTTTAAATTAAGATACTATCAAAATAATAGAATGCTGATGAGAATGGGGCTTGTAGTGGGAAGAATAGACAGACCTACTCCGCTCTTTGAAGATCAAATTAAATTTATGGTTCTCAATCCCACATGGACTGTTCCGGATAATCTTATCAAAAAAGATCTTATTCATGTATTAAGAGAAAATCCTGCTTATCTTAAAGAAAATAATATTCATGTATTTGCAGGCAACAAAGAGATAGATATTACACCCCAGCAGCTGGCTCCTTATGAAAAAAGCAGTCGACCTGTACCCTATCGTTTTGTACAATATCCAGGAGATACTAATGCGCTTGGCCGCGTAAAATTTATGTTTCCTAATAAATATGATGTCTATTTACATGATACAGACAATAAATCACTATTCCAAAGACGCTATAAAGTATACAGTTCAGGGTGTATGAGAGCTGAAAAACCTTTTGATTTAACAAAAAAATTACTTCAACATGCCCAAAGACACTATACAGAAAGTCAAATTAACACAATATTTGCAACAAATCAACCCACAACGATTATCCTGTCCAAGCCTATACCTGTACACATGATATATTTTACAGTATATGAAGAAGATGGATTGGCTTATTTTAAAAATGATGTCTACATGTATGATAAAATCATCGAAGAGTCTGCTGAAGGAAACAGAAAAGCTACTTTTAAAGCGCCTAAACAAAGACTTATTTCTGTCAAGAAAAACGCCAAAACGGTTTCAAACTAACTCTTTTTTTCTCATCTTCACCCGTTGAAGATGAGTTAATGCGATGGCCATCGCATCAGTAATATCCAATGGTTTTATTTCTTTATTTATTCTCAAGAGTCTTTTAACCATAAATGCAACCTGCTCTTTAGTGGCTTTACCATTTCCTGTAACCGCTTTTTTTACTTGCAATGGGGTATATTCATAAAAATATCCCACTTCCTGAAGTATCCTTAAAGAAAGCGCTCCTCTAAACTGTGCTAATTTTAAAACCGTCTTAGGATTAAAGGCAAAAAAGATATCTTCGATAGCAACTTCATCTATCTTATGTGCCCTTAAAATTACATCTAAACCTTCCATAAGCTCTATAATTTGCTCTTGAAGTAGTTTAGTTTTTATTTTAAGTAAACCTGCCTCAATCAGTGAATAAGTTTTTCCGTCCCAATAAAGTATACAATAGCCTAAATTACGGCTTCCGGGGTCTATTCCTAAAATATTCATTCACACCTTTGTTCACAATGTGAATTATTCATTTCACACTGCTTTAATAACGCTATTTTAGCTTAAATTGGCTAAAATACATAAAGTTATTCACATTAAGTATTCACTGCTTTATTTTATTCACTCAAAAAGGAATGTCGCTATATGAATATAGGTCAAAAAGTTGTCTATGAACTAAAAAAAGAGATTAGTGAAATAGAATACGAGCGGTATATTAAAAATCTTGTTTATGATACCAAACACTCTCGAAGCAATATTGTTTGTTTTTCTGCCCCAAATATGCTTGTAGCAAAATGGGTTAAAACAAAATATGCAGAAAAACTGGCACACCTTTTTGAACTTCAAAATGAGATAAAACCACAAATCAAGATCACCGTCGGCAAACAAATAAACACCATAGCAGCGCCAATAACTAAACAAAGTGGTGAAAAACATACCTCTAAAAGTACCTATCTTAATCCATCACTTACTTTTGAAAGTTTCATTGTTGGTGATTCTAACCAATTTGCCTATACTACGGCAAAATCAGTTGCAGAAAAACCGGGAAAACAATATAATCCGCTTTTTATCTATGGAGGAGTCGGATTAGGAAAAACACATTTGCTTCAAGCTATCGGCAACTATCAAATTAATCTAGGTAAAAAAGTTATTTATACGACGCTTGAACAATTCATGAATTCTTTTACTTCTCATTTGCGCTCCCAAACTATGGATAGATTTAGAGATAAATATAGAGAATGTGACCTTTTACTTATCGATGATATTCAATTTTTAAGCCGCAAAGAACAAACACAAGAAGAGTTTTTTCATACTTTCAATGAACTCTATAATGCCAATAAGCAAATCGTCATCACTTCTGATAGACAACCCAATAAAATCGCAGGTTTAGTAGATAGACTAAAAAGTCGTTTTGAGTGGGGGTTAATGGCGGATATTCAGCCCCCTGGACTTGAAACAAAAATTGCGATCATACAGAAAAAATGTGAGCTGGACGGTATCAGACTTAACAATGAAATTATTAACTTTATCGCAACCAACATGGGTGATAATATCCGCGAAATAGAAGGTACCATCATAAAACTTAATGCATTAAGCTCTATGCTAAACCAAGAAATTACTTTAGATTTTGCACAAAATGCAATCAAAGATCAACTAAAAGAAAAAAAAGAAAATGTTACCATTGATGATATTATTAAAATTGTATCAAGAGAGCTCAATATTAAACCATCGGATATAAAATCCAAAAAAAGAACAAAGAATGTTGTTGATGCCAGACGTACTGCTATTTATCTAGCAAGAAATCTTACCCCAAACTCTATGCCTCAAATTGCTTTATATTTTGGTATGAAAGACCATACTGCCATCTCACACGCCATGAAAAAAATAAATGAAATTATAGACAATGACGAAAATTTTAAAGTACTTTTAGAAGAGCTCTCAAATAAAATACATACAGATACACAAAAATCAGAAATTTAATAAATGAAAACTTGAATAAAAAAAAAGATATAATTTTAAAAGTGAATGAATGTGAATATTCAACAAAAGTTGATCACATAAGCAAATGACGCTAATTTGGGCTGTAAAGTAGTTTTTCACATTTTCAAAGGGTGCTACTACTACCTACTAAATTATTAAAATAAGGAGAGTCAATGAAGATAAGAGTGCAAAAGCAAATTATAGAATCAATACTTATCAATCTACAACCTTTTTTAGAAAAGAAGGATGCAAGCCAAATTACATCTCATATATTATTTACATCCGAAAATGGTAAGTGCATTATAAAAGCGACAGATTCTGAAATTGGTTTAAAAATAACCACCGATCATATTACTGTAGAAAATGAAGGATCCTGTACTGCCCATGGTAAAAAATTGCTTGACATCATACGTATCCTCAAAGAAGATGAAATTATTTTAGAATTATTGGATAATGTTCTTATTATTAAACAAAAACATTCTAAATTTAAATTGCCGACTTTTGACCCGACTGCTTACCCTTCTTTTCCAAGTATTGAAAATAAACCTCAAATTTCTTTAGATTCTCTAAGTCTTATTCAAAATCTCAAAAAAATATCTCCTGCCATTGACACAAATAATCCAAAATTTGAATTAAACGGTGCACTTATTAATATAAAAAATAATGCAACAGACTTAGTAGGAACGGATACTAGAAGATTGGCTATTGCAACCATACCAAGTTCTAATACACAAGAACTTTCATTGATTGTTCCTAAGAAAGCTATTTTAGAAATACAAAAGCTTTTTCTTGACCAAATTGATATCTTTTTTGATGAAACCAATTTAATCATCACCAATGAAAATTATTTTTTCTTCACAAGACTGATTAATGGTAAATTTCCGGATTATCAAAGGATTATTCCCTCGAGTATAAAACATTCAATCTGTTTACCTAAAAAAGAGATGACTGATGCCATCAAAATGATCACAACAATTTCGCAAGAGATTAAAATGACACTTCTTTCGGATGTTATTATTTTTAATTCTTTAAGTGCAGATAACGTTGAAGCAAAAACTGAAATAGAGATCCAAACAGGCTTGTCTGAAAAATTTGAAATCAGTTTCAATAGTAAATATATCTTAGATTTTATTTCTCAAATTGATAAAAACGAGTTTTTGATGGAACTTAATGAACCTAATTTGCCGTTTGTGGTGAAAAATGATCATTTTATAACAATCATTATGCCGATTGTTGCATAAACTTAAAGGAAATATGAAATGAGTGAAAAAAGAACAAAATATATTTTTGTTACAGGCGGCGTATTGAGTTCTTTAGGTAAAGGAATTACAGCGGCAAGTATTGGTACTTTACTAAAACATACGGGATTAAGAGTGGGTGTTTTGAAGCTTGATCCTTATATCAATGTCGATCCTGGAACCATGTCACCGCTTGAACACGGAGAAGTCTTTGTAACCAAAGACGGTGCAGAAACAGATTTGGATCTTGGGCACTACGAACGATTTTTAGATACTTCTTTAACACGAAATAACAATTTTACAACAGGCCAAATCTATAAAACAGTTATTCAGAATGAAAGAAAAGGCAAATATCTCGGAAAAACGATCCAAGTGGTACCTCATATTGTGAATGAGATTAAAGAGCGTATTGAAAAAGCAGGAAACGGCAAAGATATTCTTATTGTTGAACTTGGCGGAACAACCGGTGATATAGAAGGGTTACCGTTTCTAGAAACCATTCGGCAAATGAAACATGAATTAGGTAAATCGCAAGTCATGAACGTGCATGTGACACTTTTGCCCTATATTAAAGTTGCAGGTGAACTAAAAACTAAACCTACACAGCATTCTGTTCAGGAACTCAGACGTATAGGTATCGCACCGCATATGCTAGTACTTAGAGCAGAACAACCTGTACCTAACGAACTTAAAAGAAAAATTGCTTTTAGTTGTGATGTAGATGAAGACTCTGTCATTGATGCGATTGATGAAGCTACTATTTATCAAGTACCTTTAAGTTTTTTAGCACAGGATATTTTGACACCGATTTGCAAACAGTTAGAGTTGGAAAATTGTCAACCTAAAATGGAAGAATGGAGTTCTCTGGTCAATAAGATCATTATGCCGAGCGATGAAGTTAAGATAGCATTTGTTGGCAAATATCTGGATCTTAAAGAGTCTTATAAATCCTTAACAGAAGCATTGATTCATGCAGGGGCGCATCTTGATCATAGAGTCAATATCAAATGGGTGGACAGCGAAAAAATAGAAGAAGAGGGCGCACAAAAATTCTTGCAAGATTGTGAGGGTATATTGGTCGCGGGTGGATTTGGCGAGCGAGGTGTTGAAGGTAAAATTAAAGCCATTCAGTATGCCAGGGAGAAAAAGATACCTTTTTTAGGTATTTGTCTTGGCATGCAGCTTTCTTTAATTGAGTTTGGGCGAAATGTACTAGGATTAAAAGATGCAAACTCTGTAGAATTTAATCCAAATACAAAAAATCCGATGGTTTATCTTATTGATGAATTTATCGATGCAAACGGTGCAAAACAGGTAAGAACAACAAAATCTCCAATGGGCGGTACATTAAGGCTTGGAGAGTATGAATGTCAAACCAAAGAGGGATCTAAATTGAGAGAAGCTTACAGTTCCAATGTGATTTATGAAAGACATAGACATCGTTACGAAGCAAATCCTAAATATAGAGAAGCTTTGGAAACTCACGGAATGGAAATTACAGGTGAATCAGATGGATTGATTGAGGCAGTTGAAGTTAAAGATCATCCATGGTTCTTGGGAGTTCAGTTTCATCCTGAATTTACTTCAAGATTGCAAAATCCAAACCCGTCTATTTTGGCATTTGTCAATGCGGCGATAAAGCAATCAAAATAGATGTATCCTGTTTTAACGCATGAAGCGTTAGAAAAACTCTTAAAATTGCGATTTAAAGAGGGATTTCTCTCTTTGCGCGATCTTCCTTTGCCTGATACATTTAAAGATATGCAAAAGGCAACCCAGCGTATCATTCATGCCATACAAAACAAAGAAAAAATTACAATTATTGGTGATTATGATGTTGATGGTGTAATCTCTACAACATTAATGAGACTTTTTTTTGAAGAAATTAAATATCCTGTAGAGTGGGTCATTCCTAACCGCTTTAAAGACGGGTATGGACTTTCGGTTAATATTGTATCCCAAATCAAGGGAACAGATTTAGCAATAACGGTTGATAACGGTATTTCAGCGGTTTATGCAGCAAAACTTTGCAAAGAAGAAGGGATAGAGCTTATTATTACTGACCATCATCTGCTTGCACCTGAAATTCCTGAAGCGTATGCTATTATCAATCAAAAACAGGAAGAATGCAGTTTTCCTTATGCTGATGTGTGTGGAGCACAGATTGCTTGGTATCTTATTGCCTCTTTAAAAAATACATTAAACATAAAAATTAATATGATTTCTTACATGGAATTGGTATCTATTGCAATTATTGCAGATATGATGCCTTTGCAACATATCAATAGAGTAATGGTTCAAGTAGGTATTAAATCACTTTGTGTAAGTACTAAACCGGCCATCAGGGCTTTTTTAGAACATTATCAAAAAAAGGTATTAACCAGTGAAGATATTGCCTTTTTTTTAGCGCCTTTGCTCAATAGTGCCGGAAGGATGGAGGATGCTTCTTATGCTGTAGATTTTTTGAGTTCTACTGACATTCATGATGCAAACGTAAAACTTGAAAGGCTTATTGCATTTAATTCTCATCGGAAAACAACGGAACAAACATTGACACATCAAGCTTTACTGCAAGTAAATAGTGAGGATGATGTAATTATTGCAGTGGGTCAAGAATGGCATGAGGGGGTTGTGGGTATAGTTGCCGCCAGAATAGCACAAATATGCCAAAAACCTTCCATTATATTAAGTGAAAATTCCAAAGGAGTACTTAAAGGAAGCGGAAGGAGTTTTGGTGAATGTGATTTATTTGGCATTGTAAACAGTTGCAGGGAACATCTTGATAAATTTGGAGGACATCAGGCCGCTATAGGGCTCACTTTGCAAAAAGAAAAACTAGAATGGTTTAAATCCCAAATACAAAAAAAATATAGATCAAGGGATTATAATCAAGAAATATCTGATTCTCAAATTATGGGAGAACTTTCATTTTCTCAAATAAATTTTGAGCTTACAGCATTAATAAAAAGATATGAACCTTATGGTTTTGGTAATCCTGTACCTAAATTTATAACAAATGATGTAGAAATTCTTCAAATACAGAATATGGGCAAGGAAGGTGAACATTTACGTTTTTTATTGAAACAAGACAATATAGTGTTGCAAGCCGTTTGGTTTAAAAGCAAAGCAATTTTTAAAGTAGGCCAAAAAATACAGTTCGTCTATACAGTTAATGAGAATCACTTTAGAGGTAAAATTACATTGCAGCTTATGATTGATAAAATTATATAACAAAAACAAATTAATTTATTTTTTATTAATTTAAATATAAGTTTAACTATTTTGATGTAAAATCTATTTATATTTTTTAGAAGGAGTTACTAATGGATAAAAAAATGATAGAAGAGAGTATGGAGCTTATTGATGCCCATCTGAAAGAGAAGGGGATCTCTCGCCGTGATGCAATGAAGCTTTTCGGGATGGGCGGAGCCGCCATGATGATGGGAAGCGGCGTAGTTACTGAAGCAAAAGCTGCAAGCTCAAGCGCTAAGGGAAAGATTTTGATCGTAGGGGGCGGTTTAGCGGGTATAGCAACAGCTGCTTTACTTATGCGTTCACTTGATGAGCCGGATATTACTATACTTGAGCCAAATGAGAAATCAGCCTCTTATCAACCTGGGCAAACACTTGTAGGTGCCGGTGTTTGGAATGATGCTGATACTGAATATACAACAGCTGATTTTATGCCAGAGGGTGTAAATTGGATCAAAGAAAAAGCAGTAGAATTCAATCCTGACCAAAACAGTGTAAAAACCAGCGGAGGCAAGGAGATCAAATATGATTATATGGTTGTAGCAGCCGGACTTAAACTTGATTTTGCGCGATTGGAAGGTTTAGGTGTGACTGAAACTATCACATCAAGAGGGGACAGCAGTGCCGCAAGAAAAGTAGTTGGCCAAAACGGTATAGCTTCTATCTATTTTGCTGATGGTGCTACTGATACTTGGACACAGATGCAAAAATTTATAAGCGAAGCCAAAAGCGGTAAGAAAGTTCAAGGGATTTTTACCGATCCTGATACCCCTATTAAATGCGGCGGTGCACCTAAAAAGATCATGTATCTTACAGATGCACGACTTAGAGAGGCAGGAGCAAGAGAAAATGCTGAGTTGACACTTTATCCTAACGGGGATAAACTTTTTGGTGTACCGGAATATAATGCGGCGATGATTGAACAGTTTGCTCAAAGAGATATGAAATACAACTTCAAACATAACTTGATTGGTGTGGATCCTGTTGCAAAGATAGCAACCTTTAAAAAGCATTGGCTTGAAAAAGGGGAATGGGACGAAGACCTTGAAGAGTATGAAATGATCCCCGCAAGTGAAAAAGTACAAGTGCCTTATGATTTCATGCATATCACACCACCTATGATAGCCGCAGAAGAGATAGCTAAATCTCCTATCGGTTCAGGACAGGGATGGGTTCCGGTAAATCAAGAGACACTGCAGCATGTGAAATTTCCTAATATTTTTGCATTAGGAGATATTGCAGCAGTACCGATGGGTAAAACAGGCGGAAGTGCGAGAAAGCAATACAAAGTGGTAGTAGAAAATTTAATTGCTGTCATGGAAGGCAAACAAGAGCTTCCGTCAAAATATGACGGCTATACTGTTTGTCCATTGATTACTTCTATTGGTACAGTAATGTTGGCTGAATTTAACTGGACAGGTAAGCCAACACCGTCATTCCCGCTTGATCCTGCGCAAGAGAGATGGATTTGGTGGCTACTTAAAGTCTATGCACTTAAGCCAATGACTCAATACGGTATGCTTTCAGGCAGAGCATAAGAAATTTAAAGGAGAGAAGAATGAGAAAAATAACAGCGCTAATTTTTGGGGCATCACTTCTACTGTTAACGACAGGATGTGAAAAAACAGAGGAACAAAAAGAAGAAGTAGTGACATATAAATATAGTACCGCAGAAGTATATGATCAAATGTGCGTAAAATGTCATGGGAAAAATGGAGAAGGTGTACCTGAGAAAAAAGGACCTGCACTTAATGATCAAAGCTATCAAGAACTAAGAATGGGTATTATGGATATTAAAATGGGTGGTACCAGCGGACATTCAGCCGGTACGGAACATGAAGTAATGGAACATAACATGAAGAAGATTCGTGAAAAAGGTATGGATTACGATACTGAAGCAATGGCCCAATATATAGTTGATAAATTTCATCAATAAAAAATATTAACATAAAAGCAGAGAAAATATTCCTTCTCTGCTTTTCTTTCTGCTATGCCTTATACCCCATTTAAATTTCTACGTTTTTACATCCCTTTTTACATAAAATTATGATAACCTTATGAAATTGATAATGATATATTATGGGAAAATAGAATGAATAAAAAGCCGGGGTATGTATTTGTTTGGCCTATTGGCACCAGAATTATCCATTGGATGATCGCTTTTTCATTTACTGCCGCTTTTATCACCTCTTTTTACGAAAATCAACTGCATAGCCATGTTGCTTTTGGTTTTATTTTTCTAATCATGATTATCTACAGAATTATCTGGGGCGTGATAGGTCCCAGATACGCTACATTTAATACTTTTAAACTTAAGCCTTCAGAATTAAAATACTATTTTGTTGAAAAAATACAAAATAGATGGAGAAAGATACCTGCGGGACATAATCCTGCTTCAAGCTGGTTTACCGTTTGGGCACTGGGAGTCGGAAGTTTTATTGTTGTTTCTGGTTTATTGCTTTATGGAATTCAGGAGGCATTGGGTGTTTTTTCTTTTTTAAATGATCAGTATTCTGCTTATATTTGGCATTTGGATTTTATTCATAAATATGCTTCTTATCTTTTTCTTTTTTGGGTATTTTTACATATATCCGGAGTAATGATAGAACAATTTTGGCATAAAACACATATGGTGTTTGCGATGATCACCGGTTACAAAAAGACAGAAGGCGAAGATACGGAAGTAAGCCGTCCTTTAAATTTTTTCGCTTTTTTTATGATATTTTTTGCAGCAGCAACGTATTTTTTTATTATTAGCAGTAACTATAATTTTTTAACGATCCAAAAGTTTACCAATATAGACTACAATCAAACAGATTCTCTTTATGTGAATAAGTGTGGAGATTGTCATGCGGCTTATCCCCCATTTTTACTTCCCGAAGAATCATGGGAGAGGGTGATGAAAGGTTTAAAAAATCATTTTGGCAAAGAGATCACTGAAGCCAATATTACCAAATCACAACAATTCGCTATTGAAACATTTTTAGTTGAAAATGCTGCAGAAAGCAGTACTCGCGAAGCAGCAGTAAAGATGCTAGATTCTCTAGGGGAATTACGTCCTAAGGCAATAACCAAAACTCCTTATTGGAGAAAAACGCACCAAGATATTCCAATGAGTGTTTATAAACAAAAGAAAATCAAAGACAAATCCAATTGCGCTGCCTGTCATAAAGATTTTGAATATGGCAATTTAGATGATATGAATATAATCTACCGCCCTCAAAATCGTATTTAATAAAAAATTCTCATAATTTATAAAAAAAGACCGCTTCTTGATTTAAATTATATTTCTATAAGTAAAACTGTTATAATATATAACATAAGCTTATAAATAGGAGGGATTTACTCCTATTTATTCGTCAATACTATCTATAGGAGAAGCGTTTATGCAAATTGAAATGTCGAGACGGAAGTTTCTTCAAGGGACAGTTGCAATGAGTGTTGTCGGCGGAACAACAATGAGTGCAACAAACCTTTTTGCAAGCAATGATGCACATGATAAAAAATTGACTATCACCACAAAAACAGGTGCAGCAAAAGAGGTAAAAAATATTGCTACACTCTGTGAAATGTGTGTCAATAAATGTGCAGCCATCGCTAGAGTAGAAGATGGAGTGGTAACTAAGTTAGATCCAAACCCCATGTTTCCAAAATCAAAAAATATGCTGTGTCCCAGAGGAAATGCTGGAATTCAGGCATTATATGATCCGGATCGTTTAAAATATCCGCTGATTCGTATTGGCGAAAAAGGGGAGGGTAAATTCAAACGTGTTTCTTGGGATGAAGCTTACGAAGCCATCTTAAATGGAACCGATAAGTTCCCAGGCGTGGTAAAGATATTGGATGAAGAGGAAGATAACCGTTCTTCATTTCTGTTTTGTGCGGGAGAAGGGATGGCAGAACATACGTTTAAAACCTTTTTTTCTGCATTCGGTTCAGCCAACTGGCTAAATCACTCTTCAATCTGTTTGCAAACAGTAGCTTCAGCATACGGTGTTACACTGGGCGCATATCCGCAGGCAGATTTGGATAATGCAGAGTATATTATTATGGCAGGAGCTAACAGAGCTGAAGCAATAGTGACTCCTGATACCATGGATGCTTTCAAACGCACAAAAGGCAGAGGCGCTAAACTGATTTGTATTGATCCTAGATTTACCAATACAGCAGCAAAAGCGGATAAATGGCTGGCAATCAATCCGGGAACCGATTTGGCTTTTGTTTTGGCTCTAACATATGTTGTTCTGAGCGAAGAGCTTTATGATAAAACTTATGTGGCTGAAAATTTTAATGGGTTTAATGAGTATAAAAAAAGTGTTATAGATAATCAATATACCCCAGAATGGGCTGAAAAGATTACAAATATTAAAGCCGAAGATATCTATCAGATAGCCAGAGAGTTTATGGCACATGCTCCTAAGGCAGTCTACTATCCCGGCAGAAGAAGCACTTTTTCCAACAACGATTTCCAACTTAGACGAGCTATGGCAATCTTCCAAGGACTAGGCGGAGGAATTGATACAAAAGGCGGACTTGTGTTTGGCAAACGACTTGAGTTGGGAACACATGAGGGATTGGAACCTATTTATGGAAGAGCTGAAGCGCGTGCAGTGGATAGCAGTGAGTCCCAGAAGGGACACAGCGGTTATGCCGATTGTGCTGTTGTAACCGATGGGGGGTCGTGGATCGGCTGGAGAAATAGATTTTTGGAAGACAGAATGCCATATAAAGTGAGAGGCATGTTCTGCTATAAACACAATCCGATGATGAATATGCCAAATACAAAAAAAACAGCTCAGATGCTTAAAAAAATGGAGCTTGTAGTGGCAATTGATACGATGCCAAGTGATACCGTGATGTATGCAGATGTAGTATTGCCGGAGTGTACTTATCTGGAGCGTACTGATCCGGTAAATACGTTTGGCGGGGTTGAGCCTGCTATTGCTCAACGCAATAAAGTAGTTGATCCTATGTTTGAAACAAAGCCCGTTATAGATATCATGAGAGGACTTACCGAGAAAATCTCCAAACCGCTCTTTGAAATTTCTAAAAAGCATGATGAAGATTTGCAGGATGAACTTGCCAATCTCGGCGAGGAAGAGATTGTCGGAGAAGATGGCAATGTTACCAAAACTGCTGCAACCATGACAAAAGAAGAAAGGGAAGCAGAAGTCTATGCAGAGTTTGATTTAACTAAACCTTTCAAGCATTCTCAAGAGGAGATCAATGCTCATATGGTCGAGAGTGTTTATGGCAAAGAAGCAGTTGAGGTACTCAATAAAGATGGTGTTTTCTATCCAAATATGGATAAGTTTTATAAAGCACTTTCTGTCAATGAATTTCAGTATTATCCGGAAAAAGAAAAAGCCTACAGTGTCAATGGCGGGAAACCTAAGACGCCATCACAAAAAGTAGAGTGTAATTTGGCCAATTTGGCAAAAAAAGGCGTTGATCCTATGCCGATCTGGAAAGATGAGTATCTCTTTAGTGTACCGGAAGGAAAGTTTAAACTTTTAACGGGCCGTCATGCTCAATTTACACAGAGCGGTACAGCCAACAATATTGTACTGAGAGATTTAATGCCTGAGAATTATATTTGGATCAATAAGCGTATAGCAAAAGAGAGAGGTATCGCTTTTGGCGATAGAGTTGAAATTTCAAGCAAAACAGGTTCTGTAACCATTAAAGCATACCCGACAGAGAAAATTGCACCCAACCAAGTCTTCTTTATTCATGGTTTTGGTGCAGAGAGTGAGGCTTTGACATGGGCTTATAAAAATGGCGGAAACGACAATACTGTCATTGAAGACATTATTGAATCTGTTTATGGTGCAGCATCGATGCATGAAACAAATGTAGAAATAAGAAAGGTGTAATCATGGCAAGATATGGAATGGCTTTAGATTATAAAAATTGTATTAATTGTAAAGCATGTGAAGTTGCCTGCAAAGAAGAAAATGGGATTCTTATGGGCGCAGATAAACATAGAATTTGGGTAGGAGTGAAAGAGATAGAGGGCGAATACCCGTTTCTTAGTATCGTTTCAAGTAGTTTTGAGCCCAGTCAGTGTCAGCACTGTGATGATGCTCCCTGCCAAGAGGTATGCCCTACGAATGCCACGTATTATGATGAAAATGGGGTAGTGCGGGTTAATGCAGAGAAGTGTATCTTGTGCAGTTACTGCATGAACGCATGTCCTTATGATGCGCGATATGTGGATGATAGAACCATGACAGTCGATAAATGTAACTTCTGTAGCGATACAAGATTGGCAAGAGGTGAAACCACTACAGCATGCCAAAATACCTGTCCTACGAAAGTACGAACATTTGGCGATCTTGATGATCCCGATAGTGAAATCAGTGAACTGCTTAGAACTAGAGAACATTTTAGTCTTAAATCACATCTTGGTACCAAACCAAAATTATTCTATCTAACATAAGGGGTTATTTATGGCAGAAACTATTCAACAAAAACAGAGTATAAAAGAGTTTATCGCTACGATTCCTTTCAATAAGATAGGAATAAAAGATTTATTGAATTTTGAAAAGACACCGCGAAATATGCTTGTGGCAGTTATCACACTGGCTTTTTTGGCATTTTTTGTTTTGGGTGTGGCAACATATCTTATGCATGGACATCATGCCTATAACGTAACAAGAGAACATCCGTGGGGACTACTGATTGCAGTATACATCTTCTTTGTTGTGAGCTCAACCGGACTTTGTATTGTAGGGTCTTTGGGGGATGTTTTTGGATTTAAAGATTATGAGATGATTTCAAAAAGGGCTATTTTTGGGTCTATTGTTACCATTATGGCAGGATTTGCAGTTATTGCTTTTGAGATCGGCCATCCTGTTACCATGCTCATTTACAATGTTCTTTCTCCGGGACTTACCAGTGCTATTTGGTGGATGGGAACTCTTTATGGGCTTTATTTGACCTTTATGATTATTGAGTTTGTCTTTTTACTTAAGCACAATATGAAAATGGCAAAATTTTTCGGTTTAACCGGACTTTTGGTGGGTCTTGCGGCACACTCAAATCTTGGCGGGGTATTTGGATTTTTAAATGCTAGAACTATTTCAAACGGGGTATTTTATCCGACTTATTTTATCTTAACCGCATTTATTACAGGAATTTTTATTGCCTTTATTATGATGGGATTTAGATACAAGTTGCAGTTTCCGGAAAATGCAAAAGTGATGCTCACCAATTTGGCAAAAATTCAAGCGCTTTTAATTTCCATTTTGATTTTCTTTGTTACTTGGAAATTTTTAACCGATATTTACGGAGATATGCCAAACCGCGCAGATGTTGCTATACATATTTTGGGTTCTTGGACATTCTGGGCAGAGGTGGTTTTGGCTATGCTGATCCCTCTTTTTATCATTTTAAAAGATATGGGAAAAAATCTTACAGGTATGTTTTGGGCATCACTTAGCGGCATGGTAGGGGTATTTTTTATGCGATACAATCTGGTGCATGATACGCAGCTTAAACCGCTTCAGATGATGAAAATAACTGAATATCAACTTGCTCCGTCATGGGTTCATTATTTTCCAAGTGTTACAGAAATTATGATTTCGCTTGGAGGGCTTGGTTTATGTATTTTGCTTTATTATGTAGGTACAAAACTCTTCAATCTTGATGCAGATGAACACCATTAAATAAAAAATCTTTGCACCGTCCTTCAAGAGGGTGCAAAGAGAGATAAAATTAATTAGCCTAAAAGACAGTAGGCTGTATCTTTTCGTTATTCACGCCGCCTTCTTCGTTTATTTTGAGCACTATTTCCCAAATTTTAGCAGCGATTGTTTGATACCGTTTGGATGTTTCACAAAGGGGTGCTAAAACAGTGATCGGCAGACCGCTGTCGCCCCCTTCTCTAATGGCAGGTTCAAGAGGAATTTCTCCCAAAATTTCCGTATGATAACTCTCAGCAAGCGGTTTTGTAGTGCCTTTGCCAAAAATATCATACTCTTTGCCGCTATCAGGACAGATAAAACCGCTCATATTTTCAACAATTCCGGCGATAGGAATATGAAGTTGGGCGAACATATCCATACTCCTGATAGTGTCATCAAGTGCCACTTTTTGAGGCGTTGTAACGCACACCCCGGCCGTAACAGGCAGATTTTGCGCCAGGGCCAATTGTGCATCACCTGTGCCCGGAGGCATATCAAAGAGTAATATATCAAGCTTGTTCCATAAAATATCTTTTAGCATTTGCTCAATCGCTTGTGTAACCATGGCACCTTTCCAGATGAGAGAAGCACCCCTCTCGACAAGCGAACCAATAGACATCACTTGAACATTGTGTGCCACAATAGGCTTTATTTTATTGCCCAGAAAAACAGGTTCTTTTCCTTCTATCCCCATCATTCTCGGGATATTGGGCCCGTAGATATCCAGATCGAGCAGGCCGACTCTTTTGCCTTGTTGTGCGAGTGCAATAGCAAGATTGACCGAGGTTGTAGATTTTCCCACACCTCCCTTTCCGCTGCTGACCATAATAAAATTTTGAATAGCGGGAAGTACATTTTTACCATGTGAACTTGTTTCTTTGGGTATTTTTGGTTTTGTGATAAGAATATCTATCTCCAAATCTCCCAATAAAGAGATTCTTTTATATATTTCTTCTCGCAATTGCGTTTCAATTTCCGGTGCCGAAGAGGGGATATCCAAGTGTATATCAATTTTGTTATTTGTAACGGTGATATTTTTAACAAAACCAAAATCTATAATGCTTTTAGCAAAACCGGGATAAATTACTTTGGAGAGTTTTTCTTCAATTAGTTTTTTGTTTATCATGTTTATCGGACCTTTTTAAAATATGGGTATGCGTTATATGTTTATAGGTTGCTAATGATACAGTTAGTGCTGTTGTTTTTTGATTTCTTCTTCCCGGTACTGGCGGATCTTGCGGTCCGTCCAGACACCATAGGGGTCGCGGTAAGGCAGGACGTTTTTGCATTCCAAAGAAGGCCCCTTGTGTTTGGCAACAATGCCGTGTATATCACTTTTTGGTTTGCCGGCAGCGGTGAGACAAAAACCTGCATCAGCCATAGCCGAAAGAGACGCCGTATGGGTTCCTGAGTAGACAAGCACCCCGTCGCTTTTAAGAATTTTCTTTAAATGTTTAAAAAGTTCAAGTGTTACCATTCTACAGTTGGACCGTTCGATAAACGGATCCAAAAAGATCACATCAAACTCCCCCTTTTGCTGTTCAAGAGCATATCGGACATCGCTGTTATGGAGACTTATATTAAAGTATTCTGAAGTGTATATACCGTTTTTGTAGAGTTCTTTTAGGATCAGCGCCCATGCCAGCTTTTCATCAAGAACATTTTTTATGATATCCGCACTTTGAAGAATAACCCTGCGATCTTGATCGACGGCGTGAATTTCGAGGGGGTGAAGTGCCAAGCTATGAGCCATTTCGCATGCAAGCAAGCTGTTGTACCCCATTCCAAATCCGATATCAAGCAGTCGCACAGGTCCGTTTTTTAGCCTTTCTCTTAATGAAGATTCTTGCAAAAAAAGTTCGGCGGCCTGCTTTCTGGCTCCCGATCTTGGGTGATAATAATCACGGAACATTTCGTTCCAAAAAGTATAGCTTCCGTCTTTGCATTCAAAAACAGTTGGCATAAGCGATTGGGGCTCTTCATTTCCTGCTTCAAAAAGGTCTCCCTGGCGGTAGCCGCGCAATCTCATCTGTTCTGTGACATATTCCGAAAACTGCCCTTTACTCATATGCCATTTTGGCGCAACAATCTCTTTTTCGGGAGTATCGGTTGCAAAACGCATCAATGGCAAGTCGGGGGGTAAGCGGCGGATAAGCTCGATAAGGATTTGGGCGTATTCATGCTCATCCATCACAGGAAACGGTTGGGCAAGATATTCTTTGGCAAGCTGGGTATTTTTAATGATATGCAAATTGTGGATTTTGATGCCGTCAAGGTTGAGCGAAGCAAGTGTTTTGACTGTTTGGATGTAATGTTCGCGATCTTCGCCGGGCAGTCCTACAATGATATGCGCACAGACTTTGATATTGTGGGCTTTGAGCGCAGCAATGGCATCAAGACTTGCTTGCCAGTCGTGCTGGCGGTTAATGCGCTCAAGAGTTTTGTTGTGGATCGTTTGTACGCCAAGCTCGACAAAAACATCGAGTGTTTTGTTGAGTTCCTCAAGGTACTCGAGTGTTGCTTTTGAGAGGCAATCAGGCCTGGTGCCGATACTGATGGCATCAAAAGGATAAGCTTCCAGGAGTTCGGAATATTTTTTTTTCTGTTCGATAACAGAGGCGAAGGTGCCGGTATAGGCTTGGATATAGAGCATAAAGCGGCGTGCCTTGTAGCGCCTTTTTGCAAAGGAAATCCCCGCCGCTAACTGCGCTTCAGTGCCGCTGACATCGAGCGTTTGAACGGCTCTGGCACCGTTTTCGGGGCAAAATGTACATCCCCCCGATCCATCGGGCCGTCTGTTGGGGCAGCCAAGCTCCAGATCGATGGGGACACGAAAAAGAGGTTCGCCGTATCTTTGCGTCAAATAATCACGGTAGGAATAGTATGGCAGGCTCTCTTTGAGCATAGGATGGCAAGCCTTTGGGTGTTTAGATAAAAGATTATAACAAACCCATTGTAAAAATGGTATTAAAAAATTTTGGCATTAAAGAGGATCTGTTTGCGATGGTTTGGATTGTGGTTCATAAAAATAAAACCCCTGTGAAAAATCAACACCAATCTTTTGAACAACCTCAAAAACTTCGCGAGAGTGAACGAATTCGGCAATGGTTTTGATCCCCAACAGTTTGGCAAAGGTAACGATCGTTTCGACGATAATGCGGCTGCTTGAGTCTTTGTCGATGTTTTTGATCAGCGAAGCATCAATTTTAATGAAGTCAACTTGCAAATGTATCAAGTAGGCAAAGTTGGAGTAGCCGCTGCCAAAATCATCGATGGCGATCTTGGCACCTCTGCGTTTGGCTTCGCTGATAAAGCGGCGAACCTCTTCAAAATTTTCAAACTCTTCGGATTCGGTAATTTCAAAGATAACGCGACGGTTAAATTTTGGATTTTCTATTTTGTCCATAATAAATTCAACGGTAGCAGAATCCATAATATCATCGACTGAAAGGTTGATTGAAAATTCATCTTCTCTGTTCTCAAAAACGGCGAATACTTTCTCGATGATAATCCTTGTTAAATTGGTATAAAGATGGGCCTTTTTTGCTACGACTAAGAAGGAAGAGGGAGAAACAACAACTCCTTCGGAGGTTATAAGGCGCATGAGGCATTCATGTTTGGTTATTGTGCCCGAAGCAGTGTTGACGATGGGCTGAAAATAAGGAATAATCCGATTGGCCGTCATCGCTTCTTTGATTTTTCCAATGTACTCAATATTGTGTGCAATCTCTTCTTTGATGGTATCGACCTCTGAAAGGATCAAAATATTTTTTTGGGATTTTTTGGCATGGCGCAGTACCATATCAGTATCGGTTAGGAGATAGTGTTTGGTATCGGTATGGTCGATCGCTCCTAGTGTTATACCAACAATGATGGCATTGCCTTGGATGAGAAAAGGATGCAATTCGATATGTTTATGAAGCATTTCAAGAAGATTTTTGTCATAGTTTTGCAAATCGTGCTTTTCAATTAGAAGAGCAAATTCGTCCGCATAAATATGGTAAAGTTTAAAAGAAGCTCCCTCGAGAAAAGAAGTGATACGATCACGCATCTGTATAAGAACTTCATCTCCTGTATCAGTGCCATAAAATTCATTGATTTCGCTAAAGCGATCAATGTTAATCAGCGCCAAGATAGATGATCTATGGGTATATTTAAGGTCTTCTAATAGCTTTAAACGGTTGGGGAGTTCTGTCAAAAAGTCTGTATATAATTGATGGGCAAGTTTTTCTTTTTGCTCAATCAGTTGGGTGATATTGTGCCGTGTCGCTGCAAATTCGACGATCTCTCCTTCAGCATTTATGATGGGAGTAATGGTTGCATCGACATAGAAAGGTTTTTTGTTTTTGTCGATATTTTTCAAGATGCCCGACCAGACCCGTTTATCAAGAATCGTTTTCCATAACTCTTCGTAGATTTTGTCCGGGGTAGCGGGATCTTTGAGGATGCGGTGGTTTTGGCCGATGAGCTCCTCGCGAGTGTATCCTGTTATTTTGCAAAATTGGTCGTTGGCATAGGTGATATTGCCGTCAATATCTGTAATGGAGACGATGTTGCTCTCATCTATCGCTTTTTTGTAGCTTTCCAAAAAGGCAAAAGTTTGCTTTATTTTTTGGCCCATCTCATTAAAAGCGTACGAGACATCGGCCATTTCATCCCGCGTTTGGATCGGGACGGAGATGCCAAAATTGCCCAAAGCGATCATTTGGGATGCCTTTGTCAAGCTTTTAAGCGATTTTATAAAAGAAAAATAAAACCCCATCATAAAATAGATCAAACAAATCAGCATGACAGCAGCAATAATGCTTATGGCAATGATCTGTTTGGCCAAAAGGGAAAGTTGGCTGCTTAAATGTTTTTGAAGTGCATCAAAAACGGCATCATATGTATCAAAATAGTGACTGATAATTTGCGTTGCTTCATCAAAATAGTTTTTAGCATCAAGAGACCAATGATCGGTATTGATAATTTCGAAAACAAACCTGTCGCCAAAGCGGTCAGTCTTGTGTTTTATCTTTTCAATAAAAGGGGAAATGGCGCGGCAGATATCGTGCTGAGATTTGCAGGTAATTTCAAAAGCGTGTTCGATTCCGGCTTTATGAGACTGGGCTGTGCCGTAGAGTAGGGTAGCCGCTCTTTTTTCTTCAAGAGACATCGACTGCTTCATGATCACAGCCGTGCCTATCGCACGGGCTTTTCCTGCCTCCTGCGCCAGTGCAGGGAGATGTTCGTTGAGAATCTCGGCAAGATGTGTTATACTCAAATCAGTATTGTTGATAAGTTCCGGATCGACATCGGTATCTTGTGTCAAATGCAGAACCTGATCGGCTAAATCGGTGTGGCGGTCGAAATTTTGTTGCGGCGAAAGGTTCCATAGCTCTTGCCGAAGTAGCGCCCATTCGGTTTTTATCTTCTCCCATTCTTGTTTGATGTGCGGCGTTGGGGCAGAAAGCGCATCTACGGCGGCCATGGCCGATTCTATCTTGGAAAAATTGGCTTGGATGTGCCGCTTGTAGGTATTGTCGCCGTGCCCAAGGGCTGCCATCATTCCCCGTTCGAGCAAAATATATTCAAAAAATCCCTGAACCTTTTGGTTGTAGTGAAGCCGGGATTGGAATTTTTGAATCGCCAGATACTGGTTTCCCAGATAGTTATAGCCAAGAAAGAGAAGCAGAAGAACAGGAAGAAAAAAGATAAAACTTGCCAGCGCGATCTTTCGCGTATATTTTATATTGCCTATTAAGCGGACAGCCGGATCAAACAACTTTGATGAATGCATTATGCCCTTTTTTGCCAACTCCACTTTATGAAAAACACTCTCCCGCACGCTCTTTATTCAGGCGATCTTGAGATCAAAAACACGTCTAGTAAATTAGCCCTACTTTTATTTCAAATGATTATAGCATCATTTTTATAATTAAATTCTATAATTTTTTATATTTTAAATCCCCCTTTCGCTTAACAGATAATTAACATTTTTTGGAAATAATGCATGTCTAATCTGGGGCAACGGTAAATGTAAAACAATCAGGCTTTACAAATTTTAGATGTTGAAAGTTGCGGAAATTGCGGCAGGTCCGAATAGAGGATAGTGTATTGGATTTAACATATGAATAGAAACAGTAAGAGATAAAAGTGGAGACGTTTTCATACTTTTCGCTGTTTATTATAGGATTGTCTTACGGCAGTACGGCATGCATGTTTACGTGTATGCCTTTTTTGAGCCCGTTTTTGGTCAATGATTCCGCTACCGTAAAACAATCCATAGGCGTAGTGTTGCCGTTTAGCTTGGGAAGAATTTTTTCATACACAATGATCTCTGTTGTTGCCCTAAGCAGTGCAGGCTTGATCAAAGCGATATTGGATGACAATACTATATTTCAGTTGATACTGGGGATATTTACGATGATGATGGGGCTTTTTATGCTCTATGGGATTTTTCGTAAAAATAAAAAAAGCTGCTCTTTGGCTCCCCCAATTGGGGTTAAACGCTCCGCAAGTAGGTTTGGACTGTTTGGAATCGGTGCAATGGTCGCGTTAAACCCGTGCACACCCGTCCTAACTCTTGTCGCACTGGCCGCAAGCAGCGAAACACTAGCAAATGCTGCGGGTATGGGGATATCTTTTGGAGTCGGAGCGGCGCTGATCCCTTTTTTATTCTACGGATTTTTTCTATCCAATATCATCAGGGGACTGCTGAGGGAGTTTAGAACCTATGTAAAAATGATTGAGGTCGCAGCTGCGCTGCTTTTATTTATCACCGGAGTTTTAATACTCAACGGCCACCTCATACTTTGAAAGGCAAAGAATGGTTAATTTTGTAAAAAGAGACAAAAATGATATTTTCAACAGGCCCATTTTGGGATTTGTGTTTAAAAATAAGAAATTTTTATTGGGGCTTAGGATCGCTGTTGCGCTCTTGTTTTTTTATGCCGTTTTTTATGGGTTTATGAACCCCGCCAAAGAGAATATTTTTACCGGCGCCGTTTTTTGGGTTTTGTTTTGGCCGCTCTTTATGCTGTTGACGCTTCCGACATTCGGAAGAATATTTTGCGGGATCTGTCCGCATGGGTTTTTGGGCAAATATATTACCTCTTTGGGTTTAAAAAAAACGATGCCAAAATGGATGCAAAACAGGTATATAGGAATTTTTTTATTGATTTTCGGATGGTGGGGAACCTATTATTTGTTCCCTGACTTTTTAACAAGCCCGCTTGGGACAGCCGGTTTGTTTGCCGGTATGACCGCGGTTGCATTTGTTGTTTATTATATGTACAAAGATATGAGCTATTGTAAATATATCTGTCCTATCGGGACAATGTGCAGAGCGTATGATAAACTCTCTTTTACCAAACTGGAGACCTATACGGAGAGTTGCAAGGAGTGTACAACTTTTGAATGCGCTTCTTCGTGCCCGTATCATCTCAAGCCTTTTTCGTTTGCCGCAAAAAACCATACCGATGACTGTACTTTGTGTATGGAGTGTGCAAACGCTTGCGAGGCGGTAAAGTTTACATTGACAAAGCCCGCACACATACTGGAAAAAAAATTCAAAGCTCTCAATGCTGAGGTTTGGGCATTTATTTTGATTTTGGCGGCTATACCTGTTTCTATGACGTTTGCACATGGATTGGAGCGAAGCGCTATAGCGCAAGATATGATATGGAATAAAACAGCTGTTCTTTTAGGAATGAGTGAATACGGTGTCGGATTTGCTTTTATTTATGCGATAGTCTTGAGCGTATTTTTTGCGGTATTCGGTTTGTGGCTTGCATCCCTAGTGCTTAAAAAAGATTTTAATACCACTTTTTCGACTTTAGGATATGCTTTTGCGCCGCTTTTCATTTTGGGGTCTTTGGGACATACTCTGGAGATGTTTTTTATAAAAGACTATGCGACACTTATCCAAGGATTTGCGCAGGCTTTCGGGTTTGCTGCCGATGTCGCGCCGCTGGCCAAAAGAGGTGATGCCTGGCTTCACTATTTTGGATTTCTGCGATGGATCGGTGTGGTTTGGACTTTGATACTTCTGTATAAAAGATTAAAGCTGATCGATAGTACAAGAATGAGAAAAATATTCGGCTATTTTTTTGCTTCATTGCTGGTGATATTTTTTATAGGCATCAATATTTACCGAGGATATGTATTTAACGTGTATGGTGTCAAAGCAGCAGGTCATTCCCATCATATGGGCGGGCAAAGCATAGCGCAAAGACCTTCTTTTGTAAAATCCGCATCACAACCCGCAGATGACAACAGTGAGGTTTTGGATTTTAAACGTATGATTAAAACAACCGATTTGATCTATTTTACCTGCAGTGATCCCGGAGCCAACTCCCAGGGTTCTCATGGGGGAGGAATGCACGGCGGCAATCCTATGGCAGTGCCGACCCAAAAAGTATGGCTGGTTTACGGTGAAAATTTTGGACAAAATACGTGTATCGGAAAACCGGACGGAGAATTATCGCTCTATGATACTTTTAATAAAGAGGCAACACTCAGCACCGCCATACAGAATAATTGTGCTTCTTATAGTTTTAAAATGCCGCATAACGGATATTATAATCTATTTTTCAATAGTTCAAAAGTTGAAGAAGATACATTGCATTACAAAAGCGCAAAGTTGGAGTTTTTAAACGGAAACCATGGGCTTGCGGATGTATATGAGCCGCGCAAAAGCCAACCGTTTATTGGAGATAAAAATAAAATAGATCTGATCAGAGTAAGAGATAAAAAAGAGGACAGTTTTTTCTATACCCATTCAAGCGGAGATCTTTTAAGGTTTAAAGCCCTTTTGAATAACAAGCCGTTGGCCAATGCCGAAATAAAAGTATCTGTAGATACAGGGTGGACAAAAGATTTGAAGACAGACAAAGAGGGAATCGCAGCATTTAATATCATAAAAGATTATTTTCCAAAATGGTCAGAATTTGACAAAAGACACAAAGGGATGCTGCTAATTTCTTTGTCATATGATGATAACAGCAGCGGTATTTTAAACGGTGTCAATTATAGCAAAACAAAATATACACTAACATACCCTCTTTCTTTTTATCCAAACGAAAATGAATACAAATCGTACAAAGATGGCTTGATAATCGCTATGTTGACACTCTTGCTGGCATCTTTTATTGCATACAGGTTTAGAAGAAACAGAACAAAACCCTTTTCTGAGGTTCGATATGATGAAAAATAAAATCAGACGTATGATCAACACTATGCCCCTAAACAAAGTAAGATTTTGGATACAGCTGTCCATGTTTGTACTCTTTGTGTACGGCGGATATGTTTTGATAGATTTCGGCTCAAGCATCCCGATATTTGCCTGTCCGTACAATAGCGAAACGGGAGCGACCTGCTACTTTATGCCTTTGCAGCATCAGCTTGCCATGCCTGCAAATGTGCTTTTTGGGGCTGCGGCTATTTCGGTGCTTGTGGGATTGCTGACTTTTATCGCCTGGTTTGTCTTTTTAAATAAAGCCTGGTGCGGCTATGTGTGCCCGTTTGGCACCTTGCAAGACTGGATAACGGCATTGAGAAAAAAACTCGGGATCAGATACGGCACCTACTCTCAGACGCAGTTTGAAAAGCTCTCTAAAATCAAATACATTTTTTTGGCCATCGTCATTGTGATCCCTTTGCTGATGGGGATCGGGGTCTTGGGAAGGGAATGGTCGGGCGCTTTTTGCCAGATATGCCCTGCGCGCGTCATCTCCCCGATGTTTTCAGGAGATTTTTCCCAATGGAAAATCGATTTTTCGACGGTTACTTCCATGATCCTAACGACAATCGGGGTTTTGTTCGCCGCAATATTTTTTGTGGGAAGTTTTATAAAAAAAAGATTTTTTTGCTTTTTTTGTCCTATGAGCGCACTGCATTATACGTTGTCTGATCTGTCGCTTTTGAAGCTTAGAAAGGACGGAGACAAATGTACTAAATGCGGAGATTGCTATAGGGTGTGCGACATGCAGATCAAAGATATCGCCGATGATGTCATAAGTACAAATATCCTAAGGGATGATTGCATGTTTTGTATGAAATGTGTGGCTGCGTGTCCCGAAGATGATGCTTTGCATGTGGATATTTTGAATATGAGGGTATTTAGTTCCACAAAAGAAGGCTTTGCGAAAAGAATGGGCATGGAAAAGCCGGAGAAGAATAATGATTGATAATGTAAAACATACAATAGAAACACCCAAGCAAAAACAAAACAGACATAAGGCCATGGAAGCGGTAAAAGTACTCAATATCATTAGGGAAGAGTTTAAAGAACCGCCAAAAGCGATGAATTATTTTTATGACTTATTTGAAAAAGTGTATTGCAAGCAAGAAGCACTGCATGCCGATAAAGTGAAAATCGGCACCATGTGCATTCAGATACCTTCTGAGATCATCTATGCGCTCGATGCTGTTCCTTTAAGACTTTGCAATGGGTTTTATACGGATGATGAGATAGGAAGTGATTTGATGCCTTCGAAATCCTGCCCGCTCGTAAAAGCAACAGTGGGCCATTTGGCTTCGGAAAATTTCAGCGATAAACCCGATATCATTTTCTCTCCAACGACCTGTGATCAAAAAACCAAAGCGGGAGCCATCATAGAAAATTTTGGTTATGAGGTAGTCGATGTAGATTTTCCAAGAACAAAAGAGAGTGAAGAAAGCAGGGAATACTGGAGAAGAAGTATACGAAGATTTAGCAGCGATCTGTCCAAAAATCTTGGCAAGAAACTAACAAAGAAAAATCTTAAAGCCTCCATCCGAAAAATAGGATATGCCCAAACGCTCTATCATAGACTCAATGATTTTAGAAAAAACAATACCGTTCCTATTTTAGGCAAAGATATGTTTATGGTTACCAATGCTTTTTTCTTTGACAAAATAGACAACTGGATAGAGGCTGTTGAAAAGCTTATAGAAGAAACAGAACAAAGAGCCGCAAATCAAATGCATGCCGGCGGCAAAATGAGTCCGAGAATTGTTTATACGGGCTCACCTCCTATCTTTCCAAACTATAAAATTCCTTTGATTGTTGAACAGTCAGATGCCATTATCGTTGCGGATGAAACGTGCAGTTCAAACAGGATGTTTAATGACAGGGTAAGTGTTGATGAGTGGTTTTTAAATGATATGATTGATTCGATAGCAGACAAATATCTAAAGGGGTGTACTTGTCCTATTTTTTCAAAAAATGATGACAGAATCAGAAGAATAGTTGATCTTTTTAAGAGTTACAACGCCGATGGAGTGATTTATCAGGCATTTGCCGGATGCCAAGTGTATGAAATGGAGCAAAGAAGTGTTCTTGCAGCAATGGAAAAAAATGGGATTCCGATTTTATATATCGAAAGTGATTACAGTCCCTCGCAGCAGGGGCAGCTTACAACAAGGGTGGAAGCATTTGTGGAATCGTTAAAAAATAGACGGAGAATGAAAAAGTGAACTATTTTGTAGGGATAGATATCGGCTCAACGGCGATCAAGGTTTCCGTGACGGATGAAAATAAACGTTTGGTCGGATTTAAAATCAATGCGAGCGGGAGCATGTTTTATAAATATGCCAAAGAAACTTTGCAAAGTTTGCTGGATGAATTGAACATCAGCCGGGATAAAATCGCATATACTGTCGCAACCGGATACGGCAGAAAACTGTTTAAAGAGGCAGATGAAAACATCAGCGAAATTACTGCCAACGCGATAGGGGCACAAGAGGCGGCAAGAGAATACGGAGAGATAAAAACAATCATCAATATCGGAGGACAAGACAGCAAAGCAATTTCGCTGGACAATGAAGGCAATGTGGTAAATTTCGCGATGAATGACCGTTGTGCCGCAGGAACCGGAAAATTTTTGGATGTGGTGGCAATGAATTTGGAGATAGGTGTTGATGAGCTTAGCGACTATCATTTTAAATCAACAGGAACTCCCCTCTCGATCAGCAGCACCTGTGCAGTTTTTGCCGAATCGGAGATCATCGGACTGCTGGGAAGCAACCACAGTGTCCAGGATATCGTGGCCGGAGTTCATTATTCTATTGCCAAAAGAATCGTGAAGCTGGTTAAAAGGGTCGGCATCAAAGAAACTGTCTATTTTGACGGCGGACCGGCTTTGAATGCCGGACTGGTTCATGCCATCGAAAATGAACTCGGAAAAAAGATATTTGTACCCAAATATCCGCAAATTACGACCTCTTTCGGTGCTGCCGTTTTGGCATGCGATGCTTTTAGAAGTATGCCGGAAATTGAGCGTGAGTTTTAGTCTGCATAGGGATATGTTTCGAAAAAATGGTTTCATCCGGCTTCCAAGAAAATAGTTACAATTAAACACAGCATCGGCAGCAGAAGTCTATCGCCGCTTTTAATTGTAGCTTTTATAAGTATATTTTTCGATATGATTACGGGATTGTTTTCAAGGAGTTGTGATGAAAAAAGAATTAAGCATATTTATCGGGATATTTTTATTTTTGGCGGTCGGGATGCATTTTAAAGAGTGGATAGATCATCCTATTGAGCATATTATGGCATTGCCGACAGCGGGAGCATACGGTATAGGCGCGATGCATCCGCTGGTTTTTACCCTGATTATTTATATTCCGTTTGTCATTGCAAGAAGCATACTAAGACTTTTTAGAAGGTAGGCTCCCCAAGCAAACGTTGAGGAGTAAAGTAAAAATTAAATAGGAAGAACCCGTATATTTTCGTCAAGTTTCTCTCTAAGAATATTTTCTATCGCAAAAAGCGTACCCGTGGATGAACTCGCACAGCCGCTGCATGCACCGAGATATCTGATATAAATATCAAAGTGCGCACCGTTTTCTTTGATGTCCAAAATCTCCATATCCCCGCCGTCCATAATGAGCATTTGGCGGATATTTGTATCAATTACTTTATCCACAGCTTTTAATTTTTGAACGACTGTCATTTGAGCAAAATCAATAGCTACCCCGCTCGCAGAAGCATCCGCTGCCTTAGCCATTTTTTCTTTTTCATACTCTTCGAGCAAGTCAACGAGATAGATATCTTTTGCTTCATGCCCCCCGGGTCTGATACATGATTTGCAAAAAGCCCCCGCTTTGGTATAATCTGTGATCTGCTCAACAGTCGTAAGATCGTTAAGGCGAATGACTTCTCTGAGAGTAGAGAGACTGACGCGGGCGCATTCGCAGACGATAATTTCGTTTTCAAAGCTCGCCATATCTACACCCTTATAGAGCGCAGCCGCTTTTTTGATTACATCATAGGCCATAACCGAACAGTGCATTTTCTGAGGCGGTACGGCAGGAACATCCGGCGTATCTCTCATCGCGCTTTCTACATCAATGTTTGTGATTTTTACCGCCTCATCAACGGTTTTACCTATGCATAGCTCTACCATTGTATTAGAGCTGGCAATTGCTGTGCCGCATCCAAAACTTTTAAATTTGGCATCAAGAATGATGTCGGTTTTGGGATCAACCGCCCAGTAAAGTCTTACCGCATCCCCGCAACTCTCAGCACCAAAATCTGCTACGATAAGCTTTGCTCCCATCGCATCTGCCTGCTCCTGGGTGATTTCTCCCTTGTGTGTTGGGTTATTCATTGAGTCTGTCACTTTTTGACTGTATTCAGACCAGATGGTTCCGCCGATTAAACTGTCCATTCCCATGATTTTTCCTTTATTTTTTCTTCTTTAAAAAGGCCCAGGCCTCTTTTTTTAGTCGACCCTGTCTTGATATTTTCACTCTTTGCCAAAAGATTTATCTTTAAGTGTGACCCGTCTGCCATGATCTAGATTAATTTCCGCCCTTGTAACCCTCGGGCGCATAAGCATAAGAGCTTGAAATGCCTCGAAGTCTTACCACGGCTCTTTTGACTACCTCAAGCGTGTAGTCGAGTTCTTCTTGCGTTGTATAACGGCTTAGTGAAAATCTCACAGCGGTATGAGCTAAATCCGCCTCCGCCCCTATGGCTTCCATGACGGGGTTGGATTCCAAATCTTCGCTTGCACAGGCTGAACCGGTACTTGCTGCAACTCCTTCACGGTTGAGATCCCATAGCATAGATTCGCCTTCAATCCCCCTGAAAGAGATAAGGATGGTGTTGGGCGCTCTCTTCTCTCTGGGTGTGACCACAAATGTATCCGGAATTTCAAGAAGTTCATTTTCAAACGCATCTCTCATTTCACGGATGTCGCTCATCTCAAAGTCAAGCGCATCTACTGCTTGTTCCATAGCTTTGCCCATGCCTACAATGCCAGGAACATTAAGAGTTCCCGACCGGTAGCCTCCCATTTGGGATCCTCCATGCAGAAGCGGCAACAACTCTTTGCCTTTTTTCATATAGAGTGCACCGACGCCTTTTGGTCCGTGAAATTTGTGCGCAGACATTGTGAGGTAGTCAACCTTAAAACTTTGTACATCCACGGGTAATTTCCCTATGGCTTGCACCGCATCGGTGTGGAAGAGTACTTTATGCTCAGCGCATATATCGCCTATTTCTTGCACGGGAAAGATAGCTCCTGTTTCATTGTTGACCCACATGACTGAAACTAAAGCAGTTTTATCGGTAATATTGTCCCTTACGCTTTGGGGATCTATCAGTCCTTCGTGGTTAATTGGAAGATAGGTAACTCTGCACCCCATACTCTCAATGAACTTTGCGGTAGCAATGATAGAGGGGTGTTCCACTTCGCTAAGAATAATATGGTTCTTTCTTCCTGTGAGAATATACTGAAAGTAAATACTTTTAAGCACCCAGTTGTTGCTCTCTGTTGCGCAGGAGGTAATAACCACGCTATCTTCTTTGGGCGCATGGATACCCGCATAGATTTTCTCCATAGCCTGTTTGATCGCCGGATGCGTTTCGCTTGCAAAGGCATGCAAAGAGTTTGGGTTGCCGTATTTTTGTACAAAATAGGGCTCCATGGCTTCAAATACATGGGGATCGACGATGGTGGTTGCATTATTGTCTAGATAGACTCGCATAATAATCCTTTCTAGTTAGGGGTGAGTAGAAACCCACCCCTCATTCCTCTTACTATGATTTGGACTATAGTAAAAGTTTTGTCTATTTTTAATTAAGACAAATTTTGTCCGAATTAATTTCTTGCATCTTACGCTATTTTTCTTAAAATAACATAAAAATGAAAAATAAAAGAGGACGATTATACTCCCAATTAAATTAAATAAGCTTGATTTGCCTCAATCAAAAAGTGTTTGCTTGGAGTAAAATGAAATTCGGGATCAACAAAGTCAATCCCAAGAAGAAAACGTATGATTAAAAATTGGAAGGAGTGGGCGTGTTGATAAGATTATAAAACTCGCTTCTGGTGCGCTCGTCTTTTTTGAAAAGACCTCGAAGGGCCGAACTTACAGTTGTGGAGTTAATTTTCTGTACGCCTCTCATCTCCATGCACATATGACGCGCATGAACTACTACGGCAACACCTTTTGGCTTGATGGTCTCCAAAATAGCGTCAGCGATCTGCTCAGTCATCTGCTCTTGTATCTGCAAGCGTCTGGCATAGACATTGACGATGCGGGGGATTTTCGAAAGCCCAACAACTTGGCCATCGGGAATATAGGCTACATGCACGCGGCCTATGATCGGAAGCATATGGTGTTCACACATTGAGTAAAATTCAATGTCGCGAACCAGTACCATCTCGTCATTGCTTGTGGAAAAGAGCGCTTGATTTAAGATCTCTTTGGGATCCTGATGGTACCCTTCTGTTAAAAATTGCAATGCCTTAACTACACGGTTTGGTGTTTTGAGCAATCCTTCTCTTTGGGGATCTTCGCCTAAAAGCTCAAGGATTTTAGTAACTGCCTCTTCAAATTCTTTTTCTTTATCCATCGGTATGCCTGTATTTATTAATCTTTTTCACATTGTAGCAAAAAGAGTTTAAGTATCTTCTCGTCTATTTTGGAGATGGCGAGTTTTTTGATCTCGTCGGAATTAAAATAAATTCCCTGTCCGATGCTGCGCTCCTCATAAACAAAAACCTTGCATTGAAGCTTGAAGTGCGAGTAGGCGTGCGAAACTTCTCCTATGCACTTTGCGGCGCAAGGCAGAGTATCGATGCTTTCAAATCCCCAAAGTCCGTGCAGCAGTTTTGTTTTTCTTTGGGTAAGGGCAAGTTTATTTTTGTAGATTCGCACAAGGATATTTTGTTTTTTAAGCGGCGCGACTTTTTTCTTTTTGGCGGGATAGAGATCAGGGTTCTCTTTTCCTTTGCAGAAATCTATGAGGGGACAACTCTCACATTTGGGATTCCCGGACAGACAGATCATCGCACCGATATCCATCATCGCCTGATTGTAATTAAAGGAATGAAGCCGGTCCAGCATCTTGTCGGCTATCTCCCACAGTTGTTTTTCTTCCGGATCTTTCAACCGGTGCAGCCGGCATAAAATACGTTTGACATTGGCTTCCATCACAGGTACGGGCTGCTTAAAGGCAAAAGCAGCGATGGCATGCGCGGTATTTTTTCCTATGCCCGGCAGCCTGATAAGTTTGTCTATCTCATGGGGAAGGATCTCTACAAGTGTAGCAGTTTGATGAAGGTTTTTGGCGCGGTTGTAGTACCCTAATCCTTCCCACATCTTAAGTACGTCATCCAGCGGCGCTTCGCCCAATGCTTTGAGCGTGGGAAAGCGTTCAATAAAAGGCAAATAGTAGCGTTCCAAAACGGTTTTAACTTGTGTCTGCTGGAGCATGACCTCGCTAATATAAATATAGTAAAGGTTGTCGGTATTGCGCCAAGGCAGGTCTAGCCGACCGTGTTTTTGATACCAGTTTTGGATATTTTTATGGATTTGTGCAAGGGATTTTGGCATACCGGATTATAGCCATATTTTAACTATAGTTCGTTTTTTATCAATATTTTGATAAAATCACGACATTTACAAACAAAACAAAGGATTGCAGTGAAAGTTACGGTAAATAAAATAGATAACGCCAATGTGTTGGTGAGCGGCACGATAGAAAACAGTGTAATAGCGCAAAACGTCGATAAACTTGCAGCAAAAGCAGGCAAAGAGATGAAGGTGGACGGCTTTAGAAAAGGAAAAGTTCCAGCACACGTGGTTAAAAAAATGCACGGTGAAAAATTGGTGCAAGATGCTGAAGGAGAGGCATTGAGAGACCTTATGGATCAGGGAGTAAAAGAGGCCGGAATCAATGCTTCTGAAATTCTCGGCCAGCCTATTTTCAAAAAATACGAAAAGACAGATGCAGCCATAAACGTAGAAGTAGAAATTTCTACAAGACCAAATTTTGATACCAAGGGATACGAAGAGATTATCCCGACTTTTGAGCAGCCTGCAGCTTCTTCCGAAGAGATAGAGGAAAGACTTCAGAGTTTGGCTTCTGCGCAAGCGCCATTCCAAAAAATCAAAAGAAAAAGAATGGTTAAAGACGGAGATATGACCGTGATTGATTTCGAAGGATTTGTCGATGGTGTTGCTTTTGCAGGAGGCAAAGCGGAAAAGTTTAGTCTTAAAATCGGATCAGGACAATTTATCCCTGGATTTGAAGAGCAGATCATCGGTATGCAGTATGAAGAAGAAAAAACGATCAAAGTTACTTTCCCGGAAACATACCAAGCAAAAGATTTGGCAGGCAAAGAGGCGGAGTTCAAGGTAAAACTTCATGAAATTCAAGAACAAGTACCTGCTGCCGTAGATGATGAGTTTGCGAAGAAAATGTTGCAGGGTGATGAAAATGCTACATTGGAAATGCTTAAAGAGAAAGTGAAAGACCAAATCGTAGCAGAAAAAGTTTCCAAAATTTATAATGACGAACTTAAGCCAAAATTGATTGAAGCATTGGTAGAGAAGTTTGATTTTGCATTGCCTAGCAATATTGTAGAGCAAGAGATTGATGCAAAAATAAACGAAAAAGCCAGAGCGATGAGCCAAGAAGAACTGAATGATTTCAAAGAGCATCCTGAAAAAGTTGAAGCACTTCGTGATGAGGTAAGAAAAGATGCTGCAGATAGTGTAAAGGCGACCTTTATCGTAGATGCATTGGCAAAAAAAGAAGAGATCAGTGTTAATGATCAAGAGGTAACGCAGGTGATTTATTATGAGGCGATGATGCATGGGCAAAATCCACAAGAAATGATCAAATATTACCAGAAGAACAATTTGCTTCCAGCTATAAAAATGGGCATGATTGAAGATAAACTCTTTTCAAAACTTTTAGGTTTGCATCAATAAAAAATAAACAGACAGCAGTAGAAAACTGCTGTCTGTTAACTATTAGAGTGTATATTTGAGTCGATAGGGTGATCTATTTAACTATATATTATTAAAGGTGCATTATGAGTTATATTCCATACGTAATAGAACAAACAGGCAGAGGTGAAAGAAGTTATGATATTTATTCGCGTCTTTTAAAAGACAGGATCATTATGTTGAGCGGAGAGGTTAATGACCAGGTGGCATCTTCGATTGTAGCACAGTTTCTTTTTCTTGAGGCGCAGGATCCCGATAAAGATATCTATTTTTATATCAATTCTCCGGGCGGCGTGATCACTTCCGGGCTTTCTATGTACGATACGATGAACTATATCAAACCGGATATTGTCACGATTTGTATCGGTCAGGCAGCATCTATGGGGGCATTTCTGCTTTCAAGCGGAACAAAAGGGAAGCGTTATGCATTGCCTCATGCGCGCATTATGATACATCAGCCTTCAGGCGGAGCACAGGGGCAATCGACCGATATCCAGATTCAGGCTCAAGAGATACAAAGACTTAAAGATACGCTCAATGAGATATTGGCAGCCCAAACAGGAAAAACAGCCAAAAGGGTAGAAAAGGATACAGAAAGAGACTATTTTATGTCAGCCAAGGAGGCGATGGAATACGGATTGATAGATAAAGTGCTTACAAAAAGTTTTGGTTAGGTTTGAAGCATGGTAAGAGAAATAGTTGTCTATCCTGATAAGAGACTCAAGTTAATTTCTAGAAAAGTGGAGGTTTTTGATCAAAAGATCCACACCCTCTTGGATGACATGTATGACACAATGATCGCCAAAAACGGTGTCGGGCTTGCCGCCATCCAAATCGGAATTGACTTGCGCGCAGTAATCATCAATATACCGCTAGAGGAAATAGACAACGAGCACAGCCAACCCAAAGAAAATACATTAGAAATGATCAATCCCGTCATTATTCAAATGGACGGCGCTACTCATTTTCAAGAGGGATGCCTTAGTGTGCCGGGTGTCTATGAAGATGTTGATCGCGCAAAACATGTTAAAGTAGAATATCAAGACAGAGCAGGCAATACCCATATTATAGAAGACGATGATTTTCTTGCTATTGCAATGCAACACGAAATAGACCATCTTGAAGGAAGAGTTTTCATAGAAAAACTTTCTTATATTAAACGTAAAAAATTTGAAAAAGAGTGGAAAAAACGACAAAAAACTTTATAAATTTTTTACTTTTATGTATTGTGCCGCGGAAGAAACAGCAAAGAAAATGACCACCCTTCGCAAGAAACGCCGCAGGAGATTATAAAACCCCTTGGGCGATCATGGCATTGGCTACACGTTTGAAGCCTAAGATATTTGCCGCTGCGATAAAATCTGTACCCAAATCGTACTCTTCGCACGTTTTTTTCATGTGAAGATAGATATTGGACATGATATTTTGCAGCTTTTGGTCAACCTCTTCGAAAGAGAAATAATTAAGAGAGTTATTTTGACCCATTTCAAGCACGCTAACCGCAACTCCTCCCGCATTGGCTGCCTTGGCAGGGGCAAAGAGCACCCCGTTTGCTACAAACAGATCTATGGCTTCCGGCACGGTAGGCATGTTGGCGCCTTCTGCTATGATCTTGACGTTATTGCTGATGAGCGCTTGTGCGGCGATACTGTCAAGTTCATTTTGTGTAGCGCACGGAAAAGCGGCGAAGCAGGGAATTTGCCATACGTAGTTTGATCCGTTATTGAAGGCATCATTTTTTACATAGACGGCACTTTTTCTCTCCAAAGCATAATACTCCAAAGAAGCTCTGC
The DNA here is from genome assembly GCA_002742845.1 of Sulfurovum sp. UBA12169. Classification (NCBI taxonomy): domain Bacteria; kingdom Pseudomonadati; phylum Campylobacterota; class Epsilonproteobacteria; order Campylobacterales; family Sulfurovaceae; genus Sulfurovum; species Sulfurovum sp. UBA12169. Next base: position 350,294 of record DLUH01000005.1, on the reverse strand, counting down.
GTTCAAATTTGATTTTTTTAAGAAGGGCCAGATCGATACCGTTGCTGTCGTGTATCGCACCTCTTGAATCTGAGCAGGTAACAGGGATAGCTCCCAAATCATAAAGCTTTTCAATCGCATGAACGGCAACATTTCCGCTTCCGCTCACAGCACAAATCTTGCCTTTGAGTGTATCGTTTTGATCTTGCAAAAGCGTTTCGGTAAAATAGATGAGCCCATATCCGGTTGCTTCCGTGCGGCCAAGGCTTCCTCCCAGCGAGAGAGGCTTGCTGGTAATGATGCTGTCGTAAGAATTGGTCAACAGTTTGTACTGCCCAAACAGATAGCCTACCTCTCGCTCCCCCACTCCGATATCTCCGCCCAATATATCGATATCCGAGCCTATGCTGTTGTAAAATGCAGACATAAATGACTGGCAAAATTTCATGATTTCATTATCGCTTTTTCCTTTGGGGTCAAAATCAGCTCCGCCCTTTGCCCCGCCTATATGCAATCCTGTAAGCGCGTTTTTAAAGATTTGTTCAAAGGCTAGAAATTTTAAAATATCTGTATTGACACTGGGATGAAAACGTACGCCTCCTTTATAGGGCCCCAGAGCATTATTAAATTGTATTCTGTAGCCATTATTGACACGAATATTGTTTTTATCATCCAGCCATTCAACTTTAAAATGAATCTCTCTGTTGGGTGATATGATGCGCTCTATGATATTGTAATATTCATATTCGGGATGATTTTGGATCAGGGGCTCTATGGAGACCAGGACTTCTTTAAGCGCCTGAAAAAAATTTGCACCTTCTTTGCAGTTGGTTTCTGTCGCGCGTTTCATTGCTTTATCAATATAATTCATGGAACTCCTTGGAAAAATAAATGGCCATATTATATTACAATTTGACATATTTTTATATTTTTTTAGTCATTTGTGTAAACTTCACCTATGAATGCAAAAACAGATAGTGGTAATTTTCCACAGGAAAACAAAAATAAAGAAAAACAATCCGTAATTGTCAATCGCCTTACTTGTGCTACCCTTGAGGGTGTTAATGCAAAAACTATAGAAGTGGAGGCAACGTTTACTAAGGGTTTGCCCGGGTTTACGGTTGTTGGGCTGGCGAGCAATGATATTCAAGAGGCAAAGGAGCGTGTGAAATCGGCATTGCTGACCAATGGATTTGTTTTTCCACCGCTTAAGATCACCGTCAATTTAAGTCCTTCGGATTTGAAAAAATCAGGAACCCATTTTGATCTTTCCTTGGCTCTTTTGATCGCCCTGCATAAGCATACAATTGACGAAGAGGGTCTTTTTGTTTTTGGCGAACTGGGGCTTGACGGTAAAGTGAAGTCAAGTTCTATGCTGTTTCCTTTGGTCTTGTCGCTCAAGGAACAGGGGATTATCAAGCGGGCAGTCGTACCAAAAGAAGCAATTTGTTATCTCAGCCATATTTCCGGGGTTGATTTTATTGCTATTGAAACACTTAATGAAGCCATAGAGATTTTAAAAAATAAAACTTTTGAGGCAAATATAAAGGCGTTTTCTTATGATGCAAATCAGGTTGAGTTTGGAGAGAGGATTTATTATTTTGAGCAGAAATATGAGGCCGATTTTGCAGATGTAAAAGGTCAGAATATCGCAAAGAGAGCTTCCCTTATTGCGGCAGCCGGAATGCATAATTTTTTAATGGAAGGAAGCCCGGGGTGCGGAAAAAGCATGATCGCCAAGCGTATCAAAAATATTTTGCCCCCTTTGTTTGAAGAGGAGATGCTCTCCATAGCCAAACATCAGTTTTTAGACGGGATTGTACCAAGCTTTTCTGCCTTGCGGCCTATGCGCGCCCCGCATCACACAGCCACTCCTGCTTCTATCTTCGGAGGAGGATCTTTGCAGGCGAAGATAGGAGAGGTGGCGCTTGCCCACAAGGGGATACTTTTTTTTGATGAACTTCCGCATTTTTCCAAGAATGTACTTGAGGCGCTAAGGGAGCCGTTGCAAGACAAAAAAGTGCATATTGCCAGAGTCAATGCAAAGATAGAATATGAAGCAGACATTATGTTCGTTGCGGCAATGAATCCGTGTCCGTGCGGGAACTTGCTTTCAAAGAGCAAAGTATGCCGTTGCAGTGAAGTAGAGATTAAACGGTATCAAAACAGACTCTCTGATCCATTTTTGGACCGTATTGATCTTTTCGTTGTGATGCAGGAAGTAGGAGGAGAAGACAAAAGCGATATAAATTCGCAGCAGATGCATGAGCAGGTGTTCGACGCGTTTAAAATGCAAAAGCAAAGAGGGCAGGAGCGTCTTAACGGCAAGTTGAGCGAAGAAGAGATAGAGCAGTATTGTCTGCTTGCCAATGATGCTGCGGCAGTACTTGAGGGTGCTATCGGTAAGTTTGATCTGTCACACAGAAGCATCGCAAGCATAAGGAAGATAGCACGAACGATTGCTGATCTCGGAAAGCACGAGATAATCGAAAAATCAGATATTTTGGAAGCCTTAAGCTATCGCAGGAGGAAGTAAAGATGCACCTAGATGTAATAAGTGAACTCTTGGACTTTATCATTGCACTAAAAAAGAGATTTTGAACTATAGCGTAGCACAAACGACTTTAGTCACAACAAATCCCCCCGCCACAAGCCATAGAAACATGATGGCTGAAGTATAAACGGGAGCCAGTCCCAATCCTTTGAACTTTGAAAAGCGTGTTCCCATCCCCAGCGCAGTCATTGCCATAGTTAGCAAGAAGGTGTCGATCTCGTTGATAATCTCTACAATGTTTTCGGAAATAAGGTGAAGCGAGTTAAACCCGGCAACACCGATAAAGTAAACTGCAAACCAAGGAATAACAAGCTTAACAGCGCCTCCTGTCTTGGCACCTTTCTTTCTGGCTGAGAAGCTTAGGTAGATACCCAAAATGATCAACATGGGCGCGATCATGATGACTCGTGTCATTTTGACTATTATGGCATCGTCCGCCATCTCCTGGGGTGCTCCGGGGATAGAAAATGGCACAGCAACTACCTGTGCAACCTCATGAATCGTTCCGCCTGTATAGATACCAAATTCTTTTGGATTCATATGCAAAAAACCCGAAGCATTTTCTATGAACATTGTGTAAAGTACAGGATAAAGAAACATAGATATGGTCCCAAAAAGAACAACCATGGAAACTGCGATCGCTGCCTTGTGTTCTTCTGATTTGAGTACCGGCTCCGTGGCAAGTACGGCTGCTGCCCCGCAAACAGAAGCACCGGAGGCATTTAGTATGGAGGTATCCCTGTCCATGCCAAAAATCTTTTGGCCCAGCCATGTGCCGAGTATAAAGGTAGTAGAAAGCATAATAAGTGAAACCAGAAAACCTTCCATTCCCACTGCACCAATCTCTTGAAATGTAATCCTAAACCCATAAAATACGATAGCAAAACGCAAAATTTTCTTTGCTGAAAAGGTGATGCCGCTTTCCCACGCAGCAGGAAATTTGTTGTGCAGGGTGTTGGCATAAAATATACCCATGACAATACCGATAACCAAAGGAGAAAGGCCTAGGGCTTTGATAACCCCCATATCGGCGATGTAAGTTGCGGCAGCAGAAAATATGGCTACAAATAAGATGCCATTAAGGGTACCTGAACGTTTTTGGGGAGAAAAAGGCATGCAAATTCCTTCAGTATTTTTGATAAGAATCTTGAGATTGTACTGTAAATTTGATATAATAAAAAATAAATCCAATATAAGATTATCATCAAAATATCTGAATAAAAGAGTTCAAAAATGAAATTAACTTTAAGACAAATGGAAATTTTTCTCAATGTGGTAACTTCTGGACATTTAACCAATGTTGCCAAAGAGATGAAGTTGAGTCAATCGGCTGTATCAATGTCCATCAAAGAGCTTGAAAATATTTTGGGGAAACCTGTATTTGACCGCATCAACAAAAAGCTCGTACTCAATGAGGTGGGACGTGCTTTTTATAAGGAGATCGACCCAATTTTTAAAAAGCTTGCTGATATCGAATATGAATTTAAAAATTCAGAAAATAAAGGGATGATTCGCGTGGGCGCGAGTACGACCATTGTCGATTATTTGATGCCTACCATAATTTGCAGCTATATGAGTTCATATCCCGATGTAAAAATCACCCTTAAAGAGGGAAATACAAAAGAAATTGCACAGATGATCCAGGAAGGAGCTATCGATATCGGTTTTGTGGAAGGATTGGTTTTGGGGCCCGATATCATCAAGGAGAAGATAGGCGTAGATGAACTTCTGGTAATCAGTTCAAGCCCAAAATTCAATAAGAGTTGCTATATAGATGAGTTGGCGAAAGAGAAATGGATTCTTAGAGAAGAGGGTTCGGGAACAAGAGAGGTCTTTTTAAACTATATCAAGGATAAAGTAGACAAGTTAAATATCTTTTTGGAACTTGGACATACAGAATCTATCAAAAGCATTTTGACCAATCGCGAATGTTTGACATGTATCTCTAAAATTTCTGTAGAAAATGAGCTCAAAGAAGGTAAGCTTTATCGTGTTGATGTGAAAAATTTTTATTGTAAAAGAGATTTTTTGATGATATACCATAAAGATAAATACCACAGCACGCTTTTCGAAAAATTTGTCTATTTTTCCAAGAAATTGATGATTCAGATGCTAGAATCTGATCAGAATACGAGATTTAAGCATATTAAATAATCTCCAGCGCATTCTGGTAGTCATCGGGAGTGTTGAGATTGGCAAAGGGTATGTCCGAATCAAAAGCCACATAATGTGTTTGGGCCTCCTCGAGCAGACTTTGTAAGCGGTGGTCGCCTGTAGCCAGACGGTTACGGGCCAAAGAAAGGATACTTTTTTTATAAAAACCGCACAGGGGCTGTATGCCCTTGGGACTTTTTGCTACAATCGCGTCCCATTTTTGTGAATTATTTTCTTGCAGTATTCGGATAATCTCTTTATCGACAAACGGCATATCTACGCTCAATATAAACACTTCATCTGCATTCAGGGCTTCAAAAACAGAAACAATCCCCACAAGAGGGGAGGACTCTCTCTGGCAATCAAAAATAAGTGCATCCGTGAAATCAAATTTTTTTTCTTTGGTTGAGAGATATACTTTGTGAAACAATGCAGAAAGTTTAAAATATTGAAACTCGCTGAGTGTGGGATACTTGCCAAAGGGAAGCAGGGCCTTGTCTGTCCCCATCCGTGAACTTTTGCCTCCGGCAAATACAACAGCAACACTTTGTTTTTTATTCATCTGATATATACTCTACGCTTTTGATGTACCAATAATACCAAAAATGCAATAAAAGTAATTAAGGACTCTATGAGGAAAAGGTACTCCCCGTACATTTTCCCAGAAAGAATGGCGCCCACAGAACCGCCGAGGCCAAAAGCGATACCTAAAAAAAACTGTTGCGCAAGCTTTTTTTGTGTATAAAGTGAAAAGACATAGGTAATGGCTGCGGTATGATAGAGTGCGAAGCTTACTGCATGCAGGGATTGTGAAGCAAATGTAAGAATCACTGAATCTGCAAAAAAATAAAGCATCAGCCATCTTAGAGCAGTTACGAGGGTTGCAAATTGTAAAATATGAAGTAAATTTCTTTGAAGAAGCGGGCCCTGAAAGTAGAGCATAATAATTTCACAGATTACACCAAAGCTCCACATCCAGCTTGTCATTTCAAGCGAAATACCGTGAGCGGTTTCATAGATGGTAAAAAAGTTATAAAACCCTCCAAACCCTACCTGCATTAAAAAGACAGAAGTCCAGAAAGCCCAATACTTCAAAAGAGAAAAACTGGCATCCTCTTTGGATCCCCCGTGGGGGATTGTATCGTATTGCACCAAGAGAGCACCAAATAAAAAGGTAAGCAATGCCGTGGCGCCCAGATAGTAGAGCGCGTCAAACGGTATGCTTAATTTGCGTCCCAGCCATAAAGTTATACCCATAAAACCCAAAGAGCCCCAGAGACGTATTTTTCCGTAATGATTTTTTGGCAAGGTGGCAAGAGCGATGGTTTCTACATAGGGAAGGGAAATCCCCATTGCTGCGCCAAAAAGCAGATTGGCACAAAGATAGATCCAGAAATTCTGTATGGTGATCAAAAAGAGTAATGTTCCGGTAAAAGTAACTAAAAGGGAGAAAAAATAGACTCTGGAAGTAAGAGTGAGATAGTGGCGAAAAACAAAGGGGAGTAAAAAACGCATAAAAGGCGCAGCAGCGTAAATTACGCCTACCTCAAAAGCATTGTACCCCAAAGAGAGCAATACCTTTGGCATAAAGACGACATAGACACCGACTAGGGCAAAATAAAAAAAATAATAGCCGCCCAAAAGCGGAGAAAAGAGTGTGGTTTGCAGTTTCATTCGGCATCAATAACAGCAGTGTGACTTAAAAGATCATGTAATGTTTTGTGGTCTTTTCTGAAGAACATCATGATCCAGCCGAAAAAAGATAAAAAAGATAAAACAGCACACAAATTTCTAAAAAGTATAATTCCTGCGATAGGCTTTTCTCCTGTAGATTCATCAATAATTTTCAATCCGTATGCACGGTATCCGGGTGTTTGTGCCGATTTCAACATAAACAGAGTCTGGATGATCACCAGAGGGGCAAGAATGTAAATCCATCCGGCAAGCCTGTGCGCTTCAAAATCTTCTCTTCCGTCCATGATCAAATAAAAGACCACGTACATAATGGGCATCAAAAGCATAAAACTGTCAGTTAAAAATGCTTTTATCTTTGTGGCGCTTTTGGCGTAAGCGCGTGAAGGAGAAGTGTCTATCTTTTGGGTTGATTTGTTTCCTTGCTTGATCTTTCTAAATCTATTTTTTGCCATTAAAAACTCCATGCAAGCATAGTGTAGGGGCCTTTAAAGTCAATGTTTGTTTTGAGTCCATCGGCAAGTTCGTCGCTGTCAAGGTGAAAGGCTTTATATCCCCCCTCAAGACTTAAACCTGATCCGAAGGAATAGCGGGCACCTATTTCATAGTCATAAAAAGTAGTCTCATCTGTGCTGATGGCGTTAACTTCACACTGCACGCCGATAGCGGTCCCCGGAACGGTAATTTTCGCCTTGCCGTACAGCATGGGAACTAAGCTCTCAAAATCTGTCGTCTCGTTTTGAAACAATGTGTTTACGGCAATATCGCCATTGATATATCTTAGAGTGACTCCCAGGTCGACTTCTATGTCATTGTCCAAAATTTCATAATAGGGGGTGATATCATAGAGCTTTAGATCCAGACTGCTTGCTACAGATCCGTCAAAAGAGATAATATTTCCCCAAAAAAAATCTGTAGTATTATTTTGTCCCGCATGCGAAAGATTTGTATAACTTATTTTCATATGGGGAAGAAAAGGGAGAGGGTGCTCAAGATAAGCTTTAAACATCACATTGTTCTCCTGCTTCCAGCCAAATGTATTTTCTAAATCAACCGCAGCATTCATAATCTCTCCCGGAAGCGTATAGGAGGCATTTCCAGAAGGAGTATGGTTAAAGATTCCCAAGGAGATTTCTCCTTGAAGTGTTTTGCCATAGAGGCTTGACAGGCCAAGAAGCGTGATAATGATAGACTTTTTCCAGTACATGGTTATTTCCTTTTTTGATATATGTCAATGATGCTTTTTAGTGTGAAAGCCCTTGAGTCATGGTAAAGATAGGAAGCAGCATTGCAGAGACAATAATACCTACCACGACACCGATGAAAAGCATCATTGCGGGTTCAAGCAGCGCCAGCAAGATTTTAAGCCGGTCTTCGTTCTCTTCGGTGTAGAGTTTGGAGATGTTGCTTAAAATATTGGCTACCTCACTGGACTCTTCGCCTAAAGCAAGGGATTGCATAAAGTTTCTTTTTGGTTTGGTCCCCTTGATCGCCTGCAGAGAGTTTGAAAGTTTGTTTCCTTCCATAACCTTGATGACAGCTTTTTCAAAAAGATCCTTTAGAGCATAATTCCCAAAAGTAGCAGCCGCGAGCTTTACCGCCTGTGCATAGGCTACTCCAGAATCCAGCATGAGCGAGAGGATGTAGGAGAATCTTCCTAGTTCATGATTTTGGATCAATGTACTTATGACGGGCGACTTAAGCCATAGGGTATCGATAAGCTTATGAAAACTTTCACTTTTTGCATAAGCTAGTTTATAGATCGCAACAATGAAAACAATTCCTATCGCTAAAGCAAGGTAATGTGCGGTTAAAAAATCACTGATATGAAGCACAAACTGCGTAATAGGCGGCAGCTGTTGATCGGTATCTTCAAAAATACTGGTAATTTTAGGTACGACAAATGTGATCAAAAAGGCAGTCATCGCAATTGCTACAGTAAAGATAATGGAGGGGTAGACCATTGCTCCTTTAACCTGCTTCTTTACTTTATTTTGGGCAGAGAAAAAATTTCCCATATTGATCAGCACCTCGACCATTTTTCCGCTTTGTCCGGCAACGTTAAGACTCTGCAGATAAAATTCAGGCAACGTATAGACTTTTTGTGTATTGAGCGCATGATAGAGAGATTTACCTTCATCTATCATTGTTTTAATGGAGTTTAGAAACGAGAGATATCTTTTTTCCTCTTCGTGTTGATTTTCCATCAATTTAATGGCTGTAAGTATAGTCATTCCTGAGCCGAGATAAGAGGAAAGCTCTTTGGAGAAAGTGCTAAGCTGCTCTCCTGACATTTGGCGCTTTGAAAACATTTCTAGAGAAAATTCTTTTGCGGGCGTCAATGATTCATAGTAAATATTTTGATTGCGGAGTTTTTGAGCAGCTTCTTCCACACTGCTTGCAGTTATTGTACCTTTGGCTTTTTTGCCTGTTTTATCAAAACCTCTATATTTAAAGAGCATTGAGCCAATATCCTTGTTGTTGATTGTTGCTATTATAACTTTTTTTGCTTTGGTTTTTAGATTGTCTTGGTTTTGTGTGCTCCATAGCAAGCAGGAAAGAAAAATTTCGTAATGCCAAATAAGCATCATTTTCTTTTCTTGAAAAAATGGTTTCCTATGTGCTTGAAAAAAATGGTATGATAACAATGTAAATGCATAATATAGTTTATAGAATGCATGGCATGCAAAGATTTTATTTTGGAGAGAAAAAGGGTGAAGATTTTCGTAGGCGCAGTCTTTTTGACACTATCATTGCTGGGCGTACAGATAGATACAAATTTATATGAAGGTGAAAATACACTTGCGTATTATGACCAGTTGGCTGAGAAACTTTCTTATGATACGGCAATGGATGATGAATCCAAGGAGCGTCTGCGAAGCGAAAAGACACTGCTTGAAAAACTTCGAATACTAATCGTAAAAGAGCCGCCGATTCAAACGTTCAGCACATCATTGATCGAAAAAGAGCAGATCAAAGATGACGAATATATAAAATTGTTCGATACTGTCGCTTCTGCGCTTGAAGAGAAAAATAAACTTGAAGCAAACCAGATGTTTATTCAAGAGAAGCTTTCCTACCTTAAAAAACGTATCGAAGGCATCTCTGATTTACAGCATCAAAGTTTGAGGCTCTATCAGCTTCAGTTTGCCTACTATAAACTCAAACAGCGTTATGACGGAATATCTATCAAAAATTATGAGCAGTTTGTCTCCGAAGGCGATAAAGTTTTGTCTATGCTCATACCGCGTATAAAGTTTGATTTGCAGGCATATGAAGTGTCTATCGCGAAAAATCAAAAAGAGGTAGAGCGCCTTAACAAAAAACTTATCGCTGCAAATCTTTCAAAAGAGCGGGAGCTTCTTTCCCAGGAGACTATTTCTCCAAAACTTGCAGACACATTTAAAAAAACAGAGAATGAGCGTGATGGTGTCCTCAGGACACTTGCGGACAAAAGATTATTGGCGGGACTCTATTATTTTCAGCAAAAAAATATTAAAGCCGTACTTTTGCAGGAAAAAGAATTTCGGTTGATACTTAAGCAGTTTTCCGGAGTAAATGCACTTTACGACGCCAAACTTATAGAGCTCGAGAAGTTAACGAAAGGCAGTGGAGATTCTATCAATTATAATGTTTTGACACTAAAAGAGAATCTTTTTACAGCATATGAAAACTTTTCTTCCTATATTCGCACCCCCTTTGTCGTGCTTGATGAAACACCCATAAGTTTTTTGAGCATATTGAAGATGCTTGCCATTTTGCTTTTAGGATTTTTTGTCGCAAAGATTTATTTTAGTCTCTTTACAAAGTTGCATAAAAAACGCAAAGATATGAGGGCTGTTTCTATCAAAGTTGTGGCAAACATGGGCTCAACCTTCATTATTTTTATCGCATTTGTTGTTGCGATGAGCAGTATCGGATTAAGCGTGGCCAATTTGGCTGTAATTGCCGGTGCGCTCTCTATCGGGGTCGGGTTTGCCCTAAGAAGTATTGTTTCAAGTATGATTTCGGGAATGATTTTGCTGAGCGAAAAGTATATTAAGATCGGGGATTATGTTCGTATCAATGAAACATTAACGGGAAAAGTGATTGATATAGGATTCAGGGCAACCGTAGTGAGGACAATTGACAATATTGACATGATCGTTCCCAATAGTGATCTGATTGATAAGCAGGTGATCAACCTTACGTTTGAAGATCGCATACGCAGGATCTATATATCCTTTAAGGTTCCTTACGGCACCAATATTAAAAAAGTAAGATCTTTGATCTTAGAAGCAGTGCTTGCAAGCAATATTAAATTACTCAGAGATGTACCAAGAAGAAGGCCGGCGGTGTGGATGCGTGCAGTCGGCGAAAGTTTTATCGAGTTGGATCTTCTTGTTTGGATCGAGGGAATAAAGCCTTCTACAAAATCGGAACTTCTTATTTTGATCTATGAAACGCTTACTGCCAACGGTATTGCGATGCCTCATCCTCAATTGGATCTGCATATAAAAGACCGTCGTGTATTGAACGCATTGCGCTAAAAGTTTGCTTAAATTCACAATGGGTTTTTTTGTATCGGGGTGCAGATAATGAATCGATTTGTTGCTCTTTATTTCTTTTTTTTAGCATTGTTGTTTGTGTTTTTATATGCCCCCACCACGGAAATATCTGTTATGCTCAATGAGACACAAACACAGTTGACACTCTTTCTTTTGAAATGGTTTTTGCAGCCGCAACAGCTTCAAGGCATCGATATTTGGATCAACCCGCAGTATAAGATTGTCATTACACAGGCCTGTAACGGTATGATCCCAATTCTTTTTTTGTTTGCTTCAATCCTTGCTTACCCTTCAACCATATTGCATAAAATCATTTGGATGCTGATTGGATATTTGTCCTTTACTGTCATAAATGTTTTGAGACTTTTAATGGTGGTATATTTTGTTCAGCGTGAAGGCGGAAGAGATAATTTTTATTGGGCGCACGATCTTTTGGGAAATTTTTTGCTGATGATTTTGGGATTGTTGCTTTTTTTTGCCTTCATCAAAATGCGTAAAGTTTAAAAACTAAATCGAAAATAGCTTGATGAGTAGGCATCTTTGAGCAAAATTTGATTAAAAGTTGCAGCATAGCCGTATTCTTCTTCTTCGGAAGGAAGGGTTTCTCTGGATTCAGGAATAAAAATAGCTCTTTTATTTTTTTTCAATATCTCCTTGCTTTTGGATGATTCTATATAAAAATCATTTTGTAAAAGCGAATAGGCATCTTTAGTATCTTTGTGGTACCGTAAAACAAAAGGAGTCAAATAGAGCGAGTCTTGCAAAGAGAGTTTGTTTCTTTCTGAGATATAAACCGCCTCTTGATGATTGTCGCTGTGAAGTTTCAGTACGAAAATAATGGAAACAGAAATAATCAAAACCGACACAAGAACTTCTATAAGGGTAAAAGCAGAGCGAAGCCGTTTCAATAAAAATCCCCATTGTCAGATAAAAGCCTGCTGTTTTCAAGCCAAATCTCTTTGGCCTCTTCAATCGTTTTGGTTTCTGTGGGTTCTTTGAAAAAAGCAGGAAGAAAATAAGCCTTGTCTTGTTGTTGCAAAATCAGTTGCGTGCTGCTTCCGTTGGGATAAAAATCGATCAGTAGACATATTTTGTCATCTTGGTAGCGCCCATATTCAACAGCAGCAAGATCATTGCCGCTGTTGAGAGTATATGCTTTGGTGTTTGCTAAGTCTATACCATTGTCGTACACCTCAAAAGAGCCGTCCGTTTGGCGCTTCAGATAGCATGTTTGACATTTGTTAAGACACATGAACGTCATCCGTTTTGAGGCAGTATCGTTTTTTAAGAGTGTTGACTTGAGGTTTAATGGAGTAAGCGGTTGGGGCTTACCGCTTATTTTTTCTATACCGCTTAATCCAAAAAAATAGACCAAAGAAACCAACAAAATTACCACCAAAAGTTCTATAAGTGTAAAGCCCTGACGGTATTGTATATCTTTTGCCATAAAGATATCTATTGGTTGCACTCGCTAAGAAGTATATCTTTATTGCCGCCGTCTCCTCCCTCTTTTCGGTCAGAACCGTAGCTGATGATTTCGATATCATCTCTTTTGTTGATATAGATAAAAGGAGTTTTCCATGCATCTTTTGGAAGTTCTTTAAGGTAGGGTTGTGTGCGATAATTGGGATATTTTTCTGTGTCCGGATTGCTCAGGAGTGCTTCAAAGCCCTCTTCGGTGTCGGGATAAACACCGTTATCAAGCCTGAACATGTCAAAACGTTTTTTCAAGTCATTCATTTTCAGGCAAACGGTATCTCTTTTAGCTTCATCTGCAGCATCCATCAGCCCGGGTGCAACCACCGCGGCAAGCCCGCCCAAAATAACGATAACAATAAGTAACTCAATGAGCGTAAAAGCTTTTCTGAAATGATATTTCGTTTTTTTCATGAATAATCCTTAGTTTGATTGGATATAATAATCAACAAATTCTACTTCAATAGAGCTTTTAGATGGATAAAACGATCCGATGCAGAACCAGAAAAGGATTTGCGCTTATTATCACCCTTTCTGTACTGTCTGTTATGATTGCGCTGGTGGGTATTCTTTTGGGCTATCTTGAAAAAGCAAGAACAGATGCCGCACAGACAAGAGCAATGATTCAGGCCAATCTCTATTATGTAGACATTCGTGATGCATTTAAGAAGCTTGGAAAAAACAAAAAAGAAGTCATGGAACTGCTTTATGCCTACCCTGTTCCCCTAAACTCGCCGGACGGTAAATTTTCAGTAACAATCAAGTGCGATCCTTTGGCAAACGGTATCAATATTAATTGGCTTGGACTTGAAAACAATCAGACCATGCAAATGCATTATGAGACCGCACAGCACGTGTTTGATACGATTGTTCAGACTTATAGCATCAAGGATGCCGCAAGATTGCAGGAACTGCTTCTTGAGGAGATAGGGGGGCAAAAAAAATGGGTTCAAAAAGAGCAAAGCAGGCTTCTTCAAAAAAATGGTATTATATCACGCGAACAATTTGAGCGTATTTTGACAAGATATCAGTTTGACGCAGATGATGCCGAGGCGAATGATATTGCGTGGGAAAAGTTTTTTGTTTTTGATGCGCAGCTAAAGCAGGTTGACGGCAACCATTTGTCTGCGGAGCTTATTGCTTTGCTTTTCGGTTTTGACTTAACGCAGGTTCAAAAAGATTGGATCGCCGCCGAAACAAATTTGCAGACATTTGTACAAAATAACGGCGGAGAGTATGCAAAATATGAAAAACTTTTCTATAAAGGATATATGGATGAAGCAAGATGCGAAGTTCAGTTTCCCTATGAAAATAAAAAATTTGGATTTACCTTTGTGCAAAATCATGGAGAGATAAAATATTTTGAATTTGATAGCAAATAAAAAAGAGTTGATTCTTGTGCATACGGCCATGAAGTCTGTCTCGCCGACAAAAAGTGTCAATCTTCTGTTGACGCCGCAGTTTTACACGCTCAAAAAAGAGATATTGCCGATCAAATATTTATACCAGGCAAAAAAAATAGCTCCTTCACTTTTTGAAGGCTTGCTTGACCGGAATTTCGCGTATGAATATTTTGTTTTTAAAGAAAAAGACGCATGGGTATTTATCGCCTACGATATCAATAAAATTATGGATTTTTTGAGCACAAAAGACATAAGGCCTGAGAAAGTTTCCAAGCTTTACTTTGCCCAGCAAGCGCTTGATATGCTTCATACTCCGGTATCACTTGGAGAGAAAGAAATTCTTGGGGTAATCGACCATACTGCCGTCGTCGTTCCTGCAGCGGCATTAAGGGATGCGCCTTTGGCAGGCATGCCGGATTTAGATTTTGCCTTCTCCAGAGGCGTGGCGCTGCACAATGCGTATGGATCGATTTTGAGTTTGTCCCAGGCGATTGTCATGGCCGGTATTTTCATGACTTTCGCAGCGATGTATCTTGTTGAGGGGATACGGTACGCTCAAGCCTCACAACAACAGCGTCAAGAGATAGAAGGATTGCTCGCGGCGCATCCGTCATTACAAAGCAAGTACGCCAGAGAAAGTATTGCCGCAAAATATAAAGCCATTGATAGTAAAGAGAGAAAAAAAAGAGAAACCATCAAAACACTTTCGGCGATGATCTTTCGGGGGGCGGCACTTTCTTCTTTGCAAATAAACGAGAAAAGCTTTAAAGCACGGTTTGTTTGCAAGGATGACAAAGCCGTAAAACAATTGCAGGAATTGGCAAAAAAAGAGCAGTTCAATGCATCTGTGGCCGCGAAAAGTACCGATGTGGACATAGAGGGGGCTCTATAAGTATGAAGAAATACCAAAATGAACTCATTGTCGTGATAGCGTTTTGCATGATGTGCGGAGCATATTTTTACAAACATCAGCAATTTTCTAGGCAGACAGAGGAGATAAGCAGCTTAAAACGTTCCGTTGATGAATTTAGAGAGATCGTGGCCTTTCAAAAAATATGGGACGATAAAACTATCGCCTCAAAAATAGATCAGCTGCAAACAGTGATTCCTCAATCCAAAGTAAAATGGAGCAAAACAGGAAAGAAACTTACTGCCGGCTATGATAATTTAACCGCAGTAGAACTCAATAAACTTGTTACTAAGATTTCAAACCTTGCCGTAGAGATAGAAATGTTATCGATCAATAAATCCGACTCGGTGTATCGTGTGGAGCTTAGATGCAAATGGTAAAGAAAATATTTCTGGGAGTGGCACTGATTTGGTTTGGCGCAACGGTGTTTATGCCCAAAAAAGAACTATACTACAAACTAGAGGAGATGCTTGCAAAAAAAGATATTCGTATTAACGGCGAAACCATAAAAGAGGGATTGTTTTCGCTGGATGTTCATCATCCGACCGTTTCCGTCAAGGGTATCAACATTGCAACCATTGAGAAAATAAAACTGTTCACTTTGCTTTTTTCTTCGGAGATAAAAATCCAAAATGTTGTACTCGATAAGTCTTTGAGGGAGACAGCTCCCGGGCATATAGAGGTTTTGACGCTCAAGCATGCTTTGCTTTCTCTCTTTGGGGTCTCTTTGGATGCAAATTGTGATTTTGGTGCCGTAGAAGGAGAGGTAAATCTTAAGGAACGCAAGCTGCACATTGATCTGATCGGGGCTAAAAATATCCAAGCGATACAATCGCGGCTTCGCCAAAATGAAAAAGGATGGTACTATGAAACATCTTTTTAAGCCTAAAATTTTTAGACAGGCTGTTGTGATGATGGCGCTTTTGCTTGGTATTAAGCTGGCATGGTTTGCCGTTACGCTGGCATGGCTTCCTTCAGGCGGGCTTGAGCAGAGTCAAAAAGAGAATCCTAAGCCGCTGTACTACAGGGTAAAGCTAGCACCCGGTGAAACGCTTGCGGAAACTCAAAATAAACCCTCCTCCGCCAAACCGCAGGATACAATCAGCGATATACAGCTTTTGGGGATCTACAACGCGTCGGATGCCACCGTGGTGACGGTCGTATATCAAAATAAAAGCAAAGTGCTCACCAGGGGAGATGCAATCAACGGTTTTATCTTGGAGGGAGCGGGCAATGATTTTGCAATATTTAGCAAAGCCGGCAAAACTTATCAGGTACCTTTGCTAAAAAGCAAAAGCGCACAAAACAGCATTGGCGAAATCAGCTCCTCTTTGGATGCTGCTTCTGCGGGAAGGCAAGCATCGGCCGAACCAAAAGGAGACGTGGTGGATGGGGGAGATTATAAAATCGTAGACAAATCTCTTGTGGGCCATTATGTAAAAAATATAGACGATATTTATAAAAATATAGGTATTGTTGAGATGAAAAAAGGAAATATGCTCCAAGGATTCAAGATAACTTTTGTACGCAAAGGAAGCCATTTTGAAAAATTGGGTGTCCAAAAAGGGGATGTGATTAAAGCCGTTAACGGACAAGAGTTAAACAGCTATAATGCTGCGTTTGATCTGTATAAGAACATTGAAGATATCAACAACCTTACCTTGGTAATAGAAAGAGATGAGAAAGAAATGGAGCTGGAATATGAAATTAATTAAATCGGGAAAATCAGGCATATTTATTCTGTTGTTTTTGTTGTCAGCGGGTCTTTGGGCAGAAGAAGAGACCATTGATGTTAATTTTCGCAATCTCAGTGTTAAAGATTTTATAGAGATGGTGTCAAAAATTACCCAAAAAAATATTTTGATAGAAGAGGAACCTAAGGGAATGATCAATTTTGTTTCAACCACACCTATCAAAAAAAGTTCTTTATTATCTTTGGCCAATTCCATTCTTGA
This sequence comes from Sulfurovum sp. UBA12169, assembly GCA_002742845.1. NCBI lineage: Bacteria > Pseudomonadati > Campylobacterota > Epsilonproteobacteria > Campylobacterales > Sulfurovaceae > Sulfurovum > Sulfurovum sp. UBA12169. The sequence continues at coordinate 333,624 of DLUH01000005.1, read as the reverse complement.
AGGCAAAGGCGCAACCTTGATTGATCAGGGCGAGTACTATAAAGTTGTCAAAAGCAATGATGCTGCAGGTCAGGGGGTGCCTGTGAGCAGCAGTGTCGAAGGCGATACAATGAGGACGGTAATGTTTCCGCTTAAAAATTCCGATTCTGCCGTTGTTCGCGCCAAAATCCAGCCCCTTTTGAGTAAAAGTGCCAAAGTGATCGCCTTCAAAGAAAATAATGTATTGGCGATCACCGAAACACCCAGGGTGTTACGTTCGGCAAGCAAAGTTATCAATGCTATCGAACAAAAAGGAGAAAAAAGATCGGTGGTGGTCAAACTGAACAACTCCGGCGTCAAAGATGTTTTTCCTAACGTTCAAAATATGTCAAAGAAGCTTTTCCCTCAAACGATAGAAAGCGAACAGGTTGATATATTTAAAGATGATGCGACCAACTCGATCATCCTTGTGGGAAAAACAGACAACAACAACAGGATGATCAAATATATCAAGCAGCTTGATACTAAAGGGGAAAGCACCACCCAGCAGATGTACGTCATCCCCTTAAAGAACTCAAACGTAGAAGAGATGGAGAGCATTTTAAGCAAATTGATTGCGCAAATGAATGATGAAACCATCAAAGAGCCGGTAAAAGGGGCACAACCCCCTCAAAAAGCGATGGTAGTTTCAGACATTGAAAGAAACACCTTGATCGTCCTTGCCACAGCCGAGCAGTTCAAAAATATCAGAGCCACCGTGCAAGCGATCGACATTCCCAAGGTGCAAGTTTATGTTAAAGCCCGCATAGTGGAGATCAATACTGAGCTTGCTGAACAGATAGGACTCAAATACGGATTTGAAGGCGGCAAGATCACCTCTCAGGGACTCTTCTCAGCCGCTGCCAATACAGGAGCTTCTTCGTTGCAGGTGTCGCAAACGCTTTTAGGATTTTTGAATAATCAAACATCAACTATTGTCGGCGATAATGTGGTGACAACAAATGAGAGACCATTTCAATTCGACGAAGGGATTAAGCAGGTGTTTGCATTGGGAGCGCAGCTGGATCTGTTGAAACAAAACGGCGCAGCGCATATCCTCAGCGAACCCTCTGTGTTGTGCACCAATAATAAAGAGGCTACTATTGAGGTGGGGCAGACTCAGTCTATCCTGACGCAGGCTCAGCAGTCAACACAGACACAGGGCAACATCATCAACAGCTATTCAAGAGAAGATATCGGCATTACGCTCAAAGTGAAACCGAGGCTCTCCAGCAATAACCAGGTAACGCTCGAAGTGGAAGCAGAAGTAGAGGACATATTGCCCGGATCAAGTGCAGCCGCAGACAGGCCGACAACGACCAAACGAAAAGTAACCACCAATGCCATTGTTGACAACGGGGAAACAATCATCTTGGGCGGAATGATGAAGAACGGTGGAGGAGATACGCTCACCAAGGTACCGCTGCTTGGAGACATTCCCCTTTTGGGAAAACTGTTTGTCTCCAGGGGAGAAGGTCAAACACAAACCAATGTGGTGATCTACCTTACCCCTTATATCGTAAGAAAAAGCGGAGATCTGCAGTATCTCAGAGAGGCGCTGACAGAGCTTGAGGGTGTGCAGGAAAGATATAATACGATCGTAAGACAAGGTTTGGAGAAAAAAAGCGGATATGCAACCAGTGTGTCTAACGAAGCATCTGCAAGCCAAAGAGTCAACACTGCTCCCAAAAGCAATCTCAGTATATTGGAAGAAGGAAAGTAAAAATGCAGTTTTCTCGTCTGCAGGATGTCAATCTTGATCCTCTCTGGGAAGAAGAGATCAATCATAAGCTTGCAGTGAAGCACTCATTGCTTTTCAGTATAGTCGACGGCAAAAAAATGTGTATCGTAGAGGAGCCGACGTTGCCCCAAGCTCTTAATTATCTCTCAAAGCTCTCTTTGGAGTATCCTGTTGTGCAGGTTGATGAAGAGAGCTTTGAGAGATTAAAAAATAAATTTTTAGAAATTCAAACTGGCTCTGATTTTGAGGCGATGAGTACAACGTCAGAAGAACTGATAGAGATCGAATCAGATCTTTTGGAATTTATACGTAATTCACAGGATTTGCTCTCAAGTGAAGAGTCTGCGCCTATTATCAAACTGGTTAACTCGCTTTTTTTTCAGGCTATCCAAAAAGGATCGAGTGATATTCACATTGAAAGTGCAGAACGCAAAGGCGAAGTACGTTTTCGTATTGACGGCGCACTTAAAAAACATCTTGATCTTGAAAAGCAGATCGTTAATCTGGTTATCAACAGAATTAAGGTTATTTCAAACCTTGATATTTCAGAGAAACGTGTGCCGCAAGACGGGCGAACACAGTTAAGTATCTCCGGAAAAAGCATAGATGTAAGGGTATCCATATTGCCAACCTATTACGGTGAGAGAGTGGTAATGAGGATATTGAGCCAAAGTGAACATATCCCCACATTAAAAGATTTGGGTTTTGCAGAGAATATTACCAAGGAACTCTATAAGCTGCTCAATCATGCACATGGGATGATTCTTGTCACGGGACCAACCGGAAGCGGAAAATCAACGACACTGCACGCCTGCTTGCAGCACATTGCTACGCCCGATAAAAATATTATTACCGTAGAAGATCCCGTGGAATACAATGCGAACAACATCAGTCAAATTCAGGTAAATTCTAAAGTGGGATTGACGTTTGCGGCGGGACTCAGATCTATTTTGCGGCAAGATCCTGATATTATCATGGTTGGAGAGATCAGAGATAGCGAAACCGCGGATATTGCATTGCGTTCGGCATTGACGGGCCACTTGCTGCTTTCTACATTGCACACCAATGACTCCACTTCTTCGTTGAGCCGTCTTATGGACATGGGTATAGAAAATTTTCTTATTTCTTCGACACTTTTGGGAGTACTGGCTCAGCGATTGACCAGAAAACTGTGCGCGCACTGTAAGCAAGAAGGACCGCTGCCTCTTGATGTTGCAAAAGAGATTGATGTGCCCCCGGAGGGTATGTATTTTTATGCTTCAGGATGCAAGGCGTGCGATTTTACAGGTTACAAAGGAAGACAAGCCATAGGAGAACTTTTCATTATTGATGAGCAGGTGCGAGAGATGATGAAAGACGGATTCAATGACCACCAAATACGAGAAGCAATGAAAAAACGCGGCATGCAAACCATTTCAGATAAACTCAAAGAGATGCTTGTGGCGGGTAAAACAAGCTATGAAGAAGCTGTGCGTGTCGGATTGATGGACGGCTAGGATGCCTCTAAAAAAAGCCTTTACCTTGTTGGAGGTGCTTATTGCCATAGCGTTGCTGGGCATTATGCTTCCTGCGCTATACAGCGGGGTGGAGATGCTGCGCCAATCCAATCATCACCTTTTCGAGTCTTTGGAAAAAGCAAAAAAAGCAGCGAAGGTGACCGAGGTGCTTTATTTGGATATTTTAAATTCAGACGGAAAATTGGATATAAAAAAAGATGAATTTTTCAGGCTTTGCATTGAAAATACTAAAAATTCCATTTATGCGCTTCCTGTAGCAAAAGTATGCTGGGTTGTCTCAAAAGAACAACATGCTCTGTTGCGGGTGGAAGGCAACGGCTATGATCTGCCCTTGGACTCTGAAGACAATGTGGAGATTGATGTGGTGATACCGCATGTCGAATTGTTTGATGTATACCGCAGTAAAGACAAAAGTAAAGTATTGGTTTTGATAGAGGAGAAAGACAAGGATCCTATAACTTTTATGGTGCAAGGCGTATCTGAGTCAGAGCAAAAAAAACAGACTGCGCAAGTGCAGGAACAAGAACAGGCTCCTGAATCATCCCCGTCGGATTTATCAAATTCTGAGGTAAAATAATCAAAAGATAAGCACACTCCTTTTTAAAATTAGTTACAATAATTTGTTATCACCAGAAGGAGTAATGCGTGCAGGCAATATATGAAAAATTAGGTTTATTTTATCTGGGTAAAGATGTTGACAAAACGTTGATGAAGGCAACGGATGTCTTAACGCTTCTTAAGAACAAAGATTTTACTACACACGCAGCAATTATAGGAATGACGGGTTCAGGAAAAACAGGCTTGGGGGTCGGTCTTATTGAAGAAGCCGCGATGGACAATATACCTTCGATCATTATCGATCCTAAAGGAGATATGGGCAACCTGTGTTTGACCGATTCTGAATTTTCTGTACAAAATTTTAAAATGTGGACAGCAGATGAAGCAAAATCCAAAGAAGCAGACCCTTTGGAATATGCGCAAAAGACAGCCAATGAATGGAAAGAAGGCATAGAAAGCTGGGGACAGCCTGTAGAGCGCGTTCAAAAATTTCAAAATATTAAAAAAACAATTTACACCCCTGGAAGTACAGCCGGTGTGTGTATCAATGTCATGGGAACCATGGACGCGCCGCCTTCTCAGATTATGGAGGAGGCCGATACGTTCGCATCATATCTGAAAAGTACAACAACCAGTTTACTCTCTTTGATTGGAATAGAGGCTGACCCTATGGAGTCTAAAGAGTACATTCTTTTGGCACAAATCATTTCACAGGAGTGGATGGCAGAAGAAAGTTTGTCTATTGAGGGAATGATAACAAAAATCATCAACCCATCTTTCAGGAAGATAGGCATCCTTCCCCTGGATGATTTTTATCCGCAACCAGAGCGCTTTAAACTGGCAACAAAATTTAATGCACTGCTTGCTTCTCCGGGTTTCTCTGTATGGCTTCAGGGCGACAGTATGGATATTCAAAAACTGCTTTATGATGAAAACGGTAAAGCAAAAATAGCTATTTTTTCAATTTCCCACCTGAACGACAACGAGCGTATGTTTTTTGTAACTTTATTGCTAAATAAGTATATTGCATGGATGCGTAGACAAAGCGGCACATCGACACTTAAAACATTGCTCTATATGGATGAAATATTTGGCTTTTTCCCGCCCACAAAAAATCCGCCGAGTAAAGAACCGATGCTTCTTTTGCTTAAACAAGCAAGGGCATTTGGTATAGGTGTAGTACTGAGTACACAAAACCCTGTAGACTTGGACTATAAGGGGCTCTCAAATATAGGCACATGGTTTGTGGGGAGATTGCAAACGACTCAAGATATAGACAGAGTCATTGACGGACTTGGCGGCAAGGTAGGCTCCAGTTTCAATAAAGATGCAATTAGGCAGCTTTTGGCCAATTTGCCAAAAAGAACATTTTTTCTTAAAAGTGCCCATTTGGACGATATTAGGCTCTTTGAGACGCGCTGGGTGATGAGTTACCTTAAGGGACCTCTTAGTAGAGAAGAAATTTCCAGAGTCATGGAGGTGCAAAAACAACAAATCCCCTTGAGCGTAGATCATTTACCATTCGCTACTGCAAAAGATACAGTATTTGCAAACTATCAAAATATCGATCCATCGATACCTCAGTTTTACGAGCCGGATATTTTGCAAACCCATTATTACCATCCAACGCTTGGTGCCATAGCAAAAGTACATTTTGTTCAACAAGCACGAGGCATAGATCAGGAAAGAGTATTGCATTTGTCGTTGCCTCTAAATGTTGCTCAGCAGCGACTTGTTTGGAGTGATGCCAATGATGAAAGCCATTTTGAAAAATTTCCGCATATACCGCCAAGCGGAGCAAAATTTGCATCACTGCCCGATATTATCTTAAAAGATAAAGGCCTAAAACAGGCCATGCGCGAACTCAAAGAGGTGCTCTACAGGGAGCAAAATTTAGAGCTCTATCGGTGCGCCGCGCTGAAGTTGGAATCCAAAGCTGATGAATCAAAATCAGATTTTCTCGTTCGGGTACAAGATAGTTTGCAGGCACAAAAAGAAGCAGAGATAGAAAAACTCAAAATACACTATGCAGGCAAAGAAAAAGTGCTACAAGAGAAACTTTTTAGGGCAAATGAACGTATTGAAAAGGAATCCTCTGACTCTACCGGCTCGATGATAGAAGCCGGTATTGCTGTGCTGGGCGCACTCTTTGGCCGTTCAAGTTCAACAAAAATTGGCCGTGCGGTAAGCAAGGGAAGTAAAATACTCAAAGAGAGAGGAGAGATGAATTCGGCCCATGAACGCGCAGAATTGATAAAAGAAGAGATAGATGCGCTAGAAAGCGAATTTGAAGATAAAGCGGATGTGCTTAACGAAAAGTACCATATTGATCAGTGCAGGATTGAAGTCGTGCCGCTAAAACCGCGCAAGACAGATATAGATATAGAATTATGTGCGATAGTATGGAGAAATATAAGCCAAGAGGGAAGAAGCTAAAACTAGCTTCTGCTGCCAGGCTTGATTGCTTTGCTTCCTTGTTTGCAAAGAGGACACTCTTCTGGTGTATACATTTCAAACTCAAAATCAGCCAAGGCAAAAAATGGTAATTCTTGAGAGAGTTTGCATTCTGGTTTGGATAAATTTTTCGTGCCCTCTCTTTGACAAAAGCCCCTATTGGCTAATGCGGCAAAGCCAACCACTTCTGCGCCAAGTGTTTCTATGATTTTTGCAGCCTCCATGGCGGAGCCACCGGTTGTAATGATATCTTCGCAAATGAGTACTTTTTCTCCTTTTCGCACTTCAAAACCTCGGCGAAGCTCCATTTGCCCGTCTTTCCGTTCAACAAAAATACTTCTGACTTCTAAAGCGCGCGCCAACTCATATCCGGCGAGCACACCGCCAAGTGCGGGTGCACAAACCGTTTCTATTTGAATGCCTGACTTTCTGATTTGTTCGGCTAAAGCTTTAGCAAGTAAAGCAGCCCTTTTGGTATCTTCTAGAACTTTCGCACTTTGTAGGTATCGGTTGGAATGGTTGCCGCTTGAGAGGACAAAATGTCCTTCTAAAAGAGCACCCGCATCTTTATATATCTGTTCAATATTCATGCAGGCTCTCTTATATTTTTAAGATATCAGCTTCTTTTATTCTAAGAGCTTCATCTACTTTTATGATATATCCATCAGTAATTTTTTGTATTTCATCAAGACCTTTTTTTATCTCATCTTCGCCTGCAACCTTTTCTTTTTCAAGTTTTTTTACCTGGTCATTGCTCTCTTTTCTGATATTTCTTATTGCTACCTTGGCTTTTTCGCTCATTGCTTTGGCTTGTTTTACAATATTTTGTCTTTGTTCTATTGTCATTGGAGGAAAAAAGAGTTTAATGACACTTCCGTCATTATTCGGATTTACACCGATATTGGCCTCTTGAATGGCTTTTTCAATCTTATTTACAAGATTTTTTTCCCACGGGGTGATAGTGATGGTGGTAGCATCTGTTGCGATTACGTTTCCAACTTGAGTTAAAGCAGTTGGCGTGCCATAATAATCCACTTTGATGTGATCTACAATTGAGGTGGTTACTTTTCCTGTTCTAAGAGTGGTGAAGTCTCTTCTGAGCGCGTCGATACTTTTTTCCATATTCTCTTTTGTATGATTGAAAATTTCGTTTAGCATAATTGTCTCCTATAAATAAATTCTTATACGCTACGGATAAATCCACATCTTTGCATTCTTAAAAGTTTTATTGCGAATGTGCCCAAGAAAGTTTTCGTATAACTTTAAAAGAAATTTTACCCTTTATGTACTTCATACAAGATGAGATTTGTGCAGGGATAGCTTTGGCTCTGTTGGCAAGATTTTTTCTTGCGCCAGAGCTAAAGTTTTAGTTGTTTTCTGGAGCAGCAGGGACAGCAGGTGCTGTCGGAGTTGAATTCGCCGGAGAAGAAGGAATAGCCGCGTTGTTCTCGGGCACAATGGTGTCTGCAACAGAACTGGTGTTAGCACTTGTATAGAGATACCCAAGAGCAAGTGTATTTATGATAAAAAGAAAAGCGAGAACGAAGGTGAGTTTAGCAAGAAATCCTGTAGGTCCTTTCGCTCCAAATACGGATTCATTGCTGCCGCTATATGCACCTAGTCCTATGCTTGAACTTTTCTGTAACAATACGATAATAGTAATACCAATTGCCAATATAATCTGTGCAACTAAAAGTGTTGATGTCATTTATTCCTCTTTTTGACTGTTTTTGCATTATTCAATAGCCCAAAATAATTTGGGTATAATATCGGCGATTATACCCAAAAAAGCTTGAAGCAGCAATGAAGTTTGATGAAAGTGGTGAGAAGAGTGCATACAATGCAAAAAAATAAATCAAAAGTCATTAAAGAATTTTCTCGATTTGCCAAAGAGTATGATAGGCATAATATTATTCAATCCGAGGTCGCCAAACAGTTGGTGAAGCATCTTCGCGCAAAAAAATATCCTGCTATTATTGATATTGGTTGTGGAAGCGGTGAAATCTATAAAAATATACAAAAAAATCATATATTTTTTGATCATTTTATTGCTTTGGATTTATCAAAGGAGATGCTTGCGATACATCCTTCCGGCATTGCAGTGGAAAAAATTTCTACAGATTTTAATTCCGCTGAAGCCTATGCGTCCTTTGACGGGCAAGAAGAAGCACTGCTCATATCTTCTTCGGCATTGCAGTGGAGTCAAGATTTGGATTTTACCTTTTCTTGGGTTTCTAAAAAAGCAAAAAAAGCATATTTTGCAATCTTTACCTCCTCCACATTTAAAACTTTACATCGGACCGCAAAAATTCATTCTCCCATTTACACAGAAGATCAACTAAAGCAAAGTGTTGACAAATACTATTATGCAATATATGAAACACATGCCTATAGATTGCACTTTGAATCTGTTTACGAAATGTTAAATTATATTAAAAAAAGCGGAGTAAGCGGCGGAGAAAAAAAATTAACATACAAGCAAGTAAAAAACTTAATAAAAAACTATCCTCTAGACTATTTAGAGTTTGAAGTGCTTTTTGTTGATGCTACTTCGCGTTATTTTGCATAAAGAACTCTTTTTCAAGTGCGTAAAGCGCATAACGGATTTCTTTAAAAAGTTTAGAATGCAAAGGGTCTACAAGCTTAAAGCTCTCCTCAAGTACTCTTGCTGATTCTTCTGCTCTTGAGAAGTTTGCTATTGTTAAATCATTGATGTTGTGGCGTACAAGTTCGCTCGAAACACTCTCTTTTTGTATGTCATTTTCTATATCTCTGTGTCGTAAACGATCTTGATCATAAGCAGATTGAAATTTATGCCGAAGTGATTTTAGCGAAGAAGCAAGGGAGGCGTTATCATAGATATATCTATTGATATCCTCGATAACACGTATGCCTTCCTTGAGACGATTAAGATTGGCATCTATGAGACGCTCAAGCTTGTTTGTGCATTCTTCATTACTCATCATTACCAAAAATACCAAAAATTTGGAGTAGAGCAGTAAACATATTCAAAAAATCCAAATAAAGCGATACCGCAGCATCTACAGGCGAATCATACGCTCCGTTGGCAATATTTTGCGTATCATAAATGGTAAAAATGCCAAACAAAAGAAGAACGCCTGCACTAATGACAAGATGCATAACCGGACTGTTTAGAATAAACATATTGATAAGCGATGCAATAATAACAACAATTAAAGTGATAAAAAGAGGTTTTCCCCAGCTAGAAAAGTCCGTTTTGCTGTTGATGGCAAAAAGACTGAGCGCGCCAAAAAGAACAGAAGTCATCAAAAAAGCGTTACCTATTACCGCGCCATTGCCTGCTCCTATTAAGAAAGCCAGTAGAGGCACCAATGAAACACCGGTAGCAAAAGTAAAGATAAAAAGTGCAGCTAAATTCAGACCCGGCTTGTTTCTAGTCATTCCTAATCCAAAAAAAAGCATCAAAAGTTCAAATCCAAAAATGAACCATTTGTATTGCATAATAGTTTCAGCGTAAGGCATTGTCGCATAAGCGCCGGCGGCGGCTGCGATCATGCTGGCGGCCAAAAGTTGATATGTTTTTTTTATGAAATCAACAGAAGCGCTTTCTCGAACGTAGCCAGACTCTGTCGTTACATGAGTATAATTCCTGTTATATAAAGCCATTGTAATCCTTTATTATAATTTTTGCTAGTATAGTGAAGCTAGATTAATCTAAGGTTAATATGCAAAGCGATCATCCCTGATCGCGCTTTTTTCTAAGAATTTTATACTCTTCTTTTGCTTTTTGTGCTTCAGATATATTTGCTTGAATCTTTTCTTCCATTGTTGCTTCATTATTGCTAGCAACATTATCGATTTTGGGGCCATAATGGGAGCATCCAAAAAAGAAAATACAAGACAAGAGAATGATTGCTTTCATTAAAATCCTTTATAGACATTATGACAATACTATATGAAAATAACTTAAAATAAGAAAAGTATATATAAATTATATATTATATAATGTAAGTAAACAAAAAAAACAAAAAAATTTCCAAACAATTTCCAAAAAACCCTTGACAAGAATCTTATCCGGTGCTATAATACGCGTCCACAAACACAGAGACCTTGACCGAGTGGGTTAAGAGAGTGAGAGTGAATGATCTTTGACAACCAAATATAAGTAAACAAATCAACGTCTATTTTGAGTTTTGATTTTACCGGTTTAGATAAAAACCGGATAAAGATTAAACTTAATTAGAAACAATTAAGTGATTCTTTGACAATGGTTCAAACCATTTCATTTTTAATGGAGAGTTTGATCCTGGCTCAGAGTGAACGCTGGCGGCGTGCTTAACACATGCAAGTCGAACGAGAAACGGTCTAGCTTGCTAGATGCAGTCTAAGTGGCGGACGGGTGAGTAATGTATAGCTAATGTGCCCCTTGGAGAGGGATAACAGTTAGAAATGACTGCTAATACCTCATACTCCTTATACCTTAATGGTATAAGGGAAATGTTTTTTCGCCAAGGGATCAGGCTATATGGTATCAGCTAGTTGGTGAGGTAATGGCTCACCAAGGCAATGACGCCTAACTGGTCTGAGAGGATGATCAGTCACACTGGAACTGAGACACGGTCCAGACTCCTACGGGAGGCAGCAGTGGGGAATATTACACAATGGAGGAAACTCTGATGTAGCAACGCCGCGTGGAGGATGACACATTTCGGTGCGTAAACTCCTTTTATATGGGAAGATAATGACGGTACCATATGAATAAGCACCGGCTAACTCCGTGCCAGCAGCCGCGGTAATACGGAGGGTGCAAGCGTTACTCGGAATCACTGGGCGTAAAGCGCGCGCAGGCGGCTTTGTAAGTTGGATGTGAAATCCTATGGCTCAACCATAGAACTGCATCCAAAACTACTTAGCTAGAGTCTGGGAGGGGAAGATGGAATTAGTGGTGTAGGGGTAAAATCCGTAGAGATCACTAGGAATACCAAAAGCGAAGGCGATCTTCTGGAACAGTACTGACGCTGAGGCGCGAAAGCGTGGGGAGCAAACAGGATTAGATACCCTGGTAGTCCACGCCCTAAACGATGAATGTTAGTCGTCGGATAGCTAGTCTATTCGGTGATGCAGTTAACACATTAAACATTCCGCCTGGGGAGTACGGTCGCAAGATTAAAACTCAAAGGAATAGACGGGGACCCGCACAAGTGGTGGAGCATGTGGTTTAATTCGAAGATACGCGAAGAACCTTACCTGGCCTTGACATTGATAGAATCCGCTAGAGATAGTGGAGTGCCTTTCGGGGAACTTGAAAACAGGTGCTGCACGGCTGTCGTCAGCTCGTGTCGTGAGATGTTGGGTTAAGTCCCGCAACGAGCGCAACCCTCGTTCTTAGTTACTAACGGTTCGGCCGAGGACTCTAAGAAGACTGCCTTCGCAAGGAGGAGGAAGGTGAGGACGACGTCAAGTCATCATGGCCCTTACGGCCAGGGCAACACACGTGCTACAATGGGTAGGACAATGAGACGCAATACCGCGAGGTGGAGCAAATCTATAAACCTACTCTCAGTTCGGATTGTAGTCTGCAACTCGACTATATGAAGCTGGAATCACTAGTAATCGTAGATCAGCTATGCTACGGTGAATACGTTCCCNNCTAAAAGTTATTTAACTTATTATTGTTAAGAGTCTAACGTAATGTTGCAAAACAATGAAGCAATTCATTATTTTAAACAAATTACAATTTAACAGAAAAACATATTAACTGCAGCAATGCGGATAATATCTTTCATGTGCAAACTCAAAGAAATCTTAGAAATAAGATACTCAAAAGAACACATTATTAAACGCTTATTTGCATTTAATAAGGTAGTACCTTAGAATTAAATAAATTAATCTAAGGGCAGATGGTGGATGCCTAGACCAGGAGAGGCGATGAAGGACGTACTAGGCTGCGATAAGCCGGGGGGAGCTGCCAAGAAGCTTTGATCCCCGGGTTTCCGAATGGGGCAACCCGGCATGTAGTGATGCATGTCACCCTTAGGGGAGCGAACGTAGGGAAGTGAAACATCTCAGTACCTACAGGAAAAGAAATCAACCGAGATTCCCAAAGTAGCGGCGAGCGAAATGGGATTAGCCCTAAACTCTGTGGGGTGTTAGTAGAATAAGCTGGAAAGCTTGACCGTAGAGGGTGATAGTCCCGTATACGAAAACTAACCATGGACTATTCGAGTAGGTCGGGACACGAGAAACCCTGACTGAATATGGGAGGACCACCTTCCAAGGCTAAATACTACTCCAGGATCGATAGTGAACCAGTACCGTGAGGGAAAGGTGAAAAGAACCGCGGCAAGCGGAGTGAAATAGAACCTGAAACCATCTGCCTACAATCATTCAGAGCCCTATGATTTATCAGGGTGATGGACTGCCTTTTGCATAATGAGCCTGCGAGTTGTGGTGACTAGCGAGGTTAAGAAAACTCGAAGCCGTAGCGAAAGCGAGTCTTAATAGGGCGAATAGTTAGTTGCTGCAGACCCGAAACTAAGTGATCTATCCATGGGCAGGTTGAAGCTGGTGTAAGAGCTAGTGGAGGACCGAACAGGTGCACCTTTAAACGTGCTCTGATGACCTGTGGATAGGGGTGAAAGGCCAATCAAACTTAGTGATAGCTGGTTCTCTCCGAAATATATTTAGGTATAGCGTCATGTTCGAAGTATGGGGGGGTAGAGCACTGATTGGGCTAGGGCCTATACCAAGGTACCAAACCCAGTCAAACTCCGAATACCTCATATGAATTCATGGCAGTCAGGCATAGGGTGATAAAATCCTAGGTCGAAAGGGAAACAGCCCAGACTACCGACTAAGGTCCCAAAGTTCTATTTAAGTGGAAAAGGATGTGGAGTTGCTTAGACAACCAGGAGGTTGGCTTAGAAGCAGCCATCCTTTAAAGAAAGCGTAACAGCTCACTGGTCTAGCGATTCTGCGCCGAAAATATAACGGGGCTAAAATAGACACCGAAGTCGTAGATTCACACTGGTGTGTGAGTGGTAGGAGAGCGTTCTAGTCAGCATTGAAGCCATACCGGTAAGGAGTGGTGGAGCGGCTAGAAGTGAGCATGCAGGCATGAGTAACGAGAAAACGGGTGAGAATCCCGTTCGCCGTAAACCCAAGGTTTCCTACACGATGCTCGTCACTGTAGGGTTAGTCGGGTCCTAAGCTGAGTCCGAAAGGGGTAGGCGATGGAAAATTGGTTAATATTCCAATACCAACTATTAAGCGCGATGGGGGGACGCATAGGGTTAAACGAGGTCACTGATGGAAGTGTGGCTCGAAGGGTGTAGATAAGCCGGATAGGAAAATCCGCCGGCCTTTTTCGAGACCTGACAGGCTGTTGACGCTCTTCGGAGTAGATGCAGAATCGTTGATACCGTCGTGCCAAGAAAAGCCTCTAAGTATATTAATAGTTGCCCGTACCGTAAACCGACACAGGTGGGTGAGATGAGTATTCTAAGGCGCGTGGAAGAACCATTGTTAAGGAACTCTGCAAACTAGCACCGTAACTTCGGAATAAGGTGTGCCTAATTCGGTATAGAGATTTACTCTCAAAAGCTGAAAAGGTTGCAACAAAGAGTCCCTCCCGACTGTTTATCAAAAACACAGCACTATGCTAACTCGTAAGAGGATGTATATGGTGTGACGCCTGCCCGGTGCTTGAAGGTTAATTGATGGGGTTAGCGCAAGCGAAGCTCTTGATCGAAGCCCAAGTAAACGGCGGCCGTAACTATAACGGTCCTAAGGTAGCGAAATTCCTTGTCGGTTAAATACCGACCTGCATGAATGGCGTAACGAGATGGGAGCTGTCTCAACAATGGATCCAGTGAAATTGTAGTGGAGGTGAAAATTCCTCCTACCCGCGGCAAGACGGAAAGACCCCGTGCACCTTTACTATAGCTTGACACTGCAATTGGGATATATTTGTGCAGGATAGGTGGGAGGCTTTGATGCTACGGCGCCAGCTGTAGCGGAGCCATCCTTGAGATACCACCCTTATCTATTCTGATTGCTAACTTGCGCCAGTTATCCTGGCGGAGGACAATGTCTGGTGGGTAGTTTGACTGGGGCGGTCGCCTCCTAAAAAGTAACGGAGGCTTACAAAGGTTGGCTCAGAACGGTTGGAAATCGTTCGTAGAGTATAATGGTACAAGCCAGCTTAACTGCGAGACGTACATGTCGAGCAGAGACGAAAGTCGGTCATAGTGATCCGGTGGTTCTGTGTGGAAGGGCCATCGCTCAAAGGATAAAAGGTACGCCGGGGATAACAGGCTGATCTCCCCCAAGAGCTCACATCGACGGGGAGGTTTGGCACCTCGATGTCGGCTCATCGCATCCTGGGGCTGAAGCAGGTCCCAAGGGTATGGCTGTTCGCCATTTAAAGCGGTACGCGAGCTGGGTTCAGAACGTCGTGAGACAGTTCGGTCCCTATCTGCCGTGGGCGTTGGATGATTGAGGAGAGTTGACCCTAGTACGAGAGGACCGGGTTGAACGAACCACTGGTGTACCAGTTGTCCTGCCAAGGGCATCGCTGGGTAGCTATGTTCGGATGTGATAACCGCTGAAAGCATCTAAGCGGGAAGCCAACTCCAAGATGAATCATCCCTGAAGATCCGCAGAAGACTACTGCGTTGATAGGCTGGGTGTGTAAGTGATGAAAGTCATTTAGCTGACCAGTACTAATAGATCGTCTGTTTTTATTTTATTCACAATAAGGTACTACCTTATTAAGTGCAAAGCTTAATAAGCACATTAAATTGTAACAAACATTACGAGACTACATTTATTAACTGCTCACTGCTAGTTGCTAACTGTTAGTTGAAATTGGACTCTTAACAATACGAAGTTTCTCTAAACTCAATCAAAGAGAAGTAAGCACATCACGGTGTTCTTACTTCTCTTTGTGGTGGGGCTAGAGGGAGGGTCACACCCAGCTCCATTCCGAACCTGGAAGTTAAGCCTCCCATCGCCGATAATACTGCAGGCTACGTCTGTGGGAATGTAGGTCGCTGCCACATTGAGTTTATATTCTTTCTTTTTAAATCCATCCATTTTTATCATTGTTTAATTATTAGAGATTTGTTATTGGCAATTTACAGCCAAAAATCAACAACTTTTAATTTTTAATTCCTCGCTTCTAATTTCTAATTTCATCCGTTCCTTTTCTTCTTTGCTTGCACAAAGTATAAAACGAATTTAAAGTCAGCAAATGCGGTTTACAGCTTATGGATTGCCTCACGCCTCACGCTTTTACTTTTAATTATCCGTCAGTTAATCATTGATTTACTCTCACTTGTTATACTGTCATTAGAAAAGGCGATTTCTTCGGAGTTTTACTCCTTGTCCAAATTGTAATCCTTCCTTGTTTTTTTCTGCTGCGAGGAGGTTGCCTTTTAGAGAGTGTATATTTTCGGGACATCTTTTTATTTTTCTAATCTTTATTGCTTCTGCATTTAATGTATTTTCTTCATTTTAATTTATTTTTAATATAATCCTACTTATTTTTATTATAAGGGATACAAATGAAAAGAATTATTTTGTCGTTGGTAACGACATCATTTTTGGCAACAAGCGGAGCTGTTGCCTCAACAAATGCGGAGCTTGAGGCCAAGCTAAAAATACTAGAAGAGCAAATGGCTGAAATCAAAAAAGAGCTGACCAAAACCAACACTACACTCACCAAAACCAAAAGTACACTCAATGAAGTCAAAGCACACGATGCGTTTGACAACATCAAATGGAGTATGGACTTTAGAAACAGCGTAGACTTTATCAACTATGATTACAATAGTTATGAAGCCAATGGAGAGGATTTGTCCGGCACGAGCGCATCTAATGATGGTTTGCTGACCAGCAGATTGTATTTGAATATGAAAGCTGCACCTACAGATAAGTTGATGTTTAGCGGCCAGCTTGCTATGTATGGCATCTGGGGCGGGGAATTGCATGCTGATGATGCTGCGCTTAAAACGTGGGTTGGCTCATCCAGAGCGGACGATACGCTGTTTAGAATTAGACAAGCCTATTTTGTTTGGTCGGATACCTTTGGAGAAGATGGATTGCCTTACGCATTCAGCATTGGCCGCAGACAGTCGACAGACGGCTTTTTGGCCAATCATAGAGAAAACATGACAGAGCCTGGATCTCCGCTAGCACATATTACCAACATGGAAGTGGATGGTGCGATGCTAAAGCTGGATTTGGATGAGTATGTATTGCCGGGATCATTTGTGAAATTTGTCTATGGAAGAGCACATTCGGGCGGCATAGAGACTCTATTTGACAGTACGGGTATCTATGAGCCTTATGCACAAGAAGGCGGTGATGTCAATGAAAACGTTGACTTTTTTGTGGTGCTCGGTTCGCTTTATAATGACGGGCAGTACAATTTAATGTTTGAGAATGCAACCATTTTCGACACTAAAGGTCAAAATTTAGATACATTAGCTAAAGCCGTGGGGGCCGGTACGGCAAACCTTTCCGCCTTGTCATTGCAGGCAGACGGTGTGGGTAATGGTATCAACGACTTCTTGGATGAGACAACGGCGTTTATTTCATTGGCAGCTACCCAATATATGCCCGATAACGGTCATCAGTTGCTTGGAAGTACAGATGACGAAACAGGCTATTCGTACTGGTTAGGCTTTACTATACCGGATATGATCACTGAGGATGGAAGATTCGGGTTTGAGTTCAACCACGGCTCTAAATACTGGACGCCTATGACATGGGCAGAAGATACGGCTATCGGCTCGAAAGTGGCCGTAAGAGGTGATGCACTGGAGGCGTACTGGAACTTCAACCTGTTTGGCTCAGAAAATCTGGCTTCTCAGATCAGATACACGTATGCGCAGCATGACTATACGCCAAGCATCCGATGTGCAGGGTGGGTTACTCCGCAAAATGTGGATATCGAAGCCAGTGATTTAAGATTTTTTGTAAATTATCAGTATTGATTGTTTATTTCTGAAGTCTAACAGTTTTTACTGATAGGCTTCATGGCCCTCCTTTCCCCTGCATGACTAAAATTGATGAATCACTTCAATTATTATTTAGATTTTTGATTTGTCTCTACGGTTTGCGGACATCTTCAAAGAATAAAATTATTAAAAATAATAATTTCTTATGAGTTAAGTTTTATATAATGATTTATAGTATATTCTACTTATACATGTTTGGACAAACATAAAATCTAAGGAGTAAACATGAAAAAGATAATTGCATTGTCACTCGTGGCAGCAACGACCATGGCGTTTGGATCAACTGCCAGTGATCTCGAGATGATGAAAGCAGAGATTGCTGCGCTTAAAGCTGAAGTAGCTTCGTTGAAAAAAAGCGGTGACGCTGCCGAGATAAAAAAGATCAAAAAGACACTGAGCGAAGTAAAAGCGCATGATGCGAACGATAATATCAAGTGGGGCGTTGACCTGAGAACGTCAATAGATAATATCAATTATGATATGGCTGACGGTTCATCAAGAGGGAAAGATGATTTGATGGCTACAAGACTCTGGCTTAATATGGAATATGCAGCAGATGAAAAAAATATTTTTAAAGGTCAGCTCTCTATGAATAAAGCTTTTGGCGCTGATTTTGGCACAACAACTTCTTCTATGCCAAGAGGCTACGGTATGGACAGTTTTGACTGGATAACCAATGAGGCTTTGGCGGGAGATACACTAAAAGTAAGAGAAGCGGCTTGGCTTTACCTTGGTGACAGTGCCTTTGGTGCAGACATCCCTTGGACCTTCTCTATAGGGAGAAGACCTTCTACTAACGGATTTTTGGCTAACCTAAGAGAGGATGATGCAGAGCAGTCTCCGTTGGGACATGTGATCAACGTGGAGTTTGACGGATTAAGCTCCAAGCTTGATCTTTCCAACATTACGGGAGTACCGGGCATGAGTATTAAACTGTGTACAGGGCAAGGTTCCACTAATGCCGAGCCGCTATTCTCTACTACTACAAGCTATGCCAATGATGATGATGCATTAAAAGATATTACTTTATACGGATTTATTTTTGAGCCGTACAATGACAGCCAGTACATCGTAAAAACAATATGGTATAAAGGAATGGACTTGCCTGGTTATACGAATGAGGATATGGCTCTCATGATGGATGGCGATGATACCACAAATCCAGGAATGATGACCAAGGTTGGAGATCTTCAGGGTGCCGCGCTTTCTGTTTTGGTGGACGGTTTAACGGATGACGGTTTCTTGTCCGAGACTAAAGTGTTTGGTTCATTGGCATGGAGCCAAACGGATCCGTTTGGGGATGAACTTATGCTTGGATCTAATGAACAGAAATCGGGTAGCTCTTACTGGCTAGGCGCACAATTTCCTGTGCTTGAGGGTCAATTGGGGCTGGAGTATAATCACGGAAGCAAATACTGGAGACCGTTTACGTACGGCGAAGATACCATGATCGGTTCAAAATTGGCGGCGCGCGGCGATGCATATGAAGCGTATTATACCTATCAGCTTACAGAAGCGCTCAGCGCTCAGTTAAGATTTACATCAATTGATTATGACTACACAGGAAGCAACAGCTTCTTTGGTGTTGATGGCACACCTATGAGCATTGGCGATATTAAAGCAAATGCCGCATGGGGAGAAAGTTATCTTGCTCTTAACCCAATTACTGATCCAGCTACTATGACGGATCTTCAAAAGCAGGCTGCCGGTGCCATTGGAATGGAAAAAAATACAGTAGAGTCAGCACAAGATTTTAGATTCTACCTCAGATACAGATTCTAATCTTCTATCAACAAAGGGCTTCCCTTTGTTGTTTATCAATTTTTCTTGTTTTCTTTATCAATTTTCTTTCATTAATTTTTATGTATTGCCAAATATTTTCTCTTTTTTGCTATAAACTTCAAATTAACAATAATTTTGTATTAAATTAAATTAACTTCAGATATAATGGTTTTGTTTAGACTAACGACAAAAGCGGCGTACCTTTGCGGTCCGTTGCTATAGAAAGGAAAGAAAATGAAACGTATAACAAAAGGATTGATTTTGTCACTTTTAGTGGCGACAGGGCTTGCGGCAGAAGAGAGCAAGGCTCCGGTGGCAGCTGTGGCACATGATGTGAGGGTATTTACTGCAGATAATAGTGATGGCAAAATCACCCCTGCTACCATCGAAGAGGCTTTTACGAAAGCAGGATTTGTCATAGCGGCAAACAATGATATGAACGTGCCGTTTATGCGAGATTTTAATACGACATCATTTGATGTATATAATCTTTTTGTCGTCTACAGAAAAGATACAGTGCTTGCATTAGCTGAGAAGTATCCAAAAATTGGGCTTTTCTCACCGATGAGCATGTCTATCTATACTAAAAAAGGCACAAAGACGATCTCTGTTTCTTCGCTGAGTGCTGCAGGTATGGCAAAAATGATGGATATTCCCGGGGATAACGAAGCTATCAATGCTTTGGGCAAAAAAGTAGAAGAGGCGCTCAAGGCAGCAATGCCAAACGGCCAGTTTGATATATTGCCTTATCAGATGAAAGAGCCCGCAGGTCCTTTGGTTACCAATGTCACTTTTGATGTAGAAGATGATGACTGGGAGACTGTAAAAGAGGATCTGGAGATGGAATTTGAAGGTGTATTGGCGCCCAACGGTTTCGTGATGGCCGGCTTTACGGATCTTGGCTATGATCTTGAAGAGAGCGATAAAGAGTGGTACCATTTTTATGATGTTTATTCTGTTTGCAGTATCCCTGTGATTTATGCAGTGGCTATCAAGCATCCTGAAGCAGGAGCCTTTGCGCCTTGTTCGATCTATCTGTATCAAAAAGCCGGAGAACAGAAGATCAATATGGCGTTTCCTTCGGTGCACAAATGGATCAGTTCACTCAATATAGAGGATAAAGAGTCGTTGGATGTGCTTATGGATGCGCAAAAGAAACTTGAAAATATCTTCAGTACATTTGCGGAAAAGCAATAAGCTAACGTAAACCGAAATACCTCTTTACCTTTATGGTTTCATCGTTTTTTGATGAAACGGTAAAGGTTTTAATAAACTTCCCTCTTGCCTATAATCTAATCGGGCAAAATGTTTTTATGCAGTCCGAACGGTTAAAATATATAAAACTTAGATATTTAAGCCAAGCGAGCCATTGAAAATGGAAGGGTTTTGAGGAGAGAACAATGAGGCCATTTAGCTCAAAAGAAAAACCGTATCGCCTTCTTGAATCTCCCCTTTCTGAATCACTTTTACAAAAATCCCTCTATCTTTTTTTAAGAGTTTGGGCAACTTTATGTCTATGGCAGAGAGGTGGTTGCACAAAGTACAGTTTTGACTGACTTCTACAAGAGCTTTTCCTATTTGCAGTCTTTGACCCGGAATCAGGTGATAGGGATTATAGTCAAGCAGTATATTTTCCCCCAATGCTCCCAGAGGCATAGAGATATCTTGAGACAGAGCCAGATCATAGCTCTTTTCTGAAGTGATCAAAACAGATCTTTGAATATCTTTGGCATAAAATTTATCGCCCACTACACCATCGAAGTCAAGAGAGAGCTTGTTTTTAGGGATTCTCTCGGAGCTTCCTTGCACAGAAACATAAAGTTTCAATACTTTGCCTACGCTATAAGGTAGCATACACGTCCTTTAATGTCTAGTCTATTGAAAAATTCTAGCATAATCTTGTTAATGTCTTTGTCTTTTATTGCAATCAAACATGAAGTTTAAGCCCGGTATAGGTTAAAAACGGGATAATTAGCATGTTCATATATTAATTTGATATATACAATAATGAATATTGATTAAATAAGAGTAATTTAGTTACAAGTATAAGATAAAGTGTATATGCAGCATAGTATTGATCGTTTTTTTTGGTCTTCCGGCCAATTTTTAACTATAATTGTATAAATGACTTCTGTCATTCCCAAAATAAATCAAGGAGGAAAAATGAATAAGATAACCAAACTATCTAAACATGATCTTGCGAATGCACAAGAGACAGTAGAACAGTCAGGCAGAAGAGATTTTTTTAGAAAAACAGCAGCTTATTCAGTGAGTGCTTTGGCTGCGGCGAGCATATTGTCACCCGTAAAAGTGAATGCGGAAGATGATCTTGCCATCATCGAGGAGCAGCCATGGGCAACATCTCTGGGGGATCCCGTAACAAAAAATCAGTACGGTATTCCCTCGGCCTACGAGCACAACAACATAAGAAGAACGTCGGATCTCTTGTCTTCAGGAAACTGGCAAGCCTCTATCTCTATGTGTCCTATTCATGAATCAGAGGGCATTATTACGCCAAACGGTCTTTTTTTTAACCGTGTGCATGGCGGTGTGGCGCATATCGATCCCAATAAGCATCGGCTGATGATCCACGGTTTGGTCGAAAAGCCAATCGTTCTTACTATGGATCAATTGAAAAGATATCCAAGCGTAACCAGAATTCATTTTATCGAATGTCCGGCGAATGGCGGGCCTGAATGGAGAGGGCCGCAATTTAACTCTCTTCAATTTTCAAAGGGAATGATGAGTTCTGCGCAATGGACAGGCGTATATATCAAAACCATTTTGAAAGATTTGGGACTTAAGCCAGAAGCATTATGGATGCTGGCAGAAGGCGGCGATAGTTCGCATATGGGTAGAACGGTGCCTATCGATAAGGTGCTTGACGATGCGATGATCGTTTGGGGTCAAAACGGAGAAGCATTGAGGCCCGAGCAGGGATACCCGATCCGACTTCTTTTGCCTGGATGGGAAGGGAATCTATGCGTAAAATGGCTTTGCAGACTAGAGTTCGCATCCGAGCCTTTCTATGCCAAAGAAGAGACGGCAAAATATACGGTACTTAAACCTGACGGGAAAGCCATACAGCACTTTTATCCGCTTGAGGTTAACTCTATCATCACCAATCCATGCCCTGAAAAACCATGGACGGATCTTAAAAAAGGTGATCTTGTGCAGATTGGCGGATTGGCATGGAGCGGCCAGGGAACGATCGAGGGAGTTGACATCTCTTTTGACGGGGGCAAAAACTGGATTGAAGCGAGTCTTGAGGGGCTGGTATTGCCAAAATCATGGACAAGATTTAGCTATATGTATAAGTACGAAGGAAAACCTCTGCTTTTATCCAGCCGCGCAAGAGACGATGCCGGATTTATTCAGCCAAGTGTGAAAGTTGAGAGAGAAGTAATGGGTGTAGAGTCAGTGTATCATAGAAATGCCATTGCAACATGGGAAGTTACAGAAAAAGGGGAGGTGAACAATGTTCAAGTCTTATCGTAAGCTATTTATATCATCAGTGTTGGTCGTTGCCGGTACTTCTTTGACTGTGTTTGCGGCACAAAACAGTGTATCAGATACCTATGAAAATGGTAAAAGAGTCATTGACGGTGGAGTAATGTATCCTATCGTCGATGGTAAAACAGCAGCCTACCATATCAATGAAGATACGCTTCAAGGCGGGTATACCTATGGTAAAAAAGCAACAGAAAATGAGATTAAGGCATGGGATATCGATGTCATGCCTGATGGCACAGGTTTACCGGAGGGCAAAGGTACCGTCGAAGAGGGGGATGAACTCTACGAGGCAAAATGTGTTTCATGTCATGGCGATTTTGGTTCAGGGTCGGGATCATATCCGTCTCTTGCTAAGGGGAATGCCGAAGAGGGTGTAGCGTCACTCAAGAATCAAAGAACAAAACCCGATACGGATGGACCAATTCGTGTTTTTGGAACCTACTGGCCTCAAGCAAGCACATTATGGTGGTATATCAAAACAGGCATGCCTCACGCAGCACCATTGAGCTTAACCGATGATGAGGTGTACGCGTTGAGCGCTTATATGTTGTCGATCAATGAAATGACGATTGATGGGGAAGAATTGGATGATGAGTATGAGCTTGACAGAGAAAAATTCCTAAAAATCAAAATGCCAAATAAGGATGGTTTTGTGCCAAATATCGATGGCCCAAAAGGAACAGACAATATGCGCGAGTATATGAGTAATCCTGAGAATTACGGCAATGGTACAAGATGCATGAAGAATTGCTTTGAAGGCGAGCCGATACTTGCTAAAATTCAAACAGAAATAAAAGAGTTTTCTCCGCCGTTGTCTACTGCAAGAGAACTGCCTAAAGCAGATGCTTCGGCGGCACCGGTATCTGAAGGCGCAAAGATTTATGAAGCTTCGTGCGCGGTCTGTCATGCAACCGATGCAATGGGTGCTCCTGCATTGGGAGACAAGAAAGCATGGGAGGCGGCACTCAAAAAAGGCATAGATACTGTATATAAAAATGCAATCGGCGGGATCAATGCAATGCCTCCCAAGGGCGGGAATGCAAATTTGACGGATGACCAGCTCAAGGCAACAGTTGATTATATGGTGGATCAAAGCAAATAACGGGTATTTTCTCGCTATCATTTCAGAATGGTTGGTTGAGGGCATTGATCTGCAATGCCGGATCAGCTTTTTGTTATAAACGGATTATAAAACTAAAAAGGAATAACAATGGAAAGAAGAAAATTTTTAGGATTGAGCGTAGCTGCTTTTGCCGCACTGCCGGTATTGCTTAGTGCTACAGACTTTAGAGCAACAAAGCCGGACGCTTGGACCGCAAAAACTGTGGAGGATGCGATAAAAGCGCTCTATGGGTCAGCTGAGATTATTGAGAAGGATGTTAAAGTGAAGGCGCCAAAGGTCGCAAGTAACGGTGGAGCGGTTCCTGTGACGGTACAATCAGATATTCCGGCAAAAACAGTCACTATCTTCCAGGACGCTAACCCTGAAAGTGCAGTGGCTACGTTTGAATTGAATGAATACAGTATTATTGATTTTGGTCTTAAAATTAAAATGAAACAATCAGGCACCATTACGGCCGTAGTTGAAGGCACAGATGGAAAGCTGTATGTAGGAAAACAAACATTAGAAGTTGCACTTGGCGGATGCGAGGGTTAAATCCTTCCTTCTCTATAGATAAATAGATTAGAAAATAAAGGAATACAAATGAGAATAAAAGCAAAAATAAAAGGCGATGTAGTTGATGTGAAAGTCATGGCAAAACATGATATGCTGACATATGATCAGGCCAAAAAGAAAGGAACAGAGGCTAACTTTATCACGCATATCAGTGCTAAAGTAAACGATAAAGTAGTCTATGATGCTTCGACAAGTCAGTTTTTGTCAAAAGATCCGCTTTTTCAATTTAAATTTAAAGCATCTGCAGCAAAGGCTGGAGATAAACTTGAAGTAACTTGGGTTGATCTTAAGGGCAAAACCGAAACAGACAGCAAAGAGATTAAATAATTTTTGTTTTTTGCCTTCTCTTGAAGGCAAAATGAAAAATATTGTATGGACTTTACAGTGTGAGCCTATGTAATATTTTAACAATTAAGGGCAAGGGAATGGTGGGCGGTATGCGAATACTTTTTGCGTTCTATTTGTTGCCTTTGATTGTATTGGCTGCTAATTTATCTGAAAATATCAATATACATCAACTTTCTTTAGAGGCCTGGAAGGCGAATAAATATCTTTTTCTTTTTTTTCACAAAGAAGGATGCGGTTATTGTGAACGAATGCTGGATGAAAGTCTGAAAAACCGTGATATAAAATCAAAATTAACCAAGGATTTCATTTTTATCAAAGTCGATATCGATGAACAGGGTGTCGTAGAATATCGTGATTTTAACGGAACAAAACATGCCTTTGCCAAATCCCTAAAAATAGGACTCTATCCGTCTTTAATTTTTATGGATCAAAACAATACTATTGTTTACGGTGTAGTCGGGTATAGAAAGGTAGAAGAGTTTTCAAAAATACTCGACTATGTGAGTAGCGGGAACTATAAAACAATAGATTTTGAATCATTTGAGAGTATATTGGAGTTTGAGGAGGATGATTAAAGTATTTTGCTTAGTTCAAAATAATATTTTATCTCTCTTGTGATTGCGGCTTCTTTTCTTTTTTTGAAGTGAAAAGCAAGGTCAAAATCTTCTTTGCCAAAACCCTCTTTGTATTCATTGATGAAGGATGCATACAGCTCTTCTTTCATGGCACTGATTGAATAGGTGACTTCATGATAGGTCAGATTGTTTTTTTTAATCTCTTTTCGTTGTATTTCGGTTAGATTAATGCTTCCGTAGCGCTCTTTTTTGGGCAGGGTCATATTCATTTCTATATAGGTTCGCATGGATGCGATAGTATACTCCAGCTCTTCCGCGGGAGTATGCTCGGGATCTTCTATAATAGTCGGCTCTTCAAGTGTATAGCCCCAGCAACCAGAGACGGACAGATCCATATCGAAAGCAGATTTAATAACCTCTTTTAGGTTATTGTCACTCTGGATAGATCTAAAATGCAGCATTAATACTCCAGGATTTTATTTTTTCAAAGGACAAAGAGCAGACAAAAGAGAGTTAAAGTCCTGCTTCTTGGATTAATTCAGCTTGTGCGTGCGCAATCAGCGGATCGATAACAAGTTTAAGATTGCCGTTTTCCATGATATCATCAAGTGCGTAAAGAGTAAGTCCTATGCGGTGATCTGTCAATCTGTTTTGCGGATAATTATAGGTACGTATTTTTTCAGATCTGTCGCCTGAGCCAACTTGCAATTTCCTTTGACTTGAAGTTTCAGCAAGCTGTTTTTGCATTTGCGCTTCATATACTCTGGCCTTGAGAACCTTCATCGCCTTGTCTCGGTTTTTGTGCTGTGATTTTTCATCTTGAATTGCAACCACAATTCCTGTGGGGATATGGGTTAGGCGGACAGCAGAATCGGTAGTGTTGACTGACTGTCCTCCGCATCCGCTTGAGCGATAGACATCCATTTTGATTTCATTGGGTTTAATGTCCACTTCAACATCATCCACTTCCGGTATCACGGCAAGAGTGATGGCTGAGGTGTGGACGCGTCCTTGTGTTTCGGTATCCGGTACCCTTTGAACACGGTGTGTTCCGGCTTCATATTTAAGTTGAGAGTAGACCCCTTTGCCTTTGATTTGTGCAATGAGCTCCTTGTAGCCTCCTGCCGTACCTTCGCTGGTACTTACAATCTCGACTTTCCAGCCTACTTGTTCAGCATATCTTGTGTACATTTTGAATACATCGGCAACAAAAAGAGCACTTTCGTCCCCTCCGGCTCCGGCCCTTAATTCTAAAAAAATATTTTTATCATCATTTTTGTCTTTTGGAATCATGAGAATTTTAATCTCATTTTCCAAAACAGGCAGCATCGGTTCAAGTTGGTTTAATTCTTCTTTCGCCAATTCTCCCAACTCCGCATCCCCTAAAAGTTCTTTATTTTCTTCGATGGCGTCAGCCGTTTGAATATAAAGCTTGGCTTTTTCGACAAGTTCGCTGAGCCCGGATTGTTCTTTGCTTAGTTCGGTCATTCTTGAAATATCACTTGCAATATCCGGAGAACTTAAAAGTTTGCTGATTTCATTGTGTCTATTGATAAAAGGCAGAAGTTTTTCTTTGAACATAGGCGTTCTTTGTGTTAGTTTATTTTAGGGAGGTATCGAAACTGCTTATGCAGCTTCGATAGCATTTACCATTTGGTGAAGGCGACTTACTTTTCTTGAAGCAGTTTGTTTTTTGAGAAACCCTTTGCTTACAAATGAATGAATTTGTCTGTTTGCTATTTTAAACGCTTCAGTTGCTGCTGCTTTGTCTGCCGCCGCTACTGCTTCATGTACCGCTTTTGTGATGTTTTTGAGTCTGGTTCTGTAATATCTGTTTCTTTCAGTTTTTACAGCAGTTTGCAAAATACGTTTTTTTGCCGACTTATGATGTGCCATAGTATGTTCCTTTGAAATATCTCGAACAAGAACCAAACATTCTGTCTAGCCTTACGAGTGAAATTAGTGCGCGAATGATAGCTAAATAAATATTAAAGATTTATTAATTAAAATGAAGAGGGATTTCCCGGAGAGATAAATTAATCAATTTTGCGATAAAATTAAGTTAATTTATTTAAGGATACTATAGTGACACTTTTTGGAACAGATGGCGTACGCGGTAAAGCGGGTAAAAAAATAAGTGCTGTGAGTGCGATGCGTTTGGCGATGGCGACAGGGATTTATTTTAAAGCATCGGCGAAAACAAATAAAATCTTAGTGGGCAAGGATACGAGGCGAAGCGGCTATATGATAGAAAATGCGATTGTCTCGGGTTTGACAGCTGTGGGATTTGATGTGATACAAATAGGGCCCATGCCCACGCCGGCTATTGCTTTTTTGACTGAAAATATGCGTTGCGATGCGGGTATTATGATTTCTGCGAGTCACAATCCTTACTATGACAACGGAATTAAATTTTTTGATGCCCACGGCAATAAGCTCAATAGAGACAAAGAGGAGCAAATAGAAGCGATTTATGAAGATGATGATGCAATTTTGAGGGCGCAGGCAACCGGTAAAGAGATTGGAAAATCCAAAAGGATCGATGACGTTATCGGCCGCTACATTGTTCATATTAAAAATTCATTTCCAACTTCTATGACGCTGGCAGGTAAGCGCGTAGTTATCGATTGTGCTAATGGCGCAGGGTATATTGTGGGGCCGACTATTCTTCAAGAGCTGGGAGCAGATGTCATTGTAATTGGCGATAAGCCAAACGGATTCAACATTAACGAGGGGTGCGGTGCCATGCACCCCGAGCTTTTGGCTAAGGCCGTTGTGGAATATCGAGCAGATGTCGGTATAGCTCTTGATGGGGATGCGGACAGACTTGTGATGGTGGATGAAAAAGGGGAGATCGTAGACGGAGATAAACTGATAGCGGTACTTGCGATTCACTTGGAATCTGAAGGAAAACTCAGGGGCGGAGGAGTGGTAGCAACCGTGATGAGCAACCAAGGATTGGACGAGTATCTTTCTTCTAAGAATTTAACACTTTACCGAAGCAATGTGGGCGATAAGCATGTGGTTGAATTGATGCAGAATAAGGGTATTAATTTTGGCGGCGAACAAAGCGGGCATATTATTTTCTTGGACTACGCGAAAACAGGAGATGGAATTTCCAGTGCGCTGCAGGCGCTGGCCTATCTTGTAAAAACAGGAAAACAGGCAAGCGAAGCTTTCAACCCTTATGTTTCGTATCCCCAGCAGCTTGTCAATCTTTTAGTGGATGAAAAAAGACCGTTTGACGGCATTAAAGGGTTGGATAAATTAAAACAAAAAGTAGAAGATGCAGGCATGAGGCATCTTTTTAGGTATTCCGGCACAGAGAATAAAATTCGGCTTTTGCTTGAAGGCAGAGATGAAACAAAACTAGAAGAGATGATGCAGGAATGTGTTGTGTTTTTTAAGGGGGCTTTGGCTTAACGATGAGACCATTTTTCATATTTTTTCTTGTGGCCATAGGTACTTTTATTGTCGATCAGGGCATAAAATTGATTTTTTTAGAGGGCTATAACTATACAGGCAAATGCATAGATTTGCAATTGCATTTCAATCGGGGTGTGGCCTTTTCTATGTTTGAATTTTTAGGGGATTATCTAAAGTGGATACAAACTCTTTTGATTGCAGGCATAGCTTATGTTGTCGTCAAAGAGGGATACGTGAAGCGGTATGCTTTCCCGCTTGGTTTGCTGATGGGGGGAGCGTTGGGAAACGTGTATGATCGTTTTGTGCATGGAGGCGTGGTGGACTATGTTGCATGGCACTGCGGGTTTAAATTTGCGGTGTTTAACTATGCAGATGTAGCGATCGATGCGGCTGTAATATGGATAGTTATACAGCATTACTTTTTTTCCGACAGTATCAAAACAAAATAGGAAAATTTTTTTTGAGAATAAAAAATTAAGACCCGTCAAACTACTGATCTTAAAGATGTTTCATCGGCTGAAAGGTTTAATGCTTGTTTTGGAGCCACTTAAATTTTCTCTAGATGTTCCAGCAGGGCAGCATGTACTTTTCCATTGCTTGCAACGATACTTTTACCGTCAAAAGCAAAAGGCTCATTGCAGGCATCGGTTACTTTTCCGCCCGCCTCTAAGAGTATTAAAATGCCCCCTGCAACATCCCAGGGCTTTAGGTCTATCTCATAAAATGCATCCACTTTGCCTTGCGCCAAATAGCAAAGATCGAGGGAAGCGGCTCCCAATCGGCGAATATCTCTTATGCGAGGAAGAAGTTTTGCCAGGCTGTTGATTGCCCAGCGGTACTCAATGCCTTGATTGACTTTGGCGTAAGGAAACCCTGTGGCAATAAGAGATTGCTGAAGTATTGGTTGTGCGCTGACTTGCAAGGGAATTTTGTTGCAGTAGGAACCTTTCCCTTTTTCTGCCCAAAACATTTCATCTAAAATCGGATTGTAAACCACAGCAAGACAGGGTTCTCCGCCTTCCCAGACCCCTAAAGAGATTGCAAGATGAGGAATACCATGAATAAAATTGGTTGTGCCGTCAATAGGATCTATATAGACAGCTTTGTCGTGCAGGTAGCTTCCGTGATGGCTCTCTTCTCCTATCAAATGGTAATCAGGAAAACAATCCTTAAGCGCTTTTAGTAAAAAATTTTCGGTTTTAACGTCATAGGACGTAACAAGATCAACCACTCCTTTATGGAATACTTCTTTTTTAGCATAATAACCTTCTTTTACTATCTCTCCGGCTTCTTTGGCTATCTGTTTTAGTCTGTCTATTTTATTCATCTTGAATCCTTCTTTTGAAAGCAGATATATTATTTTGCATTTTGATTTTCTTTTGGGTTTCATGATTTTTTCTTTATCATGAAATTTCCTTATGTTTATAGGCTTAAGCGCAAAAAGACATTTTCAAATTAAGAGCCAAGAGACTTTAGATGACCATATCCACATTTTTATGGTCTTGAAAATATTTAAATATTCGATCCCGTTCTTCTTTGCTTTCAACTTCACAACTGGCATTGTAGCTATGAAATTTACCTGTTTTGGATGCGTTGCCCATTGAGCAAAGGTGCTCTTTTTCCCCCATCGCTTCTTTGATGCAGGCAAGAAGTTTCTTTTTGTCGCGCCCAATTAATTTAAATCCCCACCGCGTAGGATAGTGTATTTGCGGTTTATCGGGTTGTTTTTCTTCTAAACTCACCGCTTTTTCCTCCGGATTTTTGTTCTAGCTGTACGTTTCTGATAATCATACCCTTGTCAATAGCTTTAAGCATATCATAAATGGTGAGCAGCCCCACGCTTACGCCGGTGAGCGCTTCCATTTCTACGCCGGTTTGACCGTTGAGCTTGGCTGTAACTGTCAGTCTAAAACCGGGCAGTTCCGGCAGCTCTTCAATATCGGTTTTTACAGAGGTGAGCATTAGGGGGTGGCACATTGGAATGAGTGTGCTGGTTTGTTTGGTGCCTTGTATGGCAGCAACTACGGCAGTCTGCAATACGGGTCCCTTTTTTGCCGTATTGGCAACTACACTATCGTATGCTTCTTGTCCTACCTCGATAATGCCGCTTGCGGTGGCAATACGTAAGGTATTCTCTTTTCCGGATACATCCACCATTTTTGGTTTGTTTTGTTCGTCTAAATGTGTAAGATTCACAGAAAATCCTTATTTTTTTTGTATTTTAGCATAATTTTGAAAACACGCCAAAAAACGTATGACGAAAAAAGTAAATATTTGACGAAAATATATTAAAATTATTGACTTTAATCATCAAATAAGTTAATATTATACAAATGAGAAAGGAGCAATATGGTATATGCCTATTTAAGACAAACGCCTCAGGGTAATCATTTGTCTAAACAGTTACAGAGTATTTTTTCTTTTTCATTGATTCACGGTTTACATATTGACAAGGAAGTAGTTGAGCATTCAAGCAAAAATCGTTCGATAGAAGATCGCCGGCAATTGGAGGCTTTTATCCATTCTCTTGAACAGGGTGACGGGATGGTTGTAGAGACGCTTTCTGTTTTGTCTGATTGTGTGGTGGAGCTGGTCAAGCTGATAAATTGTACCCTAAGTCGAAAGATTACCGTATATGTGGCTGACACAAAAACAGTTATAACCAAAGAAACGCCGCTTGCAGAAATGTTTCCTTTGCTTAATGATCTAAGAGAAGCACGAAAGGCAAAAACAGGACAAATTGGACGCCCAAAAGGGAGCAAGTCATCATCTAAGTTTGACAAATCGCAAGTGCAGATAATCACCTTCCTAAAAGAAGGATTGAGTGTGAGTGCTATTGCAAGAGAATTGGATGTGAGCAGAAGTTCCTTAAAGGATTATATCGAATCACGGGGCATCAGGGAACTTATTAGAAACTCCTGGATTGAAATTGATCGATCCAAAGAAGGTTTGGCGGAGGTTGATAGTTTGCTGCTGTGTCCATTTGAAAAAGTACGAGAAAAAAATTAAAGAAAGAGGGTGCAGGAAATGGAAACATCAATAGAGAAGACGCAAGAAGCAAAGAAAAATAAAGTAAAAGAATATCTTAAGGGATGGGTGCCGTATAGAATTAAGCGGTATTGGGTGTATGCGGCAGCGACGATTGTTGCGATCTTGATTCCTTGGATCACAATCGGAGGCAATCATCTTTTTTTGCTGAGTTTTGATCAGAAAAAATTGCATTTGGCAGGAGTGGCATTTGATATGCAAGAGCTTTATTTGATGCCATTTTTGCTTATGCTTTTATTTTTGGGGATATTTGCTGTCACGGCAGTAGGCGGAAGAGCATGGTGCGGCTGGGCATGCCCCCAAACAATTTTTAGGGTTATTTATAGAGACGGCATCGAAACAAAGCTTTTAGGGCTTAGAAAACGTATCAAAAATAAGCAGCAAGAGCCTGATATGAGCAAGGCGGAGAATAAAGTAAAAAAAGTGATCGCAATTTTGCTTTGGTCTGTGTTGGCGTTTATTGCGGCGGCTAATTTTCTATGGTATTTTGTGCCGCCTGAAGACTTTTTTCAGTATATACAAAATCCGGATGAGCATATGATGCTTATAGGCTTTTTGCTTAGTATTGCCGGTTTCTTGATCGTGGATGTTGTGTTTATCAAAGAAGACTTTTGTGTCTATGTTTGTCCCTATAGCCGAGTGCAGTCGGTACTTTATGATGATGATACGGTGATGGCTGTATATGATCCTGTCCGCGGGGGAGAAATCTACCAAGGGCACGGGCAAGGCCGTCAAAAACTGTTTACAAAACAAAAAGAGCTCCAGGCTGTCATGCCGAGTGCAGAGTGTACGACCTGTGAAAGCTGTGTAACGGTATGCCCTACGCACATTGATATCCGCAAAGGGCTGCAGCTTGAATGTATCAACTGTCTTGAGTGCGTGGATGCCTGTACTCAGGTAATGGGGGCGCTGGGCAAACCGAGTTTGGTGCAGTGGTCCAGCGAAAAAGAGACGCTTAGGCATGAAGGCAAAACCAACTATTTGAGACCAAAAGTCATCGCTTATTTTGTAGTGCTTGCTCTGGTTCTTGTGGCGCTTTTTGCAATGGGAAGCAAAAAAGAGCATATGCTTTTAAATGTCAATAAAACAACAAGGCTTTATAAAATACTTGATCATGGCGTGGTAGAGAATGATTATCTTTTCTTGTTTGCCAACACTGACAGCAAAAAGCATACCTATACATTTGAAATCGTAGGGAATGACAAAATAGAGATCGAAAGACCAAAAGAACCTTTTGAATTGGCTGCCGGCCAAAAAAGGAAAAAAGTCGTGGTCCTGAAGACATCTCATATGCTTGCAAATGATATGAGAAAAGATGTTCCGATTCCCGTCAAGATAAAAGCATATGCCGTGGATGATAAAGAAAATATTATCGTCGAAAGGGATACGGTTTTTGTTTACCCTCGTGCGGATTTAATT
Source organism: Sulfurovum sp. UBA12169 (assembly GCA_002742845.1). Taxonomy (NCBI): domain Bacteria; kingdom Pseudomonadati; phylum Campylobacterota; class Epsilonproteobacteria; order Campylobacterales; family Sulfurovaceae; genus Sulfurovum; species Sulfurovum sp. UBA12169. Next base: position 300,541 of record DLUH01000005.1, on the reverse strand, counting down.
AAAAAATAAAAGGAGAAAATATGGCAAAAGTATTGGTATTGGGCGGCGGATTTGCAGGTATTGAAGCAGCAATCTATTTGCGCAAAAACGAACTGGACGTAACATTGGTGAGTGACCGGGACTATTTTTATATTTACCCTACATCAATTTGGATTCCTACCGGAGGCGCAACAAAAGAGGACGTGAGTATTCCTTTAGATAAATTAGCAATGAAGCACGGGTTTATGCTGATCGTAGATCCTGTCACACAGTTTGAGGCGGAAGAAAAAAAAGTAACGCTTCAAAGCGGGCGTATTTTGGAAGGATATGACTATATCGTCGTTGCATTGGGTCAAGATAAAATACAGCATCCGGGTATGGAGCATACGCTTTCTATTTGCGGAAAGCCTGAAGAAGCCACCATGCTTCATGAGCGCCTAAACGCCTTAATAGCCAAAGGGGAAGGAAAGATTGCCATAGGCTTTGGCGGCAACCCGAAAGATACTTCTGCCGTACGCGGAGGCCCTGCATTTGAGGTACTTTTTAACATAGATACCTTGCTTAAGAAAAAAGGATTGAGAGAGCGTTTTGCTCTTACCTTTTTTGCTCCTATGGAAAAACCTGGTGCGAAGATGGGCGAAAAAGCGCTGTATATGATGGACAAGATGTTTAAAATGTACAATATCCAAACAAAAATAGGCTCAAAGATTGCACGCTTTGAGAATGACGGTATTTATTTCGAAGATGAAACGAAACTGGATTCTGATTTGACCATGTTTATTTCCGCAGGCACAGGCCACAATGTACTGACTTCTTCCGGACTGCCTCTTAGCGATACCGGATTTGTCGTTACAAATGAATATAATGAAGTCGAAGGCTTGGAAGGTATTTATGCCATTGGGGATTCGGCTTCACTGATGGGGCCCGAATGGAGAGCAAAGCAGGGACATGTGGCCGAGGTAATGGCAAGAAATACAGCCTATAATATTTTTCAGCGTATCCAAAATATCGATTCAAAACTAAGCTACATGGAGCATCTTAATATTTTGTGTGTTATGGATACAGGCAGCGGCGCGGCTTTTGTTTACAGGGATGACAGAGGCGGCAAAATGATACCGTTGCCGTGGATTGGGCATTGGATGAAAAAAGGATGGGGATGGTATTGTAAAAATTCAAAGCTTGGAAATATCCCAAGACTCCCAGGTATGTAAAAATAAAGTCTGTTAAAAGCATAGATTCGAAATTGATTTTTCGAGTTCATACTATTTTCATAGATTATAATTATTATAAGCATAATAATAGTAAAATTTTATAAAAACTAAAGAGAAGAGTCAATGAAACAAATAACTGTTATGGAAAAATATCCGGTGTTCACCTTGGAGGTGAACAAAAACGAAACGCGCCATAAGACTATAGACGAGATTTTAGCTTATCTAAAAGAACAGATAGAAGCCCATCCGGTAGCAACGTATATAGGCGAATTTGATCACTACGCGCATACCAAAAGTTTAGAAGCGGGGCAAATTGCCGATGAGATAAAAGCGGCAAAAAATATTATTTGTTGTTTTGGCAAAGTGTTGTCAAAAGCTGAAGTTTTGGCTGTCAGACCAAGAAGTATCGGGGTGGCTGAAGTGGATAATGCTTTCGTCATAAGCTTTTTGGAAGCGCCAAATCCGGAAGCTAACACTACAATGGAAGCCTGGGTAAAAGGAATTGTGGGCTAGACGATGCAGCGCAAACGATATTTTTTTTATGCGGCCTTGGTGATGATTCTTCTTGGGTGCAAAGAAAAGTATCCTGTTTATTCTTCTTTTTGTGAAAACAATGACTCTTTGGTTCTTCCGTGTCTTCATTATGCAGTTTATAGCCAAAACGATAAAACAGCAATTGAAGAAGCGCTGGGCATGAAAGATACTCCTGAATGCGAATATCGGGTAGAGTTGACAAAATATCATGTGGGCGACTGCAATAATCCCGTGGTTAAAAGTACGGGGAGTGATTTTGACGGATATGTGCGTCTAGAAATAAAAAAAGGTTTTACGTGTTACTATAAGGTACAAAGCGATTATAAAAATGACGCTGATGCGGCATTTGTTCGGGTGCTGAAACAAAGCAAAAAAGAGATAAAATTGAAAAAGGATATAAAGAAATAATTTAATTAAGAGTTATTTTATCCTATTTAGGTCATAATGCTTTCACAAAACAATTAAAAAAGGAAAAGAGATGGCAACAGTAACATTCAAAAACGATATCGTATGCAACTTGGCAGGAACGCAAATCAATGTGGGCGATAAAGCGCCAACGGTAACAGTGGTAAACTGTAATCCAATGCTCCAAAACGAGACAGTCGGCGGCGAAGGAAAAGTACAAATGGTTATAGCAGTACCGTCACTTGATACAGGTGTGTGTGACGCTGAAACAAGAAGATTTAACCAGGAAGCGGCGAGCCTAGAAGGTGTAGAAGTTGTTACTGTGTCTATGGATCTGCCATTTGCAGCAGCGAGATGGTGCGGCGCAGCCGGAATCGATAATATTAAGGTATGTTCAGATTTTAGAAATAAAGATTTTGCAAATGCTTACGGTGTGCTGTTGGCCGATGGTCCTTTGGCGGGCATAACAGCCAGAGCGATCTTTGTTGTCGGAAAAGACGGCAATGTGGCTTATAAGCAACTTGTACCGGAAATTACTTCCGAACCTAACTATGAAGAAGCACTTACTGCTGCAAAAGAAGCTGCTTCAAAATAACTCCTCTTCCAGATAAACGCTCTTGCCAAGAGCGTTTATCTTTTCTTTACTCTTTTAAAAAATACTTTATTGCAAAAAACATGCTAGAATACACCATAAAAGCACTCTTTTAGAGGATTGGGTATGAGATATACGCAAAAACAAATTGATAAATATCATCGACAAAAGTATATTGCCGAACTTGAAAAAATTGCTAAAAATCTTTTTCGGATGTTTCGAGACGTTCATATGGATGCGCAGAGTATGATTGCCAAATTGGATCAGCTGAAAAAAAAACTGGATGAAAAAACAGAGGTGCAGCTCGATTCTGAATATCATCGCCAGCTTAAAATATATATACAAAAAGTTTATGAGCAAATCTGTATATCAAAAGAATTTAATGATGTACAGCTTAACGAGATGAGAGAGGCGCATATGACCCAGCTTAATCGGCTGCAAAAATTAAAAAATGGAATCTCTTACAAAAAAGAGAAACACAAAGCAGAACGCCATAATCAAGACTGGGGCTGATAAAAATAATGTTTTTGTTGCCGTTAAAGAGAGAAATATTTGGACACTAAAATTTTTGACTATGCGAAAATATCAGATTAAAGAGTTTAAAAAATGAAATTTTTTTTGGGAGTTGCGGGTGTGCTGTTTGTATTGCTGATGAGCGGGTGCGTTAAAAAACCAGTGGTTTACGGAAAAGCAGACAAGACGCCTTATGAAACTAAAGAGTGTCTTAAGTCATTGGCGTTAGGTTCGGAAATCATAAAAGAAAAAAAGATAGATAAAATTGTTGTGTATAAATCAAAGAGAAAATTATATGCGTATAAAAATGGCAAAGCAGTATATGAATTTCGTATTTCTTTAGGCAAGAATGGAGACAAAGGGCACAAAGTAAAACTGGGGGATTTTCGAACACCCGAAGGAAATTATACGGTTACAAGAAAAAAGTGTGATCCAAGACTTTACAGATCGTTCATGATCTCCTATCCAAACAAACAAGACAGTGCAACAGCCAAAGCACAAGGCGTAAATCCCGGGGGCTATATAACAATTCATGGCCAGCCAAAATGGAATGCGGACGGACGTGGAGATAGTTATACTCTGGTACATGACTGGACTGAGGGGTGTATGGCTCTAAGCAACAGAGCGATAGATATTCTGTGGCATGCTGTAGAAAGAGGGGTTCTTGTCGAAATTCATGGATAGTCAAGCACAAACAGAAAGAAGCGGTTTTAGCTTAATTTGATAAAACCTGTATTATCATAAACTATAATAATGTACTTTAGGGGATAAAAATGAAAAAAAGTGTTGTGGGCGGATGGATGGGAGTGATGGTGTCATTATTGATGGGAGGGGGAGATATTTCGCCTGCCTTGCCACAAACGGCTCAAATAGGGGAAGCATCTTGCAAGACCGACAGGGTCTATATGGAGGAAGATACACGGCTGATGTGGCAGGATCAACACTATACGGATGCAGAGGATGGCGCATTTAAAAATGAGGGTTCTATCGGAAAGGCCGGAAAATGGGGTCATGCAGTCAACTACTGCCGCGCCTTAGAGTATGGCGGATACTCGGATTGGAGATTGCCTACCGCTGATGAATTGATACATGTTCATGCAAAAGAAGGACAGGTTTTTAGTAATTCTAGAGATAATGACTTCTGGACGTCAACCCCAACAGAAGGGTATAGATATTATGTGGTTTTTCCTGCGGATGCATACCAATATGCAAGATCAGCGACCCAGTCAAACTATATTCGATGTGTGCGATGTGCAGACGAAAATGAAGAAACGGGCGATTTTGAATCTGCAAGGTAAAAACTAGAGAATTTTAATCTCTTCTTGCAGGTCGACGCCAAACGTATTGTGTACTTTTTCTTTGGCTAGATTTATCAAATATAAGGCATCGCGGAAGCTGCCTTTTCCTAGGTTAACTAAAAAGTTTGCATGCATTTCGCTCCATTGCATATCTCCCTTTTTTGCTCCTTTAAGGCCGGTTGCTTCTATAAGCCTGCCGGCATAGTCGTCTTTTGGATTTTTAAAGATTGAGCCTGCACTTGGAAGAGAAGGCTGATTTGAACGCAAATTTAGAAGATTTTTCAATAGTTCTTGATCAAAGCCCTTTTGAATCTTAAAGCGCGCGCGCGTAGCTATCCCTCCAAGTTTTGCAAATCGATACCCATATTCAATTTCTTCTGCTAGAATCCATTTGCCGTTTATTTCAACAGAATGCAAAATATTAAAGATTTCATATTCTTTAACTCCTGCATTCATCGCCAGCATTCCTCCAAGAGTTCCTGGAAGCTTTGAGCAGAATTCAAATCCGGAAATATTGTGTTTTTTCGCATAAGAAACCATACGCCCGGTGGGTATAGCTGCGCCGATGGTGAGCATATCATCTTTTTGGCTAATAGCGGAAAAATCTTTACTTAGCATCATCAGCCGTGGGGGATTGGGGGAAAGAAGAAGGTTGTTTGCCCCTCCTATGAGATATCTGTCTTGAGGGATTTGATCATCTTCTTCTATCATGAGAACTTTGGCAGGCTGTCCTATTTTGATGCTGGAATACTTAGAAAAATCTATGGTTTTAAAAAACAAGAAATTTCCTTCCTTTTTGAGCAGTAAACGGTACATATTGAGAGTTTCCGGTCATCATGCAACTCTCTTTTAGCTATTTCGTAAAGCTTTATACGTTTTGGGGATTAGATAATCTTCTGTCTGAAGAGGAAGCTCCCACAGTCTGTGCTCAAAACCGATTTGATAGAGTTTGTCCAAGGCTTTTATCTGCAGCTTGGAAAGCTCTATTGACTCCTCCGAAGCATACATGTCAAGATATTTTTCGAGCATAGTGTTGCCGATGCGAACAAGGTTATCTGAAACCAGTTTGGCGCAAAGCTCTTTTTTTCTTTCATTGGCTACTTTGACACCCGATATAAGAATGTCTTCGATATCAATGGCGCGATTGAGAGGAAGACTTCTCCTTAGAGCCATGCCGCCCAAAGGAAGAGGCAAGCCTTTGCCCGCGAGCTCTTCCCAGATATCCCACATCTCTTTTTCAACCTCCAAACTCTCATCAAAATTCAAGATTGACTCATGGATTAAAACTCCTGCATCAACTTTTCCGCTTACTACGGCTTCTTCTATTTCCAAAAAGTCCATATAGACGGGACGCGCTTGAGGATAATAGATTCTAAAAAGCATGGCATTGGTAGTATATTTGCCCGAAAGCGCTACTTTGAAGTTGTGTTTAAGTCTTTTGTTTTTAAGGCGGATAAGTTTGGGACCGTATCCTTCACCAAAACTGACTGCCGTACGCAACAAGGCGTATTCGTCTTTGATGAGCGGATACATTCCAAAACTAATGGCAGAAACATCATAAGTCCCTTTGAGTGCTTCTGTATTGAGTGTTTCTATGTCTAGTGCGATATTTTCAAACATGTAATCTTTGGTATTTACCCAGCCAAATTTAATAGCATAATACATAAAGATATCGTCTGCATCAGGAGAGTGTGCTAGTTGTATGGTATGTATCATCGGTGTACTCACTTTGTTATGGCGTAATTGTATTTTATCATGGTTTGGATTTGGATCAACTTTTTTTAAAATATGTCAATTTGACATATTTTAATATCTTCTATGTGTAACCTATTAAAATGGTGTTAGAATTTCATAATTACGGATAAGGATATGACAATGGCAATGGATGCAAACAAACAAAAAGCACTGGATATGGCAATCAAGCAGATAGACAAGACCTTTGGAAAAGGGACGCTGATGAGATTGGGAGACAAAGAGTTTGAGCCCATTGAAACCATCTCGACCGGATCTATTGGGCTTGATATGGCATTGGGGATCGGAGGCATTCCTCAGGGAAGAATTATAGAAATATACGGTCCTGAATCATCGGGCAAAACAACGCTTTCTTTGCAGACAATCGCATCTGCGCAAGCACAAGGAATGATTTGTGCGTTTATTGATGCAGAACATGCATTGGATGTTGTGTATGCTAAAAATTTAGGGGTAGATACGGACAACCTGCTGGTGTCTCAGCCCGACTTCGGAGAGCAGGCGCTTGACGTACTTGAAACATTGGCAAGAAGCGGCGCGGTAGGACTTATCGTGGTGGATTCTGTGGCTGCATTGACACCAAAAAGCGAGATAGAAGGGGATATGGGAGATACACATGTAGGGCTTCAGGCACGACTCATGTCTCAGGCGCTTCGTAAACTTACAGCAATCTTGCACAAAACAAATACCACGGTCATTTTCATTAATCAAATTCGTATGAAAATCGGTACAATGGGGTACGGATCTCCTGAAACAACGACAGGCGGAAATGCATTAAAGTTCTACTGTTCGGTAAGAATAGATGTGCGTCGTATAGCAACGCTTAAACAAGGGGAGTCACAGATAGGCAACCGCGTTAAAGCTAAAGTCGTTAAAAATAAGGTAGCTCCTCCGTTTAGACAAGCAGAGTTTGATATTATGTTTGGAGAGGGAATTTCTCAAACAGGAGAGTTGATCGATTATGGCGTAAAGCTTGATATTATTGATAAATCGGGCGCTTGGTTTAGCTTTGGTGCAGAAAAATTGGGCCAGGGAAAAGAAAACGCAAAACTGACCATCAAGGAAAATCCACAATTGCGCACCCAGATTGAAGCAAAAGTTAAAGAGGCTTTGGGGGTAAGCGGCAGCACATTTAGCATGGAGCAAGATGAGATCACAGAAGAGGATTAAAAGAGCCATCAAATGGTTTAATGGCAGGGACGGACATATAGTTTTTCTGGCGCTTTCCTTAGGAAAAATAGGATAAAATTATACCCATAACAAACCTAAAGGAAAAAAATGATCTATATTGATGAAATCGTAGCTGATGAAGTGATGGACAGCAGAGGCAATCCTACTGTCCGTGCCAAAGTAAGTCTGAGCGATGGTTCTGTTGCCAGTGCGATTGTTCCAAGCGGCGCAAGCACAGGAAAACGTGAAGCGCTTGAGCTTCGTGATAGCGGAAACAGATATATGGGAAAGGGTGTTCTTAAGGCGTGCGAAAATGTCAATGGCGCTATTTCTGACGCGCTTGTCGGGCTTAGCCCATTTAATCAAGCAGAAATTGATCTTGTAATGAAAGAAATTGACGGCACGGAAAATTATGCAAATTTAGGCGCCAATGCGGTTTTAGGCGTCTCAATGGCTGTTGCCAGAGCGGCTGCGCTCTCTTTGGATGTTCCGCTTTATAGATATCTTGGGGGCGCCAATGCAGTGACTATGCCTGTACCTATGCTCAACATTATTAACGGGGGAGAGCACGCAAACAACTCTGTAGATTTTCAAGAATATATGATTATGCCTATAGGATTTGATAGATTTTCAGAAGGTCTTAGAGCAGCAGCCGAGGTTTATCATCATCTTAAAAAAATCATTGATGAAATGGGCGAGAGCACTGCGGTGGGCGATGAAGGCGGATTTGCACCGAACCTCAAAAGTAACGAAGAACCGATACAGGTGATAATGCAGGCAATTGAAAAAGCAGGCTATAAAGCAGGGGAGCAGATTGCAATTGCGCTGGATGTAGCTGCAAGCGAGTTGATCAATGAACAAGGCAAGTATGTGCTTAAGTCGGAAAATAGGGAATTAACCAGCTCGGAGCTTATCTCCTACTATGCAGATATGTGTGAAAAATATCCTATTGTATCCATAGAAGACGGCCTTAGCGAAGATGATTGGGATGGATGGAAAGAGCTTACAGAAAAACTTGGAGACAAAGTGCAGCTGGTGGGCGATGATCTTTTTGTAACCAATGTATCTATTTTGGCAGAAGGGATAGAAAAAGGGATCGGCAATGCCATTTTAATTAAACCAAATCAAATCGGTACGGTTTCTGAAACAATGCAGACAGTTCGTCTTGCGCAAAGAAGCGGATACAGATGTATCATGTCTCATCGTTCAGGCGAAAGCGAGGATGCGTTTATTGCTGATTTTGCTGTTGCACTTAATACGGGAGAGATCAAGACGGGTTCAACCGCAAGAAGCGACAGAATTGCAAAATACAATAGACTCTTAGAAATAGAAACAGAGCTGGGGCAGTTTGAATATTTGGGCGCATCTTTGTTTGTGCGATAAGTAAAGAAAGAAAATGACAGATACACAAAAGGTTGAAGAGTTAGCCGGATTGTCAGTCAAGACACTTTTGATAACTATGGTTGGCATTTTGCTTTTTGGTGTGTATTTGGGTATATTAATTTATGGTGAAAATTCTCTTACTGTTTTAAACAGTCTCAAGGAAAAGAAGCAAGGATTGATTATTGAAGAGAAAAATCTGAAGTCTGAAAACCAAAAGCTTCAAAAAGAGTACTTTGAATTAAAACAGCTAGAGCCAAAGGAATATGAATGAAACGATATCTATCCGTACTTATAATGCTTGCAGTAACCGTAGCAAATGCACAGAACAACCCCTTTGATTTGAAAGAGAATCTTCAAAAGATTGATCATGCCCAGTCTGTTTTTCTTGATGAGCTAAAGCTTTTAGCGCAAAAAAAAGAAGCTTTAGAAGAGAGCAAGCAAGAGGATGACATTTTTGTTGAACCCGGTACAGAAGAAAACAGATCCGCTATCGGGACGGCACAAAACACACAAGCCCCTGCTGAACGAATAAGTCCTTCAGAAAAAGAAACCCAAGACGCAGAGAAGTTACGTACAGAAGCAAAAAGAGTTCTTCGGCTTAAAGAAGAACAGGCAGCAAGAGAGCAAGAAATCTCAAATCTGAAGAAGGAAGAGGATGAGCTTTTAGGGTTAAAAAAGGAGCAGGGCGAGGCGGAAAAAGAGAAAACTGTAGCAGCACAGCTACAAGATATCAATCTTTCCAAAGCGCAACTTGGTGTTAAACAAAACACCGACAAGGATTATCAAGAGGCCGTACAGGAGATGGACGGCAAAGTACAGGAGGGCGTGAAAAAAGAGAAGAGCGCCGCAGTACAGATACAAGATATCAATGTTTCCAAAGAACAGCTTGAAGCAAAACAAAATGCTGACAAAGATTATCAAGACGCCATACAAGAGATGGATGAAGAAAGGTAAAATGGTTTTTTGTAGCAAATGAGCTCAGCAAGAACCGGAAAGACCGAGATTATATTTAATAGTTTCTTTTCGTGCAATCAAATGCTGAGCACTATGAATTTTGTGTATTTTGAGAAAATGAATTACTCTGTTTAGCCGACTAGGATGCATCACAGTTAGTAGCAACCTCATACCCGAAGCTTTCTAGCATCTTTATATCTTTAGCGGGAGCCACACCGCTTGTGGTAAGATAATTTCCAATGACAATAGCATTGACGCCTGCTTCAAACATCTGATCCTCTTTTCCGGTAAAAAGAAGTTCTCTTCCCCCCGCTGCCATGAGCAGTTTTTCTTCCCCTAGCATAGTGCGTGCCTTTGAGATGATGTGAAGTGCTTCTTCCAGCTCAATATTGCGGGTTTTGATAGGAAGTGCGGGATTGGGATGGAAGAAGTTGAGGGGCGTAGATTCCGGGTCAAGCGAAACAATAGCTTTCAATAGATTTTCCCTGTCTTCTTCATGTTCGCCCATCCCAAAAATACCTCCGCTGCACAGCGCCAAACCCACAGATTTGACATTTGCACATGTTTGATAGCGCTCTTCCCAGTCATGGGTTTGGCAAACATACGGATAGTAGCGTTTTGAAGTCTCAAGATTATGGTTATAACTGTCAATGCCATGGTCTTTAAGGTACTGAAGCTGGGCTGTTGTTGCGGTGCCGTTGCATGCGATAAGATTTAAGCCTTTTATTTCTGATTTTATTGCTTTTGCGGCGCGCGCAACAAAATCTACTTTTTTATCATCCAATCCTTTTCCTGCCGTAACCAAACAGTATCCTAGCGCCCCCCTTTTTTTGGCTTGGCTTGCTTCTTGTACAATTTGCTCGATCGGCTTATAGTTATAACGAGATATATCAGCATGGTATCTTACACTTTGCGTACAAAATTTACAATCCTCCTGGCAAGTACCGCTTAGTATATTGTTGATGGCGCATAAAAATATTTTTTTCACTTATTTTACCTCTTCTTTATGCTTGCATTTAAAGCATTCGTAAACTTCTTTGCCTCTTAGCATTTTGATTCCCATCAAATAGCCGCACTCAGAACAGTGCTTGTCAACCGGTTCAAAATTGGCAATAAATTTGCATTGAGGATAATTGGTGCAGCCAAAGAATTTTCCTCTTCTTCCTTCTCTTTCTTGCAGTTTGGCTCCGCATTCGGGACAGGGTATGGTGAGTTCTTTGGGCGGCGTAAGGGGTTTGGCGTTTTTACATTTTGGATAGGCCGAACAAGCAAGAAATTTTCCCTTTTTTGAATCTTTTATGATCATAGGCGCACCGCATTTATCACAGGCTACATCTGTTGTTTTAGGTTGCTCCGGTTCGGTGCCGTCGATATTTTTGGTATATTTGCATTTTGGGAAATTACTGCAGGCAATAAATTCGCCATAACGCCCTTTACGCAAAAGAAGTTCCGAATGGCACATCGGACACATTTCTCCGGTAGGAACAGCAACTTTGAGGCTTTTGATCTGCTTTTTCCCCTCTTCAATTTTATGCAAAAAGGGTGTATAAAACGCTTTGAGAGTGCTTTGCCAGTCTTTTTTGCCTTCGGCAATCTCATCAAGCACCTCTTCCATATCGGCAGTAAAATGGCTATCTACGATTTCCGGAAAATGGTTTTCCAACATCTCCGTAACCGTAAAGGCTATTTCGGTAGGGTGAATGCGTTTTTGTTCTATTTCTATGTATTTTCTGGTTTGCAGGATCGTTACCGTAGGAGCATAGGTGCTTGGACGGCCAATTCCTAAGGATTCGAGTTTTTTGATAAGGCTTGCTTCATTGTAGCGTGCAGGAGGTTCTGTGAAATGTTGTTCTGTTTTGATCTCATCAAGGGTAACATTTTCTCCTTGTTTCAGCTCCGGAAGCAGTTTGTCTTTTTCTGTATACCCCGCAACCCTGTAAAAACCATCAAAGAGCAGTTTTTTTCCGCTTGCCTTGAAGATGCATGTGTCTCCTTTAAAAAGAATACTTTGTGATTCAAGTTGTGCTTCTGTCATCTGGCAAGCGAGAAAACGATTATAGATGAGACGATAGAGCTTCAATTCATCGGGCGCCAAAAAGTTTGCTGCGGTTTGAGGGTCAAATTCAACCATGGTAGGGCGGATTGCTTCGTGCGCCTCCTGCGCTCCTTTTGACTTGGTGACATAATTTTTATCTTTGCCGGGCAAATAGGCATCTCCGTAGACTGCTTGGATATGCTTTCTGGCGTCGTCTACCGCCTCTTTGGCCAGATTAAGGCTGTCTGTCCTCATATAGGTAATGACCCCCATAACTCCTTTGTCTGTCTTGACCCCTTCGTAGAGTTTTTGTGCCACCATCATTGTTTTTTTGGGAGAAAATCCAAGCTGGGTTGAAGCGGTCTGCTGCAACGTAGAAGTCATAAACGGAGGAGGCGTCTTGGTACTTCTTTTTGTTTTTTCTATCGCCAGAACATAAAAGGATTCATTTTGGGCTGCAGAAACGATCTCTTTGGCGTCTGTTTCGTTTTTGATTGTCAGTTTTTCTATTTTCAGACCATTGTATTCATAGATCGAAGCATCGATTTCTTTTTGAAATTTTGCATCAATTGTCCAGTACTCTTCAGGCTGAAATGCCTTAATCTCTCTTTCTCTGTCAACGACCAATTTAAGAGTGGAGCTTTGCACTCTTCCCGCACTTAACCCTTTTTGTATCTTGCTTGCAAGCAGGGGGGAGAGTTTGTATCCTACGATGCGATCGAGCAGCCTTCTGGTTTGCTGTGCGTCCACACTATCCATATTAACTTTACGGGGTGTTTGTAGCGCATGTATGATGGCATTTTTGGTAATTTCATGGAAAACGATACGAGGAAGCGTTTGAGGATCTTTTCCTATAGCTTCGGCAATATGGTATCCGATGGCTTCCCCTTCACGATCCTCATCGGTTGCGATAAAAACCGTTTGGGCTTCTTTGGCCAATTTTTTTAACTCTTTTACTGTAGCATTCGCATCTCTGGGGATGGCATATTTGGGTATAAGATCGCCTGTTTTTTCATCGATTTCGATACCAAAAGTAGTCTTGGGTAAATCGCGTATATGTCCTTTTGAGGCGATAACCTTGTACTCTTTGTCTAAAAAGTTGGTAATGGTACGAGCTTTGGCAGGCGATTCTACTATAATTAAATTTTTCATCTATACTTACTTTACTAATTTCTTTTTGGTATCAAACGAAGTCCGATACCGCTCTCCCTTGTATCTTATGGCAGGAATTCCTTCGCATTGTAACACAAAGTAAGTAAAAATGGTAAAATTTTTTCATATTGTGTCCGATTGGGCAAAAGAGCTTCGCGAAAAGAGAGGCGCTTCGACTTTAATTGAAAAAAAAGTATAATCCTTTCTCATTTTAGTAGGCAAAAAGCACAAAAAATACATCATTGCAAGGAAAAGTTCTTGTTTGACTGTGAGGTGCTAAAAAGGAATTGTATGCATAGAACTTTCACGCCTTTTAAAGGTTTTCTTGACATTTTAAAGTATCTTGTGCGAAAGCCGTCTGTAGTAGGGGCGGAACACTCTTTTTTTCTTTGTCTTAAGCGCGAACTCGACGAGCTCGGGATAAAAACAACACTTTACGAGGGGCTTTTGGTCGCGCAGGGGAGTGATCCTGAATGCGGTATGCTCTGCGCGCATATAGATCGGCACGGTTTGATTTGCACCGGCCCCAATGAATTTCAGTATGCGGCGTTTATGACACAAAACCGTGCCGACCTTACAGGAGATTCAGTCTCTGAGCAGACCTATATGGCGATTCTTGAACGGTTTGCAAATCAGTCGGTACAGGCGTATGAGCCTTGGTCCGGCAGTTATATGGGGATTGGAACGATTGAGAATGCGTATATTTGTGAACGCCGCAACAATCTTATTTTTGAAGTAAAAGGACTTGAGTATCTTTTGCCGGGCACTCCTGTGGCTTATGTTGACGGCTTGGCTTACAATAAAGGATTGATTTCATCCCAGCTGGACAATGTGATTAGCGCCGCGATGATTATCTATCTTTATCGTGCAGGATATCAGGGCACAGCTTTTTTTACAGCGCAGGAAGAGTCAGGGAAGAGCTGGCGTTTTTTACTGGAGTGGTTTCGCCGCTTTGATATCTCTACAGAGAGATTGCTGGTGCTTGATACCAGCCCCTATCCCACCAGGGAAGATGCCGACAGGCAAGACATTGTCCTTCGCACACGTGACGCAAATGCTTCCTTTGTTTCCCCGCTCACCAAAGAGATCGAAGAATGCTGTATGCAGCTGGAGATCGCTTACAGTTTTAAAGATCACTATCTTGAAGAACAAAACAAAAAACTTCTTAAAGAAGGCGGAAAACTCTATTCGCTGGGAAGTACGGAAATGGGAAGAGTGGCTCTTGCCAGCGGGGGAAAAATTCAAGGAACTACTTTGCAGTTGCCCACAACCGGCTATCACACAACCAAAGAGACGGTTCGGGCGGAAGCGGTTGCGAAAATGCTGAGGCTTCTTGAGTCTATATATATTGAAACAAAATAGACAAAAACAAACAAATGTATAAGCCTTTTTTATTTTTGTTAGATTCGCATTAAGCTGTTCTACGTTGCCGTTAGGATTTGTTATCTAATTTTGTGGATAATTGTGTACAATAATAGTATATTTTACAGAGAAGGATTTTATGGATGGAGATGGTTATTGTAGGCAATATTGAACATGCTTCATTGCCTGATTTTGGTTTTTTTGATATTGATGCAAAGATAGACACGGGAGCAGATTCCTGTTCGATTCACTGCAATGAAATCAGAATAGATCAGGAAAATGAGACAGTTCATTTTAAATTGCTTGATAATTTTCATCCTGATTACAGCGAAAAAGAGATTAGACTGCCCATATTTAGGATCAAAAGAGTCAAAAGCTCTAACGGGAAAGTGCAAGAAAGGGTTTTTGTTAAAACCCATGTTGCATTAGGCGGAAAAACCTATTTGACTTCAGTATCGCTTGCTGATCGAAAAGAGATGAAGTATCCTATGCTTATCGGACGTAAATTTCTTGCAAAAGGTTATCTTGTAGACGTATCTGTTAAATACCAAGCTTCCAAAAAGGATTAAATGAATGAAAATTTATATATTGTCGAGAAACGAATCGCTTTATTCAACCCAAAGTTTAGTGGCAGCTGCCAAAAAAAAAGGATGGGATGTAAGGGTGATTGATTATATGGAATGTACGATGGAGATTATGAAAAACGAACTCAAAATCATCTATCATGGAGAGGAACTGGAGGCGCCTGATGCGATCATTCCGCGTATCGGGGCAAGCCGTACCTTTTTTGGTACTGCGATCGTGCGCCATTTTGAAATGATGAATGTGTTTAGCATCTCGGGTTCTCTTGCGATTAAACGATCAAGAGACAAGCTTCGAAGTCTTCAGATACTTTCCAACCGCGGTGTAGATATGCCTAAAACTGTTTTTGCTTCCAATAGGTCAAATGCCAATGATGTCATTAAGTTGATCGGAGGCACACCATTGGTGCTGAAGATACTTGAGGGAACACAAGGGGTGGGTGTCGTGCTTGCAGAGACAAAAAAAGCCGCCAAATCAGTATTGGATGCGTTTAATGGAATGAATGTCAATCTTTTAGTGCAAGAATTTATCGAAGAGGCCGGAGGGGCTGACATCCGAGTGATTGTTGTCGACGGCGAAGTGGTGGGCGCTATGAAGCGGCAGGGCGCCGAGGGGGATTTCCGCTCCAACTTGCACCAGGGAGGAAGCGCAACGCTGTATAAACTCTCCAGAATAGAGAAAGCTACGGCCATAGCCGCTGCCAAAGCGATGGGGCTGGGGGTATGCGGCGTTGATATGATTCCTTCCAAACGCGGTCCTTTGGTCATGGAAATCAACTCTTCACCCGGATTGGAGGGGATAGAAAAGGCTACAGGCATCGATATCGCAGGGAAGATCATGGACTATATCCAAAAAAATATTGCCCCCAAAAACACTCCTCCTCGCAAACGGAGTGCCAGAGATAAGATTGGTGCCTAGTTTCGCAAAGCGGAACCGGGTAGCGTTCATCAATCTATTTTTCGACAAGGAATTCCACTAGTGAAATCACTCTTTTTTTTAGTCATCTCTTCTTTCTTCGTATATGCTGCATCTCTTGAGACAAAACTTCTTGATGAGAATAGTACGAAAATTTATCCTTTGTATCTTTCTGCTCTGGAAAAAGTAAAAAATGAAGATAACGCAACCATTCAGCTTCAAAAATCTCTTTTGGCAAGACTGATAGAGCTGACCGGCAAAAGCGAAAAAAATTCTATCACGCTTTTGGTGTACGACAACATCAAGAATTCCCAGGATTATCTTCAGGCTTTTTATGGGTATGTAGAAAATTTTACAGAGAGAAAAAGTATTAAAAATGAACTGAAACAAAAAGAAGAGAAGACAACCTATCTTAAAAATCAGATTTTTGCCAGCGATGAAAATGAAAGCGCAGAGAGCAACAAAACATTGCCATCGGTCGTGCAGCTTCAGTATGCTTTTTATGTAAAATCCCAAGAAAAACTGCAAGAGCGGCAAAATAAACTCAAAGAGGCAAAAGAGAAAAATCTAAAAGTACTTTTGCAGGCAGTCGAACATATTGCTTTTGATACGAAAGATATTAAAAAAAACACTGAAGAGGCAAGTAAGAAGATTAAAGATTTGTATCTTGAGCGCGAAGGGCTGGAGATCGAAAAAGAGAAATTCGGTTTTCTTGGGGATGCAAAAGGGATTGAACGATTAGAAAAAAAGATTAAAAAAACTTCGGAAGAGATCGATGTCATAGCAGAAGCGGCCATTCGTAAAAGTCTAAACGGTTTTTTTGCGGCCCTGAAAGAAAAAAATCAAAATATATTTAGTGTCAAAGAGGAAATCAAGAATTATATGGCTTCTATGACACCCGGCAAGCAGCGTTCTTATGCAAATATGCTCGATGCGATGGATAAGTTGATTTCTGAAAGAATAGGAACCACAAAAGTTCTTGCCGAGCAAACAAAAGAGGGGTTTGTGCTTCTTGGCAGAGATATTTTAGAGAAATTGCATTATCCTTTATTTAGCGTAAACAAAAAGCAAATCAGTACTTTGGATCTATTTTTGGCGCTGTTTATCTTTCTCTTTGGTCTGCTGCTGGCTTCTTTGTATCGCCGCTATATCAAAAAGATCGGCTCAAAAGTAAAAAATCTTTCACTTTCAAGTCAGGTGATTCTAAGCAATATAGGTTCTTATTTTATTGTTATTGTTTCATTTTTTGTGATGCTCAAGACGATCGGGCTTGACTTGAGCTCTTTTACGGTGATTGCAGGAGCGCTTTCGGTGGGTATCGGATTTGGTCTGCAAAATATCATTGCAAACTTTATTTCAGGCATAATTCTTTTTTTTGAAAAAAGTATCAAGATCGGCGATTTTTTACAAATCAGCGATACATTGCGCGGACGGGTTTCGGATATCCGTATGCGTTCGATCATTATCCGCACCAATGACAATATCGATGTTATCGTCCCCAATCAGACTTTCATCCAAGAGCAGGTGATCAATTGGACGCTTAGTGATGACATAAGACGCATGCATATACCTTTTGGCGTTGCTTACGGCAGCGATATCGATAATGTCAAGACTGTCATTTTGGAGGCATTGGAAAAAAGCGACATAGAATATATCCGTTACGATAAAGAGAAACAGCCGCAGGTGGTTATGAAAGCGATGAGCGCAAGCAGTGTCGATTTTGAACTTTGGGTGTGGGTGCACGGGGATAATACGGTCAAACCTTCCGGAACAATGGATTCCTTTTTGGTGCTGCTTTATAAGACACTGTATGCACACCGCATCGAGATTCCCTTTCCTCAGCTTGATGTGCATATCCGCCGGATCATAAAAGAGAAATTTGAAAGCACTCAGAAAGAAAAGTAATGCCTGATTATACACTTTGGATCCATCTCTTTGCTTCTGTCGGGCTTTTGCTTTTCGGGATGTTTTATCTCGAAAGCCGTATCAAAGAGAGTGTCGGGCGCTCTTTTGGGGTCTGGGTAAAACGTGCCACACAGACGCATTTGCGTTCTTTGATGCTAGGGGTCGGCGCTACATCGCTTTTTCAAAGTTCTTCGATCGTATCGCTGATGGCGCTTTCTTTGATCGGCGCGGGAATGATCTCTTTGGAAAATGCCATTGCGATTATTTTTGGGTCCAATATCGGATCCACAACTACCTCCTGGATCATTGCGCTTGTGGGTTTTAAGCTTGATGTAAAACTGCTTGCTTACGCCATGATCGGTATCGGGGGTATCGGGGGAGTGATGGCCGAAGAGTCAAACCGATGGCGCAATATTTTCGGTGCGATTGTAGGGTTTGGACTGATCTTTTTGGGACTGGAAGGAATGAAAGAGAGCGCTTCTGTTTTTTCCAAATCTTTTGACGTCACGCAGTATGGCCATCTCAATGTGTATCTGTTTTCGCTCGCAGGTATCGTGCTCACTGCGATCATCCAGTCAAGTGCGGCTTCCGTTGTGATCATGCAAAGCATGCTGTTTGCGCATATGGTAAATTTCGAGATGGCAGCAGCGTTTGTGATAGGTGCCAATATCGGAACGACGGTAACGATAATGCTTGGCTCCATCGGAGGAGCACCGGACAAAAAACGTACGGCCCTAGCCCATCTCTTTTTCAACCTCTTGACAGGAGCAGTTGCGCTTATGCTGCTGTGGCCGCTTGTGTGGATTGTTGAGGCTGTCGGTATTTCGAAAGATCCGGTCGTACAAATCGCACTGTTTCATACATTCTTTAATCTTTTGGGAGTTTTGCTGTGGTATCCGTTTATTCCATTGCTTACAAAAGGGTTGATGTATTTTTTCAAAAAAAAGAAGCACTACGTGACGCGCTATATCCATAACGTTTCAGTCGAATTAACAGATGTGGCGGTCGTTGCGCTTAAAAAAGAGGTGGAGTATCTAGCACACAAGATCGAAGATTTTGCTCTTTTGGCTATCGATTTGCCGCCGACCAAAGCACTGAGCGGACAAATGGCGACAGAAAAACTTTTGGAACGCTATAGGGATCGCCCTGATATACGATACGACAAGCTTTACGAGAATATTCGGTTGCTTGGAGGTGAAATCTTTGATTTTGCAATGATACTTTCTGCAAAAAATACGGATAAAGCCTATCAAGAACAGATACAAAAGATCATCAAAGCGGTAACCTATCTTGCCACTGCGGCTAAGTCCATCAAAGATATGCTGCATGATTTTGAGTATCTTTCCGGCGCGCAGACGGCAGAAGAGCAGCAGTTTTACAAAAACCTCCGTTATCAGATACTCAAAACGGTCTTATCTTTCAACGCAGCCAAAAGCGGCGAAAAAGCAGCGATAGACGAAATGGAGATGCGATACCGCAAGATCACGGAATCCTATAAAAACAGTATCAATGTACTTTCGGATATCATCAAAAACAGAAACATTTCCAAAGAGGTGAATACCATCGCTGTTAATGATATGCATTTGAGCAAGAGTTTTACTAAATCACTGAGAAATTTTTTATACATTATGTACAATAGCAACAATAGTGAAAATCATGATGAAAAAGTTGCAGCAATCAAGCTGTCATGATTTTTCTTTTGACTATGCGATAAAATACCCGGCAAATCATTGGAGCTTATAAGTGTGTGCAATTTTTGGTATTGTAGGAACCTATAATCATTTAAAGGCACAAAAAGCATTTGAATGTCTTTCGCATCGGGGCATAGACGAGAGCAGAAGCATATGCAGCGAGCATGCTTTTTTAGGTGTTCATAGGCTGGCAATCACCGGCATACACACCCCTTCCGTCCAGCCCATAGAAGAGGACGGTACATTTTTTTTGATGAACGGTGAAATATACAACTATCAAGCGCTTGCACAGGAGCTGGGCGCAGCATGCCAAAATGATACAGAGGCAGCATTTCATGCTTATAAAAAGTGGGGCGATGCTTTTGTGGAGCATTTGCGGGGAATGTTTGCCATTGCGATCATAGAAAAAGGGAGCGTCAAGCTGTTCCGTGATCCTTTTGGCAAAAAACCGCTTTATTACGCTTATGATAAAGAGCGTGTGATTTTTGCCAGTGAACTTAAAGCGATACTTTCATTAAAGCCTTTACGGTTTGACAGGGCTATCGTCCCTCAATATCTTTCTTACCAGTCGCCCATCGCTCCGCATACATTTGATAAAGAGAGCAGTCAGGTTGAGGCGGGAAGCATGGTGCGCTTTGATACTAAAACCGCTGCGCTTGAGACAAAAAAATATTTTTTTCCTCTGGCATCCCCGATTATTTTACATGATGAAAAAACAGCGATTCAGACAGTCAAACAAAAGCTTTTGGAGTCTGTGGCTTTGCGTATGCCTGCAGAGCTTGAGTGCGGCGCACTGCTGTCAGGAGGGCTGGACTCTTCTTTGATCGCGGCAATGGCTTCCCGCCACAAAAAGATCCATACATTCAGCATCGGCTACGAGGGGTATGAGCAGTATGACGAAAGACCTTATGCCGCGGAGGTTGCGGCACATATCGGCTCAGTGCATCATGAGATCGGTTTTGGCAAAGAAGATTTTTTGCAAAGCATCGATGAGGTGACCCAGGCACTCGATGAGCCCCTGGGCGATCCTGCGATGCTGCCGCTGTATCATTTGATGAAAGAGATACAAAAAGAGGGAGTGAAAGTCGTACTTACCGGAGACGGGAGCGATGAGCTGTTTTTGGGATACAAAACCTACAAAGAGTACTTTGATCTCGAACAGGCCAAAGCGCTTAAATATAAAAATTGGCTTCGCAACTATTTTAAGTCTCATTATTCGGACAATAAAGAGTGGGAGTGGTATAAGCGCATTTTTGAGGAGAGCACCCTATTTCGTTCTACCGCAGAAGTGTTTACTGATTTGCAGCAAAACAGACTGCTTCGCATGAATGTACGCGATAATGACTCTCTAAAGGCGCTCGCCGGCTATCAAGAAGAGTTTGAAAAAAGCGGAAGAACATCGCCGGCAGACTGGTACAGTTTTGTGGATCTCAAGATCCAGCTGGGCGAAGTCTATCTGCGTAAGCTTGATCGCATAAGCATGGCGCACAGCATTGAAGCAAGAAGCCCTTTTTTGGACAAAGAGGTTGTCGGGGCAGTTTTTGCCTGCGATCCGCAGCTTCGTTTGCATCAAATGCCAAAATCATGGATCAAAGAGATCGCCGGGGATTATATCCCTGTTTCGATCATAGAGCGAAAGAAAAAAGGGTTTAGTTATCCTTTTATGGAGTGGCTTTTGGAGACCGGAGAATTGCAATGCATAGAAAGGGTACAAGAAAAAAAAGGGCTGTTTCATGAGGAGAAATTGCAATTTTTGCTCAAGCAGGGCAAGCAGGGGATGTTTAAGCAGCATATTTTTTCTCTTTATATGCTGTGCAGATGGATAGAAAGAAGTCTTTAGCGCCAAAGAAGTTGAAGTCGGTCTCTTTGGGTGCTTTGGAATGGGGGGCAATTCGTTATCCTGAAGGATATCCTAGTTTTTTTTGAGGATACGCGGAAGGGTAATACCGGTTTGGCTTTGGTATTTTCCTTTTCTGTCACGGTAGGTTGTTTCGCACGGTTCGTCTCCTTGCAAGAAAAGTACTTGGGCGATACCTTCGTTGGCATAGATTTTTGCCGGAAGGGGCGTGGTGTTGGAGATCTCTATAGTGATGTGCCCTTCAAACCCTGGTTCAAAAGGGGTAACATTGACGATGATCCCGCATCGGGCATAGGTGCTTTTGCCTAGACAGATGGCCAAGGTGTCTGAAGGCATTTTAAAATACTCTATCGTTCTTGCCAGCGCAAAAGAGTTGGGCGGCACGATGCAGACATCTCCTTTGAAATCAACGACGTTGTTTTGATGAAAGTCTTTGGGGTCAACGACTTGCGCATTGATATTGGTAAAGATCTTGAATTCGTCACTGACGCGGATATCGTATCCGTAGCTGCTCAGCCCGTAGCTGACTACTCCTTCTCCTATAAGTCCCTCGCAAAAGGGCGTTATCATCTCTTCTTTGAGAGATTTTTCACGTATCCATTTATCAGATTTCAGTCCCATTTTTTTCCTTATTTTCGTATGATCTGCACGTCGGCACTGGTTTTCATTTTTTCAAAATAGTCTTTGATCGCTTTTTCCTGCTGCTGTTCTTTCCATTTTGCGATCACTGCGTTTTTGGCATTTTCAAAAGGCATAGCTGTTTGGCCTTTTTTGGAAAGCACTTTAAAGACTACATATTTGTCTCCCGCATTAAAAGGACGGGTAAATGCGCCGTTTTGCGTCTGCGAAAGCATCCCGAGCAGCATAGGGTTTAGTTCGCTGCTGTTTTTGGTAACAGTGCGGCTTTGAACGCCTTTGGCGTTTTGTGTACGCAAAAAGTCCGCCATCGCTTCTTTGGAGTCGCTTGAATACTCGATCATGCTGATCTGCGAAGGCGCGGTAAATTCGTTTTTATGATTTCCGTAGAAAATCTTCAATTCATCGTCGCTGGGCTGCGGGATAGAGGTAAGGATATGCTCTTTGAAAAATTTCTCTTTTTTCATTGCCTCTTGGATGCTGCTTCTGTAGCGCGTCCACGGGGTGCCTCTTTCTTGCAAGATCTGCTGCATTTGCTCGATAGAAATATTGTTTTGTGCGGCGATTTGTGCTATTTTGCTGTCGACTTCATCGTCAGAGACCGCTATGTTTTTCATCGCAGCTTTTTGCAGCCTGTCCTGGATAAGCAGATCGACGGCTTTTTCTTTGGAAAGATTCATCTGCTGCTGCACCGCGCGTATTTCAGCAGTGGTAACAGCCTCCCCGTCAACGATCAACGCGATGGCATCAACTGTTTTGGCGTGAGAAAAGCCGACAAAAGCAACAAGTAGAAGTGATAAAAGTTTATACATAGGTATTTCCCGTTCAATTAATTTGAAAAATTATAACATAATCGCTTAAATGTAATATGAATGATAGTTTACAGGATGGACAATGGATTCTATAAAAAATAAATTTGTGTATGGTATGCAAAATGCAGGCAAAGATTTTTTGATATAATATGGAGGAATACAGAATAAGAAGAAGAAGAGAGAAAGGGAGGCTATATTGGATTCAAAGAATTTTGCATTGATCGGGGCAGCCGGATATATCGCACCTAGACATATGAAAGCCATCAAAGAGACTGGAAATACTCTTGTTGCGGCATTGGACCCTTATGATGGGATAGGGATTATGGACAGTCATTTTCCTGAAGCGGATTTTTTTACAGAATTTGAAAGATTTGACAGGTTTGTGGATAAGTGGCGCAGAAAGACAGGAAAAAAAATAGACTATATCTCTATCTGCTCCCCCAATTACCTACATGATTCTCATATACGATTTGCACTCAAGAGCGGTGCGGATGCCATTTGTGAAAAACCGCTGGTGCTCAATCCGTGGAATATCGATCAGCTCAAAATCATCGAAAAAGAAACGGGCCACAAAGTGTACAACATCTTGCAGCTAAGACTGCACCCTTCCATTATCGCCCTCAAAGAGAAGGTCAGCAAAGAACTCGCTTCGGATCCGGACAAAGTCTATGATATTGACTTGACTTATTTGACTTCCAGGGGCAAATGGTATTTTAGATCATGGAAAGGCGATCAGGCAAAATCAGGCGGCATCGCTTCGAATATCGGAGTGCATTTTTTTGATATGCTGTGCTGGATTTTTGGAGAGGTTGAAGAGAATATTGTTCACCTCAAAACGCCTGATACGAATGCGGGCTATCTTAAGCTTAAAAATGCAAAAGTGCGCTGGTTTTTGTCCGTAAACTATGCGTATATCCCTGACGAGGTCAAAGCCGCAGGGCAGAGGACTTACAGAAGCATTACTGTGGATGGCGAAGAGATAGAGTTCAGCGAAGGGTTTACGGATCTGCATACGAGAAGTTATGAGGAGATACTCAAAGGAAACGGCTTTGGGCTTGATGAGGCATACGGTTCGATCACTACGGTTTCGCAGATACGGGCGTTAACGCCTACGGAATCTATGGGGGAGCGCCATCCGTTTTGCAAGAAGGTGCTCCTTGGCTGATCACTTCGTACATAAATCTTGCTATATCGATGAAAATGTATATATAGGCGACAATACGAAAATCTGGCATTTTTCGCATATTTTATCCCATACGGTTATAGGTTCGGATTGTTCGTTCGGTCAGAACTGTGTCGTCGGTCCAAAGGTCACTATCGGCAACGGCGTTAAAGTACAGAACAATGTCTCTATCTATGAGGGCGTAGAGATAGAAGATGATGTTTTTTTGGGGCCGTCGATGGTCTTTACAAATGTGATCAACCCCCGGGCATTCATACAACGAAAAGAAGAGTTTAAAAAAACACTCCTTAAAAAAGGATGCTCCGTCGGCGCCAATGCCACGGTCGTATGCGGGGTAACGATCGGCAAATACGCTCTGATCGGCAGCGGAGCGGTGGTCAATCGTGATGTCAAGCCGTACGCTTTAATGGTCGGTGTGCCGGCCCGTCAGATAGGATGGGTCAGCCGAGCGGGGAATACTTTGACATTTGATGAAAATAGCGAAGCTATAGATAGTTTTGATAACAGCAAGTATAAACTAGAAAATGATAATTTAATAGCGATAGGATAAATAATGAAAATCGATTTTGCAAACCTGCAACACCAGCATAATTTATACAAAGATGAAATCGAACAAGCCATATTGTCTGTAGCCCGAAAATGCAACTTCATAATGGGTGAAGAGATTACGCAGCTTGAAGAGTCTTTGCAAAAGTTCACAGGTTCAAAACATGCCGTATCATGTTCTAACGGAACAGATGCACTGCTTTTAGCGATGATGGCTTTGGATATAAAGCCCGGTGATGAGATCATCACAACCCCGTTTACTTTTATTGCAACGGCTGAGACCATCGCATTTTTGGGCGCGAAGCCGGTTTTTGTTGATATAGATGAAACTACATACAACATCGATTCATCCAAAATCGAAGCCGCCATTACCGATAAAACCAAAGCCATCATTCCTGTAAGCCTATATGGGCAGCCATGCGATATAGATGAAATTATGTCGATCGCTGCAAAACATGATTTGAAAGTTATTATAGACGGTGCGCAATCGTTTGGCTCTACTTACAAAGGAAAAACCGACAGCAAACTCGGTGATATCTCCTGCACGAGCTTTTTCCCGGCCAAGCCGCTTGGCTGCTACGGGGACGGCGGAGCGGTCTTTACCGATGATGATGCGTTGGCCCAAAAGATGAAAAGCCTAAGAATTCACGGACAAACCAAGAGGTATCATCACAGATATATCGGCATGGGCGGAAGACTCGATACGATCCAAGCAGCAGTGTTGAATGTCAAACTGAAGCATTATGAAAAAGATTTGGCATTAAGACAAGAAGTCGCAAGCAAATATACAAAAGCTTTGGAAAATAAATCAGATCGGATTCTTCCATATGTAGATGAAAAAACAACATCAGCATGGGCTCAATACTCAATCAGAGTAAAAAATCGTGATGAACTTCAAGAAAAACTAAAAGAGGCAGGCATCCCAACCGCAGTGCACTACCCTATGCCGCTGCATCTGCAAGAGTGTTTTGATTATCTTGGGTATAAAGAGGGTGATTTCCCTGTTGCAGAGATGATTTCTAGAGAGATTATGAGCTTGCCGATGAATCCTTATGTGACTGATGAAGAGATAGCGTATATCTGCAAGCAATTATGATAAAAAAACTAAAACCCCACTCAGAATTTAGCCGAAATGTCCTAACTCTGATGACGGGGACCACGATCGCCCAGGCGATTCCCATCGCCATCAGTCCGATACTCACACGTATCTATACACCTGAGGATTTTGGGGTGTTTGCACTCTATATGAGTATCGCAAGCATTATTGCTGTAGCGGCTACCGGGAGATATGAGATGGCTATCATGCTTCCCAAAAAAGATGAAGATGCTATCAATATCGCAGCACTTTCTGTCATCATATCTTTTTTTGTAAGTTTGATAGCATTACTTATAGTTTTTATCTTTAATTTTCAGATTACAACCCTTCTTGGCAATCCGGAAATATCCAATTGGTTATATTTGATACCCATTACAGTACTTTTAACCGGTATTTATCAAAGTCTCAACTATTGGAGCAATAGAAAAAAACAGTACAAACGATTGGCAACAAGCAGAATAGTTCGAAGCGGGACCACTGCCGCTACAAATCTTGGTATGGGATTTGGTGGATTTGGAAGCAGCGGGCTTATCTTGGGAGGTGTGATTGGTCAAGGCATATCGACCTATATACTCGGTAAAATGATATGGTCAGAAGATAAAAACAGATTTGATAAAATTAGAAAATTAAAGATTTTTGCTTTAGCAAAAAGACATATTAAATTTCCAAAGTTCAATTTATTGAATGCTTTAGTCGATAACATAAGATTATCCGGAATAAGTATTTTAGTAGCTAAATTTTTTACTGCAGCTACTCTAGGGCAGTTTTCATTGGCCTGGAAAATGGTGCAGGTTCCCATGTCTTTGATCGGCAGCTCTCTGTCCCAAGTTTTTTTTCAAAAGGTTTCTCATGCAAGAGCAGACGACCTTGATAGAATTGTGAAAAAGTTTTTAATAAAAGCTTCATTGATTGCAGCACCATTGTTTTTAATCATATATTTTTTTGCGGTAGATATTTTTATGATAGTTTTTGGCAAGAATTGGGAGCTTGCAGGACATGCCGCATCCATAATGGCTCCATGGTTGTTTTTAAATTTTTTAACATCACCGCTTTCTATGGTATTTGTTGCGATAAGCAGACAAGACATTATGCTTATTTTTTCATTTTTTTATATGTTGGTTCCAATCGGGGTAATTTTTTTATTTTATAAAATGGGTTTTTTGAAAGTGTTGTCGATATTGTCTTTTGGTATGAGTATTATGCTTGGTATTTTTATTTTGCTGCTTATTTTTCATGTTAAAAAAATAATCAAAAAAGAGGAATGTTTTTGAAAGAAAAAAAGCATATATTAATATTGCCTTCGTGGTATAGTAATTCATTAAATCCTCTTTCAGGAATTTTTTTCAAAGAACAAGCCGAGGCACTTGCCAAACAAAATAATATAAAAGTAGGATGTATAGCCATAAATGAATCATCGCCAAGAAATATATTTCATTCTAAAAACATTAACTTTGAATATTCTCATTCCGATATCAATGGTGTTAATACGATAAATATACTTTATCCAATCCCCAATAGATTTAAAAAATTAAGACAAATAGTAAGGATGCAAGTATTTAAGATATTGTTTAAAAAATATATTTCTACATATGGAAAACCTGATATTGTTCATTTGCATAGTTTTTTATATGGTCATTTAGCTATTTGGATAAAAGAAAATTTTGGAATAAACTATATCGTCACTGAACATTCTTCGGGTTTTGCAAGGAAAATTTATAACAAACAAGATTTGGCTTATGCGAAAAATGTTTTTTTAAACTCTAGTTATAATATAGCCGTGAGCCATCAATTTGCTATTTTGTTGGAGCAGATATTTCATCTAAAGTTTAACTATTTGCCAAACAGCATCGATACTGATTATTTTAACAAAGCCGAAATTAAAACTAAAAATGATTTTAAATTTATAAATATAGCTTTTTTGGATCCAATAAAAAACCAAAAATTGCTTATAGAATCTTTTAGTCAAGCTTTTAAACATGAACAAAATGTTAAATTGGTGATTGTTGGAGACGGAAAGCAATACGACAATTTAGATAACTTGATAAAAAAATTAAAACTTGAAAATCAAGTTTCTTTGTACGGTAGAGCAAGTAGAGATGAAGCAAAAGAACTGCTTAGAGAGAGCGATGCTTTTGTTTTGTCGAGCACATATGAAACTTTCGGGGTTGTTGTGATAGAGGCCATGAGCTGCGGATTGCCGGTTGTTTCCACGAGATGCGGAGGGCCAGAGTCTGTTATCGTGAATGATTCGCTAGGTTTGCTTGTCCAAAATGATAGCAAAAGAGAGTTGGCGTTTGGTATGAAAAAAATCTATCAGACACAGTATAATCATGATGCGATAAGAAGGTATATTATCGATAATTTTTCATCAAATGCCATATCTCAGAAACTTATAGCTATATATAGTGCATTGTGTTCAAAATAATCAAGGAAAGATAAATCAAAAAATGATATTTCATATACCGATGCTAATTAATTTACGAGTTTATGAAAAAAGAAGGGATTGTATTTGAAAAAAATAACATCGGTTGTACTAAATAATTTCAAAAACGATAGTCGCGTATTAAAAGAAAATATCTCACTAAAAAAAGCCGGCTATGATGTGCAGGTGGTCGCACTTCATGAAGAGCCCCTGCAAGAGTATGATGAAATTCAAAATATTCCCGTGCATAGAGTAAAATTAAAAAGTCGTGGATGGTCAAAGCATAAGTTGGTTCAGGTTTTAAAATATTTTGAATTTATCTATAGGGTGGTAAAGCATTATAAAAACAGTGATATTTTTCATTGCAACGACTTAAACACATTACCAATAGGTGTGCTAATAAAAAAGTTTTTCAATCGTGATGCAAGGATAGTCTATGATGCTCATGAGTATGAGATAAATGACACTCCAAACGAAAGTAAATATAAGATAAAGATAAAATATTTTTTTGAGAAATTTTTAATCAAATATGCAGATAAAGTAATAACTGTAAGTGATTCAATAGCAAATGAATATTCAAAAATGTACAATATAGAAAAACCCGCATTAGTTTTAAATACTCCGCCATATAAAATAATTGAAAAGAAAGACATATTTCGAGAGACTTTAGGCATACAAGAAAGTCAAACGATATTTTTATATCAAGGTGGGTTAAGTAAAGGCAGAGGTATAGAGATACTTCTTGAAGCTTTTAAAAGTATGAATCATGAAAATGCTGTAATCGTTTTTATGGGATATGGACAATTGGAGAATTTGATAATAGAAGAATCAAAAGAATATAAAAATATCTATTTTTATAAGGCGGTATCGCCTGATGTTTTGCTTGATTATACAAGCAGTGCTGATTTTGGAATTTTATTTTATGAAAATAGTTGTTTGAATCACTATTATTGTTCTCCAAATAAAATGTTCGAGTATCTTATGGCGGAAATACCGGTGATAGTTTCAAATCTTTACGAGATGAAACGATTGGTTGAGTCAAATAAAATAGGAATTGTTGCAAAAGAGAACAATCCAGATGCGTTAAAAGTAGCTATAGAAGAGGCTGCAAAGTTAGACAAAGATGAATTAAAAACCAATATTCAAAAATTAAAGACTATCTATAATTGGGAACAACAAGAAAAGGTTTTACTAGAAGTTTATAAGGGATTGATTTAATGTGTGGCATAAGCGGAATTATTAATAAAAATAAACAACCCATTAAACAAAACGAGATAAAGAAGATAAACGATCTTATAGCACACAGGGGTCCTGACGATGAAGGCTTTTATATTGAGAAAAGCTTCGCATTTGGACACAGAAGACTTTCTATAATAGATCTTAGCAGTGACGGGCATCAGCCTATGCACTATCTTGATAAGTATGTCATTACCTATAATGGAGAAGTTTATAATTACCTTGAAATAAAAGACGAACTTTTAAAAGAGGGATATATATTTCATTCCCATACAGATACCGAAGTAATACTTGCTAGTTATGATAAGTGGGGACAAGGGTGCGTAAATAGATTTAACGGTATGTGGGCGTTTGCTATATATGATAAAGAAAAAAATATTATATTTTGTAGTCGGGACAGATTTGGAGTTAAACCTTTCTATTACGCAGAAGTTGATGGTAAGTTTGTATTTGGATCTGAGATAAAGCAACTTTTAGAATTTTATGAAGAGAGGTTTGTAAATAAAAAAAATTTAATGGATTATTTGGTCATAGGATATGAAAACCATACAAATGAAACTTTTTTTGAAAATATATTTAAACTCCAACAATCACATAACTTAATTTACGATTTAATAAACAATCGCTTTGAAATCAAAAGATACTATGACATTGAACAAAGGGAATTAAATTTAGATCTAACTTCATCGGTAAACGAATATCGTTCTAATTTGATGGATTCAATAAAACTAAGACTTCGCAGTGATGTAAAAGTTGGCACATGTTTAAGTGGAGGACTGGATAGCTCTGCTATTGCTGCTATTGCCTCTGATATTTACAGATCTAAAGCCACTGATAAGTTTATTGCTATACATGCTCAATCATCTGAAAAAACAAGCGATGAAAGCTTTTTTGCGCAAGAAGTTTCTAGCTCTAGTGATTTGGATTTAAATATAATTGAGCCATCAGGAGAAGATTTCTCAAACAGGATAGACGATGTAATTTATACTCAAGAAGAGCCTTTTGGAGGCCCTTCAATTTTTATGCAATACTTTGTGATGAAAAAAGCAAAAGAGATAGGATGTACAGTTTTGCTTGATGGTCAAGGTGGTGATGAAACTTTAGTAGGCTACGAGAGATATTATCCTGCATATTTGATGAGTTTAGGATTTACCGGTTTTGTTAAAGGCTTTTTCAATGCATCTAAAAATTCAAAACTTAGCTTGAAACAATTATTGGCATATTTTGTTTATTTCACAAGTTCTAAAATAAGAATAAAAAGACTTAAGACTAAAAACAATTTTGTTAAAAAAGAATATTTAGAACTTACATCATTTGATGTTTTAGAAAAAAATGCAAAAAGCTATTTGAATCTTTTCGCTTTACAGCATGAAGAGATATTTTATACCCAGATGCCACATTTACTTAGATATGAAGATAGAAATTCGATGAGACACTCAATTGAAACACGATTGCCATTTATTGACTATAGAGTAGTTGAAACAGCTTTATCAATTAATAATCAATATAAAATAAGAAATGGTTGGACAAAATATATTTTAAGAAAAACAGTTGAAAATATCTTGCCAAAAAATGTAGTTTGGAGAAAAAATAAAATGGGCTTTGAGGCGCCTGCAAAAAGCTGGCTAAAAACAATAGAAAATCAAATGAAAACAGCTATAGAGGAATCAAATATAATTAAGATGATTGCTGTAAAAAAAGTAGAGTTTGACAAATTAGATATCGAACAGAAATGGAAACTTTTTAATATAGCCAAATGGGAGCAAATTTATAATGTCAAAATCGGTTAAAATTACCCACATTACATCAGCCCATCAAAGGTACGATACAAGAATATTTTTAAAAATGTGTTCATCTTTAGCTAAAAATGAAAACTATAAGGTGAGTTTGGTGGTTGCGGATGGCAAAGGTGATGAAATAAAAAATAGTGTAAATATAGTAGATGTTGGGCCAAAAACAGGTGGTCGTATCTCTCGCATGACGACAACAGTTAAAAAAGTTTTTGAAAAAGCAAAAGAGCTTGATAGCGATATCTATCATTTGCATGACCCGGAGCTTATTCCCATAGGACTGAAGTTAAAAAAACTGGGTTTTAAAGTGATATTTGATGCTCATGAGGATTTGCCAAAGCAGTTGCTTGGGAAACCGTATCTGGGCAAAGTAGCAAAAGTGATACTTTCTAAAACTTTTGAACTTTATGAAAAATACGCTTGTAAAAAGTTTGACTATATCATCACGGCAACGCCACATATCAGAGATAAATTTCTAAAGATAAATAAAAAAAGTGTAGATATAAATAACTTCCCAATTCTTGGAGAACTTGCCAATAAAACTCCTTGGGATGAGAAAAAAGATGAGGTGTGCTATGTGGGCGGGATTGCCAAAACAAGAGGAATAAAAGAAGTTGTAAAAGCTATGGAATTTACGCAAAATGTAAGATTAAATCTAGCTGGCAGCTTTAGTGAAAACGATGTAGAAACTGAAGTAAAAAGTTATGATGGATGGAAGAATGTCAATGAATTTGGATTTTTAGATCGTGAAGGCGTAGCAGATGTGATGAGCCGCTCGAAAGCTGGACTTGTAACACTTTATCCGACTATAAATTACTTAGATGCTTTGCCGATAAAAATGTTCGAGTACATGTCTGCGGGACTACCTATCATAACTTCAAATTTTTCACTCTGGAAAGAAATAGTGGAAGAAAACGATTGCGGAATATGTGTCAATCCTCTTGAACCACAAGAGATAGCTCGCGCTATAGAATATATTATTGTACACCCGCAAGAAGCAGAACAAATGGGACAAAATGGTAAAAAAGCTGTTTTAAAAAAGTATAATTGGGGCATTGAAGAAGAGAAACTATTTAGAGTTTATGGAGAGCTAATAAAATGATAAAAATAGTAACCATCCTGGGTGCAAGACCGCAATTTATAAAAGCCGGAAATGTTAGCAGGGAAGCGAGAAGGCAGAAGGCAGAAGGCAGAAGTATCGAAGAGGTTATAGTTCATACCGGACAACATTATGATGCCAATATGAGCGATATATTTTTTGAACAGATGCAAATACCAAAACCAGATTATTTCCTTGGCATAGGCGGCAAGTCACACGGCGCTATGACAGGACAGATGATAGAGCATATCGAAGAGGTGGTATTAAAAGAAAAACCAGATTGGATGCTTGTGTATGGGGATACCAACTCTACATTAGCCGGGGCTATCGTAGCTAGCAAACTTCACATTAAGCTTGCCCATGTCGAAGCAGGCTTGAGATCTTTCAATATGAAAATGCCAGAAGAGGTTAACCGCATACTTACAGACAGGGTAAGCGATATACTTTTTTGTCCTACGAATGCAGCGGTGCAAAATCTTAAAAATGAAGGCTTCCCGTTTGTAATGGCTACAAACAAACAGCAATTGATCGCTAATGTGGGTGATGTGATGCAAGACGGAGCAATTTTTTATAAAAACCTTTCACAAAAGCCTTCTTCCTTCCTCTTTCCTCCTTCATCATTTATCCTTTGTACCATTCACAGGGCAGAAAATACAGATGATGAAGCTAGGCTTAGAGCTATTTTTGAAGCACTAAATGAAATAGCCAAAGAGAAACAGATCGTCTTGCCTCTGCATCCAAGAACCAAAAAAATAATTCAGAATTTGAAAATAAAGACCACAAATCTGACCATAATCGATCCGGTCGGATATTTAGAAATGGTATGGCTGATAGATAATTGTGAGCTTGTAATGACAGATAGCGGAGGACTTCAAAAAGAAGCATATTTTTTCTCTAAGCCTTGTATGACCCTAAGAGATGAAACTGAGTGGGTGGAATTAGTTGAGATGGGAGTAAATGTATTGGTCGGTGCAGATAAAGAAAAAATTATTGATGCTTACCATAGCTCTTCAGCCTTTATCCTTCAGCCTTCGGCCTCAAATTTATATGGCAGCGGCAAAGCTAGCGAAAATATCATCAAAACATTATTGGAGTATTAAGTGACTATTTGGATACTCAATCACCATGCACTTACACCTCAAATGAGCGGTGGAACAAGACATTATGATTTTGCAAGAGAGCTCATAAAAAGAGGTCACAAGGTAGCCATCATCTCTTCTAGTTTTCACTATTCCAAATACATAGAAATGAAAGAATATGAAGAAAAAGAACATATTTGTGAATATGTTGACGGCATAGAGTGGGTATGGCTGAAAACCCCTCCTTATAGAGGCAATGGGATGGCTAGGGTAAAAAACATGTTAAGCTATACCAGAAAAGCTTTGAAAATCATTCCGACTCTTGATCTGTCTAAGCCTGATATTATCATAGGCTCTTCAGTGCATCTGTTTGCTGTTTATGCTGCTTATAAGCTCTCACGGAAATATAAGATACCGTTTGTAATGGAAGTAAGGGATCTTTGGCCTCAAACACTTATAGATATGGGCATCTCCAAGCGGCATCCGTTTATTATAATTCTTGGAATTTTAGAGAGATTTTTGTATAGAAAAGCGGATAAAATCATTTCAAATCTGCCATACGCATATGAGTATATATCTGACTATGCCCCACCACAAAAATTTGAATGGATCAGCAATGGGGTGGATTTGAGAAATATTTCTTATAAGGAAAAAAGCGAATCAAGTCCATTTGTAGTCAGTTATACCGGCGCTATGGGAGTAGCAAACAATCTAGGGGTTTTGGTGGAGGCTGCAGATAAACTAAAAGAAGATAAAAATATCATTTTTCGTATCATTGGCGATGGAGTAGAAAAACAAAAACTAAAAGAAATGGTGCAAGCCAAAGGACTGGAGAATATAACCATTGAAGACCCGGTAGCCAAAAGCCAAATACCAGATATCCTTGCAGTCAGCGATATTTTGTATTTCAATCTCAAAGACAGCCCGGTATTTAGATACGGGATCAGTTCAAATAAACTTTTTGATTATATGGCAGCAGGCAGAGTAGTTATATTTTCTACAAATGCTGCGAATAATCCTATCAAAGAAGCAAACGGAGGATTTACTATAGCTCCCGATGAAGTGGATGAATTGGTAGCCACTATTAAGCAGATAATTTCCATGACACACGAGCAAAGAACGCAGATGGGGAGACGAAACAGAGAGTATTGTGAGAAATTTTATAGCACCAAAGTACTTGTCGATAAGCTGGAGAAGGTTCTTCAAGATGAGGTAAGTAATGCTTAAAAGATCATTTGATATCCTATTTTCTATCATATTGATAATTTTGTTTGCACCTGTTTTTGTCATGATAAGTTTATTGATTTTAGTGACTATGGGCAGACCTATACTGTTTGCTCAGCCTCGCCCAGGGTATAAAGAAGAGATATTCGGTATATACAAATTTCGTACTATGAGCAACGAAACAGATGAAGATGGAGAGCTTTTGCCAGATGAAAAAAGATTGCATGGTGTAGGTAAATTTATACGAAGTACTAGCATTGATGAGCTGCCGCAACTTTTTAATGTGCTCAAAGGGGAGATGAGTTTTGTCGGTCCTAGGCCCTTGCTTGCGGAATACCTGCCTTTGTATGATGAGAAGCAAAGAATCAGACACGATGTCTTACCAGGCATTACGGGCTGGGCGCAAGTAAATGGACGCAATGCCATAAGCTGGGAGCAAAAGTTTGAACATGATATATGGTACGTGAAACATCAAAGCTTTCTTCTTGATATGAAGATACTATGGCTTACATTTTTAAAAGTGATAAAAAGAAACGATATTAGTTCATCAAGAAGTGTTACTATGGAAAAGTTTAAAGGCAATAAAAAATGAATCCAATTTATATTTACGGAGCAAGCGGTCACGGATTGGTGGTAGCTGAGGTAGCCGGTATATGCGGATATGATAATATTCTGTTTATAGATGACGCTAATGCTATGTATCCAAGTTTTGAGGATATTTCAAAAGAAAATCATATTCCCATAGTGATCGGAGTAGGCAATAATAGTATTAGGGCAAAACTTTTTGAAAAAGCAAAAGCTCATGGCTTTACGATAACTACCTTGATTCATCCGAGTGCAGTTGTGTCCTTAAGCGCTGTTATCGGTATTGGAAGCGTCGTGATGCCAAATGTTACTATCAATGCAAAAGCTTCGATTGGGGCAGGAGCTATACTCAATACCGGCTCAATCATAGAGCATGAATGCAGGATAGGAGATTTTGTCCATATTTCGCCGAATGCTGCACTTGCAGGGGATGTAAAAGTGGGGGATTTTACACATATTGGGATAGGTTCTGCTGTGATACAGGGCATAACAATAGGAAAAAATACCATCATAGGCGCAGGGTCGAGCGTGATAAAAAATATTGGTGACTTTAAAAAAGCTTACGGAGTTCCATGCAAAGAACAAAAAAATGAAGCCGTCAAAAGTTAAATATGACATACAATATCCTTTTAAGATTTGTCAGTAATAGTATTTGGAATTAGGAAAAAACGGGTATGATTTTATGTCGTAATGGCAGTAAAGAAAGTCATAAATATCCCCAATAAAAGTCAGGAATAATAATGTTTAAAAAAAATGAACTAAATTGGAAAGAGATAAGCATATTGATTTTGATCGCATATGTTTTTAGTTTTGCTCTGCGGATGATCTGGATTTTTCAGTTTCAAGACAATCCAAATTTTTATTGGAACGGGCAACTGATGATCAACACCAATGACGGATATTTTTTTGCATCGGCCGCAGAACATCTTATCAATGGAGCTCATGCCGACAATCCAAGGATTCCTGTTGCCCTTGAGAGTTATCCGGCTATCATCTATGCTACCTATTTTTTGACAAAATTTACACCAATGTCGCTGGAGACGACCATACTTTTTCTCCCTGCGATAATATCCAGTTTAGTAGTAATTCCTATTGTTTTAACCGGCCAGCTTGTCAGGTTGCCGTGGGTCGGTTTTTTTGCTGCACTTTTAGGTTCAATCGCTTGGAGCTATTACAATAGAACTATGACCGGCTATTATGATAGTGACATGTTTGCTGTTCTTTTGCAATTTACGATCTTGTATTTATTTTTACTTACGCTGTATTCAAAAGAGAATAAAAATATTTTATGGTTAATGCTTGCCATTTTAATCTATCCATTCTTTTATCCTCAGGGGTTGAGTCTTATCTATGCCGTTTTTCTTTTGTGGACCGCTTATCAGGTACTCTATCAAAGAAAAGATCAGCATACCTATCTTTTTATAATAATGGCTTCTGTATCTCTTTGGGCCGTGCCTATTTGGAGCAAAACAGTTGTTCTTGTTTTAATATTTGTATTTTTTGAAAAAATAAAAAATTCTTTAGACACACGAAAACTTTTTTATTTGGCGCTATTGGCTTTAGGTATATTTTTCTTTTTTGGCAATGTGTTTTCTTTGATTTTTGAGAAAATTATGATCTATACAGACAGGGGAGTCAGGGAAAGCGGATTGCATTTTTATGAAGTAATTCAAACCGTAAGAGAAGCAGGATCAATATCATGGCAAACTGTTGCCGATAGAATTATAGGCGGCCCCATACTATTTTTAATCAGCATTATAGGCTATCTAATTTTGGTAATCAGGCATAAGCAGTTTATAATCGCACTGCCGCTTTTGGGAATCGGGGTTTTTGCATATTGGGGAGGATTGCGATTTACTATCTATGCTGTTCCGATGGCGGCATTTTCGGTGATATATTTATTTTATATCATTTCGTTGGAATTTATAAAATATAAAAAAGGGGCATATGTACTTTTTTGTGTATTGTCGCTTGGGGCTTTGTATCCAAATATCGCCCATATAGTTGACTACAAAGTGCCCACAGTGCTCAATAAGGCCGAAGTAGAAGATCTTACGAAGCTTGATGCGATAGCAGACACAAAAGACTATACGCTGGGCTGGTGGGACTATGGCTATCCGATCTGGTATTACTCCGATACCAATACGCTCATAGACGGCGGCAAACATCATAATGACAATTTTATCATCTCTAAAATCCTTCAGACCTCCTCGCCTGAGCTGGCCGCCAATTTAAGCCGTTTGGCCGTAGAGACGTATGTGGATTCGAACTACTCCGAGGTGGCTGATGTGTTGTTTAAAAATGGACAAAAAGATCAGCTTGAACCCAATCTGCTTTTGGCTGAGCTTGAAGACCCCCAATACAGACTTCCTCCCAAAACAAGAGATATTTATCTTTATCTTCCTTACAGGATGATGAGCATTTTTCCTACTGTGATGCTGTTTGGCAATCTGGATCTGACCACAGGCAAACAAGAGAGAGAAATTGTTTTTTATCCTACGCGCGCGGTTAAAAATGATAACGAGAGAGTAATTTTTGCAAACGGTATCGAGTTTGATGCCAAAAAAGGCGAACTTTTTATGGGAGCAGAAAAAAGAGAAGTCAGGCATTTTATCATCACGCAAAATACAAATGAAGGCGATATCAAGCTCCAGTCCCAATCCTATCATGTCGAGGGGATGTACGTGATTATCTATATGCAAAGCTATGGACAGTTTGTGATCATGGATTCTCAAACCTTTGAATCAACCTATGTGCAGATGTTCATACTGGGTAAATATGACCCTAATTTATTTGAGCTTGTTGTCTCATCGCCGTATAGCAAAATCTATAAGCTTAAGAAATAGATGCTGACACAAATACAGCAAAAACAAAAAAGAATTTTTGATATCATTTTATCGATAGCGGGAATTCTTTTGACGTGGTGGATTGTGCTTTTGGCATGGATAGCTGCTTCTTTTGAAACCAGGAGTAACGGTTTGTTTGTTCAAACGCGTATAGGCAGGCATGCTAAACCTTTTGCCATCTTTAAAATCAAAACGATGTATCATGTGCAGCATACAGATACACACGTAACCACAAGTAAAGACACGCGCATCACGAAAAGCGGTGCTTTTTTCAGAAAAATGAAAATAGACGAATTGCCGCAGCTTTGGAATGTGTTAATTGGGGATATGAGTTTTGTGGGACCCAGACCTGATGTGCCTGGATTTGCAGACAAGCTTGAAGGAGAAGAAAGAAAAATTCTGGAATTAAGACCAGGCATCACAGGCCCTGCCTCTTTAAAGTATAGAAGCGAAGAGACCATTTTGTCACAGGCGAAAGACCCTGAGCGTTATAATCGGGAAATTATCTGGCCGGACAAGGTGAAGATCAATCGGGTCTACATGGAACACTGGTCGCTAAGTCGGGATATAATGTATATTATAAAAACAATTATAGGATAAAGCATGGATAGAATTTTCCTTTCACCCCCGCATATGAGCGGCAAAGAGCAAACCTATATCGGTGAAGTGTTTGAGAGCAACTATATTGCCCCGCTTGGAGCATTTGTGGAGCGTTTTGAGCAGAATATAAAAGAATATACAGGAGCAGAGTATGCTTTGGCTGTCTCTTCTGCAACGGCAGCACTGCATTTGGCACTGCGTGTTTTAGGTGTGGGTGCCGGAGATATCGTGCTGGCATCCAGTTTTACATTTATCGGTTCGATTAATGCTGTTTTGTACCAAAATGCGATCCCTTTTTTTATAGACAGCGATGAGAGTTGGAATATTTCACCCCGACTGCTTAAGGAAGCCATTTTAAAAGCACCCAAGAAGCCAAAAGCACTTATTGTGACCCATCTCTACGGGCAGGTGTGCAAATTGGATGAAATTGTGTCGATCTGCAAAGAAGAAGGCATTTATCTTGTCGAAGATGCGGCGGAATCTTTAGGGGCTACTTACAAAGACAAGCAAAGCGGAACATTCGGGGATATCGGGGTATATTCGTTTAACGGCAATAAGATTTTAACCACCTCGGGCGGGGGCATGTTGGTGAGCGGCAATGAAGCATGGATTGCCAAAGCGAAATTTCTTTCCACGCAAGCAAAAGAGCCTTTTTTGCATTACGAACATAAGGAGATGGGATACAACTACCGCATGAGCAATGTGTTGGCGGCAATAGGAGTGGCACAAATGGAAGTGCTGGCATCCAGAGTGCAGCGGCGGCGTGAAATATTTGATTTGTATGCTGCTTGGCTTCAAAAAATCCAAGGGATAGAGTTTATGCCTGAGATTCCAGGCAGTCAAGGAAATAGATGGCTTACGACACTTGTTTTTGAACATATCGATCCCTTTAGGGTGATTGAAGCATTGGAAAAATCAAATATAGAAAGCAGGCCGCTTTGGAAACCTATGCATACGCAGCCGCTTTTTAAAGAGGCGTTGGTTGTCCGGGATGGAACAAGCGAGAGACTTTTTAAAAGAGGCATTTGTTTGCCTAGCGGCTCAAGCATGAGCGATGAAGATGTGTTGCGTGTATGCGAGAGCATAAAAAAGGTATTGAAATGATCTCCTGGCTGCGCCCGACTTCTTTAAAGCGCATCATTTTTTTTGTGATGACAGACATTCTGCTCTCTTTGGTAACGCTTTATTTTTCTTACCAGCTTCGCTTTAGTTTTGAAATTCCTGAATCATTTCTGGGTCCGTTTTGGCTGGTCTTTGGAGTGCTTGTACCCATAAAGATTCTTTTTCTGTTTTTCTTTAAAAATTATTTTATTGTCTGGCGTTTCTTTGGTTTTCTGGATGCAAAAAATATCATCAAGGCCCATCTGTTGGCGTATATGGTTTTTTTGCTGCTTTTTATGGTCTTCCCGGATGTTTTCAATCCTTTTCCCCGCAGTGTCATTATTATCGATTTTTTCCTGTCGCTTATTTTCATAGGTTCTTTGAGGATCGTCAAGCGTTTTTTAAGTGAAAAGCGCCGCCATGCCATCATCAAACCGACAGTTCTGGTAGGAGTGAACAGCCAAACAGGCACCATTATACAAAGTGCGCTCAGGGAAGAGATCGGCTATTATCCTGTAGCCATTGTCTCTTTTGAGGAGGATGAGACCGCTACGCATGCTTATATCAATAACGTAAAAGTGTACAAGGCGGACGCACTGAAACAGATTGTTGTCCAAAAACAGATTGTTGCAGCCATTATCGTGCAAATTGTACCTCCCGAAGAGATGAAAAAAATTGTAGAACGATTGCATCAGGTGGGAATCTATGATATTAAAAGAGCCAAACTTTTAGGTGCAGAATATGAAAAACTGGAAGATCTCTCCATCGAAGATCTTCTGGCGCGTCATCCTAAAGACCTTGATACGGATGCCATCAAAACATTTATTAAAGGCAAATCGGTGCTTATTACCGGAGCAGGAGGAAGTATCGGCTCTGAAATCGCAAGGCAATGCAATAAGTTTGGTGCTTTGGCGTTGACGTTGGTAGACAACAGCGAATACAATCTCTATCAGATAGGAGAGCAGATAGATGAAGCTGATTTGAGACTGGTAGACGTGACAGATAAAAAAATGCTTGATGAGGTTTTTCGCAAAGCTTTGCCTCAGATCGTTATTCATGCGGCTGCCTATAAGCATGTACCGCTTTGTGAAGCCAATCAAGAAAAAGCGGTTTTTAATAATGTTTTGGGAACTAAAAACGTGATTGATACAAGTATCGCGTACAATGCGCAAAAAGTGGTTATCATTTCTACAGACAAGGCAGTTCGCCCTACCAATGTGATGGGTGCAACCAAAAGGGTAACGGAACTTTATGCAAATAATGTAGAATCAAAAAACACTGAAATTGTTGCCGTGCGTTTTGGCAATGTTTTGGGAAGCAGCGGTTCGGTGATCCCCAAGTTTAAACATCAGATTGAAAAAGGGGGGCCGGTGACGGTCACCCATCCTGAAATTACCCGTTATTTTATGCTGATCCCGGAGGCATGTCAGCTTGTGCTGCAGGCAGCCACCATAGCCAAAGGCGGCGAACTTTTTATTTTGGATATGGGAGAGCCTGTCAAGATAGCAGATTTGGCCCAACAGATGATACGTCTTTACGGCAAAGAAGATGAGGTCGGAATCGTATTTACGGGTCTTCGTCCCGGAGAGAAACTGTATGAAGAGTTGCTGCTCGATGAGAGTGAGCAGCAAACAAAATACAGTTCAATTTTTATCGCAAAGCCAACACCTTATGACAG
This sequence comes from Sulfurovum sp. UBA12169, assembly GCA_002742845.1. Taxonomy (NCBI): domain Bacteria; kingdom Pseudomonadati; phylum Campylobacterota; class Epsilonproteobacteria; order Campylobacterales; family Sulfurovaceae; genus Sulfurovum; species Sulfurovum sp. UBA12169. The sequence goes on along the minus strand of DLUH01000005.1, from coordinate 259,320 downwards.
CCAAACATTAATTCGTGATATCGAAGCGCTCCTGGAGGCCGAGGATAAAGTTAAAGCTTTACAATACATTGTGCCTGAATTTACAAGAGAATCTTAGGTACAATATCTGTCATTCGCAGTTTTTGTAGTTACAGGTGTCTTTGGACGGCAAGAAAACTAAAAAAAGGAGGTCAAAATGTTTAAGAGGATAGTTTTTGGGTTATTGGTCTGTGTGTCTACATCGTTATTCGGTATGAGCCTCAAAGGGCTCAACACTGCTTCCAAAGAAGCACTGATGGAGATCAAGGGGATCGGCGAAGTCAAAGCGGATGCTATCATCAATGAGCGCAGCAAAGAAAAGTTTAAATCTTTTGAAGATCTTCAAAGAGTCAAAGGTATCGGGCCGCGCACGGCTGAAAATATCCAAAATGATGTCAAATCGAAACGTGCCCAAGAGGAAGAGTGACAATCCTCTTTAACCACAACTTCGCTACAATTTCATTTATTTTATTCTATTAAGGCATGATTATGACTGTAACACGTTTTGCTCCTTCACCGACAGGATACCTCCATATCGGCGGGCTTCGTACGGCACTTTTTTCCTGGCTTTATGCCAAACATACGGGCGGCACGTTCAGATTGCGTATTGAAGATACCGATATGGCGCGCAACAGCGAAGAGGCGCTAGAGGCGATCATCCAGGCGTTTGATTGGGTAGGAATGAGTTACGAGGGTGAAGTTGTGTATCAGTCGAAACGATTTGATATCTATAAAAAGTATATCGATTATCTTTTGGCAGAAGGCAAAGCGTATCGATGCTACATGAGCAAAGAAGAGCTTGATGCGCTCAGAGAAGAGCAGACGGCAAGAAAAGAACGGCCCCGGTATGACGGCAGATACCGCGATTTTACGGGTACTCCGCCCCAAGGTGTCGATCCGGTGATCCGTATCAAAGCGCCCCAAACCGGCATGATACATTTTACAGACGGGGTAAAAGGCGAGATCAGCATCGCTGCGAGCGAAGTGGATGATTTTATCATCGCCAGAAGCGACGGAGCACCCACGTATAATTTTGTCGTGGCTGTGGATGATGCATTGATGGGCCTTACGGATGTGATTCGCGGAGATGATCATTTGTACAATACACCTAAGCAGATCGTAGTCTATAGAGCACTGGGATTCAAGATACCAAACTTTTACCATGTGGCAATGATCAACAATGAGCAAGGGAAAAAACTTTCCAAAAGAGACGGGGCAATGGATGTGATGGAGTACAAAGCATTGGGGTATCTGCCCGAAGCTCTGCTTAACTTTTTGGTGCGTCTTGGCTGGAGTCATGGCGACCAAGAGATTTTCAGCCTTGAAGAGATGGTAGCGCTTTTTGATCCCAAAAATCTCAATAAAAGCGCCTCAAACTACAATCTGGATAAGCTTTTATGGCTCAATGCGCACTACATCAAAAATATGCCAAACACAAAATTGGCGGCACGGTTGAAAGAGTATGGAGTTCACATAGAAGAGCATGACAAGCGTGAACTGCTGCTCGATGCCACCAAAGAACGGGGTAAAACATTGGTAGAGCTTGCAGACCAAATCCATCTCATTTTAAATGCGCCTCAAAACTATGATGAGAAAGATACAAAAAAAGCGTTTAAAGAAGATACCAAAGAGATTTTGGAAGATTTTGTACATTTGCTTCAAACCTGGGGAAAACCGCTGCATTTGCCTGTTGATTATCATGCGGTCATAGAGAGACTTGTCGAGGATAAAAAAATAGGTTTTGGAAAGATAGGTATGCCTCTTCGTGTCAGCCTCCTTGGTTCAATGACAGGCGCAGGGATTGATGAGATTATGGCGATTTTAGGCACACATGAAACGGCCGTGCGTATACAAAAAGCAATAGCCCAAATAAAATAGCAGCGTCTACTTACGGTATTTTTTGCTTCTCTTTAAAAAGAGGCGCAAAGATCTGCTTTCCTTCTCTTCTATCTTATAATAAATATGCTCAAGGTACCACAACAGTTGTTCGGGAGAGATATCCCGTTTTTTGGCCTCTTTTTTTAAAATATACTGAGGAATTTTCATTTTGGTGCGGGCAAACTTTTTGGCAAGTTTCTCAATCGCTTTGCCATGCTTGTTGTAGCAAAGCCGCCCAAAAACAAAAGGAAGTCCTGTCTGCTGATACCATGCTTCAGCCAGGTCTACTCCCTCTTTTGCATCAAGATAGTGCTTGAGTGCCGCATCGCCGATGATGACTTTTCCTTCGATATGCAAAAGCTTGGCAAGCGCATTGGAAGTTGCGGAAGCAGGGTCTGAAGCTTCTTCTTGAGGCAAGACAAGCACGCTGTAGACTTTTTTGTAGGCGATGATCCCTAAATTGGTGCATTTGAATTTTTGAGAGGCAATGCTGGAGATAAATCCGGCATCGACCTCTCTGCGTTTAAGTAAGAGATTGATCTTTGAGGGAACGGCGCGCTTGTACCTGAAGCCCATCTTGGCTGAGCTGCTTTTGAGACGGCGTTTTAAAAAAAGTTGAAAAGGCAAAAGGTTGAGATAGCAGATTGAACCAAAAAGCATAACCACCCCTTTTTAAGCGTAATTATAGCAAACAACTTTTATAATCAGTCTAATTTTGAACGAAGAGAAGGCAATGGTAACAGTAGAATTTTTAGGCCCTATAGGCAAAACATCCATACAGATAGAGGCAAATACGTTGGCTGATGTTTCTGCCAAGCTCAAAGAAGAAGCAGAGTTGACGCAGTGGTTAGATAAATGTGCTGTAGCACTCAATGATACGATGGTAAGCGATCTCTCAATTGCGCTCAAACAAGGAGACAGAATTTCTATCTTGCCTCCTGTATGCGGCGGGTGAAGGATGGAACTTTATCAAGGGCCCTTGGAGGTTAAAGAGATATTTGGCCGATGGCTGGATGAACAGGCTGTTTCAAATTATGGTGCTTATATCCCGTTTGTGGGGATTATACGCGCTGAAGACGGCATAGAAGCACTTAGCTTTGATATCTACGAGCCGATACTTCAAAAGTGGTTTGATGATTGGCAGGCAAGGGCCCGCAAACGGGGGGCTGTAGTGAAAATGGCACACTCTATCGGCGATGTTCCTGTTTGTACCTCTTCGTATGTCTCCGCAGTTTTTTCGCCAAAACGCCGTGTTGCGCTGGAACTTATAGAGGAGTTTGTAGAGGACTTTAAAGCCAATGCGCCTATCTGGAAATATGATGTAAAAAACGGTAAGCGCATCTATGCTGAAGACAGAAGCACGCCCATGGATGGTGCAGGACTGTTGGCTTAGCAAGCAAAAGGGAGGAAGTCGGGAGTTAGGAGTCGGGAGTTTTGGCAGGTAGTGCTTTGTACTGCTTTTATATAAGGTTTATTAAAAACCGCCATAGCTCTTTGCTTCTTACTTCTGGTTCCTAATTTGTAAAAAGGAATTTTTCATGTTGCATTTTGATAAATCTATTGAGATGATCAAAAATCTTGAGATCAAACAGTATAAAACAAAAAAGATTTATTTGGTTGATGCTTTAGGCTATGTGCTTGCACAGGATATCGTTGCTGATCATAATTCGCCGGAGTTTCCCACTTCCGCGATGGATGGATATGCCATAAGATATGAGGATATGGTGATCGGGAAACTAAAAATAGACAGCATCAATCCTGCCGGGAGTCCCCTCAAAGATGAAGTGCGCTGCGGGCACTGCATTAAAACATTTACGGGCTCATTGATGCCTCAAGGGGCGGATACCCTTATCCCCATAGAGAATGTTACGGTAGAAGAAGATGAGATTATTATCCGCCAAGAGGTGCCTTTAGGATATTCTGTAAGAGAAATAGGAGAAAACTATCGCAAGGGAGAACTGCTTATTCCAAAAGGTACAAAGATAGATTTTGCACAAATCGGAGTGATGGCCGGTTTAAATATTGTTTCACCGTTGGTGTATGAAAAACCAACGGTTGCTATCCTTTCTACAGGCAGCGAGCTGCTTGAGCTGGGAGAGAGTCAGACCAACGATGCCCAAATCAGAAGTTCAAACAATTATATTCTTGAAGCGTTGGTGAAAAAATACGGGGGGATTCCCCTGCAGCTGGGATGCATCAAAGATGATAAGCAGAGTATTACCGTTGCCTTGGCACAAGCTCTTGAGAAAAGTGATATCGTGGTAACAACAGGAGGAGTGAGTGTAGGGGATTTTGATTTTGTGAAAGATGTGATCAGAGAGCTTGGCTGCGAGGTTGTTTTCAAGGGGGTGCGTATCAAACCGGGGCAACACATCATGGTAGCGCGCAAAGAGGATAAATTTATCGTTGGGCTTCCGGGATTTGCCTATTCATCAACGGTAACGGCGCTGTTGTATGCGGTGCCGCTGATTGAAAAGCTGCAGCAAGGTAAAAGTTTGCTTCGCACAGTGAAGGCGACTTTGCTGCAGCCGTTTCATAAAAGGACCAAAAAGGCCGAGTTTACTGCATGCAATGTCGCACTTGCCAATGGCGTGTATACGGTTGACTTTGATAAGAAAAAAGTAGGCACTTCTGCTATCCTTACCAATATGCTTGGACCAACAGCACTTCTTTTTACTTCCGAAGAAGATACTTCCAAAGCAACAGGGGAGCAGGTTGATATTTTGCTTTTAGATTAGCTTGATGTGTATCTTTAAAAACAGCGCAAGTTCTGCGGCTGTTTTGCATCCGGAATTGATAGCTTCATTTAATATACTTTTATTTTTTTTAAAATCCACAGCCTATCCTTTATGTCTTTTTTATGTCATATTGTAGATACAAAACAAGAAAAACTTTAAAAATATTTCAATATGTCATACTTTTAATTAAAATATAGTATGATTGAGGATAAATAACATAAAAGGAGTAAAGATGTTGGTTTTAGGTGAAATTATAGAAAAACTTAAAGATGTCATCTCTGAAAGCAAGCAAAATAGAAAAGTTTTTGACAAGGATGTGGCAATAGCACTGAATATTCCGCAAGCGACATTCGCAACGATGAAAAAAAGAAACTCCATTCCCTATCAGGAAATATTGGAGTTTTGTGCCATGAAAAAAATCTCGGTCAATTGGCTTTTTTTTGATCAGGCGGTTGATATGCTTAAAGAAGAAACAGACAGATTTTTTCAGGTGCGTTATTTTTCAGATATTCGTGCCAGTGCAGGAGGAGGAGCGGAAGTTTTTGGAGAGGAGTATGAAGTACTCAATATAGACAAAACCATTGCAGATACTATAATTGGCTTTGGCGCAGCAAAAAAAATAGAAGCAATTCATGTCGATGGCGAATCGATGGAGCCAACTTTGCAAGACGGTTCTATCGTCTTTGTGGACAGAGGGCAAACCGATATCAATAAAGAGGGAATTTTTATCGCTTCTACCACCGCCGGACTTTTTATCAAGCGCATTCGTCAAAAAGCAGACGGCAGGATAGAGCTTATTTCTGACAACAAAGCCTACTCTCCTGAGGTGCTGGCTTCTGATGAGGTGCAAATCGTAGGAAAAGTAGTGGGGAATATAGAAAGTTTGTAAAACGGTAAGCGGTCAAAATGGCAGCCGGCAACCGTGATGTATAGTTTGTCAGATCTTTTTATGGAATGAAAAATTTTGCATACTCAAGGCGTTGTGAAACATTACTCATTTCCTGCTTGCGCATTTGACGCATCTGACACTCTCGGGCCGTATCTTCATGCGTTCTGTATTTATCTCTTCGTCGCATTCTATGCAGATACCAAACATCGGTTTTTCCAGACGAAGCAATGCATTTTGCAGTCCGGTAAGTCTTGTGCGGGATTCGTCGAGTATTTTATTGTTGACATGCTGTTCTCCCATCGCTTCAAGACGGGTTAGCCTTCCCAGCGAACAATCAGGAGCTATCGGTTTGGTTTTCTCTTGCAAAATAGCTATTTGCTTTTCAAGAGCTTTGATATCCCCCTCAATTTTCTTTTTGATTGTATTTTTTTCATCGGGCGTCATTTCAATCCTTAACGTGGTATATTTACAATGAGTATACAAAAAATAAAAATAATTGTATCGAATGTTTTAAAACAGAAAGGAATTATTGGGTGATTAAAGAAAATTACGATTTGCAAGGCGCACTCAAAGAGTATATCAGGCTTCTTGAGGGCGCGTTCTATTTCGAAGCACATGAAGTGCTGGAAGAAGCTTGGCATCCTTTGCGAAAAGCGGATCACCCTTTGAAAAATCTTGTCAAAGGCCTCATCAATGGCGCAGTAAGTTTTGAGCATCTTAAGCGCAACAGAAAAAATGCAGCGCTTAAAGCACGCACGGTTATGGCATTTTACGAAAAACACAAAAAAATAGCTATGCAGGAAATTGAACACGCTGGTTTATTGAGAGAGGCCTGTGCACACATTGAGAGGCTAAAACATCAGCATCTAGAGGTTTTTGACGTTTTGGTATCATGAATACATAAAGCATCCTTGTGTCTCGGCACATACCCAACCTATCGTTTTTTGGAAAAACCGATGAGAGGCACCCCAGAGGAGGGCAGGCTACTTCATTCCATACCCAAGTTTAATAAGTGCAGTTTTTAGCTTCTCGCTCACTTCGCCTTGGAACTCCAACGCATCATTTTTGGCAGTCCCGCCGGTAGCTAGGGATTTTTTGAGAGTTTTCAAAAGTGCCTCAGTTGTGTCATCATCGAGAAAAAATGGTTTGACGATAGTAACCACTTTCCCGCTTCGTTTTTCTTTAGCAAAGTGAAGCCTGTGTTTATTTGGTGATTTGACCTCTTTTGGGGCAGTGTTTTCTTTGGTTTTATTGTCACTATTCCACTCATCCTCAAATTTTGCACCCATTTCAAATAAGTTCTTTCCCATGATGCTTCCTACTCGTAATTTGTATCCAACAGTATACCGAGCAAAACCATCAAAAAAAGTAATAAAATCATAATCTTATACAGTGTTTCTTCGCTAGGCAGTTTCATCTTTTATCCCAGGCCATAGACGATTTCTGTCTTGTTTTTTTTGACTTGTATTTCTTGAACGGTTAAATTTTCTATGGGAAGTTTTATAAAATCTTGAAGTGAGTTGACGCCGGCTTTGGTAATTTCTCGTAAAACAATACCCCTGTAGGCTTTTGCCCAGTGGCTTACTGCTTTGCCGTCTTTAATGAATTTCAAAGTCGTGTATGGCTTGGATGGCACATAAAATCTATCATAATATCCTGCACGGATATCAAGTATCTCCTCGTCAGCCAAATATTTATCCAAGAGTTCAGCACCATGCACCTTATAATATTTATCTGCCTCAATTTCGCCCACTTTTGCCCCTTGGGACAGTCTGTACTCTGGTATAAGATCACCGGCCATAATAGGACCAAAAAGATTTGAAAATATCATGACGTTTTTGTCTATATAATTTTGCTGTTTATCATCAAGGCTAGAGTAATCCAGATAATCAAATGCTACGCCCGTATATCTCTTTACTGCTTTGGTAGCAAGAGAATGTAGCCTGATATTTCTATAATATTCTATCTCGCGTGGTTTTTTGAGACCAAACATTTGTTTGGATTTGAGTTCGTCTTTCAGTTCTTCGAGGTAAATTTGTGTTAGTTTGGATCTCGTTTCAAGCAGCTCATTGCTCCATAGATCAGATAGACTAAACGGGATCGTCCCGCCGCTTGATTTGGTCTCGCTCGGAGCTAAGAGGATTTTCATTTTTCATTCTTTTTTAGTGATGTGAGTGCATATAATGATGCTCTATGTGTTTTCTTTGGCGCGGTTTTATATTTTTTAGCAACTGTGCATTTATTGCGACAATGACAGTATTTGCAGACAACAATATAGCATCCACGGCAGGATTGATAAAAATGCCCCATTTTGCCAAAATGCCTGCAGCCAAAGGAATGGCGATAATGTTATATCCGCTTGCCCACCAAAGATTTTGCAGCATTTTACGGTAGGTTTGCTTTGAAAGAGCGATTACATCGACGATACTTAGAAGATCGCTTTTGGTCAAGATGATATCCGCACCCTTTATGGCGCACCAAAATACCATCGCATAAGATTTGCTTTCTTGCAACTCCTTGACAAGATTGATGATCTGAGATAGATAGCTGCTTTCACCTTCCTCCAGCGTATCGGAAGCCCCCCAATATACTTTTGGCTTCAATAGAATGCCCGATTAGCATGATACCTATCGGCGCGCAAGGAATACGAAATGAGATATTTGAATTTTATAGAGAATGAAGGAGGGGATAAAACAGTAAAATCATAAGAAATTTTATAAAAAACACAAATACCCTTGACATTGGAAATATTTTTGCCTATAATTGCACTCCATTTTTAGTCAGGTTGACTTCAAATGATGGTGCTGGTGTAGCTCAGTTGGCTAGAGCAGCTGATTTGTAATCAGCAGGTCGGGGGTTCGAGTCCCTTTACCAGCTCCATGAAAATATAATTATCAGTGTTTGACCAGTAATAATGACAAACAACTTTAGTGGTGAGTTACTCAAGCGGCCAACGAGGGCAGACTGTAAATCTGCTGACTATGTCTTCGAAGGTTCGAATCCTTCACTCACCACCATTCATGTTAAGTCACATAAACGACGCGGGAGTAGCTCAGTTGGCTAGAGCGTCAGCCTTCCAAGCTGAGGGTCGCGGGTTCGAGTCCCGTCTCCCGCTCCATGAACTGGGAGCTGTGTGAATTATGTACTTGACTGACAAAAACTTCACATTAAAAGCTTTCCATAAAAATTATTACTTCAATAATAGGCACAAACGATCGTTGTTTTTATTTATTCCTGTTTGTTGACAAATGAAAGACGCTTAAATACAATAATAGACGTGTAATTTTACACACATAATGCCCAGATGGCTCAGTGGCAGAGCACTTCCTTGGTAAGGAAGAGGTCGGCGGTTCAATTCCGCTTCTGGGCTCCACCTTTCAGATATATGGACAAAAGTATTACTGCTTTGTAATAGTTTTGTCCATATGGGTATGAGGTATAAGAAAAATCTGGTATAATACCAACTTTAAAATATTTACGCTAGGAGAAAAGCATGGCTAAAGCAAAATTCGAACGAACCAAACCGCATGTTAATATCGGTACTATCGGTCACGTTGACCACGGTAAAACTACTTTGACAGCTGCAATTACAGCGGTTCTTGCAACTAAAAACAACTCTGCATTTATGGACTATGATCAAATTGATAATGCTCCAGAAGAGAGAGAAAGAGGGATTACCATCGCTACTTCTCACGTAGAGTATGAAACAGATAAAAGACACTATGCCCACGTTGACTGTCCGGGTCACGCCGATTATGTAAAAAACATGATTACCGGTGCTGCTCAAATGGACGGAGCAATTTTGGTAATTGCTGCTACTGATGGACCAATGGCTCAAACAAGAGAGCATATCCTTCTTTCTAAACAAGTCGGTGTTCCGTATATCGTAGTTTTCCTAAACAAAGAAGATCAGCTTGACGAAGAAGACAGAGAAGAAATGCTTGAGCTTGTAGAGATGGAAGTAAGAGAACTTCTTTCAGAATACGACTTTCCGGGAGACGATACTCCAATCATTGCCGGTTCAGCGTATCAAGCGCTTGAAGAAGCAAAAGCTGGTAACCTTGGACCATGGGCTGATAAAATTTTTACACTTATGGATGCTGTAGATAGCTATATCCCAGAGCCTGTAAGAGATGTGGATCAAGCTTTCTTGATGCCAATCGAAGATATTTTTACAATCCAAGGTCGTGGTACAGTTGTAACCGGTAAAATCGACAGAGGACAAGTGTGTGTTGGTAACGAAGTTGAAATCGTAGGTATTAAAAATACACAAAAAACAACCGTAACAGGTGTTGAGATGTTCCGTAAAGAGATGGATTGCGGACAAGCCGGAGATAACTGCGGTGTTCTTATCAGAGGTATCGGTAAAGACGATGTACAAAGAGGTATGGTTCTTTGTAAGCCGGGTTCAATTACACCACACACTAAATTTGAAGCGGAAGTATATGTACTTACTAAAGAGGAAGGTGGAAGACACACTCCATTCTTTAATAATTATAGACCGCAATTTTATGTACGTACAACAGACGTAACAGGTTCAATCGAACTTCAAGAAGGTACTGAAATGGTTATGCCAGGGGATAACGTTAAAGTAAACGTTGAACTTATTGCTCCTGTAGCACTTGAAGATGGTACTAGATTTGCTATCCGTGAAGGTGGTAGAACTGTTGGCGCAGGTGTTGTTACTAAGGTAATTGCATAATTATTTTGCAAGAAGGTTTTGTCTTCTTGCAATGTATTATCTATTAGGAGATAGCAGATGAGAGAAACAGTTCATTTAGGTTGTGAAAAGTGTACAAGAAGAAACTATCACACCACTAAAAATAAAAAAACAACAACAGAAAAACTTGCACTTAAAAAATATTGTAAATGGTGCAAAGAACATACTGTTCATAAAGAGATGAAGCTGTAATAGCTTCATTTTTTAAATTTAGGCCAATAGCTCAGTTGGTAGAGCACTGGTCTCCAAAACCAGGTGCCGGGGGTTCGAGTCCCTCTTGGCCTGCCACAAAAAGGTAACACAAATGGGAAAAATTTCAACATTTATTGCACATGCAAAAAGCGAAATTCATAAAGTAATATTTCCAACAAAAGTACAAGTAAGACAAGCATTTTTAGCAGTTGTTCTCGTAGTGACTGTCATATCAATATTTTTAGCATTGGTTGACTTAGTAATGTCATCCATCGTATCATCAGTTTTATAGGATAAAAGATGGCTTATCAGTGGTATGCAATTCAAACATATGCAGGCAGCGAACGATCTGTCAAAAGAGCAATTGAGCAACTTGTAAAAGATTACGGTCTTGAGGAAAAACTAGAAAGAGTAGTTGTCCCGACAGAAGAAGTAATTGAAGTAAAAAACGGTGTAAAAAAAATTACAGAAAGATCTTTATATTCAGGGTATGCTTTTGCACATATAGACCTGGATACTGACCTTTGGCATAAAATCCAAAGTTTACCAAAAGTATCTAGATTTATCGGTGAACAAAAAACACCAACCGCGCTTAGTGAAGCAGATATCAAACTTATCTTGGAAAAAATGGAGAAAAAAAGTGCTCCTAGACCTAAGGTAGACTTTGAAACAGGCGAAGTGGTACGTATTGTAGACGGACCATTCGCAAACTTTACAGGCATGGTTGAGGAGTATGATCTTGACCACGGTAAATTGAGATTAAATGTCTCTATATTTGGTAGAAATACACCGGTAGAAATACTTTACACGCAAGTAGAGAAAATTATCTAAATAAAGTTTTCTTAGAGACTTACCAAAGTTTCGAGAAGGTTTAAATCAAAAAAAGGAAGTAAAAGATGGCAAAAAAAATAGCCGCAAAATTTAAGCTTATGATCCCTGCGGGGGCAGCAAATCCATCACCGCCTGTTGGTCCTGCATGTGGTCAACGTGGCGTGAACATTATGGAGTTTTGTAAAGCTTTTAATGAAAGAACAAAAGATAAAGCAGGATTTAAAATTCCGGTTGAAGTGACTGTGTATGCAGATAAAAGTTTTACGTTTGTCACAAAACAGCCACCGGCAAGTGATCTTATCAAGAGAGCTGCCAATATTAAAAAAGGTACTGATAATCCTCTTTTGAATAAAGTGGGAACTATCACGCAAGCAAAACTTGACGAAATTGTTGACCAAAAAATTGCAGACCTTAATACAAACGACAGAGAGATGGCAGCAAAAATTATTGCTGGTTCTTGCAGAAGTATGGGTGTAGAAATCGTAGACTAAGTCTTTCAAAAAAAATCATAACCACATGGATTTAAAAAATGTGGGAGCATAAAGCGGAGAGTATAATGGCAAAAAAAATAAGTAAAAGAAAAGAAGCACTACTAAAAAAAGTAGATACAACAAAAGTGTACAGTGTAAATGAAGCGATGGCTACACTGAAAGATTTAAAATCTGCAAAATTCGATGAAACAGTCGAAGTGGCATTGAACCTAAATGTTGATCCAAGACACGCAGATCAAATGGTAAGAGGATCTGTAGTGCTTCCTCACGGGACAGGCAAAACAGTAAGAGTTGCTGTATTTGCAAAAGGCGCTAAGGCAGATGAAGCAACTGCGGCAGGTGCGGATGTAGTAGGTTCAGATGATCTTATTGAGCAAATTCAAGCAGGAAATATCAATTTTGATATGGTTATTTCAACACCTGATATGATGGGTGTGCTTGGTAAGGTTGCAAGAGTGCTTGGACCAAAAGGTCTTATGCCAAACCCTAAAACAGGTACTGTAACAATGGATGTAGCTAAAGCAGTTGAAAATGCCAAAGGCGGTCAAGTGAACTTTAGAGTAGATAAAAAAGGGAATATCCATGCCGGTATCGGTAAAATAAGCTTTGATGAAAATAAACTCAAAGAAAATTTTAAAACATTTGTTGAGAGTATCAATAAAGCTAAACCGGCAGCAGCAAAAGGTAAATATATTACCAATGCAGCTGTATCATTGACAATGAGTCCATCTATTACCTTGGATGCCTCAGAAGTAATGGATATCAAATAACTTAACGTGTGAATAAAGATTTATTTACGTTTATCTTAGGCTGAAGATAATAGGGGCGGAAGCTTAATAAGGTTTATCTGAAAGGATGAACAAGTTGTTTACAACACCCTGTTAGAGGTCGAAAGGAGAAGAAATGACAAGAACCGAAAAAGAACAGTTGGTTGCTCAAATGACAGCCGAGTTTAAAAATGCCGGCGCAATCATTGTATGTGATTATAAAGGTTTAGGTGTTAAAAATCTTGAAGTGGTCAGAAATTTTGCAAAAGATGAAGATTTAAAAGTCAAGGTTGTAAAAAATAAACTTGCTGCCATTGCATTGAAAAATGCAGGTTGCGAAGTTATTGATTTTAAAGACACCAACCTTGTAATCTGGGGTGATGAACAAATCACACCTTGTAAGATTGCAGACAAAGCAGCTATGGAATTCAAAGATAAGTTCATGATCAAAACCGGAGTAATTGCCGGCGAGGTAGCAAGTCTAAGCACTATTAATGCTATGGCTAAACTTCCTTCAAGAGATGAACTTCTTGGTATGTTGCTTAATGTTTGGAATGGTCCTGCAAGAAGTATTGCAATCGGACTTCAAGCACTAGCGGCAAAAAAAACAGAAGAAGCTTAATGTGGTGAGAGCCAGACGGCTCTTTTGAAATTTTAAACTAAAAAATCGTAAAGGTATAATGATGGCAATCACAAAAGAAGATGTAATTGAATTTATCTCAAACATGTCAGTTCTTGAGCTTTCTGAGCTTGTAAAAGAATTCGAAGAAAAATTTGGTGTATCTGCGCAGGCTACTGTTGTGGCTGGTGCAGGCGCTGCAGTAGTAGAAGCAGCAGAAGAGAAAACTGAATTTGACGTAGTACTTAAAGATGCAGGTGCTAAAAAAATCAATGTTATTAAAGTGGTAAGAGCAGTGACAGGTCTTGGTCTTAAAGAGGCTAAAGATGCAACTGAAAATACCCCTACTACTCTTAAAGAAGGCATCAGCAAAGACGAAGCTGAAAAAATCAAGAAAGAACTTGAAGAAGCCGGCGCTGTTTGCGAACTTAAATAAGATCCGTTCAAGAGCTTTTGGTCGTCAAAGACCGAAAGCTCTTAAAATCCTCTGTTGGGCATAGTGATAAACTATTCGGAGACATTTCATACCCTCATGCTAATAGTTTTTTTGTATGTCCATACATATACATTAAACAAACTACAAAAATCAAAACCAAAACAAGGTTAGCCTATGTTAAATTCTTTACATTCTGGTAACAGACTTCGCGTCGATTTTTCAAAAACCCCAAGAGAAATTGAAATCCCAAATCTACTCCAACTTCAACAAAAAAGCTATGAAGACTTTTTGATGATGGCAGAAAAAGACAGAAAAAATTCTACTTTAGAAAAAGTATTTAAAGCCTCCTTTCCCATCCATGATCAGCAAAACAGACTGACGTTAACTTATAAAAATTCAGAAATTATCAAACCGAAATATACTGTAAGAGAGTGCATGGAGAGAGGATTAACCTATTCTGTCTCTCTAAAAATGAACATTGCCTTGACCATTTGGAACAGAGATGAAAAAACCGGTGAAAAGCTTGACCCAAAAGAGATCAAAGAACAAGCGGTTTTTGTTCGCGACATCCCGTTGATGACAGATCGTACATCATTTATTGTAAATGGTGTAGAAAGAGTCATTGTCAATCAGCTTCACAGATCTCCCGGTGTTATTTTTAAAGAAGAAGAAGGGGCCGGCGCAGCGATACACAAATTGCTTTATTCTGCACAGATTATTCCTGATCGCGGTTCATGGCTTTATTTTGAATACGATGCAAAAGATATTCTTTATGCTCGTATCAACAAGAGAAGAAAAATTCCTGTAACTATTTTATTTAGAGCGCTTGATTATTCAAAAGAAGATATTGTCAAACTTTTTTATCCTACAAAAGAGATTAGCATTAAAGACAATCGTTTTCTCGTAAAATTTGACGCAGGTGATTTTGAAGGAAGGGCCGAGTATGACATCAAAGATACCAATGGAAACATTATTGTCAATGCAGGAAAAAGGCTGACTAAGAAAAAAGCGCAAAAACTTATAGAAGACGGTTTGCAATGGATAGAATATCCGCTTGAATTGCTGATGGAAAGACATCTTGCAACGCCGGTAGTAGATCAAGAGAGCGGTGAAGTGCTTTATGATGTGGTTACTCCTTTAGATGAAGGAAAGCTTAAAAAAATGATCGATCAAGGCATTAATACGATTCATATTATTAATGATCTTGCGGAAGGTACGGATGCTTCAATTATTAATGCATTTATTGCCGACAATGAAAGCTTGAGACTTTTAAAACAAACAGAAAATATTGACGATGAAAATGTGCTTGCTGCGATCCGTATCTATAAGGTGATGAGACCCGGTGAACCCGTAACGCCTGAAGCAGCAAAAGCATTTTTGCAGCAGCTTTTCTTTGATCCTGAAAGATACGATCTTACAGAAGTAGGACGTATGAAGATGAATCATAAGCTAGGGCTTGATACGCCAGAATATGTAACTGTTTTAACGGCAGAAGACCTTATCTATACGGTAAAATATCTTATTAAAGTAAAAAATGGCCAGGGTCATATCGATGACAGAGACCACTTGGGAAATAGAAGAATCAGAGCTATCGGCGAACTTTTAGGCAATGAGCTCCATAGCGGACTTGTGAAGATGCAAAAAGCCATTAGAGACAAGATGACAACTATTTCCGGTTCACTCGATGAACTTATGCCTCATGATTTGGTAAATTCAAAAATGATTACCAATACGATTTTAGAGTTTTTCTCAAGCGGACAACTTTCACAATTTATGGATCAGACCAACCCTCTTTCAGAGGTTACGCACAAACGAAGACTCTCTGCGCTTGGAGAAGGCGGCTTGGTTAAAGAGAGAGCAGGATTTGAAGTAAGGGATGTACACCCGACACATTATGGTCGGATTTGTCCGATAGAAACACCTGAAGGACAAAATATCGGTCTTATAAATACGTTGGCAACTTATGCAAAAGTAAATGAGCATGGTTTTATTGAGGCGCCATATAAAGTGGTGAAAAATAGACAGGTTACCGATGAAATTATTTATATTACTGCAACGCAGGAAGAAGACAAATGTATTGCTCCGGCTTCAACAATGGTTGACGAGAATGGGTACATTATCGAAGAACTTATTGAAACAAGACTCAACGGAAACATTGAGCTAAATGATTCAAGCAGAGTAGACCTTATTGACGTTTCGCCATTAATGATCTCCGGTTCTGCTGCTGCATTGATTCCCTTTTTAGAGCATGATGATGCAAACCGTGCTTTGATGGGGTCAAACATGCAGCGCCAAGCCGTACCTTTGCTTAAAACAGAAGCACCGGTGGTTGGTACAGGAATGGAAGCGGTTATAAGCCGTGATGCATGGGAATGTGTGAAAGCAAGACGCGCGGGAAGTGTTGAAAAAGTAGACGGTAAAAATATTTATATCATGGGAGAAGATGAAAGCGGCGTATTTATAGACCATTATCCTCTTGAAAAGAATATGAGAACCAACCAAAATACGACGTTTACGCAAACGCCTATTGTAAAACTCGGAGATAAGATCTGCGCAAATCAAATTATCGCCGATGGTGCCAATATGGATCAGGGTGAACTTGCCATCGGTAAAAATATTCTTCTGGCTTTTATGCCATGGAATGGGTACAACTATGAAGATGCGATCGTTGTTTCCGAGAAGCTTATTCGCGAAGATACCTTTACTTCTGTTCATACGTATGAAAAAGAGGTAGAAGCCAGAGAACTCAAGCATGGCACAGAAGAGATTACGCGCGATATCCCCAATATCAGAGAAGATGAATTGCTTCATCTTGATGAAAGCGGTATCGTAAAAATTGGAACTTATGTAAAACCGGGGATGATTCTTGTGGGCAAGGTGAGTCCAAAAGGCGAGATTAAACCGACACCTGAGGAGAGACTTCTTAGGGCTATTTTTGGTGAAAAAGCAGGACATGTTGTAAATAAGTCGCTCTATTGTCCTGCTTCAATGGAGGGTGTCGTCGTGGACATCAAGGTCTTCACAAAAAAAGGCTATGAGAAAGATGCACGTGCCATTCAAGCTTATGAAAAAGAAAAAGCAATACTTGATTCTGACCATCATGATCAGCTTCTTATGATAGACAGAGAAGAGATTTTGCGTATATCAAAGTATCTTGCCGGAGAAACACTTTCGAAAGATGTTACTGTGGGTGAATCTGAATATCAGGCAGGTTCAAAAATTCCCGAAGAAGTTATCAAGGAGATCAATAGATTCGCCCTTAGAGGAGTCGTTCAGTCTTATAAAGATGAAGTGCAAAATGAATATGAGGCATTGAAAAATTATTTCTTGAAGCAGAAAAAAAGACTTAAAAACGATCATGAAGAGAAATTAAGCGTGCTCGAAAAAGACGATATTCTTCCAAGCGGCGTCACTAAATTGGTTAAAATTTATATTGCTACTAAAAGAAAACTAAAAGTTGGGGACAAGATGGCGGGTCGCCACGGGAATAAAGGTATCGTTTCAAATATTGTTCCAGAGATTGACATGCCGTATATGGAAGACGGAAGACCTGTTGATATTATTTTGAATCCTCTGGGGGTGCCTTCTCGTATGAATATCGGGCAAATCCTTGAGGTGCATTTAGGGCTTGTGGGCAAAAAATTGGGCGAACAGATCCAAGAGATGTTTGAAAATAAACAACAAAATTTCATCCAAAATCTTAAAGCTAAGATGATCGAGATCGCAGACGTAGCCAAACTAATGAATGCCAAAGAAGTACTTGATGAGATGGACGATGAGTCTTTACTTAAATATGCCCGCGACTGGTCTAAAGGGGTGAAGTTTGCAGCACCGGTATTTGAAGGCGCCAATCAGCAAGAATTTGAAAAACTTTTCGCATTGGCAAAGATAGCAGATGACGGAAAAATGGTACTTTTTGATGGAAAAACAGGTGATCAGATGATTGAAAGAGTCAATGTCGGGTATATGTATATGCTTAAACTCCACCATTTGGTTGATGAAAAAATGCATGCACGTTCAACCGGCCCATATTCACTTGTGACACAGCAGCCTGTCGGCGGTAAAGCCCTTTTTGGCGGACAAAGATTCGGAGAGATGGAGGTTTGGGCGCTTGAAGCTTATGGTGCATCTCATGTACTTAAAGAAATGCTAACTATCAAGTCTGATGACGTTGAAGGTAGAGCAAGAGCCTACAGGGCGTTAACCAAAGGCGAATCTGTGCCTGAATCAGGAGTGCCTGAAACATTGTTTGTATTGACGAAAGAACTACAAGCATTAGGATTGGATACAGAATTATATGAGAAGAAAAAAGTAGTGGAGGGTGAACATGAGTAAGGGATTAGAGAATTTAACACCAATAGATCTCAATAGTGAAGAGAGACCGCTGGATATAGAAGCGTTACAGCTAAGAGTTGCCAGCCCCGAAAAAATACTCTCTTGGAGTTATGGCGAAGTAAAAAAACCGGAAACCATCAATTATAGAACCCTTAAACCCGAACGTGACGGTCTTTTCTGCGCAAAAATTTTTGGACCGATCAGAGATTATGAGTGTCTTTGCGGTAAATATAAAAAAATGCGCTACAAAGGTGTTGTATGCGAGAAGTGCGGCGTAGAAGTCACTACTTCCAAAGTAAGAAGAACACGCATGGGTCATATTGATCTTATTGCGCCTGTTGCACATATTTGGTATGTTTCATCTCTTCCGTCACGAATCGGTACGCTTTTGGGCGTAAAGATGAAAGATCTTGAAAGAGTATTGTATTATGAGGCGTATATCGTCAAAACACCTGCAGAAGCAAGTTATGACAGTGAAGGATTGAATCCCCTTCAAAAATATGATGTACTCAATGAAGAGCAATATCAGCAAATTATGCAACGTTTTGGCGGAACTGCATTGGACGTAAGAATGGGCGGAGAGGTCATTCAGGAACTTTTGGCAGAACTTGATTTGGTTGAAATGTTTAATCAACTCAAAGAAGAGATTGAAGCGACAAAATCTGAAGCAAAAAGAAAGACAATCGTCAAGCGCCTTAAGGTGATCGAAGCGTTTCTTCATTCGGGAAACAGACCAGAATGGATGATGCTGACGCAGCTGCCGGTTCTGCCTCCGGATTTAAGACCGCTCGTAAGCCTTGATGGCGGAAAATTTGCCGTTTCGGATGTAAACGATCTTTATAGAAGAGTTATCAATCGAAATCAGCGTCTTAAAAGACTTGTAGAGCTTGATGCTCCAGAGATTATTGTGAGAAATGAAAAACGTATGCTCCAAGAAGCGGTAGACGCTCTTTTTGATAACGGCAGACGAGGAAATGCAGTAAAAGGGGCCAATAAAAGACCCCTAAAATCACTTTCTGAAGTAATTAAAGGTAAGCAAGGACGATTTAGACAAAACCTTTTAGGTAAAAGGGTTGACTTTTCGGGACGTTCTGTTATTGTTGTAGGACCGGACTTGCGCATGGATCAATGCGGATTGCCTAAAAAAATGGCGATAGAGCTCTTTAAGCCCCATTTGATGGCAAAACTTGAAGAAAAAGGCTATGCGACAACGCTGAAGCAAGCTAAAAAAATGATCGAAAAACAAGAGAATGAAGTGTGGGAATGCCTAGAAGAAGTGGTTGAAAATTATCCAATACTTCTTAACCGTGCACCGACACTTCATAAGCTTTCTATTCAGGCATTTCACCCAAGGCTGATTGAAGGCAAAGCGATCCAATTGCATCCTCTTGTTTGTTCTGCATTCAATGCTGACTTCGACGGTGACCAAATGGCAGTACACATACCGCTTTCGGATGAGGCAATTGCAGAAGCAAAGGTGTTGATGCTGGCTTCCATGAATATCTTGCTTCCTGCTTCGGGTAAGGCGATTGCCGTTCCGTCTCAGGATATGATTTTAGGACTTTATTATCTTACGCTTGAGAAAAATGATGTAAAGGGTGAAAATAAACTTTTTGCCAACGTGGAAGAGGTAGAAATTGCATTTGAGCAAAATGCACTTGATCTAAATGCGCGCATAAGAACTGTGATAGAAGGAAAGATTGCAAAGTCAACCGCCGGAAGATTAATTTTAAAATCTATTATTCCTGACTATGTTCCTGAAAGATATTGGAACAAAATCTTGAAGAAAAAAGACATCGGTGTATTAGTTGACTATATCTACAAAATGGGTGGGGTAGCGCAAACGGCAACTTTCCTTGATGACCTTAAAGATATGGGTTTCAAGTATGCGACCAAAGTAGGCGTTTCAATCTCTATTGATGATATTAAGATACCTAGTATTAAAGAAGAACTTATCGTTTCTGCAAAAGCCGAAGTGAAAGAGATCCAAAGACAATTTGGTGCAGGTCTTTTGACTGACCAAGAACGTTATAACAAGATTATTGATATCTGGACAGATGCAAACAATAGTATTGCTGAACAATTGATGGATCTTATCAGAGGAGATAAAGACGGATTTAACTCGGTGTATATGATGGCTGACTCGGGCGCAAGGGGTTCTGCGGCACAAATCAGACAGCTTTCGGGGATGAGGGGACTTATGGCGAAATCAGACGGATCTATTATCGAAACACCTATTACGTCAAATTTCCGTGAAGGCCTAAATGTGCTTGAGTACTTTATTTCAACACACGGTGCAAGAAAAGGTCTTGCCGATACTGCGCTTAAAACAGCAAACGCCGGGTATTTGACCAGAAAATTGATCGATGTCGCACAAAATGTTAAAATTTCTATGACAGATTGTGGAACGCACGAAGGGGTTCAGGTTTCAGATATCGTTGTAGGTAACGAAATGATAGAACCGCTTGTAGATCGTATTTATGGACGTGTACTTGCTGAAGACGTTATCGATCCTATTACCAATGAAGTATTGGTAAGCGAAGGAACCATGATCGATGAAGAGACTGCAACAAAAGTGCAAGAAGCCGGAGTGAGATCGGTAGTGATAAGAGCCCCTTCTTCTTGCAAGGCACCTAAAGGCATTTGTGCAAAATGTTATGGGCTGAATATGGCAGATAATAAAATGGTAAAAACCGGAGAAGCGGTAGGGGTCATCGCAGCTCAGTCAATCGGTGAACCCGGTACACAGCTTACACTTCGTACTTTCCACACAGGCGGTACGGCAACTGCCGGAAAAGAAGAAAGACAGGTTGTGGCAAGCAAAGAAGGATTTATACGATACTATAATCTTTCTGTGTATCGTAACCGTGAAGGCAATTTGATTGTTGCGAATAGAAGAAATGCAGGTGTGCTTTTGGTTGAGCCTAAAATCAAAGCCATTGCGACGGGAACAGTATCGATTGTTGTAACACACGATGAATATATCGTTTCTGTTCGTGCAGAAGGCGCAGAAGAGATTAAATACAATCTTAGAAAAACCGATGTAGCAAAATCAAATGAGCTTGCAGGAGTTGCCGGTAAAATTGAAGGAAAACTTTTCTTGCCGCTTGAAGATGGAGAAAAAGTAGAAGAGGGTGACTCCATTGTTGATGTGATTAAAGAGGGATGGAGTATTCCAAGCCGTATCCCGTTTGCAAGCGAATTAAAAGTAGAGGATGGTGCGCCGGTAACACAAGAGGTTATTGCTGAAACAAAAGGCACCGTGAAGTTCTTCTTGCTTAAGGGCGATCATCTTGAAGAGTATAGCGAGCTGAAAAAAGATACCAAAGTGGTGAAAAAAGGTCTTTTTGCTGTGATTGTTGATGGTAACAACAGAGAGGCTGCAAGACACTACATCTCAAGAGGTTCTGTCGTTCAGGTAGACAACAATACAGTGGTAGGCAAAGGAGATATTCTTTCTGCACCAGAAGTTTCTACACAGGTAGTTGTGGCGGAGTGGGATCCTTATTCTGAGCCTATTATTGCTGAACAAAGCGGTACACTTAAGTTTGAAGATATTATTCCCGGGGTGACGGTTGTTGAGCAGTTTGATGAAGTGACCGGGGATATAAGGCTTGAATTGAACGACTATATTCCAACGGCATATAAACCGGCAATTATACTTGCAACCAATTCGGGCGAAATAATTCGTTACCAGCTAGATCCTAAAACGATTTTGTTTGTAAGAGACGGCGATGAGGTTAGTATTGCCGATATTTTGGCAAAAACACCAAAGGCAGCGCAAAAATCAAAAGATATCACCGGAGGTCTTCCAAGAGTATCTGAACTTTTTGAAGCAAGACGCCCAAAAGATATTGCGCTTATTGCTCAAATCGACGGGGTCGTAAGTTTCGGTAAGGCATTAAGAGGAAAAGATAGACTGATTATTACCGGCGAAAATGGTCAAGAGACTGAACAGTTTATCGATAAGAATAAAGTAGCTCTAGTGCATGCGGGTGAATTTGTGCATGCGGGCGAAAAATTAACAGACGGGACTGTTGCGAGTCATGATATCCTTGCCGCACTCGGCGAAAAAGCATTGTATGAGTACATTGTGAGTGAAGTACAGCAGGTCTATAGAAGACAAGGGGTAAATATCTCAGATAAGCATATCGAAATTGTTGTGTCTCAAATGATGAGACAAGTTAAAGTGATAGAGAGCGGAAACAGCAAATTCATCGAAGGAGATATCGTTTCTAGACGTAAATTCCAAGAAGAGAACGAAAGTGTTATTGCTCTTGGGGGAGAGCCGGCGATTGCCGAACCTATGCTTGTAGGTATTACCAGATCAGCCGTAGGTGCAGACAGTATTATTTCTGCGGCATCTTTCCAGGATACAACAAAGGTATTGACAACCGCTTCTATAGCAGGCACAATCGACAGGCTAGAAGATCTTAAAGAAAATGTGGTTATCGGTCGTTTGATTCCTGTAGGTACAGGTATGATAAATCTGGACAATATTCATTTGTCAAGAAACTAGCGACAAGATGCGCATTGTGCGCTTGATGTGTGAAGTTGCAAGTTCTATTCTTGCAACTTCATAAGCATTTTTTATAAGCTTATATAAAGCTATTTTCACTATAATATGCCTCCATTTTTCTATGATACAGCATATAAAAGTATTTGTTATAAATGTTTTTATATGGTGTAAAAACCAGATTCAATTCAAACTAACCAGAAAGGAAACGATTTGCCTACAATTAATCAGTTAATTCGTAAAGAGCGTAAAAAAGTGGTGAAAAAATCTAAATCACCTGCGCTTGTAAAATGTCCTCAAAGAAGAGGCGTATGTACCAGAGTTTATACTACAACTCCAAAAAAACCTAACTCAGCGCTTAGAAAAGTTGCCAAAGTTAGATTAACAAGCGGATTTGAAGTTATTTCATATATCGGCGGCGAAGGCCACAACCTGCAAGAGCACTCGATTGTACTTGTAAGAGGCGGAAGAATCAAAGATTTACCGGGTGTGAAATATCACATTGTTCGTGGCGCCCTTGATGCCTCAGGTGTAAATGGCAGAACAGTTGCCAGATCCAAATATGGTACCAAAAGACCTAAAAAATAGTAAACCTTTTAACTAAATAGTAAAAGAGGAAACCTCCAAAGAGATTCCGAAATACGTTTCGAATGCGATCAATGGGGTGAGTGTAAGCTTAGTAATAAGCTTTAAACAGGTGTTGTCAAAAACCTTAGGGGACAAGACTTGAGTAAATCAACAAGTAAAGATTGAAGAGGAAATAATAATGAGAAGAAGAAAAGCTCCCGTTAGACCGGTATTGCCAGATCCGGTACACGGTTCTAAAGTATTAACAAAATTCATCAATGCGATTATGCTGGATGGAAAGAAAAGTGTTGCGCAAAAAGTAATGTATGCTGCATTAGAGAGAATTGAATCAAAATCAGGCGAAAAAGGCATTGAAGTATTTAATAAAGCAATGGACAATGTGAAGCCTGTAATGGAAGTAAAAAGCAGAAGAGTAGGCGGTGCTACTTATCAAGTGCCAATCGAAGTGAGACCGGCTAGACAACAATCACTTGGTATCAGATGGATTATAGATGCAGCCAGAAAAAGAAATGAAAGAACAATGATGGAGCGCTTAAGTAATGAACTTATGGATGCGGCGACCGAAAAAGGTTCTGCATTTAAAAAGAAAGAAGATACTTATAAAATGGCAGAAGCAAATAAAGCATTTGCTCACTATAGATGGTAAGGAAATAAATCATGGCACGATCGCACAAACTTGAAGATGTAAGAAATATCGGTATTGCTGCTCATATTGATGCAGGAAAAACAACAACGACAGAAAGAATCCTGTTTTACACAGGAGTAGAACACAAAATCGGTGAGGTGCATGATGGTGCTGCAACGATGGACTGGATGGAACAAGAACAAGAAAGAGGTATTACGATTACTTCTGCCGCGACAACTTGTCAATGGGCAGGAAAACAGATCAATATTATCGACACTCCGGGCCACGTTGACTTTACGATCGAAGTTGAGCGTTCAATGAGAGTATTGGATGGCGCTGTTTCAGTATTCTGTGCGGTTGGCGGAGTTCAGCCTCAGTCAGAAACCGTATGGAGACAAAGAAACCGTTATGGTGTACCTTCTATCGTATTTGTTAACAAAATGGATAGAACAGGTGCAGACTTTTATGAAGTTGAAAGACAAATTCGCGATAGACTCAAAGGAAATCCGGTACCGATCCAAATTCCTATTGGGGCAGAAGACAATTTTGAAGGTGTGGTTGACCTTATAAAAATGAAAGAGATTGTATGGGATGCAGACGCTGCAATGGGTTCAGCATACCATGAGCAAGACATCCGAGAAGAGCTTCAAGACAAAGCACAAGAGTATAGAGAAAAAATGATTGAATCTATCTCGGAAGCTGAAGGCAATGATGCGCTTATGGAAAAATTCCTTGAAGGCGAAGAGTTGACACAGGAAGAAATCATTGCTGGTGTCAAAGCCGCTACTATCGGTATGTATATTGTCCCGATGACAGCCGGCACAGCCTTTAAAAATAAAGGGGTTCAGACACTTCTAGACGCAGTTGTTGCCTATCTTCCTTCTCCGGTAGAAGCGATGGATATCAAGGGTACAATGATGGATGATGAAGAGAAAGAGGTCATCGTGCCATCTACCGACAATGGTCCATTTGCTGCATTGGCATTTAAAATTATGACCGATCCGTTTGTGGGCCAATTAACATTTATCCGTGTCTATCGAGGTTCATTGAATTCAGGTTCATATGCGCACAATACGACAAAAGATAAAAAAGAGCGCGTGGGCCGTATCATGAAGATGCATGCTATTAAACGTGAAGAAGTTGATATGATCCATGCAGGTGAAATCGGTGCGGTTGTCGGACTGAAATATACTACAACAGGTGATACGCTTTGTGATCCGTCAGATAAAGTTGTACTTGAAAGAATGGATTTCCCGGATCCTGTTATCTCTGTTGCGGTTGAACCAAAAACAAAAGCTGACCAAGAAAAAATGGGTATCGCATTGGGTAAACTTGCCGCAGAGGATCCATCCTTTAGGGTCAATACGGATGAAGAATCAGGCCAAACAATTATTTCCGGTATGGGTGAGCTTCACCTTGAGATCATTGTTGACCGTATGAAACGCGAATTTAAAGTAGAAGCGGAAGTAGGTGCACCGCAAGTTGCATACCGTGAAACAATCAGATCATCTGTTAACAAAGAGTACAAATACGCAAAACAATCAGGCGGTCGCGGTCAGTACGGACACGTATTCCTCAGGATTGAACCGCAAGAGCCGGGTGCCGGATATACATTTGTGGATGAAATTAAAGGCGGGGTGATTCCAAAAGAGTTTGTCCAGCCTGTTAATAAGGGTATTGAGGAAGCTATGGGAAGAGGTATCCAAGCCGGATATCCTGTAGTGGATGTCAAAGTAACACTGTATGATGGAAGCTATCATGATGTGGATTCATCTGAAATGGCCTTTAAACTCGCAGGTTCTATGGGCTTTAGAGAAGGTGCCAGACAAGCAAATCCTGTGATCTTGGAGCCTTTGATGAAGGTTGAAGTTGAAGTGCCTGAAGAGTATATGGGTGACGTTATTGGCGATATCTCGAAAAGACGCGGTCAGGTTAACGGCATGAACGACAGAGCAGGAAATAAAATTGTAGATGCTTTCGTACCGCTTTCTGAAATGTTCGGATATTCAACTGATTTACGCTCAATGACACAAGGTCGTGCAACCTATGCAATGGAATTTGATCACTATGAAGAAGTCCCAACCAATGTAGCCAAAGAGATTGTTGCGAAAAGAAACAGCTAATTTTTGCAGCACTTTACTGCGCTTTTAAGAGTAGTTGTATCAAAGCATATGCTTTGATACATAACTCTTTTCCCTCCTCTACTTTTTAACTACTTCCTAAAACAAATAGTACCGGTTCCAAAAGTAAAATAAGATATACTAGCCATTGGTTTATAAAAGCTGTAAATAATGGGGTTTGGTATGATAAATTCAAGTAGAGATCTCGTCTTTCCCTGGATAAGGCAAGCAGTTATCTTTTTTATTGGGACTAGTACGGTTGTATGGAGTGCGGTAACAACAGGACTCATACTCGATAAAAAAAATGCCAAACCGATTGAATCAGCAATTATCACCTCAGAAGGAAAAGAGTATCGCACGGATGCAAACGGAGTTTTTCATGTACCCCTTTCAGAAAGTATCGGCATACGCGCTGTTGGATACGAGCGTACATTTTACAAAAGGGGCGGCACAATCTATCTTGATCGCATTACTCCTAAAGCTCTTTATCTCTCGAGTTTTGG
Source organism: Sulfurovum sp. UBA12169 (assembly GCA_002742845.1). Classification (NCBI taxonomy): domain Bacteria; kingdom Pseudomonadati; phylum Campylobacterota; class Epsilonproteobacteria; order Campylobacterales; family Sulfurovaceae; genus Sulfurovum; species Sulfurovum sp. UBA12169. The sequence continues at coordinate 233,054 of DLUH01000005.1, read as the reverse complement.
AGCTTCACAAGATAAAATAATCAATAATGCCAAACATCTCATCCGAACCACCGAAATCAATGCGTTAGTTATTGATATAAAAATGGATCGCGGACAGATAGCCCACAGAAGTTCCAATTCTGTCGCCAACAATATCCACGCACAAAAGATGGTCCGCTTTAGAGATTTAAAACAGTTTGTAACTGATTTAAAAAAAGAGAAAATTTATACCATTGCACGAATTGTATGCTTTAAAGATACTACTTTTGTTAGAGCTTATCCGCAATGGGGAGTCAAAAAAGCTGACGGTACGTTGTTTAAAGACAGAGAGGGACTCTACTGGATAGATCCGTCGCAAAAAAAAGCGTGGGATTATATCATTTCTATTGCCGAAGAGAGCGCAGAAGCGGGATTTGATGAAATACAGTTTGATTATGTTCGCTTCCCGGACCGTAAAGGACTTAAATTTTCAGTCAAAAATACACAATCAGAGCGTGTCAAAACAATTAACGAATTTTTGAAACATGCACGAACACGTTTGACTCCTTACAATGTATTTATCTCCGCAGATATTTTCGGTTATGTATGCTGGAACAATGCCGACCTTGGGATTGGCCAGAGAGTTGATGCGATGGCGTCATATGTTGATTATCTTTCTCCTATGCTTTATCCAAGCGGTTTCCATGTGGGAATTCCCGGCTACTTAAATCCGGTTAAGGCTAACTATGAGATCGTCAATCATACACTAAAAAAAGCACTCGAAAAATCCGGAGGTTCACCTCTGACTTACCGCCCATGGCTTCAAGCTTTTCGTGATTATGCCTTTGACCGGCGCAACTATGGCCAGAAAGAGATTCGCGATCAAATCCGTGCCAGTGAAGATTTTGGCAGCTGCGGATGGATGTTGTGGAATGCGCGCAATGTTTACACTGCCGCCGGTCTTCTTCAATCGGAAACAGCAAGTGATAGCCCTGTTCGGTAAACATACACAAAACAGCTTTTCTTTGCGGCTAACGGGTGAAATTTGCAAGGAAGATAGCATTGGCACTGAGTAGCATGTATTTATTTTTAGTAATTTTTTTGTTTACAGATTTTTTGCGTGGAGACACAATAGAGAAAAAAGTTCCCATTTTGTGCTATCATCGTTTTGGCACCGAAGCAAGCGATGCAATGACAATTAAAACCGATGCATTTGCCCAACAGCTTGCATGGCTTAAATCGAACGGATACACAGTGGTTTCCCTAGAGAGTGCAATCAAATATCTCAAAGGAGAAACAGAATCCATTCCTTCCAAATCAGTTGTCCTCACCGTTGATGACGGGCATAAAAGTGTTTATGCCCATATGGCTCCATTGGTGATAAAATACCGTATTCCTGTAACACTGTTTATTTATCCCAGTGCAATATCCAATGCCAAATATGCCATGACATGGGAGCAGCTGCGGGAACTTGAAGCAACGACGTTTTTTCGTGTTGAATCACACACCTACTGGCATCCCCATTTTAAACAAGAAAAGAAAAAACTTTCATCGAGCGAGTATGCCAAATTTGTTGACAGGCAACTTCGTGGCGCCAGACAGATACTCGAAGAAAAAATGGGACACGAAGTGACATATCTGGCATGGGCATTTGGAATTTATGACGATGAACTTGAAGCAAAAGCGATACACGCAGGCTATAGCGCCGCACTGACAATTGATGACAGGCATGCAACACCAAAAGATTCAATGATGGCTATACCGCGGTATATGATCGTGAGTAAATATGATATCAAAGCATTCGGAAAAATCATCAATAAAGACAGGAGAAGAAAGTAAAAAAGAACAACGGTTGATTTTATTGTTGGATTTATATGCATTTTGTCTTGTGTGCAGCAAAATGCTCTTTGATGAGCCATATTGGTAATTGATAAACTAAAATGCTCTAGGCTCTTGCGCCATCAGTATCCAGTTCATATTAATATGGTGTTTTTTGCAAAAATAAGCTATGGCTTCATAGGGAATTTTTTCCCTTTTCTTGATAACGGCAAAGTAAGGAGCCGAGAGTCCAAGTGCTTCTGCAATATCTTTATCAAGGATTTTCTTTTTGTCTGAGTGCAGCATAATGGTGTACTTTACCCTTTGTATGACATTTTCAAAATCTATCATGATTCTCCTTTGTGTAATGCAGGGTATCATAATAGATTTTTAAAATACTTTTAAAAAGAATGTCAAATTGTAATACGTATCAGTTCGCTTTACTGTCTATTTCTATGATAGTGTGTACGTTGCCTCTTGGATTAAAGTCTGCTACAAGCTTCATGGATTTTGGTTCTAATTTTGAAAAGAGTGTATCATATATCTCATTGGCTACATTTTCATGGGAAATATATTTATTTATAAATGAATTGATATAGAGCTTAAGCGCTTTGAGTTCGATCACTTTTTTATCAGGCTGGTAGGTAAGTTTAAGTGTAGCAAAATCCGGATAGCCTGAGCGTGGGCATTTTGCCATAAATTCAGGAAGTTCAATATTTATCGTGTAATTTTTTTCATGCTCATTGGGCCAGTAATGTTCTGGATCGTTGATATCAAAATCCAGAATCTCTTTTTCTCCGTATTTCATTTTTCGTCCTTTAGTTGTATTTGTAAATTAAATCTTTTTCATTTAAGGGTTCACCTATTCCAAAACCTTGCAAATAATCAATGCCAAGTGTTTTAAGCGATGTTTTTTGTTCTGCTTTATCTACCCATTTAGCAACTGTAAGGATAGCAAGTTCTTGGCTCATTTTTATCAGTGAGCGCAGCATGGCATAATTGGTTTCATCGTTTAGGTTTGTGATATAGTCACGATCAAACTGTACCATATCAAACTTGAAATGTTTTATATATTCCATCGAAGCGTTGGATGCGCCAAAATTATCAATACAGATACGTATTCCTTTGGCTCGAATGTACTTAAGTGTTTCAAGATAGCCGCTTAGATTATGATGAGCTTTTCGTTCATAAAGTTGTATGATTAAGCGCGAAGGACGAATATTGGCTTGATCCAGGGCAGAAAAAAACTTTTCTTGAAAGGTTTTGCTTCTGAGGGAAAAAGGTGAAAGATTGAACGTTAGAGAGATGCTTTCGTCCAAAAGAGGCAAAAGGGTAAAAACGCGTTTGACAATCAGCCAATCATACTGTCTTCCCAGACCCAGCCGGTTGATGATGGGAAGATATACTTTAGGCAAAATACTGATTTTGTTTTTTGTTTTTAATTTTACTGATATTTCATAGATGTCGACCTTGTTGTTCTTAACATGGAGCAGCGGCCTAAACGTAAGTGAAATATCCTCTTTTTGTAAAGCATCAACAACAGAAGTTTCAATAGCTGTAATCTCTTTCGCATCTTTTACAATATTGTCATTTTTTTGTTCGGGGGCGCTATTGTTTTGTGTTTGGATAATATCTTTAAGTTGAGAAATGATTTTTTCAAAACCTTGATCGGTATTGGTGATAACTGCAAATTTATAATCCAATTCGATATCGTTAATGGTTTTATTTTTTTCAATAATGTCATTGAAGATCGATTGGATGTTTTGATGGTTTTCATTTAGGGCAATTAAAAATTCTGCCCCATAGCGTCTGCCTATAAGCGCATTGTGTAACCCCTGTTCCGCAAGATCTGAGTTTAGCTGATGTATAAGGGTATAGAGCAACAGATCGATTTCTTCTACACCATAGTGATCATTGAGTGTTTCAAGGTTGTCTACGATAAGAAGTGCAAGAGATTTTGGTTTGTAATGTCGTAGTTTTTTGATAAAACTCTTTTGGTTGAATCCTTTTGTGGTTTGATCTACCAATGTTTCTTTCGCGCTGATTTCCATAAGAAAATAGACAAAATACACACTGATAAAAACAATACCTGCAAGCAATAGCTGGTTTTCTGGACCAAGATCGATATTTTTGTTTTTTAAAAAAATAGCATAAAACACCAAAAAAACAAGAAGCAAGATAGGAATGGCAGCCCTAAGGGCAAGCCTAAACCGCCGCCCCCGCTCTTCCAGTTCTGAAAGCAGCATTAGACATCCAGATGTTTTACATCTTTTGCATGGCTCTCGATGTAATTTCTTCTAGGTTCTACTTCGTCTCCCATAAAGAGAGTAAACGTATCGCTGGCTTCTTCTACGTCATTTATTTTTACTTGAAGCAATCTTCTGTTCTCAGGTGTCATGGTTGTTTCCCAAAGCTGCTCTGGGTTCATTTCTCCAAGACCTTTGTAGCGCTGAATATAGGCGCCTTTTTTTGCCGAGGCTTCTACTTCAGCAAACAGTTTAAGCAGATCTTTGTCTCTAAATTCATCGGTAATGTGTGACTGTATCTTTTGATGGATATGAATAGCTTCATTGTAATGAGGATTGGTGAAGAGGATCTCGTCTACGATAAGTTCTTCAAGTCCGTCTTTGGTTTGCACAAAAAGATGGATCGTGTCATCGGTAATGCTTTTGCTTAGAATGTTATATCCCAAATCGGTAATAAATTTTTCTATGGTTTGTGCCAGTTCTTTATTTGATGCGCCTATGATATCCGGTGTTTCTATCATATAGCGAAGCACTTCAAGTAAAGCAAAACGTTTTTCTATCTCTTTGAGGGTCATTTTGTAGTAGGCAACAAGCTTAAAGAGATCAACAAGGTCAGCTATCCCCATTGTTTCGCTCTCTATGGCTGATATGCCGTTTTCAATAAGATAATCGTTGAGAGCCTTATCGTCTTTAAGATAGATTTCATTTTTGCCTTTTTTGTAACGGTAAAGAGGAGGCTGCGCAAGATATAAATATCCCCTTTCAATCACCGGGCGTAAAAATCTGAAAAAGAAAGTCATCAAAAGCGTTTGAATATGGCTGCCGTCAACATCGGCATCGGTCATGATAATAATTTTATGGTAGCGAAGCCTCTCCCCGTCAAACTCATCTCCTATACCGCAACCTAAAGCGGTGATCATATTTTTGATCTCATCGGATTTAAGGATTTTATCCAATCGTGCTTTTTCTACATTGAGAATTTTACCTTTAAGCGGTAAAATTGCCTGGAAAACCCTGTCTCTTCCCTGTTTTGCCGAACCGCCTGCAGAATCCCCTTCCACCAGATAGATCTCTGATATTACAGGATCTTTGCTTTGGCAGTCTGCAAGTTTGCCCGGAAGCGTTCCTATGCTCATGGAATCTTTGCGTTTAACCAAATCTTTCGCTCTTTTGGCCGCATCTCTTCCTCTGGCGGCAAGCAATACCTGCGCCATAATCGCTTTGGCTTCAAGCGGAGTCTCTTCGAGGTACTTGTTGAAGTTTTCTGAGAAGAATTTTTGTACCAAAGGACGCACATAGCTAGAGCCTAATTTCCCTTTGGTTTGCCCTTCAAATTGTGGTTCAGGAACACGTACGGAAACAATTGCAACAAGTCCTTCTTTGCAGTCGTCACCGGTAATCTTTGTGTTTTTCTCTTTTGCATTGGCATTATTGGCAATATAGCTTGAAAGCGATCGCGTAAGTCCGGTTCTAAAGCCGGTTTCATGTGTACCGCCATCCGGAGTTTTGATGTTATTGACGAAAGAGAGCACTTTGTCGGTGTCAGAATCGCAATACATTAAAGCGATATCTATCTCAATATCATCGGTCTTCCCTTGAAAGAACTGTGCGGTAGAAAGAGGCGGTTTGGTGTTCATGTCTTCTACAAACTGGCGTAATCCTCCTTCGAAATGGAAGGTCTCTTGTGTTGCGTCTCTTTCGTCTTTAAATTCGATTTTGATTTGGGGGTTGAGATAGCAAAGTTCTTTAAAGCGTTTCATCAAAATGGATTTTTGAAAAACCACACCTTCGGTAAAGATCGTTTCATCAGGCCAGAATTCTATCTTGGTTCCTTTTTTACGACTGCTTCCTGTAGCAACCAAAGGATCCTGGGGAATACCTTTTCTGAATGTTTGTTCATAGGTATTGCCTTCGCGGTGGATGGTAAGATGCAACTCTTTGGAAAGTGCATTGACAACAGAAACACCTACTCCATGCAAACCGCCTGAAACCTTATAGGTATCTTTGTCAAATTTCCCTCCCGCATGAAGTACGGTGAGCACTACGGTCGCCGCAGAGATTTTTTCACCAGGATGCTCGGCTACAGGGATACCGCGCCCATTGTCTTCAATGATTGCCGAACCGGCTTTAGTGAGTGTGACTTTGATTGTATCGCAAAAGCCGGCCATTGCCTCGTCAATTGAGTTGTCTACTACTTCATAGACAAGGTGATGAAGTCCTTTTTCGGAAGTATCACCGATATACATTCCTGGTCTTTTTCTTACTGCTTCAAGTCCCTTCAGGACTTTAATATTACTGGCACCGTAATCACTCATATTGTAGACTCCAATTTTTTGGGTTTTGTAGATTATAAAGATATTTATTTTACCCTAAAGTAGCTTAGATATCGAGTGCTGTGCGCTATTGGGGCGATAAAGAAGTGTTGTGCGGTTTTGAAAAGCCGGGCTAGAGCAGCATCCCGCTTTGTTGTTTTTTGGTGCTGACTATATCGATCGCATCGGGATCGATAAATTGTTTTCTTTCAAACGCATCAATGCCGTATCGTCCAACCATTGCAGCATTGTCGGAACAAAATTCCAATGGTGCAACATGCATTGTTTTTTTAAATTCATAGCAAAGATCCAGGTAAGCGCGACGGAGATATTGGTTAGCCGAAGCGCCTCCTACGATAGCAAAATCTTTGATAGATTCTTTGGCAAAGATTTTTTTGCTTTTTTGAATCAGATGAAGTTTGACGGCTTTTTGAAACGAGGCGGCCAGATCCGCTTTGTCTTTTTCGTTTATGTTGTCACTTCCTCCCAACTCTTCAACTTTGAGCCGTACAGCATTTTTCAATCCTGAAAGTGAAAAGGCCACCAGGGGGGAGTTGCGTAAAGGTACGGGAAGATCGAAACGACTTTCGTCGCCTTTTTGGGCAAGCTGTTCTATGAGTGGCCCTCCGGGATAGCCCAATCCCATCATCTTGGCGCATTTATCAAAACTCTCTCCGACACTGTCGTCTATGCTCGTCGCAAGAATTTCCATATGGTCAAAATTTTTGACGCGGATGATTTGGGTGTGCCCCCCTGAAATAAGTAAAACAAGCAAAGGCGTAAGGGTTTCTTTTTCGATAAAAAGAGAGTAAATATGTGCTTTAAGATGATGCACGGGGATGAGAGGTATCTTTAAAAATGTTGCCAATGTTTTTGCCATCGTAATCCCCTCAAGCAGGGTCACCCCAAGTCCTGGCTGATGGGTAACGGCAACGGCTTGGAGCTTATCGAAGTAAGGTTTGGTCTCTTGCAGTATCTGGGGAAGTGCTACGGCATGCAATCTTGATGCAAGTTCAGGTACAACACCTCCATAGCAAGAGTGTTCTGCCTCTTGAGAAATTTTTTTATGGTAGAGCACTTGTTTGGTTTTTATTTGGGTTACAGCTATGGAGCTGTCGTCGCAACTGCTTTCAATGCTAAGTATCATGAAAATCTCCGAATGGAATTTTCAAATGAGAAATGAGAAATGAGAAATGAGAAATTTTGGATGGTATGGCTTCGCACTATTTTTTCCTTATATTTTCTTTTGTGATGATTCATTGCCCGTTTTTGATGACTAATTTTTCAATCAGTTCCCATTTCCCGTACCCGCTATCGGTATTGATGTGGCCCGCATTGTGAAGGATGATCGGCATGATCCCAAAATGGCCGGCGATCTTGCGTGCCTCATCCGGGGTGATATAGGGATCGTTATCAGAGACGATCATTGTTACCTCTTTAGCATGCAGAGTATCGGGCAGAGGGCAGGGAAAGAAGGTTTTGATCGTTTCAATCTGTGTGGCAAGAGAAGGCGGCGATACAAGAAAAAGACGTTTGATCGCGGGTATCTTGTTCTGTGAAAGCCAAAACCAAAGCGTGTTGCCAAGCGAGTGACAGACTACAGTATCTGGTTTAAAATCCTCAAGAATACTTTTGAGCTGTTTTGTCCATCGGTTTTTACTGGGAAAGTGACAATTATCAAGCAGAGGAAAAGAGACGGTACCATAATTTTTTGCTATAGTTGCTGCAAGTTCGGCCTGCCAATGAGGAGCATCGCTTCCTCCCCAACCGTGAAGTATGAGCACTTTATTTTGCGTTGACATAGGCTCTTACTTCCTTGTCTATCGCGATGATCTCATCAATGCTTTTTGGTTTGATATTCTCAAATTTTTGATACGCCCTTAAAACCATTTCGCTCATTCCAAAAAAAGAACATCTCTCTTGCTCAAACGCTTTGATGGCTTCTTCGTTGGCTGCATTGACCACAACGCCAAGATGAGGGTGGGCTAAAAGATGTGTTTTGATCTGCCAGACAGGATAGTGCTTCTCGCAGATAGGTAAAAATTCTATACTTCCTATCTTTAAGAGATTAGTAGGTGGCAAAACAGGTTCGTGGATTTCACCCATTAACGCAAAGGCAATAGGCAGTTTCATGTCTACTTCTGCAAGGTGTGCGGTTGTAGAACCGTCTTTAAACTCTACAAGAGCATGAATAATGGATTTTTTTTCTATTACCGCATCGATTTGTGTAGTATGAAAAAGCCATTTGGCCTCCAAAAGTTCAAAGAGTTTATTGGTCATTGTGGCAGAATCGATGGTTATTTTATTTCCCATAGACCAGTTGGGATGTTTGAGTGCATCGGCAAAAGAAGCGCCGGCCATTTTTTTGGTTTCCCATTCTCTGAAAGCGCCCCCGCTTGCGGTGATATAAAGTTTGGAGAGCGGTCGTTCATTGATCAGATACCACAATCCAAAATGTTCACTGTCTATAGGGGTAATAAGGGAAGTATCAATAAACTCGCCTGCAACAACAAGTGACTCTTTGTTTGCGAGGGCTACTTTTTTTCCAAGCGCAGTCGCTTTCATGGTAGGAGCCAACCCCGCATAGCCTACCAGTGCATTAACCACAGTTTGGCTTTGTGACATTTCAAGGAGTTCCAAGATCCCTTCTTCGCCGCAAAGTACATAGGGATGGTTCACTTTGTCTTTGTCGTTTTTGTTCGCAATGGCAACGATCTTTGGTTGATGTATTTTGATCTGCGCATTGAGCAGATCAATATTGCTTCCGGCCGCCAATGCTTCAATGCGGATGTTGTAACGCTGGGCAATGAGCAAGGTATTGACGCCTATAGAACCTGTAGAGCCAAGAAGAACGATACTGGACATATGAAAACTACAGAAGCGCTCTTAGTGCAATAACCATAATAATGGCGCCAAAAAGATATCCGTCTATTCTATCCAGTATTCCTCCGTGCCCGGGGAGAAGATCGCCGCTGTCTTTCACTCCTGCCTCGCGCTTGAGATAGCTCTCAAAGAGATCACCAAAAACCGAAGAGACAGAAGTTGCCAAGCTGACGATAAAAGCTATACCCCAGTCTGCAACATAAAGTCCGGCAAAACTGCCCAGTATAGTAGCCAGAATGACTCCTCCGAGCACCCCTTCTATTGTTTTGTTGGGCGAAGTGTCAGAAAATTTGGTTCTACCTATCGCCTTGCCTGTAAAAAAAGCACCTATATCTGTGAGCGCCACCGCAACAAGCAGCCAGAACATCGCAGCAATACCGAAATCTTTATAGAGGATAAGAAAAAAAAGTATCCCGCTGACAGGATAGAGAAACGGCAAAAGCAGTCTCTTGTCAAAATTATGAAAATAGGCAAGAGAGGAGGCAAAAATAACAGCCATAAAGAAAAAAAGATCATCAGGATTGGGATAAAAATAAGCAACGATCCATAGAACTAAAGCCCATACATACATAGAAGGAGCGGTAAGATTGAAAAGCTTCATTGCTTCATAAAATGCAAAGATATAGATAAGCCCTAAAAAAGCCCACATTACAAAAAAACTATCAATCCATCCAATCAATCCGACCAATGCCAAAAGAGCTATGCCTGTAAGCCATCGCTCTTGATAGTCAGTAAAAATTTTAGTCATTGTCCTGTTCCTCCTCTTGAGAATTTAAATGATTATATCATGCTTTGGATTATAGGGTACTTCTAGGCAGGCTAAATTCTGATCTCTACCCCTTCTTTTGTGACGCGAATGGTTTGATACTGATTGTACAGTACGCTTGAGCCTTCCTGAATTTTTACAAATTTGCGTTTGGTGTAATCCACAGCATAATCTCCGGGGTTTTTGACAGAGAAATCAACACACAGTTTTGCTGCGGCTTCGATGACGCTTTGTGGAAGATTTTGTTTGTCGGTTCTGATGATGACATGGGAAGAGGGCAGATCTCGTATGTGCATCCACACATCATTGGCTTTGGCAATTGCAAGCAGTTTTTGGTTTTCGTTGCTGTTTCTTCCTACAAAGACTTTGTAGCCCTCTATCCAAAAAAGTTCTCCCTCTTTGAGTTTCTCTTTTTTTCGTTGCGCTTTGGCGCGTTTGGGCACAAGAAGTTCAAGCTCATAGGGCTCTTTGGCTTGCTCAAGCGCATAGTAGATATTGTCATAAAAGGTTTTTTTACTCTCGAGATTTTCTTTTTCGATATGGATATTGACTGCTTTGTTTCTGGTGCGTTTTGCAAGGTTGAAAAAGTAGTCGCTCATGCGGTTGACTTTGATGTTTTGAGGCAGTTCTATGGTAACTTCATTGCCTTCAAAATCACAGGTTTTAAGCAGGGTATCATAGGGTTTGATCTGATAAAGATTTGCTAAAATAAGATTGGCATACGTTTTGTATCTCTTCTCTTCTTCTTCCAGTTTTGCTTGATCGGGCAGTTGCGCTAAGAGCCGGGCAAGTTTTTCGCTTTTTTTTGCAATAAGAGAGCACTTTTGTTTTTTTAATTCCAAAAGTCTTTTTGCCTGTATCTGTCTATATTTCTCTTCAAGACAGGCATCGATATCGGGCATCTCTTTTTCTGTCTCTTCTTGTTGCTTATGCGGTGGGATCGCGAGAAGTTGTATGCCGGGACGGACTACACGAAATGAACTGTCGCTGTCTATATGCCTGAGTGCTTCAATGATGACTTCATTGTTGTCCAAAAGTATTGCATTGGTGTTTTTACCTGTAAACTCCATCTGCAGATAGATAGTACGGTCTTTGTAACTGCTTTTAGGGGCAATACTTATGCGTAAAATACGGTCATGATTTGACACTTCAATGTGGACAATCTTACTTCCTGAAAACAGGGTATGAAGCAGGGTGTCAAAGGGGGCAGTATAGCCTTGAAGCGGTCTTTGCGAAGGAGCTTTGTAGATGAAGCTGTGACCCCTTGTGAGATTGAAAAAATAGCTTTCATTTTTATCAAATGTCAACTCTATGGTATTGTCCTCTATGCGTCTTGCGCGGCTGATAAAAGCAAAATCATTGAGACGTTTGGCTATGGCTTTGAGTTCGTAGAGTTTCATGATCAAATGTCCTTAAAACATTTTCTTGCCAAAGCTTCACCTTGGTGAGAGAATCTGTATGGTTTGTTGGTTGTAGAATTTTACCATAAAAATATTTTGGTATAATTCGCGTAACGCAAATAGCATTTAACCAAGGATAACCAATGGGACAAACCATTACAGAGAAGATCTTCTCAGAACATGCAGGCAAAGAGGTGCATGCAGGAGAGATCGTAAGAGTAGATATTGATATGATTATCGGTAATGATATTACTACCCCTATCTCTATTCGGGCATTTGAAGAGAGCGGAGCCGAAAAATTGGCAAAGCCTGATAACTTTTGTATCGTCATGGATCACTATATTCCTGCCAAAGATATCGCATCAGCAAATCAAGCTAAAATCAGCCGCAATTTTGCCTACAAACATGATATGAAGTATTTTTTTGATGAAAAAGATATGGGTATAGAGCATGCGTTGCTTCCTGAAAAAGGTCTTGTGGTTCCGGGAGATGTGATCATCGGAGCAGATTCGCATACCTGCACGCATGGAGCATTGGGCGCATTTTCTACCGGAATGGGAAGTACGGATTTGGCATTTGGGATGATTACGGGAGGCAATTGGTTTAAAGTGCCCGAGACAATTAAAGTGATACTTACCGGAAAACCTGGAAAACATATTTACGGCAAAGATATCATTTTGGAACTTATCCGTATGATAGGGGTGGACGGCGCACTTTATAAAGCGATCGAGTTTACAGGCGATGCAGTACAGTACCTTGGTATGGCAGATAGATTTTCTATCTCGAATATGGTCATTGAAGCAGGCGCTAAAAACGGTATATTTGCAGTAGATGAGGTGACACAGACTTATCTTAGAGAGAGAGAAGAGGCAAACGGGGGACTTAGAGCGCAACCAAAAATACACTATGCCGATGCCGATGCAACCTATGTTCAAACGCTCACAATTGATACGGCAGCACTTTCGCCGGTGATCGCCTACCCATTTTTGCCATCGAATGGTAAGCCTGTAGAGCAAGCTGTCAAAGATGATTTGAAGATTGATCAAGTCATGATAGGGTCATGCACAAACGGGCGTATTGAAGATATTCGTATCGCTGCAGAGATTATGAAAGGCAAAAGGGTGGCAAAACATACCCGCATGATCGTGACCCCGGCTACACAAAAGATTCTTTTGCAGGCACAGCATGAAGGATTGATTGATATACTTATCGAAGCGGGCGCAGTGGTTTCGAACCCTACATGCGGTGCATGTTTGGGGGGGTATATGGGTATCTTGGGAGACGGTGAACGTTGCGTTGCTACGACTAACCGTAACTTTGTAGGAAGAATGGGCGCAAGAACTTCCGAGATCTATCTTGCCAATTCGGCTGTGGCGGCGGCTTCGGCGATTGCCGGCAAGATCGTCGATCCACGCGATCTTTAATGATGGAGTTTGATCGGCCGCAAAGGAGCGTCTTTGAAAAAAAGTTCGTTCACCCATCTCTTTCCTAAAGACCCAAAGGAAGAGGCTGCAACAGACCACCTCTCGACCAAGTCTGCCAAAAAGGCGGCTTTGGTATTTTTCACCCTGTTTTTTCTGCTTTATCTCAACTACAAACCCTACGAGAGTGCACCGCATCAGATCGCAAGTGTGACGGAGTATCTTTTTGCTATCTACCGGTTCATTATTGTGCAGACGCTCGGCATCGTACATGAAGGCGGGCACGGAGTATGCTATATCCTGCCATGTCCGCAGTTTATCATGATAGCGATGGGTACGCTGTTTCAATGGGGCTTTCCGCTTGGCATTGCATATTACTACAAAAAACAAGGCAATAGGATGGCATTTTTGGCCGGGCTGTTTATATTGGGTATCTCGATGGACCATACCGCGTGGTATATGTCCACCGCGCATGAGGGCGCCATACTTTTTGCAGATAAGTCATTTTTGGGCGTGGACGCGCTCCATGACTTTCACTATATCTTCAGCACATTGGGTGTGCTTGAATATGAAGCATTATTCTCTGGCCTTACCAAAGCAGCCGGGCATTTGCTTATGGTAGGCGCTTTGATTGGGATGTTTTTTGGGGCGTTTTCAAACAAAAATTAATATATTTAGCCAGTAGCTAAAAAGTTGTCTTTTGTGTAAAAGTGTAAAAATTATAAATAAACACTGTGCCTAAAACCCCGCATTCGGATCAAATCCAAATCCTCCGCCAAAATCGGGTGCACCGAAACTTTGGGTGACAAAAGAGGGATCCGCGTATCCTAATTGCACCGAAGCGCTTCTTAGCATTAAGATATCCATCTTAGGATCAATTCCTTTGGGGCAGGCCGCTGTACATTCGCCGCAAAGCGTACAGTCCCATACGCCGTTATGTTGGATGGCATCTGCGATCCCTTTGACATCCGTTTCACGCTTATCCACGCTATAGCGATAGGCCCGGGTCAAGGCAAAAGGGCCTAAAAAATCCGGATTGACTGCAAACACAGGGCAGGCGGAGTAGCAACTGTCGCAGAGGATGCAGTCAGTTTGGCGTTCGCTGCGTTTTTCATCGGCGTGGTTTTGTGCTGCCTGGGTGAAACTGTGAAGCCATGCGGTGGCAGTAAGGAGCGTCTTTTGGGCAGGCTGTTTGTCTACTTTGAGATCGCGGAGCACCGGATGGTGCTGCAGCGGTTCAACAACGTCGCCGTCTTTGACTTTATGAGAGCAGGAGAGCCGTTCTTTGCCGTTGACCCGCACTGCACATGTACCGCATACCGAAGCACGGCATCCTGTAGAAAATGTGAGGGTCGCATCCTGTGTAGCTTTGATGTGCATCAATGCTTTAAGGAGAGTGGTTTCACCCTCTGGAATCGTGTACTCCTGATGGGTGTTGGTTTGGCTGCGAAATACGTTTATCTTCATGCATGCTCCTCGTTTTTCCATTGTAGCACGATATGCTTCTTAAACCTTTCGTCATCCTCAAACTCAAATCCCTGCTTGAAGTGCGCGCCACGGCTTTCATCTCTGGCAATGGCCGCAGAGATCACTGCCGGGGCAAGCAGCAGGGTGTTGGAGAACTCTAGAAATTCTACAAGGTTTTGGTTATGCTCTTTTGCTTTGTCTTTGAGACCCATTTTAGGAAGCTCAGCCTGCATCATGCTCACTTCATCAAGCGCTTCGTGCAGTTTGCCGTTTTCCCGCACAATGCCCACCTTATCATAAAATAGTTTTCCAAGCTTCTCCCTGGCATCATAGAAGTTCACCGTATATTCCTGCATAAGGATGCGGGCAATGTGTGCTTTGTCTTTTTGCATTTGGGTATCGTCTGATGGGGTGGCACGCGCAAACATGGCGTGTTTGACTGCATTTTCTCCGGCAAATCTTCCAAAAGCAATGATCTCCAGCAACGAGTTTCCGCCAAGCCTGTTGGCGCCGTGTATTTTGGCATTTGAGCATTCGCCCGCGGCAAAACATCCTTTGATGCCGTTAATCTCCAATGCATCGTCCACATCGATACCCCCCATCGTGTAGTGAGCAACCGGCTTGATGGGGATAAGCTGTGTGAGAGGATCGATATGTTCATGCAGCCGGCAAAGCTCCACCTCCTGCGGCAGCAGCTCCATCAGTTTTTCTCTTCCCAGATGGCGCACATCCAAAAATACTCCATGCCCCTTTTTAAGCTCTGCAAAGATTGCTCTTGCCACCACGTCGCGCGGTTTGAGTTCATCGACAAATCTTTCTTGCGCACTGTTGAGCAGGTAACCTCCTTCGCCCCGTGCAGCTTCAGAGATAAGAATGGCAGAGTGCTTAAGCGCAGTAGGATGAAATTGCACAAATTCCATATCGCTCACTGCTCCTCCGGCACGCAATGCTGCAGCGACACCATCACCCGTGGAGCCGAAAGCATTGGTTGTGTGGCCGTGGTAGAGCGTACCGAATCCTCCCGTGGCGATTACCACCGATTTGGCATCAATCTGTACGACTTCGCCGCTGCGGATATCCAGAAAAGTCGCTCCTTTAACGGTGCTGTCTTCTGTGATGAGGTTAAGTAAAAAATATTCATTCAGAAAATCGACCCCTTTTTTGAGGCAAGTGTCATAGAGAGTATGAAGGATTTTTAGTCCCGTATAATCTTGTGCATAGCAGGCGCGTTTGGCACTTGCACCGCCCATTTGGCGTTGCGCGATAGTCTTTATACCTTGACTTTGGGTGTCAAGCCTGGAAAAAGGAACGCCAAGTTCCTCCAGCCACGCTATCGCTCCGGGTGCATCGGAACACATTTTTCGCACCATATGCTCGTTGCAGATGCCGTGGGCAGATTTGATCGTATCGGCTATGTGTAAAGCGACATGGTCCTCCCCCGCATTGCCCAGCGCTGCGTTCATGCCTCCTTGCGCCATTGAGGTTTGAGAATTGGTCGGATAAGCTTTTCCTGCAACAGTAACCTCGGCTCCGGCTGTTTTAGCTGCAAGTGCGGCAGCAAGTCCTGCACCCCCCGAACCTATGATAAGTATATCTATCATATAAAATCCTTTTTTAGCGTTTCTGTAGAGCAGAAAGTTAGAAGCAAAGAAGGCATCGATTACCTTTCTAGAAATGTTTGAATGTTCTCTACAATACCTTCAAGAAGCTTTTTTCTGGCTTCTATGCTGGTCCAAGCAATATGAGGCGTAATAAGAAGCCTCTCTTGTGCATGGATGTGCATCAAAGGATTATCTGTCTGGATCGGTTCTTTGGCTATTACATCCAAGCCGGCATAAATCTTTCGCTTCTCAAGCTCTTGGGCCAAATCTGTTTCATTGATGATTCCCCCTCGGCCAAGGCTAAGCAAGATAGCTTCATTTTTAATAAGAGAGAGATTTTTTGTATTCAATAGATTTTCTGTTGCTTCATTGAGCGGAGCGTGGATGGAGATAATATCACATTCTCTCAGTAAGAGATCCAGCGCTTTGTGCGGATAGCCGCTTTGTAGATTTTGACCTGAGGTAGAGTAGTAGCATACATCAGCACCAAACGCCGTAGCTATTTTTGCTACCTCGCTACCGATGGCACCCAGCCCGATAATCCCCCATTGTTTTCCCGCAATCTCATAAAATGGCTTGGATACATCAGTAAAAAGTTTTGAAGTTGTCCATGTCCCGCTTTTGACAGCATTATCATAATAAGACATCTTTTCCAACAGATAAAGTGCCATGGCAAAGGTGTGCTGCACAACGCTTTTGGTAGAGTATCCGGCAACATTTTTAACAACAATACCTTTGTTTTTTGCTCCATTCAGATCAATATTGTTTGTGCCGGTTGCAGCGATGCAGATCAGTTTGAGGCGCGGTGTTTTACCCATCATCTCTTCGGTAATTACCACTTTATTAGTGATAACAATATCGGCATCGTTGATGCGCTCCAAGGTATTTGAAGGTTCTGTTGTTTCGTAGCGAATTATCTCTCCAAATCTGCCAAGTAAAGAGAGATCAAGATCATCTCCCAAGGTCTTTGCATCAAGGATAACGATTTTTGACATGGTTTTTTTCCTTTATGGGCATGCATAGTATGTGTATTTTTTAATGGTCAGTAATATTTTCAACGATCTCTTTGGCTCTGCGTTTAGCTTCTTGGATTTCATCCAGGACAAGCGAAACTGCCATACGCCGACCTACGTGAGACTCCGGTTTGCCAAATACTCTTACAAAACTGTTTTTCGTAAAAACATTATCGGGTATTTCTAAAGCAGGTGCGTGACTTTCCTTTTTTGCTTTATAGGCTCCGCATGCCCCTGGGCCGTAAAAAGTAAAATCAAGAGGCAGGCCAAGTACGGCTCTGACATGCAAAGCAAATTCGCTTTGGCTTTGAGTAATGAGCGTCACCATCCCTGTATCGTGCGGACGCGGGGAGAGTTCTGAAAAATAGACTTCGTTATCTTTGACAAAGAATTCTACTCCAAATATTCCGCGCCCCCCCAAGCCATCCGTTACGGTTTTGGCAATTTGCTGTGCTTTTTTGAGTGCTTCGGGGTGCATTTGTATGGGTTGCCATGAAAGGATAAAATCACCGTCTTGCTGTATATGCCCTATCGGCTCACAAAAAGCAGTACCCGTTTCGTTGCGTACGGTAAGCAGTGTAATCTCATAATCAAATCGAATAAACTCTTCTACGATGAGTTCGCTGGCATCTCCTCTTGCTTCTTTGGCGATTTCCCATGATTTTTCAACATCATCGGCACTTTTAGCAATACTTTGTCCATGTCCTGAACTGCTCATGACCGGCTTGATCACGCAAGGAAATCCCATGGTGCCGGCCGCTTCTTTAAGTTCTTCAAGAGTGCTAACAAACGCATAGCCGCTGGTTTTTAATCCCAAAGTTTCAGCGGCAAATACACGGATATTTTTACGGTTCATCGTTTTGTTGACCGCTTCTGCATTGGGGATAACATGAAACCCTCTTTTTTCTGCTTCAAACAGTGCATCGATACTGATTGCTTCTACTTCGGGAAGGATAAAGGTGGGCCGTTCTTTTTCTATAAGAGAAAGCACAGCTTCTTTGTCTTGCATATTGATAGCATAAGAGCGATTGGCTACCAGATGTGCAGGCGCATTTTCATATTTGTCAACCGCAATTACCTCTACGCCCAATCTTTGCGCCTCTATGGCCACTTCTTTTCCGAGTTCACCGCTTCCTAAAAGCATGATCTTGATAGCATTATTTTGTAATGGAGCTGTAAATGTCATGAGAAACCTTTTTGAGTATTTGTCCGTAAAGAACGATAATTTTACTAATAGGATTCTAGCAAAAAGTTAAATAATCTCTAATGAGTTAAAATGTTTTTGAGCTTATTATTGAAAGTGAAAGTGGTTGAATGAAGAAAGATACAATCAAGCAAAACTTGATTGTATCGTATGCAGTTGGGACTTTCCCATTTAGTATTTTGATTACAGTCTAGACTCAAATCTTCTAAGCATAAAAAGTTTTTTAAGGATTTTCTTGCGTGTAGCAATTTTCTCTTTCTTTTTCTTTTCAGTGGCTGTTTCATAATATTGTCTTGCTCTAGCTTCTGTAACGATAAGGTTTCTGTCGCATTGTCTTTTGAATTTTCTGTAAGCATCATCAAAAGAATCACGTGAACTAAGATGAATTCCTGGCATAAAATGGCACCCCCTTTCTGTTATCAATTTCTCTTTTTAAAGAGATAAAACAAAGGCCGTTATTATAGCAAGATATGTTTAATTTATGATAAAATAAACAAGATGGCAAGGAGGGAGAATGCAAAAAGTATATCAAAGCTGTTATGAGATGGATAAAAAATGCTATGAAACATACAGATTAAGTGAAGATATTTTAATGGAGCATGCCGCCGGCGGCATGGACCAGTATATTCGTGGCCGTTTTGCAAAAGGAACTTCCGTGCTGATTGTCGCAGGAGCAGGAAACAACGGCGCAGACGGTATTGCGTTGGCCCGCTTGTTGCATGGTGATTACAAAGTGATACTGTATCTTCCCTTCATGTTGAAATCCAAAATGGCACAATTGCAAATGGATAGAGCCGGGCGTCTGGGAATAAAAAGTGCTGATGAACCGGAGGAGGCGGATGTGATTGTTGATGCGCTTTTTGGCGCAGGACTCAATCGCAGACTCGATCCTAAGGCTGAACACATTCTTCATCAGCTTAACAGTTTCAAGGGATATAAAATTGCCTGTGATATTCCCAGTGGAGTCGGAGAAGACGGACGGCTGATGCCTTTTGCTTTCCGGGCAGATATTACTTTGACCATGGGAGCATATAAGGAATCTTTATATCTGGATGAAAGCAAAGACAGTATAGGCAAGATAAAAAAGATCGATTTGGGAGTAAGCCATTCGTTTTATGAAGAGCAAAGCCGGACCTTTTTGGTTGAAGCAAGCGACTTGAGAGTGCCAAGCAGAAAAATTCAATCTACCCATAAAGGTGATTTTGGGCATGCGGTTCTTTTTTGCGGAGAGAAAGAGGGGGCAGGAGTCATTGCTGCCATGGCAGCGGCACGCTATGGATCGGGTTTGACGACACTGGTGATACATGAGCCTATCATGCATCCTCCTTATCTTATGACCGCAAGTGTCGTTCCTCCAAATGCATCAGCCATAGGAATCGGTATGGGACTTGGGAGTTATTTTGAAGATGAATTTTTAACACACTATGTTATCAAAAGTCATCTGCCTATTGTTTTGGATGCGGATGCATTGCATGTTCCTAAATTGCTTAGTATTTTGGAACAAAAAGATCGCCAAATAGTTATAACGCCGCATCCCAAAGAGTTTGTTTCCCTATGGAAGATACTAACCGGCGAACAGCTAAGTGTTTCGCAAATCCAAGCCAAACGTTTTGAGATTGTGCGCCGTTTTAACACCAAATATCCTCATGTAACACTTTTGCTTAAAGGCGCCAATACGCTTATTGTGCAAGAAGAGAAACTCTATATCAATCCGCTTGGGTGTTCCAAGCTAAGTAAAGGGGGCAGCGGAGATGTCCTCAGCGGACTGATTGTGTCTCTGCTTGCACAAGGCTACACCGCTCTGGATGCTGCTATACAAGGTTCCTTGGCGCTTGTCCTTGCGGCGGGGAAATATACAGGGGCAAGCTATGCAATGCTGCCAACAGATTTGATAGATGAGGTGGGCAGATTAGAGTTTTCTTAGCCATCTATTACTACTTTTATGCCACAATGCCGTCATGAAGAAAATAGCCATACTTTTTAGCGGCAAAGGAAGTAATTTTGCCTATATTGTCAAGGCGCTGCATCGTCAAGAGTTTGAAGTGGTTGTGGCTCTGACAAACAATCCTGAAGCAGAAGGGATAAAGATAGCTCATCAAGCCGGCATTCCGCTTGAAGTGGTGGACTCAAAAAACTTTGAGAGCAGAGAAGTATTTGATGCGACTATTGTGCAAAGACTTCGGCCCTACGCAGCAGACCTTACTGTGCTTGCGGGATTTATGCGTATCTTAACCCCGGTTTTCACAGAAGCAATCCATGCGATAAATCTGCATCCTTCACTGCTTCCTAGACACAAAGGGCTTCATGCTATAGAGAAAAGCTACAATGATACTTTTTCTACAGGCGGGGTAAGTGTGCACTGGGTAAGCAGCGAGCTGGATGGGGGTGAGATCATTCTTCAAAAAGAGGTTGCTAAAGAGGGGCTTGATTTTGAGAGTTATGATAAAAAAATACGCAAGATAGAAAAAGAAGCACTTGCAGAAGCGATAAGAAAAGTTTTAAGTTAGGGTGTGTTATAACCCATCAAGATTATAAAAAGGAATGTATCATGAGCGATATTTTAAAAATTGGGAAATATGAATTTGGCAGCAGACTGATTGTGGGTTCAGGAAAATATGACAGTTTTCAAACCACTTTGGATGCCACGCTTGCCAGCGGAAGCGAATTGATCACAGTAGCCGTAAGACGCGTGAATATAACCAGCCCCGAAGAAGAAAATTTGATGACATATTTTAAAAATACCAACGTTAAGTTTCTTCCCAATTCGGCAGGATGCACCACTGCTGAAGATGCGATTACACTTTTTAGGCTTACCCGTGAAGCCACAGGGATTGACCTTATCAAGCTTGAAGTTATCGGAGACACACAAAAGACACTTTATCCTGATGTTATCGAGACAATCAAGGCGTGCGAGGTATTGGCAAAAGACGGGTTTACCATCATGGCTTATACCAGTGATGATCCGATTATGGCAAAAAGACTTGAAAATGCAGGCGCGAATGCGGTTATGCCTTTGGCATCCCCTATTGGTTCAGGACTGGGAATTCAAAATAAATTCAATATTCACTTTATTCGCGAGGCGGTCAGCGTACCTGTCATTGTAGATGCAGGAATAGGTTGCGCATCGGATGCAGCCGTAGCCATGGAACTTGGCGCGGACGGTGTTTTAACGAACACGGCCATTGCGGGAGCAAGAAATCCTATCCTGATGGCAGAAGCGATGAAGTACGCCGTCAAGGCAGGCCGTATGAGTTACCTCGCGGGACGTATCCCCAAGAGACCCTTTGCTACGGCTTCATCGCCTGTTGACGGGATGATTTTTTAACGTTGTGATCTAACCAAAAGATCACACTGCAGCGTTTCCTTATCTTTTGGCAGTTGTTGCAAAGAGCACGTTTTTTGATGAGAAAGAATCTGTATGGTATTCATTTTTTTATATCAAAAATACGCCGATAGTGTGCACATTTTTTGTCCAGAATGCTTTGATAAAGTGAGATGCAAGGGAGTATGGATCCCAATATTTTATCTTGATGGTATTTAAGTGTTTTTTCGTAGGCCCTCTCATCATGTATGGCTTTGATATGGCAAAGTGTGATATGCGGCTTAAAAGAGTGAAGACTGAAACCCGCATCCGTAAACTCTTTGGCTTTAGCAAAGAGTGGTTTTTCTTGAGATTTGGCAAAAAAAATCTTAGGCGGATGTCCAAAATATCCCAATCCAAAGATATCGATTTTGTTTTTCAAAGAAGTAATATCCTGCATTTGATTGATAATAGAATTTTCCTCTTTTATTTCTCCCAAAAAAACCCACGTTAGATGCAGATTCTCTTCTTCGACCCATTTCCCCTCAATGATTTTACTGAAATCTTTTTTGATGGAGGCATATTCGTGAAGCGCAACAGGAGAAGCAATGAAAAGTCTCATACAATACCTTCGAAAAACTATTTTATACATTGGGGCATATTTTTTATGATAGCATAGGTTTTATGGTAAAAAGCATAAGCATTAAAATATAAAAAACAAAAGGCAATTAAAAAGTGATTAGAGTTAAATTTATATGCATAGGCTATAAAATTGCAAATGTCTATAGATTATGCGAGAAAACTGCTAAGCTTCGGAGTGCTATTGTCAAAAGACCAATAAACACAGACTGGGAATATTGCGGGTGCCTCATGCCGTTACAGTTATCTTGTTTGTCCAAATATGAAGAAATTTGATACAATAAAACAAAAAAGGTTTATAAATGCAAAATTCACAAAATACCCGATCGCCAAAACCAAATATTGAAAGGATACTTTATACGATTTTGTATTTGATTTTGGTTAGATTTATCTCTATGGTGCTTTTTATTATTACGATTACCCAGTTTATCTATAGCTGGATAGGGGGTGAACCCAACGCACAGCTTTTGCGCTTTACAAACAATTTGTCTGAATATACGAAAGAACTTGTTTTGTATACCAGTTTCAATAGCGATGAGAAGCCATGGCCATCAGGAGAATGGCCGACAGTTTAGAGTTGACGGCTAAAGAATATGCGGCGCTATGATGACAAAAAGAACAAAAACGGTGTTGAAATAATATTTTTTATTTTCCAAATAGTTATGTTTTTTATTGTGTATGGATTTGTTTACACTTCTTTTGTGGCGGTCAAACTTGCAGCGCAAAAGTTTGGTTTGGGGTGGACGGCATATATTCCGGTTATTTTGGTTTTGGCTCTTTATCCTGTGATGCTGTACCGGGTCCGAAAAATGTTTCAAGAAGAAAAAAGGATGCGCGCTGCTGCTTGGATGATGGGATGGTCCTCTGCGGGTATTGTAGGATTGTATTTTTATCTTTCTCAGTTAATAGGAGTATAATTCCAAAAAACGAAAGAAATCCTCTTGATACGATTTTTCCCTCCCGGGCATCAAAAGATACTTAGGCTCTCTATCCCTGCAGCGGTCAATTCATTGCTTGATATGCTGCAAGTTATTGTCGATCTTATCATGGTAGGCCGGCTCTCTGCTTTTGCCGTAGCGGCTGTTGGACTTGGACTTCAGTCGTTGATGTTTGTTTTTGCAGTCTTGACATTGCTGCATGTGGGAACCGGTGCGCTTTTATCCCGATTTGTAGGCGCGGGACAGATCAAGCGCGCTTCAATGGGACTCTCTACACTGCTTGGGTTTGCGGTTCTTTTGAGTTTGCCGGTGAGTGTACTG
Source organism: Sulfurovum sp. UBA12169 (assembly GCA_002742845.1). Classification (NCBI taxonomy): domain Bacteria; kingdom Pseudomonadati; phylum Campylobacterota; class Epsilonproteobacteria; order Campylobacterales; family Sulfurovaceae; genus Sulfurovum; species Sulfurovum sp. UBA12169. Next base: position 209,766 of record DLUH01000005.1, on the reverse strand, counting down.
TGGTATTTTCTCTCTGAAAAGATCTATCTATGGTTTGGCACCGATCCCATGGTAACGCAACTGGGCGCATCGTATGTGCAGATGCTTACTTTGATGATGCCTTTTGTTTTTGTAAAATTGGTTTTTGTTTCTGCGCTAAACTCCGCAGGCGATACCAAAACCCCCATGAAGATAAAAATCGTCTCCATTGTGCTCAATATTATACTTAATTATCTTTTGATTTTCGGTAACTATGGCTTTCCCGAACTTGGCGTGATGGGTGCGGCAGCGGGGACGGTCATTGTCAACATTCTTGAGATGACGGTGTATGTTTTCATTTATCTGCGCTGCCGAACCCCTTTTATTCCTTTGGTGCATTACTCTGGATTTTTGCTTGATCGTGCGCTTAAAGTAGGCATACCTGCATCTTTTGAACGTTTGTTGACTTTTGGAAGCTTTATGCTTTTTACGGCCGTTATTGCACGGTATGGCACAGAAGCATTGGCAGGATACCAGATAGGATTAAGAGTAGAAGGGTTGGCTTTTATGCCGGGTATCGGGTTTACTATTGCGGCGATGGCTTTAATGGGACAGGGGCTAGGAGCCAAAAAGCCTCAGCAGGCAAGAGAGGATGTGCTGCTTGTGCTTAAATATACGGTAGGTTTTATGTTTTTTCTTTCATTTTTTATGATTTTTGTCCCCGAGAAAATCGTCCGGCTTTTTACGGATGACATGCAGACCATTCAAGAAGCAAGTCTCTATTTGCGTATTGTGGGATTTTCACAGATCCCTTTGGCGTTTAACTTTGTACTGTCAGGCGCCCTTAGGGGAGCAGGTGATACCAAGAGAACCCTCAGAATCAATCTTGTGTCACTCTGGCTTGTTCGTATTCTTCCTGCTTTTGTACTCTCTTGGTATTTTGAATCAATTTTGCTGGTCTATTTGGCAATGATATCTGATACTTTTGTTAAAGCAATTTGGCTTTGGGCTGTTTTTAAAAAAGGCAAATGGCAGCAACTAAAAGTTTAAGACATTTTTTTAATAGCAGCAAATCCTCCGCTTTCATATTTCAAAAATTCATCAAATATACTGATGAGCAGTTTTGCTGCATTTCGGGCTTTTTGAACCGGCCCGCTTTTAAAGTGTTCCGCCGAAGAAAATTCTTTTGTGCCTGCATGGCCGATTGTCTGATAGATCACAGAGGTATCGATGACACCCGGAATAAGCACAATAAAGTGAATTTTGGGGATTTCTTTGGCTTATGTTATAATTATATAAAAAGGGTGATAGATGAGTAGAGAGAGTAAAACTATTGATGAGAGAATCGAACGTATTTACAAGATGGCAAAAGAGCATTACGGTGAAGTGCGTTTTGTGGGTATTAAACTTCATACAAAGATCGGCTGGATAGCTAAAATTCAGTTTGATGAATTTGAATCACTTATTGCAGAAGGTGAAACGGCTACAGAAGCACTTAGAAATTTACGCAAACGTCTTAAAAAAATCATTGATCGTTATAATATGGTGTAATTGTTTTGCAAAAATAACAAAAAATTAAAAATAATAGAAGCATTATTTAAACGCACAGAGTGGGGGGAGAAGATTTGAAAAAAAATATTATACTGATAGGTTTTATGGGGGTAGGCAAAGGAACAACAGCGCGTGCTTTTGCAAAAAAATATGGTACATATATCATTGATACAGATGATCTTATAGAATCTAAAGAAAACAAAGAGATCAAAAAAATATTTGAAAAAGAAGGTGAAACCTATTTTAGAGCGCAGGAACAGGCAACTGCGGACTGGATAGAAAAGTGTGTGGATGAGACTCTCATCAGTTGCGGCGGCGGATTTTATAAAGTGAATAATCTCAAAGCGCTGGGCACAGTTGTTTTATTGGATGCTACGTTCGATTGGATACTCAAACGCCTTAAAAATGCAAAAAACGCCAAAGCCAAACTTGCCAAAAGACCTTTGTTTTCTAAAGAAAAAGAGGCAAAAAAACTTTATCAAGAGCGGGAAAAAGCCTATAAAGAGGTGGCAGATGTCATTATAAATGTTGCAGATAAACATTTGGATGAGATTATCGATGAGATAGCCGGCAAATGCGCAGCAATCACTAAGTGACGATACGGTTTTATTTTTTTTAAATAGTTGAGGTATTGTAAGGTTGTATAATTTAAAAATATACTTTCATCTTCATTTGTGTTAAAATACTTTTATCTTTTATGGCTTGGAGCAGCAGACGTATATGGAATGGCTTGCAATTTTTATCGGTGGCGGGATCGGGAGTGTTGCCCGCTATGCAACGGGGTTGGGATGTGCTTCAATGTGCGGCAAAAATTTCCCCTATGGTACTCTTGCCGTGAATACTGCAGGGTCATTTTTGATTCTCTTTTTTATGACGCTCGCTCTTGAGAGGTTGACAATCACGCCAACCATGAGACTGCTGATTGTCACCGGGTTTCTTGGGGGATTTACGACGTTTAGCTCATTTACTTTTGAAACGCTCACTCTTGCAATGGGCGGAGAGGGAGGCAAAGCGCTTCTCAATCTGGTTGCAACGATTGCTGCTGGTTTTGTTGCCGGAGTCGGCGGAATCGCTGTTGCAAGAATGCTTTAGAACAAAAAGGAAGAATTACATGGATTTTGTTAAAGGATTACGCCTTACGATTTTTACGGCCGAAGATTATAAATATGAAGAAAATATTTTATTTCGCCAGATTGTTGATCGTCTTTATGATGCGTCAATCAGCGGAGTAACCGTAGTGCGGGGGATTATGGGATATGGAAGCTCCAAACAGATGCGTCAGGTTCGTCTGGCGGATTTGTTTGAAGGGTTGCCGATTATCATCGATGCGGTTGATACCAAGGAGATCATAGAAGGGTTTATTATTGAGCATAGTGAACTTTTAACCCACTGTACCGTTACGACTTCACCTGTTGAATTGTGGCGATGAAAATTAAAAAAGCAGATACGCTTGGAAAATACCGTATCAGGAATGCTGCTTGTTTGCCAAAAAATCCAATCCCTTGCATGCTGTCGCAAGGAGTCCGAAAATAAGATAGCCCCACCCCCGACCGCCCATTTTATCCATTTGATGATCGTGTGTCTTGGGTGTGTTTGCATGGAGTTATTTTATCCTAATTGGATATAATTTTATCAATTAAAACCAAAGAGCGTTAATGCAAAGATTTGAATCCTATCTGAAAGAAAATTTGCCGCAAGTACCAAGCTTTCACACTGTGTACGAAGAGGCATTGGGTGCAATGCTTGATGCAGGCGGCAAACGATTTCGTCCTATGCTTTTGCTTAGTATCGTTGAAGCCTATGAGCCCATGCTTTATCCTTCCGCCTTACCTGTAGCGCTCTCTTTGGAAATGTTTCATACCTATTCATTGATTCATGATGATCTTCCGGCAATGGATAATGCTGATTTGCGTCGCGGACATGCTACCCTGCACAAACGCTATGATGAAGTAACTGCTATACTTGCAGGTGACGCGCTTAATACGGATGCTTTCTATCTTATTGCCAAAGCACCGCTGCGCGAAGATGTAAAAATCAAATTGGTTGAATTGCTTGCGCGTGACGGAGGAAGCAGGGGTATGGTTTTGGGGCAAGCCATAGACTGCTACTTTGAGAACAAACCGTTAAACATCGACCAAGTTAAGTTTTTGCATATCAACAAAACCGCAAAACTTATAGCGGTAAGCTTGCAAATGGGTGCAGTGATTGTATGTTTAGAGAAGAGAGTACAAGAGGAGCTTTATGCCTTTGGGATAGATTTGGGATTGCTTTTTCAGATACAAGACGACATTATCGATGAGACGCAAAATGAAGAACAGGCAGGAAAAACAACAGGAAATGACAGCGATAAAAATAGTTTTGTAAATCTTTTGGGGTTAGAGGAGAGTATAGCCCAAGCCGATGTGTTGGCAAAAGATTTGCAAAGACGATTTGAAGCCTTTGATGAAACGCTCAAAACAGCTTTACACCCCCTCATAAACAGATATTTATACAGACATAAAGGATGATACACATATGGTAATGACAGAGCAGAACAGTATGCGCAAGAAGATGGCCAATACGATTCGATTTTTAGCAGCAGATACAGTACAAAAAGCAAATTCGGGACACCCGGGTGCACCGATGGGTCTGGCCGATATCGCAGTTGTGCTTAGCGAACATCTTAAGCATAATCCAAAAAATCCAACATGGCTCAACAGGGACAGATTGGTTTTTTCAGGAGGACATGCTTCGGCATTGATCTACTCTTTGCTTCATCTTTGGGGATATGATGTGAGCTTGGATGATCTTAAAAATTTTCGTCAGCTTGACTCTAAAACTCCGGGACATCCGGAGTATGGACATACGCCAGGAGTAGAAATCACCACAGGTCCTCTAGGGCAAGGGATAGCCAATGCGGTAGGTTTTGCGATGGCAGAAGCCTATACGGCCAAGCAAGTAAATTCTGAAACCTGCAAGCTGATAGACCATAAAGTATACTGTCTTTGCGGTGACGGCGACCTGCAAGAAGGAATCAGTTATGAAGCATGTGCTTTGGCCGGACACCTTGAATTAAAGGATCTTGTGTTGATCTACGACAGCAATGAGATCACCATAGAAGGTGACACGAGTATCGCATGGAGCGAAGATGTTGCCAAGCGTTTTGAGGCACAAAATTGGAACGTAATCAAAATCAACGGCCATTGTTATGATGATATTGACAAAGCGCTGAATGAAGTTAAAGAGGCAACCAAGCCGACCATCATCATTGCCAATACGATTATCGGAAGATATGCTGAAGGGCTAGAGGGAAGCCATGAGACACACGGGGCACCTCTGGGCGAAGAGACGATCAAAATATCCAAGGAAAAATTGGGCTTTCCTTCAGACGAGAAATTTTATATTCCTGAAGATGTGCTGATACGCTTCAGATGCGCATTGGAAGAGGGTGAATTGGCAGAGAAAGAGTGGATTCACAGACAAAAAGAGGCACCGCTAATCGAACAAAACGAAGCATTGGAAAGACTGTTAAACCCTGATTTTTCAGCGATCAACTTCCCGGATTTTGCAAATGACAAAGAGGTGGCAACCAGAGACTCCAACGGTAAAATACTCAATGCTATCGCGACGGCAGTCCCAGGTTTTGTAGGAGGCTCGGCAGATCTTGCTCCATCAAATAAAACAGAATTAAAGGACATGGGCGATTTTCCCAAGGGCAAAAATATACACTTTGGGATTCGCGAACACTCGATGGCTGCGATTACCAATGCAATGGCGCTTTATGGTACGGTGATACCGTTTAATGCAACATTTTTTATATTCAGTGATTATCTTAAGCCAAGTGCACGTATTGCAGCGTTGTCGGGCATCCAAAACTTTTTTGTCTGGACGCATGACAGTATCGGCGTGGGCGAAGATGGTCCGACGCATGAGCCTATTGAGCAGCTTAGCCAATACAGGGCATTGCCAAACTTCTATGTTTGGCGTCCTGCGGATGCTACAGAAAACGTTGAAGCATGGAAGAAGGCATTAAGCATCAAAGCCCCGCACGGCTTTGTTCTTTCTCGTCAAAAACTTAAAACACTCAAGCCAAAAAGAGACTTTGGTGAAGTGTCAAAGGGTGCCTATATTGTCAAAAAAAGAGAAGGAGCCAATCTGACGCTTATGGCAAGCGGAAGTGAATTGATGCCATGTTTGCAGGCCGCATGTTATTTAGTTCCGTTAGGCATCAAAGCCAACGTAGTTTCTGTGCCCTGTTTGGATCTTTTCAACGAGCAGGACGAAGCTTACAAAGCTGCGATTATCGATCCTGCCACAAAAGTTTTAGCGGTAGAAGCGGCAACGGCTGCGGAATACTATCGCTATGCCGACGATGTGTTGGGAATGGAAAGTTTCGGAGCTTCTGCACCGGCAGAACAGCTTTTTGAAAAGTTTGGATTTACCCAAGAGGGAATCATGAAACGCGCTTGCAAGCTGATGGGTGTGGCGTACCGTAAAGTAGGGCTTGAGGAGTGCGAGATCTAAAAAAATCGGTATGCTAAGCATTAGCTCAGCATACCTCTAATCTCATCCTCGTCAATCAACTCTTTTTCATATTTGATAATTGCAATATTTTCTGTTTCATTGATATAGGTTTCTACGATAGCTTTGTGGTGTCTAAGAATAGTTATTTTTTCCCTATCGAAAAGATCAAGCGACACGTAGACGTTGCCCCTATTGTTGGGGTTTGGCATGGTTGCAACCCAAATAAACCAGAAAACGGAGAGTATCGCAACACTCGCGGCAAGTATAGACCGATCATAGTGCTGCATGATGTACCCTGCAAAAAGACCGCCCAAGAAGATACCCATATAAGCAAACGTATTTGCCACACCCAAGGCAGCACCTTTTTGATGCACTTTAGCAAATTTGCTTACAAAGCTTTGCAGAAGCGGCTCAAACATATTAAACCCGATAAAAAAAAGCACCACGCCCAGGATAAATACCCAAGGGGCAGAAGCAAATCCCATTGCCAAAAAGCCCAAAAATATCACCACAACAGAGATCATGAAAACCTGCCTGCCCTTGCCGTACTTCTCTCCAAATACAGCCGCAGGCCCCATGGATAAAAGCCCAAAAAACATTGCAGGCAGATAGACTTTCCAAAGCTCTGCTTTTTCCCAACCAAATCCGCCTTCTGTAAGATTTTGTGTCATTACAAGAGGGATGATAAAAAATGCCATGGTCATAATGGAAGAGTGAAACAAAAAGGTGATATACATCCTTGTTAAAGATTTATCTTTAAAGACTTCGATCATTTTGGATTCCTCTTCCTCATAGCTGTGTATAATTTTTGGAGGCTGCGGCACAGCAGTAAAGAGGATACCTATGGCCATCACAGACAGGATCGCTGTGAGCCAGAAAAGTTTATCTATCCCCCAGTGACCGCCGACAACCGGTGCGATAATCATCGCAGCTGCAAAACTAAGCGCAATCGTTCCGCCCATGATCGCCATGGCATGAGCTCTTTGTTCCTCCTTTACAAGATCGGCTATCATGGCGGTAACTACTGCACCGATAGCTCCCGCACCCTGCAAGAAACGCCCTGCAAGAAGCATATAGATATTGTCACTAAGCGCACAGAGAATTGAACCTGCAATAAAAATTAAAAGTCCGAAAAGCAATGTTTTTTTGCGTCCTATTTTATCGCTCATGAGACCAAAAGGGACCTGAAGAAGCACCTGTGCGAGTGCATAACCGCCCACCACAAGCCCTGCCAGAAATGAGGTAGCACCTTCCATCTCCAGGGCATATACAGAGAGTACAGGAAGAACAACGAAAAGTCCAAAAAATCTAAGTCCCACAATCAAACTTAGCGGCAGTATTTGTTTAAACATAGTGATACCTCTATTTAGATAAAATTTGTCCTATTATATTCCAAAAAAGTTAAGAGTAGATGATAAAAGCAAGGATATCGTTTTTTATTACGTAGGTAGTTTTGTTTTTTAAAAAGGAGAAAGTGGGATGAAATTGGTGTTGGCAACAGGGAATAAAGGTAAATTGCGAGAGTTTAAAGAGATGTGCCGGGATGAAGTGGTAGCTTTTTCTGTATTGCTGGGCGAGATGGAGATTGTGGAAGACGGAGATACTTTTAGTGCAAATGCGCTTATTAAAGCACGAACCATCTATGAAAAATTAGCCAAAGAAAGGCCGACAGAATCCTATATAGTAATAGCCGATGACAGCGGTATTTCTTTGCCTGCACTAGGCGGAGTTCCGGGTATTTATTCTGCGAGGTACGCTGGCGAAAAGGCAACAGACAAAGAAAATCTCTCCAAGCTCATTGCAACGCTTAAGGAAAAAGGCTTAGAGCGCACTTGCGCTTACTATACAGCTGCGATCGCGATTGTTTCAAAATATGGCGACTATGTAGTGCATGGCTGGATGCATGGGGAAGCCATAGATGAAGCACGCGGAGAAAAAGGTTTTGGGTATGATCCGATGTTTATTCCGCTTGGATATCATTTGACATTGGGTGAGCTTGACGAGGAGATCAAAAAAGAGATTTCACATAGAGCAAAAGCTTTGGAGCTGGCACGGCCTATCATTAAAATGCTAAAGCAAAAACAAGGTAATTAGAAATGACAAAACAACAATTTACGGAAGATTTGCAAAAGATATATGACGAGCTTCAAAAAAGGCAGAAAACTCTTAACGGATTTTACAGACTGCTTGATGGCGGACATGATGAGGCATCAAAACTTGTAGATGATTTTTTGGCATATCTTGATCTAAAAAAAGATGATGAAACAATCATGGCCGCCTTGACCCGCATCGTAAATCTTCGGGAAGATGCGCTTGAGCAGATACTCCAAAAAGAAAATATAAACCAAGAAGAGAGGATAGACAAAAAAGAACAGGCTTATCGTTTTGTGAGCAATATGTATCTTAAGCGGCATGCGGCATTTGTCTCATGGATAGAAGAGGCACAGCTTCTTACACCGTTTTACCGCGCAATTATTTCAGGCACACATGCGGTGGGGATTGCGATGAGCGGATGGCAAAGTGCGTGGACTTCACATATCATTTACGGAATAAACCGTGAACTTTTTACCCTTTTTAACGGAGACGAGGAGAAAATTTTTGAAAAACTTCAAAACGAATCTCTGCTGGACGTAAACAGCCGCGGCGAAATTGGAGACCGTTGTTATTCTGTGCTGCACCAAGATAAAAACGGGCAGTTTAAAAGAGTTTCGTATGCCGAGGCTTTTAAAGAAGAAATAGCCCACGTAAAAGAGGCTTTGGGTATTTTTATAGAAGTGCTTGCAACACTTGAAGATGAGGTGTTTGGGCAAAAAGAGGCATGGCTGGATTATTTGATAGCCATCAATATCGCCTTTTCTCATACCAATCCCGATGAGCTTATCGAATATTGGGCCAATGTGGACAGGGCATGGATGAAAGTGACAACACCTTTGCAAATAGGACATCCTTTGGAGTATTATGAGGACCATTACAGAAAAGCTGTTGCATTGGAATGGGATTTGCGTATCATAAATCCCGGACTTCAGGAAAACTCCCATACCAGAGAGAATATTCAAGACTTTGCTTCAAGGATGGCTCAGGAATTTGGAGAGACAGCGCATCGCATTATCTCAAAAAATCTTATGCAGGTTAGAGAAACACAGCTTTATATAGGGCAGCCGATGCTTTACTACGGCGCGGAATTTAACGGACTTTTTTCGGCGCAGGTTGTTCCCAACGACGAAGAGGTATCTAGCGAATTGGGCAAAAAAATATTTGCCTATGCGGATTTTGTTATGGAAAGCAAAAGATCTAAACCGATTATGAAACTAAATGTGGAAATAATGACAGAATCTTTTGTAAAAAAACAAAGAGCATTGATTGAAAATGAACCAAAATTGTGGCATGAGCTATATGATATCTCTACAATAGGGCATGAGTTTGGACATATTTTATGGATAGATTCAGACACAGAAACAAAGATGAACGGTACCGGCCAATTTAAAAATATAGAAGAGTTTAAGGCAACAGCAGGCGGTCTGATGGCATTTTTTTATCACGAAAAAGAGTCTCTTAAGACGCATGTCATTGATGATTTGGTTTCACGTGCGGTAGGTCTTATGGCATGGCGTGAAGTGGGAGAAGTGCTGCCTTACTATTGTGAGGGTTTGATTCATTTGGCCATTCTTTTTGAGTCAGGCGTAGTGACTTTTGATAAAACGATACAGATCCACTATGAGTGCTATGAAAGCATGAAGGAAACCTATATTTTGGCATATCAAAAACTTGCAAAGCATTATTTGGATAAAAAAGATGCCGCCATCTACCTAAGCGAGTATGCGATTAAGCATAGCGGCATATATCTCCCCCAAAAAGAGAATGTCCGCAATTTTGTGGAATATTATTATAAAAAATATCAGGAGATCGGCCAGCAGATTATCACTTTAGATTAATATAAAAAATTTCTTTTTTTTATGTTAAAAAGAGTAAAATAATTTTAGATAAACCCAAAAGGATAAAAAATGAAAAAAACAATAATGATATTTGTGATGGCAACCGCAGTTTTATTTGCGTATGAGCCAACAAACGTGAGTGTGAAATTTACAGCATTTAAAACACCCTCCAAAGCAGGTGTGTCCGGAGGGTTTGATGCGATTGAACTTTCGGGCAAAAAAGAGGCAAAAAATGTACAAGAGATGCTTGAAGGGCTTAAAGCAAACATCAATACCGGCAGTGTCAACAGTGCTCACAAAGAACGAGATGAGAAGCTTGTTAACGCATTTTTTAATGTGCAATCCAATGCTCTCATAGAAGCACAAATCGTCTCCGTCAAAGAGGCTATGCTTGTGGTTAAAATCACAATGAATCATCAAAGCATTGAAGTGCCTATGCACTATAAAGTAAATGATAATTTTGTTCAAGCAAACGGATATATTGATTTGGCAGATTTTAAAATGATTCCTTCACTTCAGGAGATTAACAAAGCATGCTATGATCTTCATGAAGGAAAAACATGGCAGGATGTAGCAATTGAATTTTCTGTTACGTATCAATAAATCAAACAAGAGGAGAGAATTTCTTACCCTCCTCTAACCTCATTTTGGATATAATCGCCACTAATTATGTAATCATATAAACTGAAATTAGAGGATCGTTATGTTACTTTTTACTCCCGGACCAACTCCTGTACCCGAATCTGTGCGCCAAGCAATGGCAACCCCTACGCTACACCATAGAACGCCCGAATTTGAAGCCATCTTTCAAGAAGCACGAAAACGTTTATTGTCCTTATTGGGTATGGATGAATGTGTGATGGTTGCCAGCTCAGGAACGGGAGCAATGCAAGCATGCATGATCAACTTATGTGAAAAAAAAGCATTGACAATAAATGCAGGCAAATTTGGTGAGCGTTTTGGAAAAATTGCAGATGCAATGGGCAGAGAGAAGATAGAGCTTTGCTATGAATGGGATACTCCGGCAACTGTGGCAGATGTAGAAAAAGTTTTGCATGAAAATAAAGAGGTTGATGCGATTTTTATCCAAGTATGCGAAAGCGCAGGAGGACTTAGGCATCCCGTCGAAGCGATAGCCAAACGCGCCAAAGAGATCAATCCCCAAATCATGATCATAGCAGACGGCATTACGGCTGTGGGAGTAGAAAAGATTGATGTATCGCATATTGATGCCCTGATTACAGGAAGTCAAAAGGCATTGATGCTCCCTCCGGGACTTGCAATGATAGGTCTTTCAAATAAAGCAGTAGAAAAAATAGGGAAAGGCAAAGATTATTATTTCAATCTTGCCATCGAAATCAAAAATCAGCAGAAAAATACAACCGCATGGACAGCAGCCACCACGTTGATTATCGGGCTGAATGCAATTTTTGATGAAATCGACAAAGAAGGGATTGACGCGCTGTACAAAGCCACTGCAAAACGGGCAAAAGCAACTCAGGCTGCGCTTGAAGCTATAGGTTTTACCATGTACCCTAAAGTACCCGCACTTGCTATGAGCACAGTATGTGATGAGGATGCTGAAGCCATACGAAAACTTCTTAAAACAAAATACGGAGTCAACATAGCCGGCGGCCAAGATCATCTCAAGGGAAAGATTTTCCGCATTAATCAAATGGGGCTCATACCGGTATATGAGTCTGCATGGGTAGTCAACGCGGTAGAGCTGGCACTTGATGAGCTTGGAAGAAGAGTATTTGACGGTGCAGCCAGCCGCATGTTTAACGAAACCTATTTTAAGGCATAATCCTCGATGATATTTGAACATGAAATTCCTAGCGGCAGTCGGCTTTACTTCGGGAAGAGTGCAAAACTCAAAAGAGAGATTGAAAACAGTGCAAGCGATGTATTGGCGACACTTGGGTTTGAAGAGATCGTTACCCCGATTTTTTCTTACCATCAGCATGAATCTTTTGAAAAGAGCAATACGCTTGTGCGCCTTAATGATGAGAGCAATCATGAGGTGACTTTGCGTGCAGACTCTACAGCCGATGTTGTGCGTATCGTAACAAAAAGACTGGGACGAAGCATGGAGTCAAAAAAATGGTTTTATATCCAGCCCACCGTTGCTTATCCGACAAAAGAACAGTATCAGATTGGAGCTGAAATCATAGACGGCAGCTTTGAAGAAGTGGCACAAATAACGGTCGCACTTTTAAAAAAACTTGATATCAAACCCATTATCCAAATATCCAATATCCGTATTCCTCATCTGCTCAATGAGAAATACGGTATTTCTCTTGAAGTATTGAAATCAATGCATATAGAGCAGATTCTCTCTGTAAATCTACCCTGGATGGAATCATTGGTAAGCATCAACAGTGTGGATGATCTTAAAGATTTGAGTGTTTTTCCTAAAGATATTAGAGTAGAATTAGAAAAGATAAAAGTAGCTGCACAAAAAGTAAATGATACAACAATGGTAATTTCCCCGCTTTTTTATGCAAAATTGAGATATTATGATTCTTTGACATTTAGAATGTTTGAAGGGAATGCACTTTTGGCCACAGGCGGTATTTATACGATTGACAATGTAGAGGCAGCAGGATTTGCACTTTACACAGATGAGTGTATCACGTATAAAATGGAAAAAATGAGTAGGGAGTAAGGTCAGATGAGTAAAGCGGATTTAATTGTAGGACTCCAATGGGGAGACGAAGGAAAAGGAAAGATTGTTGATCATATGGCACAGACACATGATTATGTTTGCCGTTTTGCGGGGGGGCATAATGCCGGTCATACTATTGTTATTGGCGATAAAAAATATGCACTTCATCTTATTCCTTCAGGAGTGCTCAATCCAAAAGCAAAAAATATTGTAGGCAACGGAGTAGTGATTTCTCCTAGGGATTTCATCAAAGAGATGGAGCAGTTTGGAAACCTTGAAGGCAGACTTTTTTTATCAGACAAAGCCCATATTCTGCTGCCATATCATGCACTGATAGACCAAGCAAGAGAGCGCATGAAAGGCGACAAGGCGATTGGTACGACAGGCAAAGGCATCGGTCCGGCTTATGGCGATAAAATAGCCAGGGTAGGGCATAGACTAGGAGAGTTGCTGTCTCCTGATAAGCTCACCGAAAAAATTATGGCATATTTTGAAACCAATAAGACTATTTTTGAAGCAATGGAGGTTGAACTTCCTTCAGAGAAGGTACTTTTAGGGGAACTTGAAGGATATAAAGCCATACTCTCCCCTTATATTGTAGATACAACACAGATGATGTGGGATATATTGGCCGAAGACAAAAAGGTATTGCTCGAAGGAGCGCAAGGTACGATGCTTGATATTGATCATGGCACTTATCCTTATGTGACTTCTTCGACGACAGTCAGTGCAGGCGCCTGTTCGGGCCTTGGATTAAGCCCTAAAGATTTAGGTAAGGTGACGGGTATCGCTAAAGCGTATTGTACGAGAGTAGGAAATGGACCTTTTCCGAGTGAAGATTTGGGTGAAGAAGGCGATATTCTCCGTAAAAACGGACACGAGTTTGGTACCACTACCGGAAGACCAAGAAGATGCGGCTGGTTCGATGCGGTAGCAATGCGTCATGCAGTGCGAGTCAATGGTGCAGACCAGGTTGCACTGATGAAGCTGGATGTGCTTGACGGTTTTAATGAAGTGAAAGTATGTGTAGCCTATGAAGTGGATGGAAAAGAGATTGATTATGTGCCTTATGACCTTGAAGATGCAACCCCTGTATATCAAAGTTTTCCAGGATGGGATAAGACCAAGGGTGTGAGAGAGTTTGAAGCCTTGCCGAAAAATGCACAATCGTATATTTTGGCGCTCGAAGAGATGATAGGGACAAAGATGGGGATTATATCAACAAGTCCTGATCGTGATGACACTATCATTCGGTAGTATTTTAGGTAATGAACAATTTAAAAAGGATGCAATGATGAGACTTAAACCACAACAAACAGGATATGTAGCAACCAAAATCGGGATCGACCTGGCCAATGCTCCTTTTGTCAAATTGCCCAAGGGAAGAGAAGCTGTCGTAGAAGCGTGCAAAGCAATCATTGATGAAAATTTGAAAAAAGAACAGGCATTGGATGCCAAAGTCAAAGAGATACTTGATGTCAATAGCGGCGAGATAGAATTTCAGCATGCAGACGAAAGACAACTCTTTTTTATGATCAAAAAGAAAATGGCGCCCGAATTTGGGGTGATCATGAACTATGATGATAGATATAACGATCTTTCTCACCAAATTTTGGATGAGCTTTATGAGAATTATCTGGCAGAATATGATGTGAGTGAAAATCAAGTAAAAAATATCATTTTTAAATCTTTTAAGACCTTCGCAAATGCTTACGAAGAGATAGATGATATTGTCTACAGCAAGATTAAAAACATGAAAAAAGAAATTATCCCTGGTTCTCAGGACTATGAATTGCTCTATGAGAGACTTTATCAAGAAGAACTTGCAAAAAGAGGAATGCTTTAAGCATTAAGCATTAAGTATGAAGAATGAAAAAGGAAGTGTGATGAAAAAAGTGTCGCTTTATTTTGAGAATGGATTGCTCCTGGAAGGCAAAAGTTTTGGAGCAGAGGGTACGTCGGTTGGTGAGTGTGTTTTTAATACTTCTTTAACCGGATATCAGGAGATAGCAACAGATCCTTCTTACGCGGGACAGTTCGTGACGTTTACGATGCCTGAGATAGGAAATGTAGGCTGTAATGCACAGGATATGGAAAGTAAACAGGCATTTTGTGCAGGCGTTATTGTGCGTTCCTACCAAGATAGACCTTCAAATTTCAGATCCGAGGAATCCTTGGATATACTGCTTAAAAAGCATGGTGTTCTTGGCATTACACAGATTGATACACGCTATATTACTAAAGTATTACGCCAGGAAGGCGCGATGATGATGGTTGCCTCTACTGAAATTCACAGCAAAGATGAGCTTAAAAATGTATTGGCACACACGCCGCGCATTGAAGAGATCAACTATATTGAACAAGTAAGCACTAAGGAGTCTTATGTTCATAAAGAGGCCCGCTACAATATCGAAAAATTTGATTACGATATCCCGCAAACAACCAAAAAAGTCATTGCTTTGGATTTTGGCATCAAAAGAAATATTCTCAATGAGTTGACTCATGCAGGCATGGAAGTTACAGTGGTACCCAATGCCATGAGAGCCGAAGAGATTATTGAACAATTTAAGAACAAAAAAGTTGACGGCGTATTTCTTTCCAACGGTCCCGGTGATCCGCTGATCCTAAAAGAAGAACACGAAAAGATCAGAAAACTCATTGCAGCCAAAGTGCCTCTTTTTGGTATTTGTCTAGGGCATCAGCTTCTTTCTATTGCACATGGATACGATACGTTCAAATTGCCGTTTGGTCACCACGGGGGGAACCACCCTGTAAAAAATGTGGTGTCAGGAAGAGTAGAAATCACCGCCCAGAACCATAATTATAATGTTCCTGAAAATATTATTGAAGTGGCATCGGTTACGCATATAAATCTTTTTGACAATACCATAGAAGGGCTTCGCTACAATGATTCACCGACGATGTCGGTACAGCATCACCCCGAGGCAAGCCCGGGACCTCATGAAAGTGCTTATGTGTTCAGTGAATTTGCGAAGATGCTTTAAGGAATTTTTATGAATGTTGCTATTTTGTTTGGCGGATCAAGCTACGAGCATGAGATCAGTATCGTGAGCACGATCACGATGAAAAAGGTTTTTAAAAAAAGTAACTTGATATTTATTTTTGTAAGCAGTGACCGCCAATTTTATCTTATAGATGCCAAGGATATGACCTCAAAACTTTTTTCTTCGGGCGATTACAAAAAATGTAAATTGCTTACACTTAAAAAAGGCGGATTTTTTATCGACGGATTGTTTGGCGCCAAAGCAGTTACTTTTGATGTGGCAATAAATCTGATTCACGGCAGAGACGGAGAAGATGGAAAAATGGCTTCCTTGATGACTTTTTTCAATATCCCATTTATTTCTCCGCGCCTTGAGGCTTCAGTGTTGAGTTATAACAAGCTCTATACCAAGTTCTTCGCAGAAAACCTGGGGGTTAAAACTGTACCCTACGAATATCTTTCAAAAACAGATGAAAGAAAAATAACCACATCATATCCAGTCATCATCAAGCCTGTACGTCTTGGCAGCAGTATTGGTGTAAGTATTGTAAAAAATGAGTCAGAACTTGATTACGCATTGGATGTGGCATTTGAATTTGATACGGATGTTATCGTGGAGCCATTTATTGTTGGCGTAAAAGAGTTTAATCAAGCAGGATGCTATACAAATGACTGGGAACTTTCTATTGTAGAACAGCCTCAAAAAGAAGAGTTCTTGGATTTTGAGAAAAAGTATATGGATTTTTCAAGAGACTCACAAGTGCTTGCTGCAGATATTAATGATGCACTCAAAATAAAGATACAAGAGAATTTTAAAAAGATTTATCATCCGCTTTTTGGAGGTGCAGTAATTCGCTGCGACTTTTTTGTAATTGAAGATGAAGTGTATCTTAATGAGATCAACCCCATACCTGGATCAATGGCTAACTATCTTTTTGAAGATTTTGAAGAGATGATTTATAGACTTGCTTCGCATTTGCCAAAAGAGAAACCTGTTACAGTTGATTATCAATATATTCACTCTATTCAAAGCGCCAAAGGAAAAGCATAATTTTCCCCTTTGCTTCATCGATTGCCATCGGTTTGTCGAGCCTTGAAACTTGATTATAAATCTTTTATTCAAGACAAGAGGCCTTGACACGGATCTATTTATCGGTTATGTATTAAAAATAAGATTTACTCTACGCTAACTATTCTGCAAATCTCCAAAATTAATGAAACCAACAAATCAAATTATTCTATTGTATATCAGAAAGAAACTTACTCTAAATTATTGTAGCATTATGAGGCAAATAGCATTTTTATTTATATTTTTAAGCATTATATCTGTAAAAAAAGATTAAAATATAATGGATGTTAATAATTTTTATCTTGAGCCAAAAATTATTAACATAATATTTAAAAAGGGGGTATGTATGCAGTCACACGCAGCATTGGAATATGATTATTCGATAGCAAAGTTGTTTACCTATACAACAATTTTATTCGGATTTTTAGGTATGTTGATTGGTACACTTATTGCAGCACAATTAGCATTTCCGGAATTGAACTATTTGATGGGGGAGTATGGGACATTTTCAAGATTAAGGCCGCTTCATACTAACGTAGTAATTTATGGATTCACCGTCAGCGGTGTTTTTGCTACTTTTTACTATTCGGCGCAAAGGGTCTTAAAAGTTTCCATGGCAGAGTCTAAATTTTTGATGTTTGTCGGAAAATTACAGTTTGTACTTTATTTTATTTTAGCATTGGCCATGGCCGCTTCACTTTTTATGGGGTTTAGCTCATCAAAAGAGTATGCGGAGATGGAATGGCCTCTTGATATTCTTACTGTATTGGTATGGGTGCTTTGGGGTGTAGCAATGTTTGGTCTTATTGGGATTAGAAGAGAAAAATCTCTCTATATTTCACTTTGGTATTACATAGCGTGCTTCTTGGGCGTTGCCATGCTTTATCTTTTTAACAACATGGAGGTGCCTACTTATTTTGCATCCGGCGGTTTGGGTAATATCATGCATTCAGTCTCTATGTATGCAGGAACAAACGATGCATTGGTTCAATGGTGGTGGGGACATAATGCTGTAGCGTTTGTTTTTACGGTGCCAATCATTGCCATGATTTATTATTTTCTTCCAAAAGAATCGGGACAGGCGATTTATTCTTATAAATTGTCTTTGCTTTCTTTTTGGGGATTGATGTTTGTTTATCTGTGGGCCGGTTCTCATCATCTTCTTTGGTCGACAGTTCCGGATTGGATGCAGTCTATGGGGTCTGTTTTTTCTGTCGTACTGATTTTGCCTTCATGGGGAAGTGCGATCAATATGCTTCTTACAATGAAAGGCGAGTGGAATCAGCTTACTGAAAATCCATTGATTAAATTTATGGTTTTAGCATCAACATTCTATATGCTATCAACGCTTGAAGGGCCGATTCAGGCGATAAAATCAGTCAATGCGATCGCACACTTTACAGACTGGATTCCCGGACATGTACATGACGGCGTGCTTGGATGGGTTGCATTTATGATTATGGCCAGTCTTTTCCATATGGCGCCAAGAATGTACAAAAGAGAGATTTACTCTAAAAAATTAATGGAAGCACAATTTTGGCTTCAAATAACAGCTGTTGTACTTTACTTTACCTCTATGTGGATTGCAGGCATCACGCAAGGAATGATGTGGAGAGCAGTAGATGAGTATGGCAATTTGATGTACAGCTTTATTGATACCGTAGCGGTACTCAATCCGTATTATACAATTAGAGCACTTGCCGGGGTACTTTATCTGACAGGCTTCTTGATGTTTGCATACAACATGTACAAAACGATGACAATTTCTAGAAAACTTGAAGTTGAACCACAATTTAAAAGCCCTATGGCATAAGGAGGTAGATTATTATGTTTCATTGGTTAGAAAAAAATCCATTCTTCTTTGCTGTAGGAGTATTTGTCGTTATTGCTTTTGCAGGTCTCATTGAGATTTTGCCAAACTTTGCCGAAGCATCCAGGCCGGTAGTGGGACTTAAACCCTACACAGTACTTGAGCTTGCAGGCAAAAATATTTATAAAAAAGATCATTGTATCGCATGTCACTCACAACTTATACGCCCGTTTAAGGCCGAGACTGATAGATATGGTCAGTATTCACTTTCCGGTGAGTATGCTTATGACAGACCTTTTCTTTGGGGTTCCAAAAGAACCGGTCCGGATCTTCACCGTGTAGGAAATTACAGAACGACAGATTGGCATGAAAATCATATGTGGGATCCGAAATCAGTGGTACCGCAATCTATTATGCCGGCATATAAGCATCAGTTTACAAACATTGCAGACATAGAAACAGCCTATGCCGAAGCAGTCACAGTTAAAAATGTTTTTGGAACACCGTACGGGGATGAATTTCAGCCTACAAAAGAAGCTTGGGAAGCATATAAACCAACGGTATTAGCAGAAGCAAAAGCCATTGCGGATGATATGAAAAACAAAGATGTGAAAGAGGCTGTAGCAAACGGACAAATTCCAGAAATTGTTGCAATGATTGCCTATCTTAATAGATTGAAATAGTGAGACAAGATGGATATTAGAGAACTTCAGGGTTATGCCAGTTTCTTTATGACCATTTTTCTTGTGGTGATATTATATTCGTATATCGTATACTTATATAAAAGCGAAAAAAAGGGCGAAAAAGATTATGAAAAATATGGAAATATTGCGCTTGATGACGAGATTGACAGTACACCCATAGAGCATAATCCTAAAAGCCAGAGCGAAAAGAAGGAGCTAAATAAATGAATGCGTTAATGATAAAGGCATTGGCTTTTGCAGCGGTACTCATCATTGCTACATTGGTTGTTGTCAAGCAAATGAATATCGATTTAAGCGATCCGATCAACATGATTACAATGCTTGGTGCTGTCGCCATTGCTGTGCTTACTTTTGGAGTGGCAGCCAAATATATCAACCAGATGAAAACGGACAAAGCAGAAGGTGAACTTGCTGAAGAAAACTGGGACGGTATCGGTGAGTACAAAAATGAACTTCCAAGCGGTTGGGCGTACTCATTTCTGGGTACACTGATATGGGCTATGTGGTATTGGACGGCAGGATATCCGCTTAATGCTTTTAGCCAGATCGGTATGTGGAATGAAGAGGTGAAAGCATACAATGCAAAATTTGAAGAAGCACATAAAAATGCGGATATTGAAACCCTTCAACAAATGGGTGAATCCGTATTTTTGGTGCAATGTGCTCCATGTCATGGCGAGACAGGCGATGGACTTTCAGGTAAAGCGCAAGATTTTGGTACCAGAATGAGTAAAGAACAAATTCTCTATACGATTGAAAACGGCGCAGATCAATTGGGTTATGAAATGGGCGCAATGCCTCCTGTGATGGCCCAAGGAGAGGATGCAGAAGCAATTGCTGAGTATATTGCAGGAGGCATGAAAGGTGAAAAACCTGCCGCTTTTGAAGCATGTGCAAGTTGCCATGGTGCCGATGGTCAGGGAAACAACGGAATGTCTCCTAGTCTTGTAGCCTACGATGAAGCTGTTGTGTCGCATGCGCTTCAACACGGCAAAAAAGGTCAAATCGGTAAAATGCCGTCGTTTAAGACGATGTTGACACCGGTCCAAGAAAAAGCATTGGCTGTATACATTCAGTCTCTATCAAACTAAGGAGTTAAAGATGGCAGATAATACAAGTAGAAGCTTATTTAGTCTTCACGGGATAACAGGTATGCTGGTGGCAACTTTGCTTTTAATTGGTATTCTCGTGTTTTTAACGGCGTGGAGTATTAACGTGCAGCAAAGTGAGGCAGCAAAATATTATGATCCGACACCTATTACCGGCAGCTTGGATAATGTGAAGATGATTAGCAAAGAGAATGCAAATTTTGCATTTAAAGATGCTCAGTAATAATTAACCAAAAAAGGACAAGTTATGATTAAAATAATGGATAAGGTACTTGGCATTGGTATGTTAATCACTGCAATTTATACAGCATGGGCAGTACTTACGCCAAACCATCTTTTTGTAGGATAATATAATGAACAAAATACAAGCAAGGGTTGCCTTGCTTGCTTTGTTTCTTCCGCTTTTTCTTAATGCAGCACATATTCTAAAAAATGAATTGTTAAATCCGAAAGCTTCACAACTTATCGAAGAGATTGGGGATGAGCTTTTGTCTAAGACAGGGATACATGAATATGTTATAGTAACCAATGATGCTTTTCCCAGAGGAAGCAGCATGTTTACATACGTGAAAAAGTATGAGGATAATCTAAGCAAGCCGTATGTTGTTTTTGTTTTTGCACCACATGATAAAAGAGTGGGCATTATTCCTTCTTCAGATAAGGTCAAATCGCTCTATGATGAACAAAAGGTAAAAAGCGCCGCTATTGATGTGGTTGCAAGTAAAGATAAAAATAGTGATGAAGATAGATACAATATAGGTATTGTGCAAGGTTTTTCTGAACTTGCAGATCAAATTGGTGAAGCCAAAGGGGTGGAGTTGACAAAAACACTTCCAAACGAAACACGTTTTATAGTAAAAATACTTAAAATAGTTGTATTTGCCGGCGCACTGTTGGTTTTATGGATATTTTTTGTCAGACCTGCTATAGCAAGGATTAAAAATGGCAAATAATACAAAAAAAACATATTGGCCCCATATGATATTCGGTTTTTTGCTTATAGCCATTGCGCTTGGATATTGGACGATAAAGTCGGCTGTCTCTTTGCCGGTGCAGGAATCGAATGATTTTATGCTAAAGTATCAAATTGCCGATATGAATATTAATGAAATTATGGAAAGAAAAATAGCATTTGACAATCAATACCGCATAGAACTTGTAGATGCTCAGACTATGGTAATGAAAGACAACGTCAATAGTAAAATTAAGCAGAGAGACCCTGTAAAGCTTATGTATGGCGAAAATGCATTTCATTATATCATTGTTGATAAAAATGGCAACATGGTCAAAGATGCAAATGTTACATTTTTGTTGACACGGCCCCATACTCAAGCGGATGACAGGATGATTGAAAATATTTCTTTCAACGGCTCGGTATATACGACCAAAGAAATCAATATCACTCAAGCCGGAAGATATACATTGGAACTTAAAGCAAAAATAGGACAAAATACCGGATATCTTCAAACTCCTGCTTATCTGGAGCCTTAAACAATAAGTCTGCACAGTAAAAGTCTTAACTCCGTCTTGAAAGAATGGGTGATAGATTTGATGTGCGGAGCTTAAAATATCTTACAATTTGTCATAGTTTCATTTTTAAAACAGTATGTATGCTATACTTGTTTTTATGAAAAATCTTCACATCTATCCCACATCAAGAGCTTTGCGTTCCGTAAGTGCACAATTCAAAGAACAGGACAGTTTTTTGCCTACACTTATGCGGATGGATGAGTTTGAGAAGCGTGCAATGCTTTTTGAAAATAAAAGCCAAATTGATCCCATGGAGCGCATTTTGCTCTTAAAGGAAGCAGCTTCTTTTGAAGACACTAATGATTTAAATCTTCACTCAGAACTGGTACATTTTTTTACTAGAAGTGATGCCGTATTTAAATTTTTTGAAGAATTGGCTGCCGAAAAGATAGATTTTAATACGCTTGGCCGTGCGGATGCTTATGCAGAATTTGAATTGCATTTGCAAATACTTCAGACCATTTTGAATAACTATAAAGACTTGCTTGAAGAAAAAAATCTTATAGATAAAGCATTTATTCCTACGCAATATGCAGTCAATACAGGATTTGTTCAGAGCTATGAATGTG
This sequence comes from Sulfurovum sp. UBA12169, assembly GCA_002742845.1. Taxonomy (NCBI): domain Bacteria; kingdom Pseudomonadati; phylum Campylobacterota; class Epsilonproteobacteria; order Campylobacterales; family Sulfurovaceae; genus Sulfurovum; species Sulfurovum sp. UBA12169. The sequence goes on along the minus strand of DLUH01000005.1, from coordinate 187,359 downwards.
TAGAGATACATTTGGAGGGTTATCTGAGCCATTTTGAGTTTGATCTGATTGACAAAATTTCTCAAGTAACAAAAGTGCTTCTTCGCTATGCAACAAGTAGGTTCACCATTAAAATGCAAGAACGTTTTGAAAAATATGGGATTCATTTGCCTGATGACTCTCATGTGATTATAGATTTTAGCGCTAAAAAAATGCTATCGAGTTTTGCTATAAAAGATAAAATAGAAGCAGAAGTGATAGGCGTGGAAGAGCGCCATGAGCAGATAGCATTCGCTTTTACAAAAATAGAAGAGATGGTGCATGGAGGCATAGATCCTGAAAAGATCGCTTTGATTTTGCCGGATGAGCAGCTAAAAGAGAGTATTGCGCTTTACGATAGATTTGGCAATCTTAACTTTGCAATGGGGTATGACTATAACAAACAAAAAAAATATAAAATGCTCGCAGCACTCTATGCGTATTGGCAAAGTTTTGAAAAAGAGCAATGGCTTTTGCTTAAATACTATGGGATGGAAACGCAAAATCTCCAAGGAGTTAATCCAAACAAAAAAGTGAAGGCCGATGATTTTTTTATATTGCTAGATCAGACAAAACTGCTTGATTGTCCTTTGGCGCCAATCTTTCAGGCAGAGAATGAAATGAAACCAAAATATAATGAAAAAGTATATGAAGCCTATCTGCATTTTACAAAAATATTTTCTACATACTTCTTAAGCATAAAAGAGTGGCTTTTTTTATGGATGAAAACACTTGATGCTGTTACCATCGATGATGTACGAGGAGGAAAAATAACTGTTATGGGGGTGCTTGAAACCAGGGGAGTTTCTTTTGAGGGGGTAGTTATTGTTGACTTCAATGAAGGGGTTGTTCCCGCAAGCTCAAGCAAAGACCAGTTCTTAAACTCTGCAGTAAGAGCATTTGCCGGATTGCCTACAAAAAACGATAGAGAAGCGCTTCAGAAGCAGTACTATAAGCGGTTGCTGGATCAAGCCGAGCAGGCCGTGATACTCTACAGCAGCAGCGACAATAAACTTCCTTCAAAATTTCTTTTTGAATTGGGACTTTATGACGTAAAACAAAGAAGCGGACAACTTGATATATTTTATGGTGAGCCGTCCGCACCTGCATTATCTTTTGAAGATCCGGTAATAGAATCGTTTGATGCCTTTGCTTTTACGTGGTCAGCCTCAAGGCTCAAAACCTATTTGGAGTGTAAGCGAAAATATTATTACAAATATATTCAAAAAATAGAAGCTAAAAAAGAAGAAGAACTCAATGAAGGAGCATTCTTGCATACTTTGTTGGAACATGTATATGCCAAGAATGACACTTTTGCCACCGTTGAGGCTTTAGAAAAAAGACTTCATGGATTGCTGAATGAACTTTTGCCGTATGAAGATGCAAAAACTGCGTATCAAAAATTACTTTGGAAAGAGAAACTCAAAGGATTTATGCAGACAGAAGTTCGCTATTTTAATGATCATTGGAAGGTAGTCGCACGGGAAATAGAAATGAAAGGAAAAATAGGCGGATTGGATTTTAAGGGACGCATAGACCGTATAGATCAAAATGCGACAGCTACATGGATACTTGATTATAAAAGCGGCAGCACAGCAGAGGCAAATAAAATTAAAAACTTAGAAACGCTCAATGATTTTCAGATGAGTATCTATCATCATCTTCTTGGTTCTAGATATCAAAATATCAAACTTTCTTATATTAAGATACTGGAAAATGGCCAAAGAGAGGATATTGAGGCACTAGATGAGAAAAATGCACTTTTAGCCGATCATATTGTTAATCTTAAACAAAATAGGCATTTTGTGGCCAAGAAGTGTGAAGATTTGCAAAAATGCAACTACTGTGAATTTGCTTTAACGTGTGAAAGGGGGCCATATTTATGAGCTTTAAACCTTTTTTGGCTTATTCGGCAAGTGCAGGCAGCGGCAAGACATTTGCGCTCACTGTACGTTATCTTTCTTTACTGTTTATGGGGGAGTCTGCCGGCAGTATTTTGGCGGCAACGTTTACCAATAAAGCTGCTTCCGAGATGCGCCAAAGAGTACTTAATGCGCTGAGAATGCTTGGAGAAAAAGAAGATGATCCGTTAATGGATGAAGTCTGCAGGCAGACAGGATTAAGCAAAGAAGCTTTGAAGGCTAAACAGCCTGATGTCTTGAGACGATTTCTTTCAAGCAGCAGCTATATCGTTACATTGGATAGCTTTTTTGCATCGGTGCTGAGATCTGCATCACTCGAATTGGGACTTGATCCCGGATTTGTTACCAAAGAGAAGAAAAACGATAAGCGCGAGAGTTATTTTTTAGAAGAACTTCGCACGGAAGGCTTGCTTTCCTCTTTGGTTCAATTGGCAATCGAGATTGAAGATAAACGATTTGGAAAGATTTTTGATCTTATGGAGCATTTTTATCGTGTTGATCCCTTATTGCCGGCCTATGTTTATAAGCGCAGTGATCTTTGGCAGATCGAAAATAAAATCGATGCATTCAGAAAGCGTTTGCATGCAATGGTGGTCAAATCGGGCGCATCTAAAAGTGCGATTAACAATTTTTTGTCTCAATCTGCCAAGGAACTCGCAGTTAAAACGGTATTTGAAAAACAAAGCCTTTTAGATCATAAAAATTATAAAAAATATGTCGAAAAAAATCCCTCCATAGAAGAAACATTCTTGGAATTAAAATTACTGTTGGGAAGTTGGATGCGAGCAAAAGAGTCCGGTGTTTTAGACCTTCTTTTTGAAGTGTATGACTACTATAAAAATGCCACAATTATGGATGCGAAACAGTCCAATATATTAAACTTTGATGACTTGGGATATTTTACCTACAGACTGCTTCATGAAAGCATTTCAAAAGAGTTTTTTTACTTTAAAATAGACAACAAGTTCAATCATATTCTTTTGGATGAGTTTCAAGATACGTCTACCTTGCAATTTTTGCTTCTAAAGCCCATAATAGATGAGATTTCTGCCGGGCAAGGGCAAAATGAATTTAAAAGTTTTTTTTACGTGGGCGACACGAAACAATCACTTTACCGTTTTCGCGGAGGTGTGGAAGAGTTGTTTGATAAAGTTGCACAACGTTATGGTGTGAATGTAGAGCAGATGGATACGAATTATCGAAGCAGTAGATATATTGTAGAGCAGGTAAATCGTTGGTTTGACGGATTTATGGAGAGGTATGTTCCACAAAAAAGTAAAAAGGATGCCAATGAAGGATATGTGGAGGTTGTAGAGTCAGAAGAGCCCATCAAGGAAGCGGTTAGTCAGGCCAAGAAACTTTTAGCTTTGGGAATCGGGGTTGATGATATTGCTTTTTTGGTAAGCACTAATAAAGACGGCTTAAGTTTACAGGATGCCTGTGAGCATGAAGACATACCTACTTTACTTTATACTTCAAGCTCTCTTAAAACGGTTCCGAAAATTGCAGCATTGACAGCCATGCTTTCCTATCTTTTTTTTGGTGAGAAAATAGAAGCACAAGCATTTTTGGAGAGAACAGGTCAATCATTGGAGACAATAGACACAAGTTGGTTTACACCTTTTATGGAACCTTTGACAGCACTAGATAGACTCATAAGGGAGTTTGGATATTTTCAAAACGATAAAAACATATTGAAACTTTTGGAATTTGCAGCACATTTTTCAGAAATTCCTGCTTTTTTGAAAGAATTTGAGAGTTCTTCTATTTCGGTTGCAGCGCATTCCGTGCATGGAGCAAAAATTATGACAGTGCATGGATCAAAAGGATTGGAGTTTGAGTACGTTATACTTCTTGACAGGCTTACTCGCCCAAATAACAACAAGTCGCCATTGATTTTCCATTATAGTGAGCAGCTTACAATAGATCATATCCTGTTTCGCAGCAAAAACAGAGAATATTTTGACAACACTTATGCCAGAATTATAAAAGAACAAAAAACCTTTTCTCTTAAAGACCGTAAAAATATACTTTATGTTGCATTGACTCGCGCGGTTGAAGCGCTGATTGTTATACGAAAACCAAAAGAATCGCTATTTGATGAGATGGGAATGGTTCCTTTACGGTTGGGAAAACTTAAAATAAACGCCAAGCAAACACCGGAAGATATTCACTATGCAGAAACAAAACCGGTAACTATTTCACATTACGGAACACAAGAAATTAAGACAGAGCCACAAACGGAGGATACCAAGGATTATGAAGCTATACTTTTTGGAGCAGCACTGCACTACGGTCTGGAAATGTTGGAGAAATTTGATGCTGCATCTCTTCTGTCCGCAATGCAGGCGGTACGAAATCGATACGGTCAAGCCTTAAGTCGAGGGCAACTTGAACAGATAGCTTGTCGAATCCGAATGCTTATTGAAGAAGAATCTTTCCAAATATTATTGGCAGATGCAACATGGACACAAGAGCAGTCACTTTGTTTTGGGGGTGAAGTCAAACAGATAGATCTGTTGCTTGAGTATAAAACTCATTGCTTGGTGGTGGACTATAAAACCTCGAAAAAATATCAATTTAAACATCAAAACCAGGTTGAATTTTATCAAAAGGCGATAGAGAAAATTACACAAAAAAGGACAGAGGGGGTTATTGTTTATTTGCTGGAAGATAAAATCGAGCTAAATTACTTAAATAAATCTTAATTTAAATAAATATTAAGTTTATATCGGTACAATCCCACTCACAAAGAGCATCAGCTTTTATATTAATAAGGAAAACATCATGAAATTGACATCTGTTCTTAAGCCTCATGAAGTACAAAGAGACTGGGTTTTGATCGATGCAGAAGGTAAAACTTTTGGTCGTATCTTAACTGAGGTAGCAACACTTCTTAGAGGCAAACATAAACCATCTTTTACTCCAAACGTAGATTGCGGTGACTATGTAGTCATTATAAATGCTCAAAAAGCGAAATTTACAGGGGTTAAATTGGATGATAAAGAGTATTTTACATACAGTGGATACTTCGGCTCTACTAAAAGCAAAAAGCTTTCGGATATGCTTGAAAATCATACCGAAAAACTTTACAAACTTGCTGTGAGAGGTATGCTTCCAAAAACAACACTCGGTAGAACAATGCTTAAAAAACTTAAAGTATATGCAGGGAGCGAACATCCTCATACTGCACAAATCAACAAAGGAAACTAAAGATGGCAACTATGTATGCAACAGGTAAAAGAAAAGCTGCTATTGCTAAAGTTTGGTTGACTCCAGGTAATGGCGAAATGCTTATCAATGGCAAAACACTTGACCAATGGCTCGGTGGACACGAAACGCTTAAAATGAAGGTAAGACTTCCTCTTGAGGCAACCAAACAACTAGACTCTATGACAGTAAAAGCAACTACGCTTGGCGGCGGATATTCTGCTCAAGCCGATGCATTGAAGCACGGAATTACAAAAGCGCTTGTAGAATTTGAACCTTCTTTTAGAGCTATTTTAAAACCAATGGGTCTTCTTACAAGAGATTCAAGAGTGGTTGAAAGAAAGAAGCCAGGAAAGAAAAAAGCGAGAAGATCTCCTCAATTCTCAAAAAGATAATCTCTTATCTTTTCCAAAGAGCTTCTATGCTCTTTGTTGTCTACCCTCATTATTTTTATTATTTAATTGGAATCTCTGAAGAAACAGGGAGTATCTAGTCGCAAGCACTGTCTATAGAAAGCCTAATTTTCTCAAAGAGAGCGTAAGGAACTTTGCTCAAAATTTGAGAATTAATCAGATGATTTAATTCCTAAGCGTTGCTATTAGGCGATTAGGGATTAATAAAGCATCTAAAGCATCTATAATTGAAGCAAATATTACATCTGCTGAGTTTAAAGTACGGATATTTATTCCCTCATCTTGCAAAATAGCAAATCCTAAAATAGCACTTTTCAGCATAAGCGCATCATTTTTTCCATTTCCTACGGCAACAGTATGCTCCATGCCCAAAGATTCTATAAATGATAATTTTTGTTCATCTTGTTTCTCTTTGCCTATGACTTGAATATTTAAAAAATCAGCTTCGCATTGTTCGTGTACAGATCCATAGGTATCTGCCGTTAGAATATGTATGGAAAGTTGCGACGATAGTTTTTTTAATCTTTCTGTTACTCCTTCTATGAGGATCCCGTTGATAGCGATTGTGCCGTTGTAATCAAGAACCAAGTGCGTTAACTTTATTTGTTCCATGCCTGATATGTTTAATGTCATATTATCCTCTGATAGTTTTAGTAGCCTGAATTATACGCTTATAATCTTGTTTGTATGGTGAGATAATAATTTTAGAAATGATATTTGAAGGGATCATATGTGCCTTGCGGCACATATATGCTAGTGATGACTTTTTAGTATCAAAAGTGTCATTTTGATATTGATAGCAATAAATCTTATAAGTTGCCATATCACACAAGTGCGTAAAAATTTTCTAAATTTTGTTGGTATCATAGTGCCTGCTTGCGGACTATACGGTTGAATGTGTTCCATGTGTTTTGTTGCCATTTTATTTCTCCTTTTTTATTTAATCATTTCTTCTTGAATTCATAGCCAAGCTACTCGTTCAATTCATCTCACTGAAGCTTCGCCTTTGGCTCAGGAAAATCATTTCTTCTTGAACTCATAGCCAAGCGATTTGCTTGCTATGTTTCTCATTCCGGGATTAAAGTCCAGCCCGGTTTAAGTTGCGCTTTCCAAAGAAAAGCAAAGTGTAGAAAATGTTTAATCCAGTGTCCCGCAAGACCTATCTCCCCGGTTGTCATCTTGATGTCTCTGCCAACACCAGGATATTTTTCAAAATCAGGAACGACAGGATAAACAGTCATCGCAGCGGCAGTTCCAGTAAGAAATCCTTTGCCTGCACTTGCTACGCATGCTGCTCCCATTTCTGACATACACGCAGTGTGGGTTGGCTGGCTTGCGCCATGGATCATATCTGCTATACTGTGCGCTACTGCTTTACCCATCATGGCGCTTGGCATGCCTGTTCTTGGCGGAGTCGGTGTGATAGGAGTACCGTTTGGTGAGCTCATCGGTTTAGATATCGGATGCGGCGGCGCAAACGCTATGCCTACTGCAAAAATATTCTGATACGTAGGGTTTTGTAGAGTACGAGGCCAATCGCTTGCTTTCCAATTTTCATAGGCGCCCGCGTTGTAGTTGGCGTCAACTTTCATAAATCCGTTTGGAGCAAAAACCGTATCTGTGATATCTGATCCGTCTTTATCGTATGCTTTAAGGCCGACCCCTGCAAACGGAGGAATAAGCATAGCAAAATCAAATTCTTCAACACCCATGGTGCCGTCTAATTTTTCATAGTGTGCTTTTCCGGCTTCTACTTTATTGACATGTGCTCCGATGACCCATTCAAGCTTTCTTTCGCTATATAGTGATTCGGCAAATATTTTACTGGAAGCTGTGTAGCCGCCGACATTTAGATGCATCCCGCCCATACCGAAATCACCCAAGAATGATTCGTTTGAAATCCATTTTATATCGAGATTATCTCTAATGCCTGCTTTTTTAGCTTCATGCTCAATGTTGAAGATATATTCAAATGCAGCACCTTGGCATGTGCACATGCCATGGCCTGTGCCTATGAGAATTTTCTGTTTTTGGGTTTTTGCTTTTTCGAAGACTTTCTGGAGTTCTTCATTGGCATGTACTGCATGGTCTGCGGTACAAACAGAAACAGTGTACCCTTGATCCAGTCCGGGCGTTGCACCAAAATTTAATTTTGGACCGGTTGCATTGATGAGATAGTCATAGGTTACCTCCTCTGTTTGTCCTTCTTTGCCTTGGCCGGTATACTCTATCGTAATAAATGCCTTTTCGTTCTTTTCGCTGCCGCTTGGATGAAGCGATACGGCTTTTGCCTGCCTATAGTCAATACCCGCTTTTTCATACACAGGAGCAAGAGGAAAAACAACATCCTCTTTTTTCATTTCGCCTACACCTACCCAGATATTGGACGGGATCCAGTTCCATTGCGAATTGGGAGTAACAACTACCACTTCATGTTCATTGCCAAGCCATTTTTTTGCAAACGTTGCGGCGGTGTGTCCGGAGACACCCCCACCCATAACTACCAATCGTGCCATAATCTTCCTTCATAATAAAATATCATCGAAGTTAAATTCTAATTCAAGAATATTTAAATGAAGATTAATTTTAGATATTTAAATAGTTTAATTAAAAATACTTATTTCATTATTAATATAATAAGCATGATGAATAGTTTTATCGTTGTGTATTATAAGGATTATTGATGAAATTGAGATATAATCAATCTGAATTATTGTAAGTCTTTTATTTTATGATAAAATTTTTTGAAAAATTGGAATGACAAATCAAAGGATGCGGATGAAATTTATTGATATGTTTATGACTCCCGTTCGTGCAATGAAAATGCGCTATCTCCCCTTGCTGCTCATCTATTTTGCATACGGAGCAAGCGGATTTACTGCTGTGGCAGAAACATTTTGGGTCAAAGAACATTTAAAATTAAGCGCAGAAGCTCTTGTTGCACTAAGTGTGTGGCTTACTGTGCCTTGGACAATCAAGATGATATTTGGACAAATGGTAGATTCTTTTACTTTGTTCGGATCAAATCGAAAAATTTATGTTTACATTGGTGCCTTGCTTATCGCAGTAGGGATTATGCTCATGACCGGATTGGTTTCGGACGCTTCTTGGTTAGCTTCTTTTCAAAAAGATAAAGTCTATATTCTTGCATCGGTAATCAGTGTGATAGGTTTCGTGGTGCAAGATGTTGTTGCCGATACTATGAGTACAGAAGTCGTAGACAGAACACAGACTGATATGGAGATCAAGAAAGAGTTGGCTATGGTGCAAGTTTTGGCACGACTTTCTTTGGGCATAGCGGTTTTTGTAGTGGCCGGGCTGAAAGGATGGTTGGCCCAGCTTTATTCTTATGAAACCATGTTTAAACTCTCTTTATTTATTCCTTTACTGTCTGTAGTCGGAGTAACATTGGTAAAACTTAATCCGGTAGAAAGTTCACCCTTAAACAAAAAGATCTTTTTTGGTGGATTCTTATTTGCTGTTTTTGTTGTGCTTATGGGGTATAATGAAGTGGCTTACTCCCAAGAGATTGTTGTTTTTGTTTCTTTGATCGTTGTGCTTTATATGCTTCGCACCTTAGTGTTTGACTTGGATCCCCAGACTATTCGACATATTCAAATGGCGATGATTGTCATTTTTGTATATCGTGCAGTGCCCACTGTAGGGCCGGCTCTTACATGGTGGGAGATTGATATTTTGGGATTTGATAAAGCTTTTTTTGGTACTCTAGGGCAGATAGGCGCAGCGTTGGCATTGGTGGGCATGTGGATTAGTTCCAAATATATCGTAAATCAATCCATAGGAAAAGTACTCATTTTCCTTACCATTGCAGGAACAATTTTATCATTGCCCATCCTTGGATTATATTATGACATCCATACCATGCTTGGGATAGATGCGCGTACGGTTGCAATGATAGATACTGCGGTGGCTTCTCCTTTTGATTATATAGCAACAGTGTTAATGTTAACTTTGGTGGCAATTTATGCGCCTGCGGGCAAAAAAGGGACCTGGTTTGCATTAATGGCGAGTTTAATGAATATTGCATTGAGCATAGGAGGACTTTTGAGCAAATATCTTAATCAAATTTTTGTACTTACAAGAGAGATAAAGGGTGAGGGGCAAACAATAACCCCTGCAAATTATGATGATTTGGGTTTATTGCTTTGGACGGTTATCCTGATAGGGTTTGTTGTGCCCATTGTAACCATAGTGAAGTTTAACCCCGATCCCAGTATGCAAAAATAATTTTTAGGATAAAGAAAATAAAATGAAAGAAAAAACAATACTTTTTGATCTAGACGGCACACTGATTGATTCTACAGATGCTATATTGGAGAGTTTTCATGCAGCATTTAATATGTTTGGAAAACAAATTCCGCCCCATGAAATGATTAAGGGGCAAATAGGCCACCCTTTAGATAGGATGTTTGTAACACTTGGTATTCCAGAAGGGAAGGTTGATCGTTATGTGGACGCATATAAAATGCACTACAGACAAATAAGCTGCCAAAAAACAGTTTTGCTTCCGCAGGCCGCACAAGCAGTACATTTGGCAAGTCAGGATGCCAAATTAGGTGTCGTGACAACAAAAACAGCCAAATACTCCATAGAACTTTTAGAGCATATGGGAATAATGAAATATTTTGAAGTGCTCATAGGAAGAGAGGATGTAACCTATCCGAAGCCACATCCAGAACCAATACTTAAAGCCATATTGAAGCTGCAAAGTGATAAAAACAAATGCTGGATGATAGGAGACACCCCCATGGATATCTTGGCAGCCAAAGATGCCGGAATTCGTGCTGTAGGAGTAAAATGCGGATATGCGGATGAAATTACTTTATCACCATTTGCAGACCATGTCTGCGAAAATGCATTTAAAGCAGTGCAATTTATTAGCGTATCGTGAGCGAAAGTCAAAAAAATTGTAAATTCAAGCACAATTTAAGACGGGCTTTATTAAAATAAAAGCAAACATCGTGTGTTAAATTAAATGAGGAGAAATTATGGTAGAAATAAGATGGCACTCTCGTGCAGGTCAAGGTGCCGTGACAGGAGCCAAAGGGTTAGGAGATGTTGTTTCTACAACAGGGAAAGAGGTGCAAGCCTTTGCTCTGTATGGATCTGCCAAAAGAGGGGCAGCAATGAGGGCTTACAATAGAATTGATGACAAAAAGATTATTAATCATGAGAAATTTATGTTGCCTGATTATGTCTTAGTCATTGATCCTGCATTGGCTTTTACGGACAATATTACAGAAAATGACAAGCCTTCAACATGCTATATTATTACAACACATCTCAGCAAAGAAGAATTGATCAAAGGAATCCCTTCGCTATCAGGAAAAGAGGATCGTGTATTTGTGGTAGATTGTATGCAAATTTCTCTTGATACAATCGGAAGAGTTGTCCCGAATGCTCCTATGCTCGGCGCGTTTATAAAAGTTTCTGGAATGTTTGAGCTTGATTATTTCTTAGAGAGTATGAAAAGAGTACTTTCAAAATTTCCACAAAAGATTATCGATTCAAACATGGACGCAATTTCAAGAGCGTATAACGAAGTTAAGTAGAAAGGGAAGAAGATGCAAGATCAAGATTTGTGTGCAGCAGAGAACAGAGGTGTTAGAGAACTTGGGGCTGAAAAGCTTGTTGGTTGGGATGAGGTCCAACAAGGAGTTGTAATCAACTCTTTTGACGGAGATGCAACAGGTATCGTTCATCAAAAAGCCGAAGAGAGACTCTATTCGGATTTTAACTCCTATACGGCAACAGTAGCCTCATGGCGTGTACAAAAACCGGTGTTCAATATCGATGTGTGTATTGATTGTCAAAATTGTTGGGTATGGTGTCCGGACAGTTCGATTATCTCAAGAGATAAGCAGATGTTGGGGATTGATTATGATCATTGTAAAGGATGCGGAGTTTGCGTGGAAGTATGTCCGACAAATCCAAAATCACTTTTAATGTTTACGGAACATACGGAGTTGGATGCAGCACTTTCTGGGTGGCCAGAGAAAACAAAAAAAGAAGAGAAATAAAGGACCGCATGATGGCAGAAAAATATGAGATCAAAGAGACAGAAGTTTGGGATGGCAATTACGCTATTTCTCAGGCGTTAAGACAAGCGCAGGTGGACGTGGTTGCAGCATACCCCATCACGCCCTCAACACCTATTGTTGAAAATTATGGAAATTATGTAGCAAATGGGTATATTGATGGTGAATTTGTCATGGTAGAATCTGAGCATGCAGCGATGTCAGGATGCGTTGGTGCAGCAGCAGCCGGCGGCCGTGTAGCAACAGCAACATCATCTCAAGGATTTGCGTTGATGGTTGAAGTGCTTTACCAGGCATCAGGCATGAGATTACCTATCGTTCTTACTGTCGCCAACAGAGCATTGGCTTCTCCGCTTAATGTGCGAGGGGATCACTCAGATATGTATTTGGGGCGTGATTCGGGTTGGATCCAATTGGATGCATTTAATGCCGAAGAGGCATACGATATGACTCTCTGTGCATTTAGAATAGGTGAGCATTTGAATGTAAGGCTGCCGGTGATGGTGCATCAAGACGGATTTCTTACTTCTCACACAGCTCAAAATATACATCCTTTGAGCGATGAAGAGGCGTATAACTTTGTAGGGGACTATAAAAGCGTAGACGATATGCTTGATTTCGCCAGACCTGTTACTTATGGGGCACAGACTGAAGAAGATTGGCATTTTGAACATAAAGCAAAACAGCACAAAGCACTGATGGATTCTCGTACAATCATTGATGAGGTATTCGCTGAATATGGGAAATTGACAGGCAGAACCTACAATAGAGTTGAAAGCTATCTTATGGAAGATGCAGAAGTCGCTATTGTAGCACTTGGTTCAAGTGTTGAGACATGCAGATTGGCGGCAGAGGAGTTAAGAGCTGAAGGTATCAAAGCAGGGGTGGTTGCACCAAGATGTTTTAGGCCTTTTCCTTTCGATGCGATTAGAGAAGCGCTTAAAGATGTTAAAGCCATAGCTTGTCTTGACAGATCATCTCCGGGGGGCGCAATGGGCGCACTCTTTAATGAGGTGTCAGCAGCACTATACAGCACGCAGGCAAGACCAATGGTAACAAACTTTATTTATGGTCTTGGCGGGCGTGACTTCGCTGTTAAAGAGGCAAAACGTATTTTTATGGAACAAAAGGCACATGTCGATGCAGGACATATTACAACACCTATTCAGCAATTTAGTGGACTTAGAGGTCCGAAGCTTGGATTTTTTGAAACAAAAAGGAGCTAAAAGATGGCGATTACATCAATAAAAAATTTAAAAGAATTTTCAACAAATAATGATAGATTTGAAGGCGCGCATCTTCTTTGTCCTGGTTGTGCGCATTCAATGATCGTAAGGGAGCTTATGAATTGTACTGATGACAATCTTGTGATCAGTACAAATACCGGATGTCTAGAAGTGTCAACCGCAGTGTATCCGTACACATCTTGGGATACTTCTTGGATTCATATTGGATTTGAGAATGCAGCAACCGCGATTTCAGGTGCCGAAGCAATGTATAAAGCAAGAAAAAGAAAAGGAACTTTGAAAGACCCCAATGCACCTGTGAAATTTGTAGCATTTGGCGGTGATGGTTCGACATATGATATCGGGTTTCAGTGGCTAAGCGGTGCCATGGAAAGAGGCCATGACTTTACATATATCTGTTTGGATAATGAAAACTATGCCAACACCGGAGGCCAGAGATCCTCATCTACGCCGGTAGGCGCAACAACAACCACGGCTCAAGCGGGTTCTCATAGTTATGGTAAAAAAGAAAAGAAAAAAGATATTGTATCCATTATGGCAGCACATGGTGCTCCTTATGTGGCTCAACTCGCTCCAAACAAATGGAAAAGTATGGCGCAAGGTTTTCAAAAAGCATTAGGGACGGAAGGTCCATGTTTTATCAATACGGTTTCGGCTTGTACTACAGAATGGAGATTTGATCCAAAAGATACAATTCATATTACAGACTTGGCAACAGATTCTTTAATGTTCCCCATTTATGAGATTATAGACGGTCATGAACTGAACATTCTTTATAGACCAAAAAATGTGATTCCTGTAGAAGAGTATCTTGCAGCACAGGGAAGATATAAACATCTTTTTAAACCAGAGTACAAACATGTGATTGAATCAATCCAAAAAGAGGTTGACCAAAAGTGGGAGATGTTACAGCGACGCGAAGAGGCCAGAATCTAATCTTTGCTTCTATAGTTTATATACCAATATTATGCGACAATCTTTCGAAGGCGGTCGCACTGTATTGGATTAATCTCTAAATGAGTTTTTTAGTCTGTCTCCATCTTTCAAGTAAATCCTATACAAGCCAAAACAAATTCATCAATAGATTGTTTTTATTAAATGCATTTACGTTGTGAATCTTTAAATTTTTTTTGATTAAAACTGCTATAATCAAAAAAAAGTAAGAGGTGAAAAGATGCCATTATTAGACAGTTTTACTGTAGATCATACAAAAATGATAGCCCCGGCAGTACGTGTGGCTAAAAAGATGAGCACGCCACGCGGTGATGATATTACCGTATTTGATTTACGTTTTTGTATGCCCAACAAAGAGATACTGTCCTCTAAAGGAATGCATACTTTGGAGCATCTTTTTGCAGGTTTTATGAGAGATCATTTAAATTCTGAGGATGTCGAGATCATCGATATTTCTCCGATGGGGTGTCGTACAGGGTTTTATATGTCTTTGCTTGGATCTCCAAAGAAAAAAGAAGTGGCCAAAGCATGGGAGAAATCGATGGAAGATATACTGGATGTAAAAAGCAAAGCAGACATTCCCGAGTTAAATCTTTATCAGTGCGGTACATGCAGGATGCATTCATTGAAGCAGGCGCAGCAAATAGCCAAAAATGTACTTCAAAAAGGTATAGGAACCATGAGCAATAAAAAGTTAAAACTTAGCCAAAAACAATTCAAAAAAGAATTATCATGCTGATTTTAATTCCTGTAGAAAGCGTCATGGATAAAAAATCGCGTATTGCTACTCTTGCAGATAAAAAAGCATGGGCATTGGTAAAGTTTGAGAACGGAGAGATTCAGTATGTGCAATTTTTTGAAAATCGTACAGCTATCGGAGAAGAATGGATAGATTTTGTCATTTTGGAAAATAAATTTGAAAACTACATGGAATTTATGCAAGAAGGTATGATGGTTTTAGTAAGACGTCAAGAAGAGAGCATTGAAGAGATCATGGAAGCGTTTAAATTTAAAGAGCTTGACGAAATTGGAGTAGGATAAATTAACTCCGGCAAAAATAAAAAATGAAGAACGAAATATATCATGAATCTTTAAGAGATCAAAAGAGACTGGTTGCCACTCAGGATGGTTCTGTTACGCTTTTTTCTTGTGAATTTGACGAGGCCTACCATTCAACGAAAGACGGTGCACTTCATGAGTCTTTAGAGAAACATATAAAGCCTGCTTTTTTACTACAAAAAGAAAAAGCATCATTGGCGATTTTGGATATTTGTTTTGGTTTGGGATACAATACGCTGGCAACACTTTATTATGTCAGACAGCAAAAACTTCAAACAAAAATACACATTCTCTCTCCGGAATTTGATGAAAAGCTTGTTCGTTCGCTCTCCGGCTTTGAGTATCCTAAGGCTTTTGATGATTTTAAACCCGTCATAGAGATTTTAAGTCGGGAGTTTTATTATGAAGATGAACAGTTTAAGATAGAAGTACTGCTTGGAGATGCGAGAGAAAGCATCCCTAGGATTAAAGAGAACATCGATATTGTCTACCAAGATGCATTTAGTCCGGCACACAATCCTTTGTTGTGGACCCAAGAGTATTTCTCAGACCTAAGATCCATCTGCACGGATGATACAATACTCACGACCTATTCTACTGCTGCAGCCGTTCGGCTGGGATTGCATGAAAATGGATTCAAGTTATTTGCTTATCATGGAGATAAGGTGCGTTCTTCGATGATAGCAAGCCCTCATAATTTAAATTTAGAGCTTATCGATATGACATTAAAAATTCAAAGAAACCCCCTGGCTAGAAGCTTGAAAGACGGGGATTATTTGTAAAGATGCACTGCAAGCCAAAGTGTTCCTTTTTGAGTTTTTGTGACACAATGGGGTGTTTTTGAAGGAATAAAAAGACTTTCTCCCTTCAAAAGCGTTATTTCTTTCTGATTTAAAAGCAGTGTCGCCTCTCCTTCCAGCAGAAGGATCCATTCATCTTCCTCTTGAATATACTCAATGGGTTCGATCTTGTCGGAACTTACAATATGGACTATTTTAATATTTTTATGTTCGAGCAAAGTGGTAAAGCTTTCACCAACTTTCGGTATGATGCAGTCATACAAATTCATCAATAGCTCATCTGAATTTTGTCGATATCATTCCAGCCTATATGTTTATCAGGGTTTTTGGTGAGAGCATTTCTGTGTGTAAGGATATGATCGATATATCTGGCAAACATATCCGTTTCTATATTAACCTTTGTGCCTATTTTGTACTGGCTGATGAGCGTTTCTCTGAGAGTATGAGGGATAATAGTGAGTCTAAAACTCTCTTTTTGGACATCATTGACGGTTAGGCTAACACCGTCTATAGCAATCGAACCCTTAGGGACGATATAGGAGATATATTTGGGGTCAACCCGGATAAGGTAATCGATTGCATTTTCGCGCGAAATAATCTGCGATACAGTTCCCGTGCAATCAACATGTCCTTGAACAATATGCCCTTCAAAACGGTCATTCATCTGCATGGCAGGCTCGATGTGAACTTTCCCGCTAAATTTGCTTGTTTCTATAATGGAACGTGTCTCATCAGAGAGTTCCAGATCAAATCCGTCAGGGTTGATTTTGATAACAGTCAAACAAACACCATTAACAGCGATAGAGTCTCCGAGTTTTGCTTTATGCCTCGACTGAATGCTTAAAATGTTGTTGCGATACCGTTTGACAATTGAAATTTCACGTATAAGCCCTGTGAACATGAATGCGCTTTGTCCCTTAATAATTTTAGATATAATTCGTTTATTATAACCAAAAATTAGTGAATAGATAATAGTGAACAATAAAAAGATGAGCAGTTGGCTTTACTTTTTATTCCTATCAATAAAATTATAAGTTTTTTAAAAATAGACTTAACTGTTTATTGTTCATTAAGCAGTATTCACTCCAAAATGGAGTTTTTAAATGAATTATGACACTATAGTGATCGGCGGAGGACATGCAGGAATAGAAGCTGCGCTTGCTTCTGCGCGCATGGGCGCCAAGACACTCATGATTACGATACTTGTTGAGCAGATTGGGGCTTCTTCATGCAATCCTGCAATAGGCGGACTGGCGAAAGGACATTTGGTAAAAGAGCTTGATGCCCTGGGCGGGGAGATGGGGCTTTGTACCGATGCAACAGGTATCCAGTTTCGTATGCTAAATGCCTCTAAGGGTCCGGCAGTCAGAGGAAGCAGGGCACAAATAGATATGGATAAATACCGTATTTATATGCGTGATGTAGTGTTGAATACAGAAAATTTGGATCTTAAACAAGAGATTGCCGAAGGGCTTATCGTAGAAGAAAATGAAGTCAGAGGTGTTGCTACACAGCTGGGCAACACCTATCTGGCATCCAAAGTGATTATTGCTTCAGGAACGTTTCTAAACGGGTTGATCCATATTGGTGAAAAAAAACAAACAGCAGGCAGGCAAGGTGAATTTGCATCGGTGAAGCTCGCAGAATACTTAAGAGGTTTAGGTCTTAATATCGGACGACTAAAAACAGGAACTTGTGCCCGTATAGATGCTAAAAGTGTTGATACATCAGTCATGGAAGTTCAGCCGGGAGATATGCCTCCTCCTCCGTTCTCTTTTCGTACAGACAGAAAAACATTTCACCCCAAGCAGCTTCCGTGCTATATTGCCTATACAAATGAAACAACACATGAGATTATAGAGAGCAACTTTTACAGAGCACCGCTTTTTTCGGGACAGATAGAAGGGGTGGGACCTAGATATTGTCCCAGCATTGAAGATAAGATTAATCGTTTTAGAGACAGGCCAAGACATCAGATTTTTGTGGAACCCCAAACCATAGAAGAGACAGAATATTATATCAATGGCATGAGCACCTCTTTGCCGACAGATGTTCAGCTGGATATGATACGTTCGGTTAAAGGAATGGAAAATGCAAAGATTGTACGCTATGGTTATGCTATAGAGTACGACTATATTCAGCCGACCGATCTAAAACATACTTTGGAGACAAAAAAAATCAAAGGGCTTTACTGTGCAGGGCAGATCAATGGTACAACGGGATATGAAGAAGCAGCGGCACAAGGGTTGATGGCCGGCATCAATGCCGCGCTTAGCCTGCAAGGCAAAGAGCCTTTTATTCTTAGACGGGATGAGGCTTATATTGGGGTGCTTATCGATGACTTGGTTACAAAAGGCACCAAAGAGCCTTATCGTATGTTTACCTCTCGTGCAGAGTATCGCTTGCTTTTGAGAGAAGACAACGCTGACATAAGACTTTCGCATTACGGCAAAACGTTGGGATTGCTTGACGATGAATATATAAAGAAAGTAGAAGAGAAACATCAAAACATTCAAGAAGCATTAAATTTTATGCGTCACAATTATGTGACACCGACAAAAGATTTTTTAGCAAAACTAGAAGAGATTGGCGCAGTGAAAATCAATGACAGAACATGCTGGATAGATGTTGTAGGTCGCGGGGATTTCAATAGGGAAAAACTTGTTACTCTTTTGCCAGGATTTGACAAATATAATGATGAAGTAATAGAGCAGATACTTATAGAAGCCAAATATAGTCGATATATTGAAAAGCAGCAAGATCAGATAGACAAAATGGAGGATATGCTTAAAATCAAAATCCCTGAAGATTTTGTGTACCGTAAAGTTTCCGGATTAAGCAATGAAATTGTCGAAAAATTAGAAAGATCAACGCCGCCTACGCTTTTTGAAGCTTCTCAAGTTTCCGGTGTTACCCCTGCGGCACTGGAGATTATACATATATATATTAAAATAAATCAAAAAGGAAAACGTTAATGTTGTACTATTATGCTCATACGGGGCATAAAATAGGACTTGATCGCATGAAAAGGGGCGCAGCGCTACTTAAAGAACTGCAAACCCAAGGAGTTGAAGCAAGATTGCTTGTCAATGATTTTCGTGCAGGATTGGCCGCAAAAGAATTTGGCATCAGGGATTCGGTGACGATTGAGACAATTCAGGATATTGATTTGGTTGCGCAAATAGGTGACAGTTTGATTATTGATTCACCCGAAAATGACAGAGGAAGGCTTCAAAAATATTGCATCGAGTATAAGGCAGTGTTTCGTTTTGAGCAAAATTCGGAGGATAGACCACGCTATACTGAAACAGTATTGAAGTTATTTTGTGAAGATGAATCGTGTATCCCGGCGGTGATTATTGATGATATTTATTTTGAACCCTGCTTAAAAAAAGAGAGAACACTTTTCTTTTTGGGTGATGCAGATTACGATAAGATTATTTTGTCTCATAAACATTTTTTTGAAGCAAATCGCATGGAACTGTTGTTGGGCCACTATTTTTTTGTCAAATATGAAGACGATTTGGCGAAAATTTTTTCTAAATTGCATGAGGCAGAAGAGTACACAGATCTTATACGCACATCCAGTCGTGTGGTTACAGCTTCTTTTCAAACAGCATTGGAGGCCAAAGCGAGTGGCGCAGAGGTAATTTATCTCAAATTAGATGAAAAAGATAAAAACATTTCAGACTATTTAACTCTGAATAACATCAGCGTAATTGATAATTTGGATACTAAATTATATGAAAAATTTGAGAGGGCTGATTCAAAAACACACCATCTGACAAAAAATGCTTCTATAATTGTAAGAAACATAATAAATAAGATAACTTTTTAATAATAAACGCTTTATAATATGCAATCCAAATTTTATAAAGGAAGAAGTATGGGAAAAGACGTACAAGGTCGTAGAGACTTTATGGGAATGGCTCTTGGTGGTTTTACTGCACTTGGTGGACTTGGTGCACTATATGCAATGAAACGCAGCTGGGATCCGTTACCAAGCGTAAAAGCAGCAGGCTTTACAATAATTGATCTAAGCGCAGCACAGGAAAATGTGCTAAATGTAGAAAAATGGAGAGGAAAGCCTATCTTTGTATTAAAAAAATCCAAAGATATGAAGCCAGATGATAGAGATGTAGTGATAGGTTCTGATAGATATCATGTGTCTATCGGGTTGTGTACACACCTAGGATGTATCCCAGCCTATTTGCCGGATAAACGTAAATTCCTTTGTGCTTGTCATGGCGGTGAGTTTGACACGAGCGGACATCAAATATTTGGTCCCCCGCCTAGCCCACTGGAGGTTCCGCCGTTTAAAATAGACGGAACAAAGTTGGTACTTGGTGAAGCTGGACCTGAGTTTCAAAAAATGTTAGATGCTGGTCTAACGGTATAGGGAAGGAGAGTAAACGATGGCAAAATTTGAAAAAGCAAACAGTGTTAATGAATGGCTAGACCAACGTCTAGCAGTTGAGACACTAAAAAGAGTACTCTCAACTGAGTATTGGATCCCTAAAGATATTAACTTCTTGTGGGCAATGGGTATGGTTTTGGCAGCAACCTTTGGAGTGCTTCTAATCAGCGGTATCTTCTTATTGATGTACTATAAGCCGGATGCGAATTTGGCATTTGATAGTGTAAACTATATCATCATGAGCGAAGTCGGATACGGTTGGCTGTGGAGGCATATTCATGGAGTGGGTGCATCAGTAGTATTTCTTATTATCTATATCCACATGTTTACAGGTATTTACTATGGTTCGTATAAAAAAGGAAGAGAGCTTATTTGGTTGTCCGGTATGTTGCTTTTTGTAGCATTCTCAGCAGAAGCGTTTTCTGGCTATATGCTTCCATGGGGTCAGATGAGTTATTGGGCCGGTATGGTTATTACCAATTTATTCTCTGGCGGATCACTTGAAGCGTATGGACTTGTTGAATGGATTAGAGGAGACTATGTTCCCGGCGATGCATTCTTGACAAGATTCTTTATGTTGCACGTATTGTTGATTCCTTTGGTGATTATCGGACTTATTGTTTTGCACTTTGGTTCACTTCGTATTCCTCACGTAAACAATCAAGAGGGTGCTGAAATTGATTTTGAAGAAGCGGCAGAGCTTTATAAAGCAGGCAAGAAAAAAGAATCAAAAGTTATTCCTTTCAATCCGGTATTTTTAAGTAAAGATGTTTTTGTAATGGGTGTTTATTTTATCTTATTCTTTTATTTGGTGTTTTATCATTTTAATTTTGCAATGGATCCGGTGAATTTTGATC
Organism: Sulfurovum sp. UBA12169; assembly: GCA_002742845.1. Taxonomy (NCBI): domain Bacteria; kingdom Pseudomonadati; phylum Campylobacterota; class Epsilonproteobacteria; order Campylobacterales; family Sulfurovaceae; genus Sulfurovum; species Sulfurovum sp. UBA12169. The sequence continues at coordinate 166,403 of DLUH01000005.1, read as the reverse complement.
CTGCAGACGGTCTTATGACACCGGCACACATTTATCCTGAGTGGTATTTCTTGTGGTCATATGAGATATTAAGACCATTCCCGAAAGATCCAGGTTTGATTGCATTTGGTATTGCCCAAGCAGCACTTTTCTTCCTTCCGTTTATCGACAGAAGTCCGAATGTGGCACCGGCACACAAAAGAGGTCTTTTCTTTGTATGGTTCTGGATCCTTATTGTTGACATGATCGTATTGACGGTATTGGGTAAATTACCGCCAGAGGGTATCTTTAATACATTGGGAACAGTTGCAGCAGTAATATTCCTTTTGTTGGGACCTGCATTGATTGTGATTACAAAATTTGAAAAAAAGCTGTAGGGAGACAAAAAGAATGAGAGAACTAAAAATATTAGCAGTAGTTGTATTCTTTACGCTTGTTACTTATTGGGGGGTTGAGCCTTTTGCGCACTCACAAATGCATAAACACGTGGAAGGTCATGGATTTACCTATAATGGAGAAGCGGATATAAAAGAAGCGGAAGCATCATTGGCCAAAGCCAAAGAGAGTGGGAGCAAAGAAGCTGAAGCGCAAGCAAAAGTAGAAGCAAAAAAAGCATTTTGGGCCGATGTAGAGAAAGTCGCACAGCTTGAAGGCAATGCTGCAAACGGAGAGGCAGCGTTTGCTACTTGTTTGGGATGCCATAACGGCGCAGGCATCAATATGGGAGGCGTTATTCCGCCTAATCTTGACCATGCAGGTTCTTTGTATGACAAAAATTATTTGATCGCTGTCATTAAAGATCCGGCAATGGCATCTAATGTTGATCACAAATATGCAGATACAATGACGCATCCGATGGGATCGATCAAAACGATGATTACTGATGATCAGCAAATTGCAGATATTGTTGCCTATATGCAAGAAAAAATGGCTGGCGAAGTAACAAACAAACAAGCGTTTGACGAAGCATGTGCCAGATGTCATGCTATGAGATATGCAAAGACAACGCAGCTTGGCGATACTCCTACATTTAAGTATGAAAAAGATGCGTTGGCACACAAGGTCAAAGTGCTTGAGGAGCAAGATTTAGTAAAAGCCTATATGGGTAAATTACCGCCGGATCTTTCTATCATGGTGAGAGCAAGATCAGAACATTTCATGGAAACGTTTGTAGAAAATCCTCAAACACAGCTTCCGGGAACTTCTATGCCTAGAGTCGGATTGACGCACGAAGGATATGAAAAAATAAAAGCGTATCTTGAAGAAGTTGGAGATCCAAGCAAGCCCGCAAGAGAAGCTATTGGACCATGGGTATTGCTTTTCTTTGCAGTATTTACAGTGCTAGCTTATCTTTGGAAAAAATCTCAATGGAAAGATCTTCACTAAGAACATTTTTCTAATATAGCGCGGAGTTTCTCCGTGCTATCGCTCCTATAATTTTTTTATTCTTATTTTCAATCTGCATTAACTTATTTTTATCTACTTTTTGATACTCTAAGCAAAATTTATAAAATATAGGATTGAAATGCTTATTGATGGATATGGTAGAACAGTAAATTATCTGAGAATTTCAGTAACCGAAAGATGCAATTTTCGATGCCAATATTGTATGCCCGAAAAACCTTTTTCTTGGGTGCCTAAAGAAAATTTACTTAGTTTTGAAGAACTTTTTTTATTTGTAAAGGTAGCTATAGATGAAGGGGTTACAAAAATCCGTTTGACCGGCGGCGAGCCCTTGCTTAGAGAAGATCTGGATACCTTTATCAAAATGATAAGCGACTACAAGTCTGATATCGATTTGGCACTGACGACAAACGGCTATTTGCTTCCCGAAACAGCGCAGCGCCTTAAAGATGCAGGACTCAAAAGGGTCAACATCTCTTTGGATTCCCTTAAGGCAGAGACGGCTGCCAAAATTGCAGGCAAGGATGTGTTGGATCGTGTACTCAAAGGAATTGAAAAAGCTTTAGAAGTAGGGCTTAAGGTTAAAATCAATATGGTGCCCCTTAAGGGCATTAACGATGATGAGATTTTAGATATTCTAGAGTATTGTAAAGCGCGCAACATTAAAGTACGGTTTATTGAATATATGGAAAACCGTCATGCATCCCAAGCACTGAGAGGCATGCACGGCAAAGAAATTTTGGCAAAAGTTAAACAGGCGCACACAATCAAAGCCCTAGGAAGAGAAGGGGCTAGCCCATCATTTAATTATCTTTTAGAAGATGGCACAGATTTTGGATTGATTGATCCGCATAAACATGATTTTTGTGAAAATTGCAACCGTATTCGTCTTACAGCCGAAGGAAATCTTATACCGTGCCTTTACTTTGATGAAGCCATGAGCATCGCTGAGGCGGTCAAAGAAGGAGATATAGAAAAAGCGGCCGGAGTACTTGCCCAAGTACTTAAGGATAAACCCAAAGAAAACAGATGGAATGAAGAGGAGAGTGGAAAAGCGCAGGAAACCTCTGCACGTGCGTTTTATGAAACAGGAGGATAATTGTTCGTCAAAATTACTAATAAAGGATATTTTTGTTTTATCTAACCGAGCAATTTTTTTCTATACAAGGGGAAGGCAGATACGCGGGTGTTCCCTCTTATTTTTTAAGAACAGGGGGATGTAACCTTAACTGTCCCGGATTTGGAACTTATTATGAAGTCAAGGGCGAGACACGGTACGGATGTGATACCTATTTTGCCGTAGACGCCAATTTTGCAAAAGCATGGCAAAAGATTGAACAGAGTACCGAGTTGATTGAAAAACTTACAAATGAATTTCAGGCGATTGGATATCAACCTCATGTGGTGATTACAGGGGGTGAGCCACTATTGTACTATAAAGATAAAGCTTTTTATGAAGTGATCTCGTGGCTGGTAACACAAAAAATTTTTGTAACATTTGAGACCAATGGCACCATTGAGATAGATTTTGAAAAGTATCCTGTATATAAAAACTGTGTTTTCGCACTCTCTATTAAGTTGACAAACAGCGGTGAAACCATAGAGAAGCGTATTTATCCCGCAGCGCTAAGAGCCATTGCGTCTTACGCTAAAGAATCGTTTTTGAAATTTACTATTGATGTGCAATTGATAGAAACAACCGCATTGGACGAGATTAATGCAATCAGAGAGATATTGCCAAATTCTGATATATATTGTATGCCTGTAGGTGAAAGCAGGGACACGATTGTAAAAAATGACAAATCTGTTTTTTTGTTTTGTATGGCACATAATTTTAGATACAGTGATCGATTGCACATACGTGTTTTTGATACAACCCAGGGAGTATAAAGAGTATCGATGGGTTTATTTCATCTTAGTTTTAGGTGGATGTGTTAAAATCAGATAAACTTACTCCTATTAAGGATAGAAATATGTTGATACGGAAACTTTTTAAATTTGAAAACGCACATATTGTGCGCAATTGCAGTACACGACGATGTAGTGAAAATGTCCATGGACACTCCTACAAAGTAGAAGTATTGTTTGAATCAAACTATCTTGACAATGGGCAGATGGTATATGATTTTGGTTTAACCAAGCAGTATATTAAGGAGATGATCGATTCTTTTGATCATGCGATCACTCTTTGGTCCAAAGATGACAAGGTCTATCTGGATGCCATGAAGAGACACAGCAGCCGTTGGATAGAACTCCCCGTTTCTCCTTCGGCTGAACAATTTTCACGTGTGATTTATTTGCTAGTGGAGCGCATATTGGCATGCACAATCATGGTGAACGGAGAAAGAGATGTGAGGCTCCACAGTATCATTGTTCACGAAACAGAAACAGGCTACGCTCAAGGCTTTAGAGAGGATGCCCATAGTGAATTGATGGGCACAATACGTTTAGAAGAGATTATCTTTTCAAAACAGATACAAAACGAATGGAGCGATGACACTCTGTGGCATAAGCTACTCCAACGCACATTAATCGAGAATCCAGAAAAAATTTAGTATAATCATTAATCTAAAATTATAAGGATAATAAATGAAAAAAATAGCAATATTTTCGTTGGTGGCCGCAGCAGTACTTTTTACAGGATGCGGAGAAGAGACAAAAAAATCAGCTGCTGAAGCAACCGCAGCAGTAAAAGAAACAGCATCTAAAGCAGTAGAAGAAACTAAAGTTGCAACACAAGAGGCAATATCCAAAACAGTTGAAGCATCAAAAGAGATAGCAGATACGGTTAAAACAGAAGCGGCAGAAGCGGCAGAAAAAACAAAAGAAGCAGTCGCTAAAGCAGCACAATCAGTTGCGCCGGAGACTTTGGCAGACGAAAAGAATACAACAACTTCTGAAGCAATCCAAGAGACGTTGGAGGCAAATCAAACAACAGAGACATCAGGCCAAGAAACAAAAGTGCTAGAAGCGCCAGCGGCTTATGCAAAATGTACAGGATGCCACGGACAGGACGGTAAAACAAAAGCACTTGGTAAATCCGAAATTATTGCAGGACAATCTGAGGCCAATCTTATAGCAGCAATGAATGAATACAAAACAGGTACAAGAAATGTATCTGGCATGGGCGCACTTATGAAAAGTACAATGAATGCAGTAAGTGATGAAGATATTAAAGCTATTGCGGCATATATCTCAAATATAAAATAAGTTTTATCTTTTTTTCCCGCATCTGCGGGAAATCTTTCAACTCTTCTTACTTTGTAAAAAAATCTTCTTTTTGACATCTATGCATGCTCCATCCAATCGGAATAATTTTTACGGCTGAACCTTTTTGGAGAAACTTGAGATTTGGAGTCGTGATAATCATTGCATTGGCTTTATGCATAGGCGACACCATACCCGGAAGCTGCTGGGACAGAGGCGCAAAAGAAGTTCCGTCGAAATACCCCAGGCACGCAGTATATTTTCCTCCGCGCATTTGATAATCTTGTGCGATTTGTGTACTTATGGTACCATGATAGTGGGCATTGGCTCCGCTCATTTTCGCAATGAGTGCACATACAAAAATTTCATAGTTTACCATTGAGGCCAAAGGATTCCCTGGTAAATTAACGATAGCGCTCTCTCCTATTTTTCCATAGGTAGTAGGCTTGCCAGGTTTAATATCCACTTGGCTAAAGTAGGTTTTCATCCCCAGTTCGCCAAAAGCTTCTTTTGTAAAATCTTTATCCCCCATACTTACGCCTCCGCTTGTAAGAATGATATCAGAATCAATAGCTGATATAATCACCTCCTTAAGAGAATCAATGCTGTCACCGCTATTGCCTATATACCGCACTTCACAACCTAGTTCCTGCGCACGTGCAAGAAACATGGGGGTGTTTGAATTATAGAGCTGATGCGGTGCGATTTTTTCAAAATGTGAACGGAGTTCATCTCCGGTGCCAAATACCGATACTTTGATTTTGCGTTTGACCATAAGATGTGTAACCCCTTGACTTGCAAGAAGAGCGATACTGTAAGCATTTACTTTTTCACCTTTATGCAGGTAAGGAATTCCACTTTTGATGTCCTCTCCCGCATGCCTGATATGTGCACCGTTTTCGATTGGTGCAGGCAGCACTACTTGATTGCCTTGAATTTTTGCTTTTTCAACAGGAACTATGGCTTCGCATCCTTCTGGAATCGGTGCACCGGTCATAATTTTAATGGCATACCCTTGCTTAAGATTAGTTTTTGGAGTGTCACCTGCATAGAGAACTTCATGGCAGTCAACTGTGTTGCCTGCATCTGCACACTTGACTGCGTAGCCATCCATGGCGGAGTTGTCAAATCCGGGCAAATCAAACTTTGCTATATAATCTTCTGCAACAATACGCCCCAATGCCGCCTCAATAGGAAGAATTTCTGTGCTTACCGCAGAGGTATTCTGATAAATAATATCCAATGCTTCAGTAATAGAAATAGCCATACAAAAAACCTTTGTTTTAAAATGAGATAGATTATAGCAAATTTGAGTATAATTAGAGATATTAATAGTTTAAAGGACAATGGGGTATGGTGGAGCAAATTTTACTTTCGCACTCTCTTCTGGTCAAGGTTTTTTTAGGATTTTTAGTGGGGGGATTATTGATTCCTTTTGTGGGCACAAAAAATCCTGGTGGATTTAGAAAAGCAAGTTTTATTTACACGATGATCTTTCAGGCACTTATTGCAATGATTGCATTTGTGGGCATTGTTGCTTTGGTTATGGGTGAATTCGGTATGACGCTGAGTATTATTTTGATGATTGTGATCTGGGTAGCGATGATGTATATAGAGATACGTAAATACAAATTGATTAAAACGGGTAATCTGAAAAATGAACAGACAAACAAGCTTCTCAGGGGGGCTTTTTTAAAGATTTCTGCGGTGCAAATCTTGCTGGTGGTTTTTATGGTTGTATTTAAAATAATGGAAGTAAAAGGTGTTATATCTTTATCATAAGGAGGCAGGCAAGCCTCAATTGACTCTTCTTGGAGAAGAGCATCGTTATATTTTTAAGGTACGCAGACACAAGAATAACGATATTCTTTATGTGCGAAATCTTCAAGACGGTTTGATTCATCGCTATCGTATTGATGCAATTGATAAAAAAAGTGTAGAGCTGGCATTAGAGGAAAGTGAAGTCTTGGAAATCAGGGCCCGACGGCCATTGCACATTGGCTGGTGCATTATCGATCCTAAAAATATAGAAAAAAATATTACTTCACTCAATGAAATGGGAGTAGAGAAAATTACTTTTATCTATTGTGCACGCTCTCAAAAAGGTTTTCAAGTCGATTTTCCCCGTTTGCAAAAAATTTTGCTGAACTCTTCCCAGCAGTCAGGACGAAGTACAATGATGGTTCTAGATACAGCTAAAGATTTAAAAACATTTTTAACGCAAAATCCCCAGAGCTATTTATTAAATTTTTCAGACAATATGCTTGACAAAAAGATTCCTTTAGATACGATTGTGGTAGGATGTGAAGGCGGATTTGCAGAAGATGAAATCGCTTTGTTTTCTTCAGAAAAAATCGTTGGTTTTGATACACCGTTGATACTTAAAAGCGAAAGTGCGGTTTGTGCTGTTGCGGGTAAAATATTATTATAAATCAAATAAAAAGGAAAACTGAATGAAGATTTCAAGAAGAGATGTCCTTAAGTTTACCACAACTTTGACGGCTGCATTGTTTGCTACGCAAAGCAATGCTTCTGACACAAAAGATGATATGCAGCCTGCCAAAAAAACAAATCTTGCTCCTATTCAAAAGACCAAAGGCCCAAGAGTTGTGGTAGTAGGGGGAGGATGGTCAGGATTGAGTGTTGCCAAATATACCAAGTTGTTTGCGCCTTCGGCAGATGTAGTAATGGTAGAACAAGAGGAGATTTTTATCTCTTGCCCTCTCAGCAATCAGTGGCTGGTTGATAAAATTGATCTGGAGTTTTTGATACATGATTATCTGCGAGCAGCCAGAAATCATAAATATACCTATTTTCATGCGACAGCCACGGGCGTAGATAAAGAAAATTGTATTTTGCATACCAGTGAGGGGGATATTCCGTATGATTATTTGGTGTTGGCGCCTGGAATTGAATATGATTACTCTTTTTGGACGGATGATGTCGCACTGGAAAATAGACTCAGACAAGAGTATCCAGCCGCTTTCAGACCTGGATCCGAACATGTGACACTTAAAGAGAAGATCAAAAATTTCAAGGGCGGAACTTTCCTCATGACGGTACCGGGCGGAAATTACAGATGTCTTCCCGCTCCGTATGAAAGGGCTTGTCTTGTCGCAGACTATTTCAAACAAAAGAAGCTTAACGCTAAAATTATTTTGCTTGATGAGAATAATGATATTACGATCAAAGAGCATGGTTTTCACACAGCGATCGATGAGTTGTACAAAGATTATATCGTTTTGGAGTCTAGTGCGGCGATAGAGAGTATCGATCTTGAGAAAAAGATTGTAAAAACTGAATTTGATGAATACCATTTTGATGATGCATCTTTTTATCCTCATGTTAGAGGCGGAAAACTTCTTGAAATTGCAGGGGTTGCTAAAGATTCAGTCTATAACAGGCTCGAAGGAGACATTAATGTCGAGACTTATGAGGCGTACGGATATTCCAATATCTATATCTCAGGCGATGCCAGGCCGATGGGATTTTCTAAATCCGGCAATACCTCGCTGACCGAAGGACAGTATGTTGCAAGGCATATTGCCGCTAAAATCAACAAGCAGCCAAAACCCCAATGGACAAGCCCGATTACCATTTGTGTTTCTGCTGTTTCTGCCTATCCTGAAAGGGGTATTTTTATACATTCGGAGTATGCTTATGATAAAAAAATGCAAAGATTTAGTTTTGCAACACCTGTGACCAATGAAATTTGGAAAGGCGAAACAGGGATAAAAAATGCAAAAATGATTAAGGGTTGGGCAAAATCCTGCTATGAGGAGTTTTTTGGAAAATAAGACAACAAGGTATTTAAATTTATAATTTTTTAAAACTTTTTGGGTATAATTCCATTCTGAATTTCCTTGCAGGGCGCAAGAGAGCTGTCTCGCCAAAGAGCGTTGCAGCGACCCGTTATCTTAGATAGTGGAAGGGTACATGACGTATCGGAACAGGTTGGTTGCCTGTCGCTAAAAAAACTAAAAAGGTACAAAAATGAAAAAAGAGATTCATCCCGAATACGTAGAATGCAAGGTAACTTGTGCATGTGGCAATACATTTGAAGTCAAATCAGACAAGTCTGAATTGAGTATTGATATCTGTAATGAGTGTCACCCATTCTTTACCGGTTCTGAGAAGATTGTTGATGCGGCAGGACGTGTTGATAAATTTAAGAAAAAATATAACCTCGGTTAATTTGTAAGACCCCCCGCCTGGGCGATTGATTCTTTGTCATAAAAATTTTGCTGTATGCAAAGTGTGAAAGAGGAGTTGAGTCCAGGCTTTCCTCCAGTTCAAGGAGAACTTTTCTGTGTTAACATTTATTCCCACCCCTATCGGAAACCCCCAAGATATTACCCTGCGTGCAATGAGACTTTTTGAAAAAACAGAAATTTTTTTATGTGAAGATACGCGGCACACAAAGCATTTGTTGCGTTTGCTTGAAGAGCGTTTTGATATGCATTATCCTGATGCTGAATTTTATTCTTTCAACGAACATAACGGCGTAGAGCGTTTGGCACAATTTGGTCCGCTTTTAAGTTCAAAAGAGGTTGTTTATGTAAGCGATGCAGGAATGCCTGTGATCTCCGATCCCGGACAGCTATTGGTTGCATATTGTCAGCAAAAAGAGATCGATTATGATGTTTTACCAGGAGCCAGTGCTGTAACTACAGCGTACGCTGCTTCGGGATTTGAAGAGGGAAAATTTCTTTTTTTTGGATTTTTGCCCCACAAGGGAAGCTCAAGAAGCAGTGCTTTAAGCGAAGCGATGCACAATGGATATGCTACTGTGCTTTATGAGGCGCCGCATCGTTTGGAAAAACTTTTAAAAGAGATTGTGGCAATCGATGCAGACAGAGAGTTGTTTTTGGCTAAAGAGATCAGTAAAAAGTTTCAGAGATATTATAAGGGTACAGCCAAGGGCCTCAATGAACAGTTTGAAGATATTACAATTCGCGGAGAATGGGTTGTAGTGATTGGTGCAAAAAAAAACAAAGAAAAAAGTCTCTCCTTTGATGAAGTGCTGGCTTTGGATTTGCCTCCGAAACCCAAGGCAAAACTTCTTGCAAAACTTAGTGACAGAGGCACAAAAGAGTGGTATGAGATATTATTGAAAAAATAAAATAAAATTTCATTTTGCCCTCTTTTTTTCTTATCCTTCATACAGCAAAACTTCGCTAAAATCATCCTTATGATAATTTATGGAAAACAAGTATGTCTCTATGCCTTAGAGCATCACCCAAAATCGGTACAGACAGTTTATTTGGCCAAAAAAGGTTTGCTTAGTCAAAAACTTTTTGATGTTTTTAAGCCGAAGATAAAATTCTTAGAGGAAAAGTGGGCTCAATCTATGAGCAAGGGAGGAAATCATCAAGGGATTTTAGTTGAAATTGATGATTTTGAGCAAAGTTTGCTTTCATCGATAAAGCAAACTGATTTTATTGTGATGCTCGATAGCCTAACGGACACAGGAAATATTGGAGCAATCATAAGAAGTGCTTATGCGCTTGGAGCAGATGCAGTCATTGCCGCAGGAGTAAAGCAGCTCAATTTCGCAGGTATTGCACGCACAAGTTCGGGTGCGCTATTGGATATGCCGCTAATGATTGCGCCCAATATTTTGGATGTTTTTAATGAATTGGAGCAGGTAGGATTCACATTTTATGGGGCTTCTATGGAGGGGGATGCTGTTGAATCTGCCACCTTTGCAGCTAAGCGCGTGTTGGTATTAGGCAGCGAAGGCGAAGGACTTTCGAAGAAGGCAAAATCCAAAATAAACCAAATGGTTTCCATAAAAATGAAGCATGCGTTTAACTCTTTAAATGTGAGTGCAGCAGCAGCAATATTAATACACAGGATGAGTTATGCAGTTAAATGAGATACTTGAAACAAATAGCTTCGATGGTATCAGCAAAAAAACCAATATTGCTAAAGACACCCTTGAACGACTTTTTGTCGCTGATTTTGGCGCTTTGCAAAAAACAAAAGCTTTGGGATTTATCTCTATCATCGAGAGAGAGTACCATGCCGACTTGGATTCACTCAGAGCAGAAGCGCAGGAGTATTATGCTCAGCACACGGAACCCCAAGGAAAAAGAACAGTAGGTATTCCTGTGGTGCACCAAAAACGAGGAAAATCAAAATGGCTCTTGATTTTAGTGTTCGGGTTGCTCGTCTATGTTTCTTGGTATTTTTTTACACAGTTTGACAAAAAACATTTAAAAAACATTCTTCCTTTTATGGAAAATAAAATCTCACAAGAAGAGGCAACAAGGGATGTGAAGACAACCGATGAATTAAGCATTGAAACGGTGATCGCTTCGGTAGCAAAAGAAGAAGCAGATAAGAAAAATGAACTATCTACTGTAGTGCCAGATGAGACAAAAGTGCCAGATGAGACAAATGCAACACAGATGCCATAAAGCAAACAAAAATAACAATAAAAAATAAAAGCGTGAAAGAGAGAAAGCATGTTTGATGAAATACAATTTGAAAAAATAAATAGATTGCCGAAATATATTTTTGCACAAATCAATGAATTAAAAATGAATGCAAGAAGAACGGGTGAAGATATTATCGATTTTTCGATGGGAAATCCTGACGGAAGAACGCCTCAACCTATCGTGGACAAACTGTGCGAAACGGCAAATCGCGACAAGACGCACGGCTACAGTGCCAGCAAAGGGATTTATAAGCTGCGACTTGCAATGACAAAATGGTATAAACGAAAATATAATGTTGAGTTGGATCCTGACACTGAAGTGGTTGCCACGATGGGGAGCAAAGAGGGATATGTTCATTTAGTTCAGGCAATTTCAAATCCCGGCGATGTCGCCATTGTTCCAGATCCTACTTATCCTATCCATTCTCAAGCCTTTATTTTGGCCGGAGCCAATGTAGAGAAGATGGAGTTGGTGTTTGACGAAAAGACATTTGAAGTGGATGAGGACCGATTTTTGGCGGATGTTGAAGATGCATTGGAAAATTCTGTGCCCAGAGCCAAATTTTTGGTGCTTAATTTTCCACACAATCCCACGACAGCAACTGTAACTTTGGACTTTTATAAGCGTATCGTAGCATTGGCCAAAGAGAAGCGATTTTATATTATTTCCGATATCGCTTATGCAGATTTGGCCTTTGACGGCTATAAAACTCCGTCTATTTTGGAAGTGGAGGGCGCAAAAGATGTCGCAGTCGAGTCTTATACGCTGAGCAAAAGTTATAGTATGGCAGGATGGCGTGTAGGCTTTATTGTGGGAAATCGCAAACTCATAGGAGCCGTGCAAAGCATAAAATCATGGCTGGATTACGGAATGTTTACACCAATTCAGGTGGCGGCAACGGTAGCACTTGATGAATATGGCCATATCCCAGAAGAAGAAGTTCTTCCCCGCTATAAACATAGACGAGATATTACAATTGAGGCATTTACGCAAGCGGGATGGCCGCTAGAGAAGCCAAGAGCAAGTATGTTTATTTGGGCAAAAATACCTGAAGTGGCACGTCATATGGGGAGTTTGGAGTTTTCCAAACAGCTTCTTGTTCAAGCAGGCGTAGCTGTGAGTCCTGGAATCGGATTTGGTAAGTACGGCGATGAATATGTACGTATTGCACTGATTGAAAACGAGAAAAGAATCCGTCAGGCGGCTAGAAATATCAAAAAATTCCTCAAGACCCTGGAAGAGGAAAAGAAGCATGGTTAAAATAGGCATCTTGGGTGTAGGCACTGTAGGTGCTAGTGTCGCAAAGATACTTGAAGCAAATGCAGATATCATTGAAGCGAGAGCAGGCAAAAAGATTGTAGTTAAATCAGGAGTCGTCAAGGACCTCTCCAAAGAGCGCAGCATCTCTATCTCTCTTAGTGATAACCCTTATGATGTTGTAAATGATCCGGAGATTGATATTGTTGTTGAGCTTATGGGCGGTGTGGCAGAGCCTTATAGTTTGGTCAAACGAGCACTTGAAAATAAAAAACCGGTAGTGACGGCCAATAAAGCCCTTCTTGCTTATCATCGTTATGAGCTTCAGGCACTTGCGGGAGATATTCCTTTTATGTATGAAGCAAGTACTGCCGGAGGGATTCCTATCATTGGGGCGCTCAGAAGCGGATTGTCAGCGAATCATATTAACTCTATTTTGGGGATTATGAACGGTACATGCAATTATATGCTTACAAAAATGATCAACGAAGGCGCGCATTATGATGAAATTCTAAAAGAAGCTCAAATGCTGGGTTATGCTGAGGCAGATCCGACTTTTGATGTAGGTGGTTTTGATGCTTCTCATAAATTGCTTATTTTGGCAAGTATTGCCTACGGTTTAGATGCAAAACCTGAAGATATTTTGATAGAAGGGATCGAAAATATCACTCCAACGGATGTGGCATTTGCAAAAGATTTTGAGTATGCCATTAAACTTTTAGGTATCGCCAAAAAAGTAGGAGACAAAGTGGAGTTGCGGGTTCACCCTACAATGATCCCTCAAGAGAGTATGCTTGCCAAAGTTGATGGCGTAATGAATGCTGTAATGGTCAATGGTGATTGTGTCGGGGAAACCATGTATTACGGCCCAGGAGCCGGCGGAAATGCAACAGCTTCAGCTGTTATTGCAGATATTATCGATATTGTTCGAGGCAATAGTGGGCCGATGCTGGGCTACAAAAAACCTTTAGAAGATGGATTGGAATTGCTTCCAAGAGAAGAAATTCGGTCACACTATTATTTGCGAATGAGTGTGGATGACCAAAAAGGTGTTTTGGCGCAAGTAACCAATTTATTAAGCGAGTTGGATATCTCTATAGAAGCGATGATGCAAAAGCCGGATGACGATAAAGATGCCTGTGTAGAGTTGCTTTTTGTTACCCATGAATGCGAAGAGAGAAAAATCCAAGAAGCCATGGCGGCACTTGAGAATCTTGCCGTGGTGCACGGAAAAATCGGAATGATAAGGATAGAACAATAATGGCAAAAGACCACTATTTTGATATTACAGCAAAATTGGACATGATGGAACTTAAAAATGCTATCGTGATGGCAGAAAAAGAAGTGGCCACCAGGTTTGACTTTAAAGGAATTGTGGCTGAGATCAACTTGAATGAAAAGGCCAAAACACTTAGTCTGAGCAGCTCTAGTGACCAGAAGATAGAGGCGCTCAAAGATATATTGATTGGCAAGCTTATCAAAAGAGGCATCGCAGGCAAATCACTTGAAGAAGTTAAAACAGAAGGTATCAGCGGAGGTAATGTAAAAGTTATCTATAGAATTGTTGACTCGATAGACAAAGAAGAAGCAAAAAAGATCGTCAAAGCAATTAAAGACCTCAAGCTCAAAGTGACCCCTTCTATACAAGGGGATGAAGTCAGAGTAAGCGGCAAAAAGATAGATGAGCTTCAGGCGGTGATGCAAGAGATCAAAACACTTGATCTTAAAGCACCGTTGGTGTTCGGAAATTTTAATTAAATGGCACAAGGGACCGCCTTGGCCATATTGGAAAAAATGTCTAAAAAATAGTAGAGAATAGAGTTAGAATCGTTTTATGGCTGTTTTTTAAGTTAAACTAGGCTAAAAATAAAAATAATTTTTCACATTAATGGTTCCAAAGGTATTTCGTGACAAAAAAAGTTGAGACGCAAGAAATAGAGAGTGTATGTACCTACTGTGGTGTGGGGTGCGATATTACCGGCGTGGTTGAAAATAATAAAATCATTAAAATATTTGCCCAAAAAGATGGCATTGTTTCTCAGGGAAAACTTTGCATAAAAGGAAAATACGGGTATGACTTTGTAGAAGCAAAAGACCGTATTAGAGAGTCGCGTATCAAAAAATCATTTTTGGAAAAAAATCCATTTCTTAAAGAAACTTTTATTCAAAAACTTTTACCTTTCGATGCAGATTATATGACATGCGATTTGGATACGGCTACAAGTATCGCAGCAATGAAATTGGATCAAATCAAGAAAGAGTATGGCAGCGATAGCTTTTGTGCTATTGGCGGCGCAAGAACTTCCTGTGAGAGTGCATATGCTTTCCAGAAATTTTGTCGGGAGACAATGGAGTCACCCCATGTAGACAACTGTGCAAGAGTCTGCCACTCTCCGAGCCTTAAAGGGATGAGGGCAACGATCGGCGAAGGTGCGGCAACCAACCCGTATAATGATATTTATGAAACAGAGTTTATAGTGGTTATAGGTTCCAACACGATAGAGGCGCACCCTATCATTTCAAATCGTATTGTTGATATGGCAAAAAATCACAATAACCTCGCAGTGGTCGATGTTCGAGAAACCAAATTGGCGAAATTGGCAAAACATAACTGTATTATCCCGTTTGAAGCCAATCTTCTGATACTCAACATGATGGCGTATGTGATTATTGATGAAGAACTGTATGATGAAAGTTTTATCAAAAATCGCACCAAAGGTTTTGAAGAGTTTAAAGAAAAGATTTTGAATGATCCTTATGCAGATCCTCGTTTTTTTAAAGAGATTGAAGGCTATGAGTACCTTGCAAAAATGATACCTAACATAGCAAGAGAGTATGCAGTTAAAAAATCGATGATTTTTTGGGGGCTTGGAATCACGGAGCATTTGGACGGATCGTATGCGGTAATGGCAATTACTCATCTTGCGCTGATGACGGGAAATGTAGGAAAGAGCGGAGCAGGATTGATGCCGCTTAGAGGACAAAATAATGTTCAGGGGGCTTGCGATATGGGCTGTCTGCCTTATTTTGCCCCTGATTATCAACAGCCCAAAGTGGAAGGATTGATGACTCCGCAACTTATTGATGCTATGCTTGAGGGAAAGATTAAGGCGTTGTTAAATATGGGTGAAGATATTATGCATATTCACCCTAATGTCAATAAAATAGATAAAGCTATTGAGAGGCTGGAGTTTATCATGGTGCAAGAACTTTTTATGACAGAAATCGCCAAAAGAGCAGATATTGTCATAGGAGTTAAAAGTGCCTATGAAAAGACAGGAGTTTATGTTAATGCAATGCGAAGGCTGCATCTTTCGCAGCCTTTGGTGCAAAGTGATTTGCCTGATGACTGGGAAGTCTTGACGCAGATGGCAGGCAAGCTTAATGACGGTGAGAATTTTAATTTTAAAACAAGCGAAGATGTCTGGAATGAAGTGAAAAAAGTTGCTCCCCGAAGATTTTCCGGCGCAGACTACTATAGGCTTGAACGTCACAGAAAAAGAGGGATGCAGTGGCCCATCTATCATGAGGATACGCCTATTTTACATTTACTGGATTTTCGTACAGAAGATGGATTGGGCAAATATGTCTATAAGCAGTATGAGCCCAGAGGCATGATACAGGAAATACTTGATAAAGTTTTCTATAAAGAGGGCTTTTATGGATATTATTTGACAACAGGACGAACACTCGCACACTATAACAATGCGGCACAAACCAAAAGAAGCACTATCCTTGACGCTAAATATGAAGCAGATGTGCTTTTGGCAAATACCGAAGAGGAAGAGAAGTTTGGAGATAAAGTGATTTTGCGCACTCCCTATGGAGAAAGTGAAGCATTGAGTGTGCGCTATACAGATAAAATAAAACCAAGAACACTCTTTTGCACTTTTCATCATGCTTCAAGCCGCATCAATGCTCTTTTTGGAGATGAGTGTGATGCGCTGGTTATGACAGCGCGTTTTAAATCTGTAAAAGTTGATGTAATTCCTGTAGGCGATGAGGTTGCCTGTAGTTGATGCGTGAGCTTCCAAAACAGTATGGCGATAAAAGTGAAGCTCTTGCGACACATTTTTTGGAACAAGCAGGTTTTGTAATTCTTGAACGAAACTATTTTGCCAGAAAACTAGGAGAGGTGGATATCATTGCCAGCAAGGATGACGTACTTCATTTTATAGAAGTCAAAAGCGCCAAAGCTGATTTTGACCCTATTTATAATATTACCCCTGTGAAATTACGCAAGGTGATAAACTCTGCGCAATATTATATGCAAACCAAAGGTTTGCATGTTGTTTTTAGTATCGATGCCATGATAATACGTCAAGATAAGGCGGAATTGATCGAAAATATCACTCTTTAGATTTTTATATGTCTTGGTGAAAAACTCGAGTATATTGGGAATGTTATCCCGGCTAGATATAAAAAAAGAAGACATACAGGATTGACAAAATAAAAAATATAAGTTATAACAATGGCTCATTAACTAACATTAGTGTATAATTTCTTAAATAAATTAAAAGGATGTAATATGGCAAAATATGTAGAATTGACAACAGCAAACTTTGATGCGACAGTAGCAGAAGGTGTAACAATGGTAGATTTTTGGGCTCCATGGTGTGGACCTTGTAGAATGATCGCTCCGGTAATTGAAGAGCTTGCAGAAGAATTTGAAGGTAAGGCGACTATTGCAAAAGTGAATACTGATGAACAACAAGATTTGGCTGTTAAATACGGTATCAGATCAATCCCTGCGATTCTTTTCTTTAAAAACGGTGAGGTTGTAGATCAAATGGTAGGCGCAGCTTCCAAAGATGCATTTGCTCAAAAACTAAACGCCCAGCTATAATCCTGATAGTTGACACGAACACACGAAGTCTTGCTTCGTGTGAAATCTTAATATTTTCTAGCCAAAGAGCAGGTTTATGCAATTAACCGCGTTTTGGTAGTATAACTTTTTAAAATTTTCCTATCAAAATAATGAATCAAGTTTTACAATAGTATAATTTGCTTAATCATTTTAAGGATACAAAATGTTAGATTGTGCAATTATTGGTGGCGGACCGGCCGGATTGGCTGCGGGACTGTATGCAACACGCGGCGGGTTAAAACAGGTAACACTTTTTGAGATGGGGTTGCCTGGGGGACAAATCACACAAAGTTCCGAAATAGAAAATTATCCTGGGTTTTTCGATCACGGTAAAACAGGTATGGATTTTATGGACACATGGCAAGAGCAGTGTTTTCATTTTGGACTGAAACATGAGATGAAAAAGATCCGGCGTGTGACAAAAAACGGTCGGCATTTTACTTTAACATTTGAAAGCGGTGAAACAATACAAGCAAATACGGTGATTGTATGTACAGGCAGTACTCCAAAAAAAGCCGGCTTCAAAGGGGAAAATGATTTTTTTGGCAAAGGCGTGAGTACCTGTGCAACTTGTGATGGATTTTTTTATAAAAACAAACCGGTGGCCGTGCTCGGAGGAGGAGATACGGCGCTTGAAGAGGCATTCTATCTTTCAAATATCTGCTCAGAAGTTTATGTCATTCACAGAAGAGATACATTTAGGGCGGCACCATCAACAATTGAAAGAGTTCAAAGAAAAGAAAATATTCATTTGTTAACCGATACAACCATAGAAGAAGTTTTTGGTGATGCTATGGGCGTAAGCGGCATAAGAATTAAAAATAAAGAAGGTGATGTGTCTACACTGGATGTTCCGGGAGTTTTTGTATTTGTGGGACATGATGTTAACAATGAAGTACTTAAAGATGAAAATGGCCATTTTATTTGTGAAGTGAGCGAGTGGGGACAGGTGGTTGTAGATTTGAGCATGAACACCTCACTGGCCGGTCTTTTTGCGGCAGGCGATGTGCGTATCGAAGCACCAAAACAAGTAGTATGTGCAGCAGGCGATGGCGCAACGGCTGCACTACAAGTAATTTCATATATTCAGGAGCATGCATAAAATGACAAAACTACAGAAAACGAGAGTAGGCATTGTCGGAAGTACAGGAAGAGTAGGCAATTTGCTGATCGATAATTTAGAAAATGATTCGGAACTTATTTTGAGTGCAGTGCATGTATTTGACGGAGTGGAGAGAACATTTCCTGCCAGCGTAATAGTAACAAACAGCATGAAAGCAGTGTTGGAAAGTTGTGATATTGTCATTGACTTTTCTGCACCGGAAGCAACACAGGAGCTTTGTGAAGCGGCTTTGGAAAATCCAAAACCTTTGGTAATTGCAACAACAGGATTTAATATTCATCAGCAAAATTTGATGAGGGAAGCAGCCAAAGAGATGCCGGTGCTGTATGCGTCCAATATGTCAGCAGGTATTGCTTTGCTTAAACAACTTGTAGAAAAAGTTTCTGCCACATTGAGAGATTTTGATATTGAAATTGTAGAACAGCATCATAGGCACAAAGTGGATGCACCAAGCGGTACGGCATTGACTTTGGGTGAGTTTGCAGCCAAAGGAAGAGGTCTTGATCTTGAGAAGGTGCGTATCTCCGGCAGAGACGGACAGATAGGCGCAAGAACAAAAGATGAGATTGCCATAATGGCTTTGCGAGGAGGAGATGTTGTGGGACGCCATACGGTAGGTTTTTATAATGACGGCGAGTATCTAGAGCTTAATCATACTGCAACCAGTCGAGAAACATTTTCTAAAGGAGCGATACGCGCTGCAAAATGGCTAGTCAACCAAGAGAGTGGATTTTACTCCATCAATGACTGTTTAGGAATATAAATATGTGTGCAATTGTAGGTGTATACGGTACAAGAAATGCGGCAAAAATAGCGTATTATTCTCTTTTTGCGATGCAACATCGCGGACAAGAATCTTCGGGCATTTCTACTGCAAATGGAGATAAAATTCATTTGATTAAAAAAAGGGGATTGGTAACTGAAGTATTTGATGAGTCATCTTTTGAGCTTCTAAAAGGGGATTGTGCCATTGGACACAATCGTTATTCTACAGCAGGGGCCGATTCAGTATTGGATGCTCAGCCGGTATTTGCCAAATATAAGCTGGGAGAAATTTCTGTTGCCCACAATGGAAATCTTGTGAACAAATATGAGGTGCGCAATCGTTTGATAGATAATGGTGCTATCTTTCAAACAGGAATGGATACAGAAAACATTGTGCATCTTATTGCCAAGAGCCAAAAAGATGCACTGGTGGACCGTATCAAAGATATGCTTGAGAAAATAGAAGGGGCATACTGTTTAGTGATACAGAGCCGTTCAAAAATGTTTGTTATTCGCGACCGTTTTGGTATTCGTCCTTTAAGTTTAGGAAAGTTCAAAGACGGGGGCTGGATCGTTGCGAGCGAAACTTGTGCATTTGATTTGGTGGGCGCGGAGTTTATACGAGATATCAGGCCCGGAGAGATGCTTACGTTTGAAGAAGAGAGAGAACCATTCTCTGAACAGATTTTTGAACCTGATTATCATCCGTGCGCTTTTGAGTATATCTATTTTTCAAGACCCGATTCAATTATTGATGGAAAAAATGTATATAAAACCAGGGTAGCAATGGGTAAGATGTTGGCAAAAGAAGCACCGGCAGATGTAGATTTGGTCTTGCCGGTACCTGACAGCGGAGTGGCAGCAGCAAAAGGATATGCAGAGGAGTTGGGTGTTCCTTTTGAGATGGGTATCGTGCGCAACCACTATGTGGGACGTACATTTATTGAGCCCACGCAAGAGATACGAAATCTAAAAGTAAAATTGAAGCTTTCCCCCATTAAGCATTTGATAGAGGGTAAACGGATAGCCATTATTGACGATTCGCTTGTTAGAGGAACGACATCAAAGCAGATTGTTAAAATGCTTTTGGAAGCAGGCGCAAAAGAGATACATATGCGTATCGCAGCGCCTGAGATTAAATATCCATGCCGCTATGGTATTGATACACCTACACAAGCAGAGCTTATCTCTTCAAGATATAGCGTGGAAGAGATAGCAAAAAAAATCGGGGCAACTACCTTAGGTTTTCTTTCTATTGATGGCTTGGTGGGATCGCTGGGCACTGAGAGAACCTATTCGCTTGTGAGTTTTGATGGGAAATATTTTGCCGGCGGAAGTGCACAAAGCCCTGGTTGCAGTGATATTTAAAGGTGAAGTTTGAAACAACTCAATACATTTGGAAGGTACCTTAAAAAAAAGTTCAAAACCAAGGTAAGCAAAATTCCTCTTGGGCTGAGCGGATTTACCTGCCCAAATATTGACGGAACGGTAGCGAAAGGCGGCTGTACTTTCTGTTTGAATGATTCTTTTAGCCCAAATCTTGCACAAAATGCGGGAAAAATATTTCTCAATCTGCAAAGCAAAAACAACCCTGTTTTAGAAAAACAACTTCAAGAACTTGACGAGCAGATAGTAAATACCAGAGAAAAGATGCGCAGAAAATGGGGTACGCAAAAATTTTTAGTCTATTTTCAGGCCTTCACCAACACGTATGCTCCTTTTGAAACTCTCAAGGCACTTTATGATAAAGCACTGACTTATGAAGATGTAATAGGACTGAGTATCGGAACAAGAAGCGACAGTGTGACACCCGAAGTACTTGACTATCTTGTTTTTTTAAGTCGCACTAAAGAGATATGGATTGAATATGGTATCCAATCTATTTACAATGAAACACTAGAGCGTATTAATCGAGGGCATGATGCGTTAAATGTGGAAAAAGCGATCAAAGAAGCCAAGCAAAGAGGCCTCAATGTGTGCGGGCATCTTATTTTTGGTTTGCCTGGAGAAAATCAAGAGATGATGCTTAACTCAGCCAAAGCAGCATACGAATGGGGAATAGACTCTGTTAAGTATCATCCTTTGTATGTAGTAAAGCATACTTTGCTTGCTAATGAATATTTGCAAGGAGAGTTTGAGCCCATCAGCAAAGAAGAGTATATTGATACTTTGGTTAAAGCAATTAGACTCAAACCAGAACATATAAGCATACAGCGAATCTCAGCAGGTACCGATGATGAAAGTTTGCTTGCACCCGCATGGTGCGGGTTATCTAAAAATAAGATGCTGATCTATATTGACCGAGCTCTCCGTAAAGAAGGGCTGATTTATTAACTTATGGCTGCCGAAGCAGGCTGAGAGACGTTGGTTTCTTGATGTTTTGGTGTCATAGGTTGCGTGGTGTTCCCTTCTTTAAGTTTGTTTACCGGGTCCATATTTTGCGTTTTTGATATTTTTGGAATAGAAATAATCAAATACTCTTTCTCTATTTTGCTTCTCATGGCCGCCGTATCCGCATCAAGAGGAAGAGAAAAGCTCTGGATAGAAGAACTGCTTGTATAGCCTGTCATCCTGCCTTTTTTGTTTTCATTTTGAGTGCGCTGCTCCTGTGTGATTTGAACGGTTAATTGATGATTTTTGGCGGTAATATTGATATTTGAATCTTTGGGATGCGCAAGGGTGATCTCGTAGTGTGTCCCCTTATCGTTTAAAGCCGAAGAGGAACTGCTGGAATATTTCATTCTGTTGTATGAAGGGGTGGAGTGAAATGAGGTATTGTAAAAATCTCTATCAAACTCTTCAAACATTTTATCCATCTGTTCTTGCATTTTTTGCATACGCAGGATTTGTCTTTCAAAGATGTCGTCAATACTCATCAGCCGTACAGAAGGAGCATCCGTCTGCGCTGCAAAAAGAGATGCGGTTAAAAGTGTTGAAACGATAAAAAGCGGAAATGATTTTGAAGGTCTCATGCAATTCTCCTTAAATGATTTTGGTTGATACCACTAAAGAAATTGTAAAATGAGAAGGTTAATTGAAATTTAATAAAAAGAAAAATTTACTTTTTTCTGCTTTCCTTTTCTTCTATCCCGCTCATATTAAAACGGCGTGCCAGTTCTTGTTTGACTCTGTCCGGTGAAATTTCACGATGACCAAGTCCCACCAGTGTATGATAAAGCAAATCAGCACTCTCGTAGATAACCTGCTCATCACTTTCTTTATCAATGGCTACACAGACTTCATCAGCCTCTTCGCGGATTTTGCTAAGCATGAGCGTTTTATCGTGCAAAAGTTTTTGAGTCCAAGATGTTGTTTGGTTTGCAGCATTTTTTCGTTCTAAGATTGTATGATAAAGGCTGTCTACAACGCCATAAATTGCATCGATATCAACCTCTTGGTTTAAAATGATTTTGTCTTGTATGACAGAGGTAAAAAAGCAGCTTCTTCTTCCTGTGTGGCATGCTACACCGTTTTGTTTGATTTTTAAGATGATGGTATCTCCGTCGCAATCAATCAATATATCTTTGATCTCTTGGGTATGATGGGAACTTTCGCCTTTTTTCCAGATCCGCTGTTTGCTTCGGCTAAAATAGTGTGCATACCCTGTGTTCAATGTAAGGGCATAGGCCTCTTCATTCATATACGCAAGCATTAACACATCGTTTGTTTCAAAATCTTGTGCGATTACCGGGATAAGGGGATTTTTGTGCCAATCTATCTGCATAGGATAACCTCTTTGTTATTGATGAGCCCATTCCCGCCGGTTTTTGCAGGAATGAGATCGATTTTATTGTTGCGTGGTTAATGTTTTTTCTTTACTCTTTGCGTCTACCCAGATATTGGGAACCGCACCCCCGGGAGTAAGGAATATTTGGGCGTCTTTGTTAACCTTCAATGCTTCGTTGAATTTTGCCTGTGTTTTGATCTGTTCAAGTTCAATCAGGCTTGGCGTAAGCGAATCCGAAATCAATCTATTGGCTTTGGCTTGTTCTTGTGCTTCAATACGAATCTTATCTGCCTCGCCCTGTGCTTCAATACGGTTTCTTTCCGCTTCGCCCCGAGCAATTTCTGCTTTTCTTTGAGCTTCTTGTTTAGCCTGTTCTTTTTGCTGTTCGGCAATAGTGACCTCTTGTTTTGCTATCTGAACTCTTTCGATCTGATCTTTAATTTTTGGAGGAAGGTCAATATTTCTGAGCTCAACAGAGGAGAGCAAAACCGGCTCCCCTTCAAGGGAGCTAATGCTTTCTTGTACTTTTGTCTGAATAGAAGAGGCGATTTCATTCCTCATTTCCGGGAGTTGTTCCGCAGTGTATTGGCCTACAACATCACGTACCACTTCGCGCACTTTGGAGTTGACAATCTTTTCTTCCCAGCTCGCACCCCATTTCTCTATCGTCATTGGCGCCGCCTCAGCTTTAAGTCTGTATTGGACAGCAAGATCGATATTGACAGTCAATCCTCTTTTGTCCAAAACTTGAATGGAAGGATTTTTTTTGAGCCCCCCTTCAAAAGTTTCTCCCGAAATAAAGCCTTTAGAATAATTGTCTCCTACCATACTGGTTTCAGTGGTGCTGTAAACGATGAGTCTAATGCGCGTATTTACGGGTATGATTTTTTGAAATACAGGAATGTAAAAATGCAACCCTGCACTTAGCGGCTCAGTTTGAAACTTACCGGTGGTAACTTTAATTCCCACTTCTCCCGAATTGATTACGGTAAACGGCTTTAGTGTAAAAATTGCAATAGCAATAGCTAATGCGACAAACATCCACGAAGCCCCTTTCCCTATATTTCCAAAAGGATTTTCAAAGCCGCCTGGACCGCCCTTATTTTGATTGCCTTCGGTATTCATAGTATTGCTGGGTCTTTTTTTCTTAAAATAGTCGTTCATGTCTGCCGGCACGTATTTCTCCTAGTTAATATATGTTAAATATTTAATAAATTTTGCGTTTTTTCCACTCACTGCATCAAAATAGGCACTTTGGATTTTTTCTGTTATTTCGCCTCTTTCTCCTGCGCCAATAATACGCGCATCTACTTCGCGAATGGGGGTAACTTCTGCTGCGGTTCCCGCAAAGAAAGCCTCTTGGGCGATATAAACCTCTTCGCGTGTGATGCGTCGTCTTACTACTTTGATACCTAACTCTTCAGCCAATTCTATTACGGTTTGTTGCGTAATGGATTCAAGCGTATTGTCGCAAGGCGGAGAGATTAGTATCCCGTCTCGTACGATAAAGAACGATGCGCCGCTTGCTTCGGCGATATACCCTTCGTCATCTCTGAGCAACGCCTCATCGTAGCCTGCCTCTACAGCTTCATATTTTGCCATTTGGCTGTTTAGATAATTTGCTACGGCCTTGGCTTTAACCATACCGGAAGTATTTGCTGTTTTGGTTACTGAGGTTATTTTTGCGCGCACTCCTTTTTTGAGTCCTTCTTCGCCAAGATAAGCACCCCATTCCCATGCAGAGATTGAAACATTTACGGGTGCATCTTTATGATAAAGTCCCATGACCCCATACCCAAGATAAACAAGCGGCCTAATGTAGGCGCCTTCAAAAAGTTCATTTTCTTGCAATAGTTTGATTTGTGCATCATTGAGCTCTTCCAGGGTAAAGGGAACGGTCATCAGTGTCATCTTGGACGAGTTCAGAAGTCTTTGCGTGTGCTCTTTAAGTTTAAAAATAGCACATCTTCCATCCACTGTTTTGTAAGCTTTGGTTCCTTCTAGCGCGCCGTTGCCATAGTGTAATGTATGAGTGAGAACATGCACTTTTGCTTCATGCCAAGGTACCATCCCCCCATCCATCCAAATATATTTTGATTCGTTCATTTTTATCTGCTCCAGGAGGTTAAAATTAAGGAACCATTTTAACTAATTTAACTAAATTTTTGTTAAAATATTTATATTATTGTTTAAAGGCTTGTAAATGTTTGGAATATTTGAAAAGAAAAAAATAGGTGTTGCTAAAATATTTTTTGGTTCCCAGGAAGAGGGTCGAGAGATCATTCAAGAGAGAAAAAGTCCTTATGACGGTTCTGTTGTAAGTACTGCTCCCGTATGCAACGCTGCAGATGCCCAAAAAGCATTAGAGATCGCCAAAAAAACAAGCTTTCATGCAGCCAGGGTACCACTATCACAACGTATTTTATGGCTTGAAGATGTGGCAAATAAATTATCTTTACAGCGCGAAGAGTTTGCTGCGATGTTAACCAAAGAGATTGCAAAGCCTATCTTTTTCTCAAGAATAGAAGTAGACAGGTGTATTGAGACGGTCAAGCTGACTGCAATGGAATTGGCCGGTTTGCATGGCGAGACAATACCTACCGATGTGATGCCAAGCGGCAAAAAGACATTAGCTTTTTTCCGTCGTGAAGCCGTGGGGGTGGTAGTATGTATCACTCCTTTTAATTTTCCTTTAAATCTTGTGGCGCACAAGATTGCGCCGGCACTCGGTGCAGGGAACTGCGTCGTTCTTAAGCCCACCCCTGAAGCTCCCGCGACGGCCTATATGTTCGCCAAACTTTTTATAGAGTCAAAGTATGCAACCAAAGATGCGCTTAGTGTGGTCTATGGAGACGCAGAGGTGGGCTCTGCTCTGGTTTCAAGTTCCATTCCAAGAACGATCAGCTTCACAGGATCTGTCTCTGTAGGCAGCATCATCACCAAACAAGCCGGAATTAAAAAAGTAAGTTTAGAGCTGGGCGGGAACGCAGCAACCTATATCGATGCAAGCGCAGACTTGGCTTTGGCTGCAGCACGTTGTGCTTTTGGCGCATTTTATAACTCCGGACAAGTGTGCATCTCTTTGCAGCGCATCTACGTCAATGAGACAGTCTATGGAGCGTTTGCCGCACTTATGGTTGAAGAAACAAAAAAGCTTAAAGCAGGTTCTCCTTACGAAGAAGAGACTTTTATAGGGCCGCTGATTGATGATGAAGCTAAACACAGAGCCCAGGCATGGGTTGTTTCAGCAAAAAAAGAAGGGGCAAGGGCCATAGTCGGAGGAGAAGAGAGAGAGGGCATTTTCCCTCCTACGGTCATGGCAGAGGTAACAGATGAGATGAAAATTATTTGCGAAGAGGTTTTTGCCCCCATTGTCAGTTTGGTTCGTGTTCCTGATTATGAGACAGCTATCCAAAAGATGAACGATTCACCTTTTGGGCTACAGTTTTCTATCTTCACAAATGATTTAAAACGTTCGCAGCAGTTTATCGATGAGGCCGAGTGCGGAGGAGTCGTAATCAATGACATTCCTACCTTACGGTTTGATGTTCAGCCCTATGGAGGTTCAAAGCTATCAGGTATAGGCAGAGAAGGGCCAAGGTGGGCACTCGAAGAGTTTACCGAAATTAAGTCGGTTGTGATATGCTAAGGTCGTTTCTTTAGAATCTGATTAAAGGGTATGATAGCGATACAAAATAAATCATTGATTTAAACAAATTAAGAATAATACAAATAAGGTAATAAAAAAAATGAAATATATGTTTGAAGCAGGATTTTTAGGGACAAGAGCACCTTTTTTTATGGATGCTGTGACATTAATAGTGACACTGCTGCCTTTACTGGTTGCAGTAGTTATACTGTTTGCAAAAAGAAAAAAATACGCTTTGCATGCATTTGCACAAACCGTAATATTTGTTGTTTCTGTGCTTGTTGTGGGATATTTTGAATATGGTGTGCGTTTGGGCGGCGGGTATGATGCCTTTGTTGAGGGTACAAGCGTATCTCATAGTTATGCCCTATGGGTATTGATTATTCATATTATCATTGCTTCAATTACGCTATTTATGTGGACGGCAATACTTTGGTTGGCACATAATAACAAAAAAAGATGTATACTGCCCGGCATGAATAGCGCATTTCATAAAAAGATGGGAATATCCACATTTATAGCCATTGCCCTTACATCGCTTACAGGAATATGGGTTTATTTACTTCTGTTTGTGTATTAGATGAAAGTTGCTATATCGGCGTGCCTTACAGGCCAAAAATGCCGCTATGACGGAAACGACAATCACGACATGCGTTTAATTTCAAAATTGAAAGGTTGTGAATTGATTCTTTTTTGTCCGGAAGACTATGCTTTTGGTTCACCCCGTGCGAGGATGGACTTGGTGCAAACAGCACAGGGCATACAGGCTATCTCCTGCGTAACCGGCGCCGATCTCTCTGTGCCGATCGAGCAATATGTGCAAATATTTTTTAAAATGCATCCCGATATTGATCTTTTTATAGGCAAAGACAGAAGTCCAAGCTGCGGCGTGTGCTCTGCAAAACTGTACGATAAAGAAAAAAAACTCTTGAGCACTAAAGAGGCAGGCCTTATGGCAAAAGAAGCAAAAAAAAGAGGCATTCGCGCATTGGATGCAGAAGATATTGCCTCACCCGTTATATTTAAATAAAAGGATAAAGATGAGAATCGTTTTTTTTCTTTGGTGTTGACATGGTATATGAATGCAGCAGGAATGACACATGAGGATGGGACCAAACAGGCTATTGTAAAAATTTACACTGTATCTAAAGTACCAAATTATCAAGAGCCGTGGAACAGTTCGATGCAGAGATCCACAGGTTCTGGGACCATCATAGAGGGCAATCTTATTTTAACGAATGCCCATGTTGTTGCCAATCAAACTTTTTTGGAGGTGCAGCGCTACGGTGAAAGAAAACGTTATATCGCAAAAGTACTAAGCGTCTCTCATCAGGCAGACTTAGCACTTTTAAGTGTAGAAGACAGCCAATTTTTTGAAGGGGTTAAGCCTTTGGAGTTTGGAGAACTTCCTGAGATAGAACAGCAGATTGTTGTTTATGGTTATCCTATGGGCGGAGACACTCTGAGTGCAACTATAGGGGTAGTTTCGCGCATTGAGCACCGTATCTATGCGCACAGCGGAGAATCTTTTTTGGCTGTGCAGGTGGATGCGGCTGTTAATCCCGGAAACAGCGGAGGACCTGCCCTTTCAGGGGGAAAGATTGTCGGCGTGGTGATGCAGGTGATCGGAAAGTCCCAAAATATAGGCTATCTCGTACCTGTAACCATGGTGAAACATTTTATTGAAGATATGAAAGACGGGCAGCATAATGGGTTTGCAGATTTTGGGATCATGACGCAAAATCTAGAAAACCCTACGCTTAGACGCTATTATCATCTAGATGATAATACTACGGGAAAACTGGTTGATTATATAGTGTATAACTCTGCCTTGAAAGATGTGCTCAAGGTGGGAGATATTCTTACTGCGGTAGACGGGCATAAGATAGAAAATGACGGTACAGTTGCGTTTAGAGATCATGAGTACACTTCATACCATTATTATGTTGATCAGCGCCAAATGGGGGAGAGTGTTACGCTTGATATTTTAAGAGATAACAAAAAGATGCAGGTTGAAGCCGTTTTAAAACAAACCGCAGACGATCTTTTGCTTGTTGACACTACACAGTATGATGTGATACCTCGCTATTTTATTTATGGAGGCTATGTCTTCTCACCGCTGAGCCGGAATTTGCTTTTGTCTACGAGTGTTAATCAATTAAAATTAAGCTATTATGCAACACAGTGGCCTACAGAAAAGAAAAAAGAGGTGGTGGTACTTTTAAAAGTTCTGGCTTCGGATATCAGTAGAGGCAATTATAATTTTGCCATGTGGCCCATAGAAAAGATCAACGGCGAGACGTTTGACAGTTTTAAAACTTTTTATGAAAAAATGCAATCCTTTGAAGGACAATACATTGTGCTTGAGGATGAAGAGGGCGTCAAAGTGGCCATAGATAAACAAGAAGCGTTGGGCAAGCAGAATGAGATTTTAAAAAAATACAATATTGAATTTGACAGGTCTGCAGATTTGCGGGAAAATAAGTAGGCTAACCAATAGATCAATGAAGCACAGTTAAAAAGGTCACTTATATTTTTTAAACTGCTCCAGCCATACTTTGTCTTCGTTGCTTAGTGTATTGACTTTTTCAAGCAGCCTTTGTTTGATATGTTCGAGCTCTTGTATTTCCAAGTAAGCCAGCAATAAAGGATTGATCGTAGGTCCTTCTTTGCCGTATGCGATCAGTTCTTCAATTTCTTTTAATAATTCTTCTTTGGTTTGCATGTGCTATACTATCATAAAAGCATTAAAGGAAAAAGAATGTTAAAAATTGGCGAGGATGTCCCTGATTTTTGTCTTCCAAATCAAGATGAGGAAGAGATCTGTCTAAGGGATATCAAAGGGCGCTGGATCGTACTTTATTTTTATCCCAAGGACAATACTCCCGGATGCACCGCGGAAGCGTGTGATTTTACAGTAGCATTGTCCGATTTCGAAGGTCTTGATGCGATTGTGCTGGGAGTGAGTCCTGACAGTCCTCAAAAGCATAGAAATTTTATAGAAAAAAAAGATTTAAGGATCACACTTTTGGCAGACGAAGACAAAGAACTCTGCCATCTTTTTGGTGTCTGGCAACCCAAAAAGTTTATGGGCAAAGAGTATATGGGGGTTGTTAGAAGCACATTTATACTAGATCCTTATGGACAAATTGCAGCCGCATGGAGCAATGTCAAAGTAAAGGGACATGTGGATGAGGTTAAAGCCAAACTTGAAGAACTCCAGGCATAATTTTGAGAGGGAGATTGTCAAAAAAGGCGATACCTCTTTTTTCTTTTTATAATCTTTTAAACAATAGTTCGATATAATCGCGCTCCTTATTCTGTATTGGGATTTGGAAATACTCATGTAGTTATTCCTTGAAAGGTTGCACGTTGTGTGTTCAGGGCTACAGAGGCAAAACCTAAGATGATTTGATTCATCAAACAAAAAAACATAATTATACCAAGGAGCAAAAATGGTAACAATGAAAGACTTACTCGAATGCGGTGTGCATTTTGGGCATCAGACAAGAAGATGGAATCCAAAAATGAAAAAATTTATTTTTGGCGCAAGAAAAAATATCTATATTATCGACCTTCAAAAGACGCTTAGATACTTCAAGTATACTTACAATGTAGTAAGAGATGCAGCGGCTGAAGGCAAAACAGTGCTTTTTGTGGGAACAAAAAAACAAGCCAGAGGCGCGATTAAAGAGTATGCTGAAAAATGCGGTATGCCTTATGTATCTACAAGATGGCTTGGCGGCATGTTGACAAATTACCCTACAATGAAAAAATCAATCAGAAAACTTGAGATCATTGAGCAGATGGAAGAGAATGGTCAAATCAATCTTTTGACCAAAAAAGAAGCATTGATGCTTAGAAGAACAAAAGAAAAACTAAACTCTTACCTTGAAGGTTTCAGACATATGAAAAGACTTCCGGATATGATGTTTGTTGTCGATACAGTTAAAGAACATATTGCTGTAAATGAAGCAAAAAGACTTGGCATGAAAGTCGTTGCGCCGCTTGATACCAACTGTGATCCTGATTTGGTTGATTATCCGATTCCGGGAAATGATGACGCGATCAGATCTATAGAGCTTTTCTGTAAAGAGATGGCAGAAGCTATTAATGAAGGCAAAGCGATCTATGCCGAAGCACATGGTCAAGAAGTGGAAACAGCTGTTGCAAGCGAAGAGATTGAGCAAATGATGGCTGAAGAAGCTACTGCTGAAATAACAGAAGGCGATGACCTTACCAAAATCAAAGGTATCGGTAAAGTTTACCAAGAAAAACTCAATGCAGAAGGTTTCTACACTTATGATGATGTAGCCAATATGACTGACGAGCAAATTCAAACAATGGAAGAAAAATATAGCTTTAAAGGTGACTTTAAAGAGGCTGTCGCAAGCGCAAAAGAATTGGCGGAGGCGTAAAATTATGGCAAACTTTGGACCACAGGATATCAAAAAACTCAGAGAGATGACAGACGCAGGGATGATGGACTGCAAAAAAGCATTGACTGAGGCTGACGGAAATATGGATAAAGCTGTAGAGTGGCTACGTGACCAAGGGATAGGTGCAGCTGCTAAAAAAGCAGGGAAAGTAGCGGCAGAAGGCGCTATTGGTGTAAAAGTAGAGGGACATAAAGCGATTATTGTTGAGATTAACTCCCAAACTGATTTCGTTGCCCAAAATGAAAAATTTAAAGCTGTCATGAAAGATGTGGTAGAACACACATTTGCTAATGAGTTAGCAGATGCGGAGGCAATCAATGCTTCAACAATCAAAGGACAGCCTTTTTCTGAATATCTTTCACTTCAAATTGCTACAATCGGCGAAAATCTTGTGGTGAGAAGATCAGCATTTATTGAAGGAGATGAGACAACCGCTATCAATGGGTATGTCCATGCAAATAATCAAGTAGGTGTAATTATTTCAGCAAAATGCGATTCTTCTAAAACAGCTGAAGCAATGACTCCGGTACTCAAAGATGTTGCAATGCATGCAGCGGCAATGAGACCAAGAACATTAAGCTACAAAGATTTTGATCCTTCGTATGTTGCTGAAGAAACACAAGGAAGAATCGTTGCAATCGAAAAAGAGAATGAAGAACTTGCTCGTCTTGGCAAGCCTCTTAAAAATATTCCCCAATATATCTCTATGGCACAGTTGACGGAAGAGATTATGGCAGAGGCTGAAGCTATGCTCAAAGAAGAGCTTAGAGCAGAAGGCAAGCCTGAACAGATCTGGGACAGAATTCTTCCCGGCAAACTCTCAAGATTTATATCAGACAATACGACATTGGATCAAGAGCAGTGTTTGCTTGATCAAAAATTCGTAATGGATGATAGCAAAACTGTTGCCGAGTATATTCAAGATAAAGCAAAAGCAGCCGGCGGCACAGCACAGATCGTGACGTTTGTTAGACTTGAAGTTGGCGAAGGTATTGTGGTTGAACAAGAAGATTTTGCAGCGGAAGTTGCCAAACAAATGGCATAAAAAAAGACTCCATTCTGGAGTCTTTTCCCACTTAATTACCTACTTTTCTTTTTCTTCATTATTTTTTTATGCTATGATATATTAAATTATTTAAAGGCAATACGCTATGCCACAATCACTTTTGGAAGCAAAAAATATTTCACATAGTTTTGATTATCCTCTTTTTTCTCATATTGATTTTTCTTTAAAGCCCGCACAAAGTGTGGCAATAGTCGGACGAAGCGGCAGCGGGAAATCGACATTTCTGCATATTCTTTCTACCTTTTTAAAGCCAAAAGAAGGGGAGGTGGTTTTTCTAGGCAAATCGCTTTATGCGCTGAGAGATCATGAAATAGAGGCATTGCGCCGTTATGAGATAGGAATTATTTTCCAATTTCATTATCTTTTTAAGGGAATGAGCGCGTTGGAAAATATCAGTGTAGCGACAATGCTCTCAGGAGAGGAGTTGGACGAGGAAATATTAAAAAAATTAGAGATAGATCACTTGATGAGCCATAAGACTTCCGAACTTTCGGGGGGGGAACAGCAGCGCGTTTCTATAGCAAGGGTTTTGAGCAAAAAACCTCGTATTATATTTGCCGATGAGCCCACTGGAAATCTTGATAAAGAGACAGCAGGATTGGTGATGGATGTACTATTAGAGTATATTAAAGAGACAAAGGCAGGATTGCTTCTTGTGACACATGATGCGCAAATGGCTGCTCGGTGTGATAAAATATATGCCTTAGAGAACAGAGAATTGGAGGTTAAAGCGTGAAGATAGATATAATGTCAGCAGTTTACACTACTTCTATGGTGCTATCGGCTTTTGCTGCTGCTTTGATTCTCACAAAAATATTTGTAAAATGGATAGAAAAAAGAAAAGAAAAATAAGACTAAAGTCCGCTTTATCTTGCCTGGGCAATCAGTACGCCTTCTAAAATTTTATCAATATCACCATCAAGTATGGCTTCCACGTTTGAGAAAGCCTGATTGCTTCTTGTGTCTTTGATCTGCTGATAGGGAGCAAGAACATAAGAGCGTATTTGGTGACCCCAGCCTATTTCAGATTTTTCTACACCGTCTATGACGGCTTGTTTTTTTGCCATTTCATATTCATAAAGACGAGATATAAGCATTTTCATTGCTGCAGCTCTATTTTTATGTTGGCTTCTGTCGTTCTGACATTGAACTACGATGCCCGTGGGAATATGTGTGATGCGGATGGCTGATTCTGTTTTATTGACGTGTTGTCCCCCTGCGCCCGAGGCACGATACGTATCAACACGGATATCCTTATCCTCAATACCAATGTCAATATCGTCATCAATTTCAGGCGAAACCATGACAGAGCTAAAAGAGGTATGACGTTTAGCGTTGCTGTCAAACGGAGAGATGCGTACAAGTCTGTGAATTCCATTTTCTACTTTGAGGTAGCCGTAGGCATTTTCTCCTTTGATGATAAAAGAAGCATCTTTTATGCCAGCCTCATCTCCTGCTTGATAATCAAGCACTTCCACGCCAAAACCATGTCTCTCTGCCCAGCGCAGATACATGCGATAGAGCATACTTGCCCAGTCTTGGGATTCGGTACCTCCTGCCCCGGGGTGAATAGAAACTATGGCGCTGCTGCCATCGTGCGGACCGCTAAGCATCATTTGCACTTCAAGTGATTGAATGTTTTTTTGAAGATTGTCTGATTCCATATAGAGCATCTCAAGAGTTTCTTCATCATTTTCAGCCTTTGAGAGCTCAAAATACTCATTTGCATCGGCCAACGCATCGGCCGCGTTATTGTAGGTTGCCAAAATACGTTCTGTTTTTGTTTTTTCTTGAGATACTTTTCCGGCATTTGCAGCATCATCCCAAAAAGAGGCTTCATGCTGCATCTGTTCTATCTCTTCGAGTCTTTTTTGCAGCAGATCCGGCTTGACAATATTCTTAATATTGTTTATTTTAGTAGAAAGTGTTTTAAGTAATTCACCGTATTCGTATGCGTCCATGTAAAAAATCCTTTTACAAATTAAAATTTAAAATTATTTTTTTAATATAATATAAACATGTATAGATATTTAATTTAAAATACCTTTTTGGTTTATACTTTTTAATTGTTAATTATTCTGGTAAGATTTTATCAAAATATTGTGAAATTCGAGGTTAGAGATGAGAGTTGTGCGAACAATAGATGCTTTACAAGAAGCAAAAAAAAATTTATTTGGAAGCATAGGTTTTGTGCCCACCATGGGAGCATTACACAAAGGACATCTTTCCTTGATACAGCAGGCAAAAAAAGAAAATAAACATGTTATTGTTTCCGTTTTTGTTAATCCTACCCAGTTTTTAGAAGGGGAGGACCTGGAAAGCTATCCGCGCAAAGAAGAGGCAGACAGAAAAATTTGTGAACTTGCCGGGGTAGATATACTCTTTATGCCAAGCGCTGATCAAATGTATGAAAAAGATGAGCTTGCCATAGGTGCACCCGCAGTGCGAGGATATATACTGGAGGGGGAAAAGCGTCCCGGGCATTTTGACGGTATGCTGCAAGTAGTAATGAAGCTGCTTAATCTCTCCGGAGCCCAAAAAGCCTATTTTGGAAAAAAAGATGCACAGCAGCTGGTGCTGATTATGCAGATGGTCAAAAATTATTTTATGGATGTGCGGATAGTTCCATGCGATATTGTTCGTGATGAAAACGGTTTGGCTCTTAGCAGCCGAAATATTTATCTGAACGAAGAGGAAAAATGCAGAGCATTATCGCTCTCTAAATCTTTAAAGCGTGCTACAAAATGCATTATGTCCGGCGAGTTAGATGCGGAAACAGTAAAAAGTAAGATGCTGGAAGTTTTAAGAGAGACAGATACGGTTGAATATATTGCCATTGTTGACAGAAAGTTTAATGGCTTAAAAAAAATAGAAATAGGCAATACTATTATTTTGGTGGCTGCACGCATTGGAAAACCGAGACTGATTGATAATATTTGGATTTAAAATAGATCATGAAAAAGCTCATGGGTTGATTTGTTTTTGGCCGGTTTGGGTTGTGTATTTGTTTTGATGGGTTCGGGCTGCTTGATAGGTTTAGGTTTTTTTTCGATATCGAAAAGCTCTTTTACTGTTTTTTTCTGAGAAGCGGGCGAACCGGCCTTGATAGTTGTTTTTTGTGCCGGAGGCACTTTTTGTTTGGTTTTTGCCAAAGGAGGTGTTGGTTTTGTGCCAGAAGGTAAACCTTCTTTGTCAATTACTTCTTGTATTTCGGGTTTAAGATATTCTTGATCTACCAAAATGCCCACCATATTTTTAAAGGTAGGAACTGCGGAGAGAGAAGCAAAATATTTAAGATATTTTTTGGCACGTATTACTAAAACGCCGATGGTGTATTTATTCCCCCTTGCATCATTGGCGAACCCGTAAAAACTGCTGTGGTATTCCCGTACATATCGCCCGTTTTTGGCAATATGCGCTGTTCCGGTTTTCCCTCCGATCTCTAATCCGGGATATTGCGCTTTGACGCCGGTTCCTCTGTTGACTACTTCAACCAAAATATCATGGATCTGCTCGGCTGTTTTAGGAGTGATGGCTTGCAGATTTTCCACTCTAGGCTTTGGAGGGTTGTAGTGGTTGCCTTTGGCGTCCTCAAGGTAATTAACAATACGAGGGGTAACAGCAATACCGTCATTGTTAAATGCGCTGTATGCTTTGAAAAGTTGCATAAATGTAACCATCATCCCGTACCCATAAGAACTGTTTGCTCTATGCATAGGATGATCCAGTAAAGACAGAGGTTTTATTTGCCCTGGCAAGTCACGAGAAAGATCGATGCCCGAGGGTCTGGCTAGACCAAAACCAAGCAAGCCGTCTCTAAACTCTTTACCGGTAAGTTTCCAGCTAATTTGCGAGATACCTATATTGGATGAATGAACAATAATATCCCTAACGGTAAGTGAGTCAAATTTTTCATCATCGGTGATCCAGCGTCTTTTTCCGATTTGAAACTTTCCGTTGTAAGTATTGAATACGGTATCGGGTGTAACAAGATTATGATTGAGAGCAATGGCCAAAGAAATGGGTTTTAGGACAGAGCCGGCTTCATAAGGATATTCGCTGAATTTTGGATTGAGCGCAGGGATATCTTTTTGTGTAATACATGAAGGATTGAAACGTTCTGTGCTGGCCAGACTGACTACTTTGCCTGTTTTGCTTTCCATTGCGGCTACAATAATTTCATCCGCATCAATTTCTTCTTTCATTTGATCAAGCATAAGTTCGACTCTTCTTTGCAGAGCCAAAGGAATATTCAGATGCAGATCCAAGCCGTCAACACGGTGTATTTTCATACTATTTTTGTCATGTATGACGGCACTCAACACATCTCTTTTGCCTTTAAAGTATCCATTTTTTTTAGAGGTAATATGTTTTTCGTATTGTCTTTCAAGCCCTTTTTTCCCCTCAGGTCTGACATACCTGTTTTCATTTTTTTCGCCTACATAGCCAAGAATAGGACTTAGGATCTCTCCCAGAGGAAAATATCTTTGCTCGCCAATTTCAATAATATCAAGTCCATAAAGAACTTGAATTCCATTTGCATTTTTGATTGAACGAAAGACACCCATTTGCCGAAGTTTATAAGCGAGAGATTTAAGCTGCATTGCGGATTTGGCATTGATAGTTTTAGAGATAACTATGTTTCCTTTTTTCTCGTTGCCTTTACTGTCTTTGAATTTATCTTCTATCTCTTTTTCCGGGATGCCGCTATAGATGCTGAAAAGCTTAATAAAAAGAGCTTTTTTGTGAGGGTTAATGCTTGCGCCGCGAATGACAGCTTGATAGATTTTTTGGGAACGGCCGAGCGTAAAGCCGTCAGCAGAGATGATAGCTCCGCGTAATGACCTGTCATGAAGAACGGTATCGTGACTGGGAATGCGTCTTTGGGCAGTAATGGTTGTAAGAATGGAAAATAAAAAAACAATGATAGCGATTGCCAACAATAAAAAGAGAAGCAAGATCTTTAAACTTCTTTGTTTGATCGCTTTGTTATTAATTTCTTTATACATCTATGCTCCACTTGATGTGTAATTTTATTAAAATCTATCTATAAATTGGATAAAATAGCTTTTAATCTTGAAACAAAGTGATTTTATATGATAGATAAACCTCTTTTGGCTGCGGTAATGGCGCTGTTGACCTTTTCTTTGGTTGCGAGCTATTCTCTTTCCGTATATACGGTGCTTTATTTTGATTATAGTGATTTTCATTTTTTTATACGACAAGGTATCGCAGTTTTTTTAGGATTTATTCTTATGGTGATTTTAAGCAAGCTGGATCCGGATAAGTGGTTTGTTCCTACAGGATTGTTTATTTTTGTTTCTTTCTTTCTTTTGATGATTGTCATGCAGTTTTTGCCGCACTCATTGGTGAATGCTGTAGGGGGAGCTAAACGATGGATACATATAGGGCCTATGTCTATCGCGCCTGTTGAGTTTTTTAAAGTAGGGTTTGTCTTTTTTTTAGCATGGAGTTTTTCTCGAAAATTATTGGATAAAAATGAGATGAATTTTTTAGAGGAAATTAAAACCTTTTCGCCCTATTTGGGTGTATTTTTGGTCGCTGTACTGCTGATTGCTATTTTGCAAAAAGATTTGGGTCAGGTTGTCGTGCTGGGAGCAACGCTTTTGGTACTTTTTTTGTTTGCGGGGAGTAGTTTGAAATTCTTTTTTACTTTGGTGGGAGGCTCATTTGCGGCTCTTGTGGCCTTGATTTTTATTGCACCCCACCGTATGGAGAGGATTAAGAGCTGGTGGGGAACGGTGCAGGACAGTGTGCTTTCGATTTTTCCTTTTGAATCGATGCAAAATCTTCGTGTTGAAGTAGGCAAAGAGCCCTATCAGATTTCCAATTCGCTCAACGCCATACATAATGGCGGTTTTTGGGGGCAGGGGCTTGGAAATGGACAATTTAAACTGGGGTATCTCAGTGAGGTGCATACAGACTTTATTTTGGCGGGCATTACGGAAGAGTTTGGTTTTTTTGGCGTTTCCTTGGTGGCATTGACATTATTGTTTATTGTCTACCGTATCTTTAAGATTGCTTCAAAGGTGCAAAACCCCGTCTATTATCTTTTTTCTATAGGGGTAGGATTGCTTATGGCGTTTGCTTTTATATTGAACAGTTATGGTATTTCCGGAATTACGCCCATCAAAGGGATAGCTGTACCTTTTTTAAGCTACGGGGGCTCTCATATATTGGCTTCTTGTATTGCTATAGGAATGATTTTAATGATTTCCAAAAAAGTATCCAGGAAAGAAAATGGCGACATGCTATAGCGTGTCGCTATAAAGAGGAGTGTTAATGAGTATAGCGATGACGGGGGGCGGAACAGGCGGACATCTTGCTATTGTCAGGGCAGTCAAAGAACAGCTAAAAAAGGAAGAACTTATTTACATCGGTTCAACCAGAGGGCAGGATAAGCAGTGGTTTGAAGCAGACGAGGCATTTGGAGCAAAATATTTTTTATCTACCCAGGGGGTGGTCAATCAGGGCATATTGGGCAAAGCAAAATCGCTTTGGATGATGCTTAAGGCAACCAAAATGGCAGTAGGTTTATTGAAAAAACATAATGCAAGAGTAGTTTTTTCTGTAGGAGGATTTTCGTCTGCACCAACAGCTTTTGCAGCTAAGATTCTGCGTATTCCTTTAGTGATCCATGAACAAAATGCAGCACTGGGATCTCTAAACAGGTTGCTTAAGCCTTATGCTGCTTCGTTTATCTCCTCTTATCTTCAAGAGAGTCCTGTTAAGGCCTATCCCGTAAAAGAAATATTTTTTGAAAATGCACGCACAAGAAAACACGTTAAAACAATCATCTTTCTGGGGGGATCACAAGGTGCAAA
Organism: Sulfurovum sp. UBA12169; assembly: GCA_002742845.1. Lineage (NCBI taxonomy): Bacteria > Pseudomonadati > Campylobacterota > Epsilonproteobacteria > Campylobacterales > Sulfurovaceae > Sulfurovum > Sulfurovum sp. UBA12169. The sequence continues at coordinate 127,632 of DLUH01000005.1, read as the reverse complement.
AGCGATCAATACTTTAGCGCTCCAAATAGCCCCTCAGTTGCACAAAAAAAGAATAAAAATCATTCACCAAGCCGGTGAAAAACATGTAAAGGATGTTCAGGAGGCATATGAAGCATTGGGAATCGAAGCAGAAGTCTTCGGATTTACAACACGGCTGGCAGAGTACATGAAGGAGGCGGATTTGGCCATTGCAAGAGCAGGCGCTTCTACGTTATGGGAGCTTTCGGCTACAGCATTGCCTGCGCTTTTTATCCCTTATCCGTATGCCGCCAGCGATCATCAGTACTACAATGCGCAATTTTTAGTTGAAAAAGAGTTGGCATGGGTAATGCGTGAAGATCAAATTGATGTAATCAGAGTCTTGACATTGCTGGATGAAGACATGGAAGTGAAAAGTAGAGGCTTGATGCAAATGATCCAAAAAGATGGCAGCAAAAAGATAGCAGAACTTCTTTTGCAGTTTTAATTTATTTTTTTCAAATGGTTTGAATTTGTTATATTTTTGCTTCTTTTTTGACCGATATGCTCCTGCTTTTGCGAGCTAAAGCGATTTGAAAGTTTTCTTTATCGTCCAATAACCACATTTTCGATAAAATATCTTCAATTTAAAAGAGGATAGTTTTCAATGGATATTAGAAAAGCATATTTGGACTTTTTTCAAAGCAAAGATCATCAATTGGTGGAAAGCTCTCCGCTGGTGCCTGATGATGCGACGTTGCTTTTTACCAATGCAGGAATGGTACAGTTTAAGGAGATTTTTACAGGGAATGCGCCTATCCCAAATATTCCGAGGGCCACTTCTTCTCAGACATGTATCAGAGCGGGCGGAAAACATAACGATCTTGATAATGTAGGGTATACGGCAAGACACCATACTTTTTTTGAAATGCTGGGAAATTTTTCTTTTGGCGACTATTTTAAAGAAGAAGCAATCGCCTATGCATGGGAGTTTGTAACAAGCAAAGCGTATTTGGCGCTTCCTGTGGAAAAGATCTGGGTGACTGTGCATGAGAATGATGATGAAGCGTATGGGATCTGGAAAAAATATGTCCGCGAGGAACATATCATGCGTTTTGGCGATAAGGACAACTTTTGGCAAATGGGAGACACAGGTCCGTGCGGTCCGTGCAGCGAGATTTTTTATGATCAAGGCGAAGAATATTTTCATTCTGATGAAGATGTAATGGGCGGAGACGGAGATAGATTTTTAGAGATTTGGAACTTGGTTTTTATGCAGTACGAAAGAGATGAAGATGGCATATTGCATCCTTTGCCACAGCCAAGTATCGATACAGGTATGGGACTCGAAAGGGTGGTTGCCATCAAAGAAGGAAAACGCAACAATTATCACTCTTCACTCTTTAAGCCCTTGCTCGATGCGATAGAAAAACGTGTAGGAACGCCATACGATTATGATGCGCCAAATTCTGCAAGTTATCGAGTTATTGCCGATCATTTGCGTTCTACGGCATTTTTGCTTGCACAAGGAGTTAATTTCGATAAAGAAGGACGCGGATATGTGCTGCGCCGCATTATGCGCCGTGCGATTCGTCACGGCTATTTACTTGGCCTGCGCGAACCTTTTATGTGTGAACTTGTTGATGCGCTTGTTGAGGTGATGGGTGGGCATTACGCGTATTTAAAAACAAAAGCAGAAGCGATTAAAACCTCTATGAGGCTTGAAGAAGAGCGTTTTTTTGATACGATTGAAGCGGGAATCGCACTATTTAACAAAGAGCTGGAAACTACCATCGATGTGTTTAACGGCGAAGTGGCATTCAGACTTTATGATACGTTTGGTTTTCCGCTTGATTTGACAGAAGATATGTTGCGCGAAAAAGGTATTAGATTGGATACAGATGTGTTTGATGCGAAGATGGAAGCACAAAAAGCACAATCCAAAGCAGCCTGGAAAGGAACAGGAGATGCCGTAGCCACAGGAGATTTCAAAGCACTCAAAGAACAATTTGGAGTGAATGAATTTGTGGGATATGAAAAGACCGAAGAAGATACCAGGGTGCTAGCTCTTTTGGATGAAAATTTTCATCAGACACAAAGTGTAGAAGGCAAAGGCTGGGTTTTACTTGAGAGAACACCTTTTTATGCCCAGTCAGGCGGACAGGCCGGAGATATTGGAGAGATAGTCGGTAAGGCCAAGGTGCTTGATACAAAAAAATTTTTAGAGATGAATCTTTCAGAATTTAAAGGTAAGCTGAGTGTTGGCGAAGAAGTAAAAGCGGCAGTAGATAGTACTCGTGCACAGATAGCAAAACATCATTCGGCTACGCATTTGCTTCATGCTGCTTTGCGTGAACTTTTGGGGGATCATATTTCCCAGGCAGGTTCTTTGGTAGAAGCAAACAGGCTTCGTTTTGACTTTTCTCATCCCAAAGCGATGAGTACCGAAGAGATCAGAACGGTTGAAACTTGGGTGAACGATAAGATAGACAGAAACATTTCTACCCAAACGGAAGTAATGCCAATTGAAGAAGCCAAAAAGTCAGGAGCTATGGCGCTTTTTGGTGAGAAGTATGGCGATGAAGTGCGTGTAGTAAGTATGGCCGGCGCTTCTGTTGAACTTTGCGGTGGAACCCATGTGCACCACGCTTCTGAGATCGGACTTTTTATGATTACCAAAGAGAGCGGGGTGAGCGCCGGAGTACGTCGTATAGAAGCTATTTGCGGGGCTGAAGCGATTAGGTCAGTAAGAGAGATTAGAAACGAATTGGGTCAAATCAAAGAAGAGGTTAAAAACCAAAATCCGATAGCGGGTATCACTAAACTCAAAGAGCAAATCAAATCTCTCAAGAGTGAACTTGCCTCGGCGGCGAGCGGCAACCAAAAAGAACTTAAAGCTGTTAAAATAAATGAGGTTAATATCATAGTAGAAGAGGTTGAAAGCGGAGATATCAAAGCAATGATCGATGAAATTAAAAATAGATATGAAAATATTGCTGTGATGCTTTTTATGAAAAAAGAAGACAAAGTGATGCTTGCTGCGGGATCGAAAAATGCACCTATTAAAGCAGGAGACTGGATCAAAACGATCGCGCCTATTGTAGGGGGCGGAGGCGGAGGCCGGCCTGATTTTGCTCAGGCAGGCGGAAAAGATCCAAGCAAGATCGCTCTGGCAATCGAAGAATCTAAAGTCTATTTAAGTCAAATACTAGAAGGCGGGAACTAAAAAAATGAAATCAGCAATGGTGGAGTTTTTTGGCATCTATGCCCATGAGATCGTATTTTTACATGTTTTTTCTGCAATTGTCTGGATAGGAGGCATGATAGCTATCCGTTTGGCAGTTCATCCGAACTTGCAGCGAATAGAAGATCCCGAGGTAAAATTGGGCCGCATCTTGGCAATTACGGGCAATTTTTTTACTATCGCAATACCCTTTATTGGGCTGATGCTCGTCACTGCAGTTTTGATGGCGGTTGGTTTAGGGTTTAGAAATGCAGCCGTCGACCAGAATGGGCAGGTGATTTCTGAGACGGCAATGCATATTTATAATATGGTTCATGCCAAAGAGATCATTTGGTTTATTATGACAATAAACTTCACATGGATGTATCTTAAGCGAAGAAAAGCGCAAAAGTTATTTAATGAACATAATCTTTCCCAGGCCAAAACAAATTTGGAATTGATACCCAAATTTCTTTTGCCGATCAACATTGTTTTAGGTGTGGTTGCGCTGTGGCTTGGTGTTGCTCTTAGGGGATTCTAGCAATGAGCAGTCAGCGCTCAGAAAGCAGCAGCAATAAAATTTGCCTTTGTTCTTCTTCGCCGACAAGGGCATTGCTGCTTGAGCAGTTTGGAATCGATTTTATACAAAACACACCCTCTTATGATGAGGAGCAGATTGTTGCCGCAAATGCTAAAGATTTTGTCTATACGGCAAGCAAAGGCAAAATGGAAGCAGCCATAAAAGAGTTTGGATTGGAAATTCCTTTGCTTTGTGCCGATACAGTGATTACAGCAAGTGACGGTACTGTTTTAAGAAAGCCCAGAAACATTGAAGATGCCAGGCGTATCCTTGAAATACAAAGCGGTTCAGTGATCTTTATCATCTCTTCTCTTCATTTTCAATCCAAAAAACTTCTTTTTTCGGATACATCAGCAACACAGTATCATTTTGCCTCTTTTGACAGCATAGACATGGAAGCATATCTCCAAAGCGGACTTTGGCAGGGCAAGGCGGGTGGATGCATGGTGGAAGGTTTTTGCAAAAAATATATTAAAAGCGTAGAGGGACTTGAGAGTACGGCGATGGGATTGCAAGTCGAGAAATTGCTACCGTGGATAGGCAGACATCATGTATGAAAATGAACTTCGTGCACTTCAAAAGGCAGATCGTTTCAGGAAGCGCACGCTTTTTGGTGAAGATCTGATTGATTTGGCGAGCAATGATTATTTGGGATTGTCTAGCAAAAAGAAGCAGCTTAAAAAGGCTTTTGGATTACTTGAACGGTACAATACTTTTTCGCCCAAAGCAAGTATGCTGGTCAATGGTTATCATGCGATACACAAAGAGTTTGAAGAAACACTTTGTGTATTAAATGGGTTTGAATCAGGCATTGCAGTAGGATCCGGATTTTTGGCTAATCTGTCATTAATGGAATCATTGGTGCGTAAAAATGACAGACTGTTCATGGACGAGGAGTACCACGCAAGCGGTATGATGGCCACACGGCTTTTGGGGGATCGTGTAATCTTTTTTAGACACAATGATGCATCGGATTTGCGCGATAAATTACAACAGTATGGCGGTAAAAGAAATATTATAGCCGTAGAGGGTATTTATTCGATGAGCGGCTCATTGTGTGCTCATGAGATATTTGATGCGGCAGATGAAAATGATGCCGTATTGATAGTAGATGAAGCGCATAGTTCCGGTGTACTGGGAAATAAGCTTTTGGGTGTATTTGAACACTATGGCAGAGAAATTAAGCCAAACTATATCAAAATGGGCACTTTGGGAAAAGCATACGGAAGCTATGGCGCTTATATTTTGGCTTCCAGGGAGATTGTCACTTTTTTGGAAAATAGGGCTAAGCCTATTATATACTCTACAGCACCATCGGTTATCGATACCGCGTTAGCGCTTGTAAATGTAAACGCTATTCAAAAAAAAGCAAAACGATATCGTAGTAAAATAGATAAGCGATATAAAATTGTTGAAGAGATTTTGGGCATCAAAAGCGAAAGTTTGATTTTGCCAATTAAAATGCAAAGCAATCAAAAGGCAATGCAGATGCAAAAAGCGTTGATACAAAAAGGTTTTCTTGTGGGGGCAATAAGGCAACCGACAGTGGACACCCCTATATTAAGGATAATTCCTCGTTTAGGTGTATCTGAAAAAAAGTTAAAACAAGTACTGCAACTCATCAACAAGAACACGATATAATTAAAACAAAATAAAGGGGTAGGGTGTTTAGTCGTTTAGTCAAAGGTTCTATTGTGCTGACAATGCTATTTGGCGTCGCCTTGATTGCAGCATTTATCTATGCGTATGAAGAAATATCGCTAGATGCAGATAAACTCATAAATTATAAGCCTGAAACATCAAGTGTAGTACTGGATAGGCATGGCAACAAGTTGGCATATGTTTTTAAGGAGCAGCATCGTCTTTATGCCCGCTATGATGAGATTCCCGGAATGCTTGTGGAGGGACTTGTGGCAATGGAGGATACTCAATTTTTTGAGCACAGCGGAGTAAACCCGGATGCTATTTTAAGAGCTATAATCAAAGATATCAAAGCAGGAAAATTCGTTGAAGGCGGCAGTACCATTACCCAGCAGCTGATTAAAAATAAAATTCTTAGCAATGAAAAAAAACTTGCACGTAAAATTAGAGAAGCAATTTTAGCTTTAAAAATAGAACATGAACTTAGCAAAGAGGAAATTATTGAGCGCTATCTCAATGAAATATCTTACGGCAATAATTATTTTGGAATAAAAACGGCAGCAAGCGGATATTTTCATAAAGAGCTGCAAGAGCTTACCCTTAAAGAATGTGCCATGCTGATAGGTATCCCCAATGCGCCAAGCTATTATAATCCTTTAAGGCATTATAAGCGGGCACTCAATCGTGCCAACAATGTGCTTTACCGTATGAAAAGCATAGGGTGGATCACGCAGAGCGATTATCTAAAGGCGGTAAAAGAATCACCCAAGATATATAAAACCTCTTTAACGCAAAATATTGCTCCCTATATTGTAGATGAGGTTTTAAGACGTTTTAAAGGGCAATTGGGTGATATTCGAACGGGCGGATATCAAATTTATACGACTATTGACATGAAGCAGCAACAGATCGCACAGGAAGCCGTCACGCATGCTTACCAAAAGGCATTAAAACTTTTAAATGAACGCCCCCAAACCTCTACGTTAAATGGCGGACTGGTTGCTGTTGAGAGTAGCACGGGGGATATTTTGGCGATGGTCGGCGGTGTAGACTATGCTAAATCTTCATTTAATCGTATTACTCAGTCTAAAAGACAACCGGGTTCAGCTTTTAAACCATTTATATATCAGACTGCATTGGATATGGGATACAATCCTGCTACGCCTTTAACCGATCTTGCAAGAACATTTCAATACTATCATAATGGCAAACCTAAGGTCTGGTCTCCTAAAAACTATGAAAGAGATTTTAAGGGATTTATTCCTTTGCGAGAAGCATTGGTGCATTCAAGAAATCTGGCAACCATCAATCTTGTGGCAGATATTGGCGTCAATACTATTCGAAAAAGACTGGCTTTTCTTGATGTGCCCCATATCCCCAGGGATATGTCTATTGCCCTTGGAAATCTTGGGCTAAGCCCGCTGAAAATGGCACAAATATTTTCGGTGTTTGCCAATAAGGGGCACATGATAGAGCCAAGACTCGTAAGTAAAATCATCTCGATTGAAGGGGCAGTTATTTATGAAACACGTCCTAAAGAAATTGAGGGTTTCACAACACCGGAACAAGCTTATTTGATGACAGACATACTTAAAGATGTTATCAAGCGCGGAACAGGAAAAAGTGCAGCGGTTCAAGGTATAGAGCTCGCAGGCAAAACCGGTACAACCAACGAAGGTGTTGATGCATGGTTTTGCGGTTATTCTCCTACAATTGAGACAATCTCCTGGTTTGGCAGAGATAACAATAAACCCATAGGCAAAAAAGCAACGGGAGGAGCTATCGCTGCACCGGCTTTTGCTTATTATTATCAAAAATTACTGACACTTTATCCTGATACTAAACGCACATTTGATATACCTCAGGGGGTATTTAGAGGAGAGTATAACGGAAAGATGGAGCTCTATACAAAAGATTCGCCTTTTCCTGTAGCCAAAAAAGAACCAATCAACGAGTATATGCAGATCCTAGATGAAGAGAATGAAATGTCACAAGTTGTGAATATTGAAGAGGATACCGGCTTGGCTGAAACTATTCGTATTGATGAAGATCCTATAAGAGAAAAAGAAGAGGATGATGCCTTGCATCCTAAAAAAATGATACCGACTGCCCCGGTATCAGAAGATAGCGGAACGCTCTTTTAGTTTTATTTTTTGGTGGCAATAAAGCAGACAGAAACTCTTTTGTGGTTTTGGGTATAGAAAATGAGAGAGATATTTGCAGCTAATAAAGAAATAATATAAAATATAAAATTTTTTACAGTAGAAACTTTTTCGGGCAGAACACCCGAAAAAGTTTTAACAAGAATACGTGGTTGAAAAATCAAAGGCTGTCGGTCTTGCTTCGTCGGGCCACACCTGTCTTTTAAACATATAGTGCTGATATTCGGTGATAAACTCTTTACTGAATGCCGGTTGAAGGAAATCATTATCAGCAATAAGATCTTCAAGTGCTTCTCTGAGGGTATGAGGCATTTGAGGGATCTTTTTCTCTCTTATCTCATCAAGAGTAAGCTCAAAGAGATCTTCATCCATTGGCCCAATTGGAATATATTTATTTTTGATGCCATCAATCCCGGCCATCATCAATGCAGCAAATGCAAGATAAGGGCATGCAGAGGAATCCGGGAATCTTGTTTCAATTCTTGTAGCCATTTCATTGGCACCATAAGGAATACGACATGCAGCAGATCTGTTTTGGCTAGAATAAGTCAAAATAGAAGGTGCTTCAAATCCCGGAATCAATCTTCTGTAAGAATTTGAACTTGGGTTTGTAATGGCTGCAACCGCTTTGGCATGTTTAAAAATACCGCCAAGATAGTGAAGCGCTGTTTGGCTTAGATTGGCATATTCTCCCTCTTTGTAGAAAAGATTTTTCCCGTCTTTCCAGATAGATTGATGAACGTGCATCCCGCTTCCGTTATCACCATAAAGCGGTTTCGGCATAAACGTTGCTGTCTTCCCGTTGAGATGTGCTACCATCTTGACAACATATTTGTACTTTTGTACATTATCCGCAGCTTCAATCATGGTTCCAAATTTAATGCCGATTTCACCTTGTCCTTGCGCCACTTCGTGGTGACCAAGCATAACGTCCAGTCCTACCTCTTCAAGGATATGCATCATCTCTGCTCTTAGATCAACCATGGTATCGATCGGCATGACTGGAAAATATCCGCCTTTAGTGCCTGCTCTATGTCCCATGTTCCCTGTTTCGCTGTATTTGGTTGAAGCATTCCAGCTTCCTTCTTCGGTATCTACTCTATAGCCAGCTTCGTTGATACCGTTCCATATACGCACGTCATCAAATATAAAAAATTCATTTTCAGGGCCAAAATAAGCAACATCGCCAATATTGGCAGCAGCAAGATATTCTAGGGATTTTTTGGCAATGGAACGAGGGCATTTTGCATAGAGCTCATTTTTATAAATGTCGTACACATCGCAAATTACAATAACCGTACTGTCTGCGGTAAAGGGATCAAGAAAGGCTGTTTCAATATCCGGTTTTAAAAGCATATCTGATTTGTTGATCGGCTGCCAAGCATCGATAGAGCTGCCATCAAAAGGCAGACCGGATTGGAGCATATTGTCATTTACGGCATGTTTTCTATAGGTGATATGGTGCCAAGTTCCTTTGATGTCTGTAAATCTAAAATCTACAAATTCTACTTCATTTTCTTCGCAGAATGTATTGAATTCTGCAATATTGTTCACAAATTTACCCATAACGGATGTTCCTCCAAATTAATTTTATCATTATATTATAGCCACTCTACAATAAGATAATGTAAAATAATTGCCCAAAAAATAATCAATTTGCTTTTTCAAAAAAAGATAATGTAAAATAATTGCCTAAAAAATAATCGATTTTTTATCTCGTTGAGAAAAAGTGATAGCTTTGGTGTAGCCCACTTCTTTTGCCAGGGCCACAGCCTTTTCGTATCCAAAGCCTATCTGCCCGACAGTATGCGCATCTGAAGCGAATGTAATGGGAATATCAAGCGAATAAGCCTCCTCCAAAAGAGTGCGCGAGGGATAGATCTCTCCGATAGGTTTACGCAATCCCGCCGTATTGAGCTCGATCACCATGCCGGAAGCTTTGATCGCTTTTAGTGCATTTTTTGCGAGCATTCTTGTATCTTTTTTGGGCATAAATTTAAACACTTTTATAAGATCCAGATGCCCAACAATGTCAAACTTACCGCTCTTTGCCATCATTTCAGTGGCATCAAAATAAGCCTGCCATATCTCATCAATATCGCGGTCTTGGTATCCACGTATAAATTCAGGATTATCAAACCCCCACTTGTCCAAAAAGTGTACCGAACCTATCAAATAATCTACATCGGCATCCAGTACGCGTTTATCCATATACCCAGGAAGATAATCCACTTCATACCCCAAAAGAATGCTGATGTCATTTTTGTAACGTTCTCTTGCGGCCATTACATCATTGGCATATGCTTCCATTTCATTAAAACCCAATCGATATTTTTCATCAAAATTCATAGGCGCATGTTCTGTAAATCCATAGATATCTATACCAAGTTCGATGGCTTTCTGGATGAATTCATCAATCGTTCCTTCGGCATGATTGCAACGAACAGTGTGATTGTGCAGATCTATTTTCATTTTTTGTTTCAACCTATTTGGTTTTTAAATAATTTTAACATAAAATCTATGTTTTACCACTAATAGGGTAAAATAAAAGCCAAATACATCTCACGTAAAATGAGAATAGGATTATTATGACAAATCAAAACAAAGTAGAACTTTTGGCTCCCGCAGGAAATCTGGAGAAGATGAAAATCGCTTTGAATTATGGTGCAGATGCTGTGTATGGCGGCACAAGCACTTTTTCACTGCGTATCCGCTCCGGAAAAGAGTTCGATATAGATTCTTTTGCCGAGGGCATAGCCTATGCGCACGAAAGAAAAAAAAAGGTGTATGTAACCATTAATAGTTTTCCGTTCAATTCTCAAGTCAAACTTTATGAAAATCACATTGCAAAGATGGCAGAATTAAACCCGGATGCCTTGATTGTTTCGAGCCCTGGCGTTGTAAGGATGGCAAGCAAAATCGCTCCTAAGATTCCGATTCATCTCTCAACGCAAGCGAACGTGATGAATGCACTTGATGCGCAAGTGTATTATGATATGGGAGTTAAAAGGATTATTGCTGCACGCGAGATCAGTCTTAGAGATTGTGAAGCGATCAAATCAGTCATACCCGAACTTGAGATAGAGATTTTTGTGCACGGATCAATGTGCTTTGCCTATAGCGGACGCTGTCTTATCTCGGCATTGCAAAAAGGCAGAGTGCCCAACCGGGGTTCCTGTGCCAATGATTGCCGTTTTCCCTATGAAATTTATGCGTATAATCCTGAAACAAATACTACTTTTAGGCTTGAAGAAGAGACTGGAGTGGGTACCTATATTATGAATGCTAAAGATATGAATATGGCATCGCATATAGACGAAATCCTCTCTTCTGGAGTGATAGACTCATTGAAAATTGAGGGCCGTACAAAATCCCCCTATTATGCAGCAGTAGTGACAAAAGCCTACAGGCATGCAATCGATGATTTCTATGCTAATGATTTTAATGCAAAACGTTATCAGGAGGAGTTAAATACGACACAAAACAGAGGTTTTACCGATGCATATCTTATCTCCCGTCCGTTTGAAAAAGACGATACGCAATCACTTGGTTTTACGATTCAAAACGGCACACATCAGGTAGCCGCACTTGTAGGTGAAGATGGAAAAACCTGGCGATGCAAAGACAAGACCTGCGTAGGGGATACAGTGGAGATTGTTTTGCCCGTGGGTGCAACACTCCAAGAGAGTGATAATGAATATGGAAAAATAGAACAAAAAGAGGGGCGATATTGGCTTACATTCAAGAAACTCATCTCGCTTAAGGGAAAAGAGTTTGAATGTATCCATAGTGGTGATTTGAATGATATTATTTTGCCGACAACATTGCCGGGCTATACGATATTAAGACGCGGTATTGATGAGGCGCTTGTCAAAAAAGGACTTATGGAAGCGGAAGAGAGCCGATGCGGGGATTGAAACCCTGAGGCATCTGCCGAAGCTTCAGTGAGAGGAATTGAAGAGGGGCTCCGCCCATCTTCAAGGAGATTTATTTTGGAAACCCTGAGGCATCTGCCGAAGCTTCAGTGAGAGGAATTGAAGAGGGGCTCCGCCCATCTTCAAGGAGATTTATTTTAATAAAAAAGGAAGATTATGAAATTTGTATCGATTGTTATTGGAAGTAAAAGTGACTATGAAGTGATGAAAGAGTGCGGTATAACACTTGAAAAGTTCGGCGTACCTTACGAACTTATTATCTCCTCTGCGCACAGAAGTCCGGAGAGAACCAAAAACTATGTCAAAGAAGCCGAGAGCAAAGGGGCCCAAGTTTTTATAGCGGCAGCAGGAATGGCGGCACATTTGGCGGGGGCATTGGCTGCGTCTACAATCAAACCGGTGCTTGGCGTTCCTATGGCAAGCGGTGAGCTTAGGGGGGAAGATGCGTTGCTCAGTACAGTGATGATGCCAGGAGGCATGCCTGTGGGAACCGTGGCTATCGGTAAGGCAGGTGCGGTCAACGCGGCTTATCTTGCTATTCAGATCATGGCGCTCAATGATGATGAACTTCGTGTAAAGCTGCAAGAAGATAGAATTAGCAAAGCAAAAAAAGTAGAACTTGACTCTGTCGAGATAGAAGTAAAACTTTAAGATTTTAAAAGAGATTAGGAATATAGATGAACAAAGATGCAATTACCTTTAGCGAACTACTTCTCAAATTGCAACAATTTTGGGCACAACAAGGATGCAATATCGTTCAGCCTTACGACATTCCTGCCGGGGCGGGAACTTTTCATCCCGCAACACTTCTGCGCAGTTTAGATAATAAGCCTTGGAGTACAGCTTATGTCGCACCGAGCAGAAGACCCACAGATGGTCGTTATGGAGAGAATCCAAACAGATTAGGCGCCTATTATCAGTTTCAAGTTTTAATCAAACCGAGTCCGGACAATATTCAGGAGCTTTATTTAAAATCATTAGAATATCTGGGGCTTGATCTTACTCAGCATGATATTCGTTTTGTTGAAGACAACTGGGAATCTCCAACCCTTGGCGCATGGGGGCTTGGATGGGAAGTATGGCTTGATGGAATGGAAGTAACCCAGTTTACCTATTTTCAGCAAGTAGGAGGTATCTCTTGTGATCCTGTGGCCGTAGAGATCACTTACGGAACAGAACGTTTGGCGATGTATCTCCAGGGGGTTGAATCGGTCTTTGATATCGTATGGAACCAAAACAAAGATCAGGTTACTACCTATGCAGATGTACATAAAGAGAGTGAATATGAATTTTCAAAATATCATTTTGAAGTAGCAACAGTAGAAAAACTTTTAGCACATTTCGAAGATGCAAGTGCAGAGTGCAGACTCTGTCTTGAAAAGGGATTGCCGCTTGCGGCTTATGATCAATGCATGATGGCCTCACATGCATTTAATATACTTGATGCCAGAAAAGCCATCTCTCAAGCACAGCGACAAAATTATATTTTAAAAGTACGAGAGCTTGCCATCGGATGTGCCCAGCTGTATAAGGCGCAAGAAGAAGAGCGCGGTAAAAGAGTAAAAAGTTAGCAAATTAAAAATCAATAATTGTGATATGCGATAATATGCAGCACTTTTTTGATAAAGTGAGATAGGTATGAAATTACAGGAAATATATGATTTTCTCAACAAAATAAGTCCTTTTGACCTTCAAGAAAAGTGGGACAATTCAGGATTGATTGTGGGGAGTGCGGTTCGTGAAATATCTCAAATCGTAGTTGCATTAGATTTGGACGAATCGATGATAGAGCAAGCACCCAAAGAAGTACTTTTTATAGTGCATCATCCTCTAATATTTGCTAAACTGTCTCAACTTGATTTTGCCAGATACCCTGCAAATCTGCTTGAAAAACTGATTCTTAAAAAACAATCGCTCATAGCAATGCATACTAATTTTGATCAAACGCATCTCAATAGATACGTTTTTGAAAAAATTTTGGGCTTCAGTGTTATGGAGCAAAATCCATTTGTTTGTATTGCAAAAGGAGAATGGAGTTACCAGACGCTTTTGGCGCTTCTCAAAAAGAAATTATCTTTACCTGCGCTTAAAGTGGTGGGTAAAAAAGAGATTATTAATTCTGTTGCACTTACGACCGGAGCGGGGGCTTCTTTGATGGATACAGTTGAGGCAGATTGTTTTCTTACCGGAGATATTAAGTATCATGATGCCATGAAAGCACTAAGCGAAAATTTGATGATGGTGGATATAGGGCATTACGAAAGCGAACAGTTTTTTGCGGAGATTTTAGCCCAAGAGTTGAAAAATTTACCTCTTTTGGTTATAATTTCGCATTCTAAAAATCCATTTCATATTGAATCAATATAAAGATATGGCTAAATCCCCTAAACTCCAAAAGGACCAAGAGTGAATAAACGTTTAAGAGAGCTCATTGAGCTTGCAAAGAATGATAGAACAATCGATAGTTATAGACCCGAACTTGAGGCTGCAGATAAAAAAATCGCCAAAGCAAAAATAAAAATCGATACAGTACAAAGTGAAGCGGATGCACTCATAAAGGCTATTGCAAACAATGAAGAAAAAATAAGAACGTTTGAAGAACAGCTTAAACTGCTCAATAACCAACTTGTTTTAAATAGTAAGAAAGCCAAAGAGATTTCTACAGAAAAAGAGATGAAAGCACTTTCTTTAGAAGAGGATATTGCTAAAGAAAAGATGACGTTTGCCAATGAGGAGATCGAAAGACTCCAAAAGATTAATGAAACCAAAAAAATACTTCTTGACGAAGTAAACGAGAAGGTAAAACAACTTGCACATGAGTTTCAGGCTGTTGCTGAAATGGTAAGTGTGGAGAAGTCCGAAATAGAACAAAGCAAAGCAGAACTTTTTGAAAAAAGAGAAATATTGATTAGAAATATTGAACAAAAAGTGCTTTCATTTTATGAAAAGATTCGTATCTGGGCAGGAAACACAGCAGTTGTTCCTGTTAAAAAACAGGCATGTTACGGGTGCCATATGAAACTTAACGATAAAACTTACTCTGAGGTGATCAGGGGTGACGAGATTGTTAACTGCCCCCATTGCGGACGGATTCTCTATATCGAGCGCGAGACAGAAAAAGCCTAAATGATCGGTTATGGAGAGACTTTTTCTTCTTCTCTATAGCGTGACGGTTGGTATTTTTTATAGTATGGCATTGCCTTTTTTGGCATTGTTTTCTCTTAAGGCAAAGTACAAAGATGCTATTCCTGCAAGATTTTTTTTGTGGAACAATAGACCTTTAAAAAAAGCAGGAATCTGGTTTCACGTTTGCAGTTTTGGTGAAGCCAAAGCCATTGCGCCGATTGTTGAAATGTTTCCCAATGAGATGTTGCGTATGACTGCAACTACGCACACAGGGTTCGAAGCAGTAAGCAGCTATACATCTCAAAGCAGGTATCTGCCTTTTGAGCCTTTGCTTTTTTGGTGGGCTAAACCCCAAAAAGCGTTAGTTGTTATGGAGGCAGAATTTTGGTATCTGCTTTTTGCTCTTGCAAAAAAAAGAGGTGCCAAAACCTTGCTGATCAATGCGCGTATGAGTGAACGCTCTTTTCCAAAATATTTGAAAATGGCTTGGTTTTACAGGCACATCTTTAAGCAGATCGATGAAATCTATGCACAGAGTCAAACAGATAAAGAACGTTTGGAATTATTGGGCGCAAAAAATATTAAAGTTACGGGCAATATTAAGCTTGCTAAGCTTCCTTTGCCTACGGCATGGCTCAAGAAACCTTCATCGATGGTTGTGTGTGCAGCGAGCATCCACGAAGGTGAAGAGATCTTGGTCTTTGAGGCTTATTTGGCATTAAAAAAAGAAGAGCCGGATGCTGTACTTATTTTGGCGCCGCGTCATCCGGAACGTTTTGAAAAAGTGACGAGAATGGCGGAAGTCTTTGCGCAAGAACAGCAATTTATCTGTCAGAGATATTCGCAAAATAGAGTGATGCAAAGTGATATTATAGTTTTAGACACCTTGGGCGAACTGGTGAATATATATGCAATTAGCGACATCGTTATTTTGGGAGGAGCATTTGAGCCTTTGGGCGGACACAATGCAGCCGAAGCAGCGCAGTTTGGCTGCAAAATAATCTCAGGCAAATATTATTTCAATCAAAAAGATATTTTTGATGCTATAGAAGGGATTGCCGTGGTAGAAGCTTCAGCTCTTTCAAAAAAAGTACTTCAGCATACGCATTTAAAACCCACAAAGATCAAATCCAAAACAGATTTGACACCTATTTTGGAAAGCCTGAATAATGTTTTATCAAATTAAGGAAGGCAAGGTAGGTTTATCTATCAAGGCGCAGCCTGCCGCAAGCAAAAATGAGTTTTGCGAGATGTATGGAAATGATGCCATTAAGATTCGCATCAAAGCACCTGCGGTAGAGGGTGCGGCAAACAAAGAGTTAATAAGATTTCTCTCAAAAAGTTTTAAAGTGTCAAAAAGTGATATACTTTTTAAAACAGGGCAAAACAGTAAAGTAAAAATAGTGGAATTCCCGCTTACAAAAGAATTTGAAGATTGGATAGAAAAAAATGGCTACAGACAAAGCATATAAAGTATTGGCAAAACAAGAAGAGATTTCAAATAATCAGGCAAAAGAACTTATTGACAGAGGTTTGGTTTTTGCAGGAGATAAAAAAGTAAAAATAGCCCGTGCAGAGATAAGCGACGATACGCATTTTCGGATAGAATATCCGTCAGATATTGAAATTATTTATCAAGATGATAATATTGTTGCGGTGAATAAGCCCGCACAAATAGACAGTTATGATATTCAAGATGCAATAGAAGGTGCAGAACTTTTGCATCGGTTAGACAGAGACACAAGCGGAGTTTTGCTTCTTGGAAGAAACAAAACATTTATTGAAGATGCCATCAAAGAATTTAAGGCCAGACGAGTTCAAAAACAGTATATAGCATGGGTTGAAGGGGTACTGTATGAAGCGATGGAGATAGATGCCCCGCTACTAACGATCAAGAAAGGCAAAGCTTTTTCAAAAATCGATCACCTTAGAGGCAAAAAGGCATATACTAAAGTTACTCCCGAAGAGATCCAGGGAAAAAAAAGCAAAGTACGCATTGAAATCACAACAGGAAGAACCCATCAAATACGTGTTCATCTTGCCAGCGTAGGACATCCTATCGTTGGAGACGAGCAGTATGGAAGCCGAACCCAAAGCAAACATATGCTGTTGCACTCTTCAAAGATAAAAATATTTGATTATGAGTTTGAGGCCCCAGAACCAAAAAGTATCGCGCGATATAAGTAAATCTTGGATAAAATCACGTCACTTGTTTAGCGGGCATTAGAGGGCACAGACTCTTTGGAGATGGTTTATACTATGTTCTGTTTTAATGCCAGTCAATGCAAAAGTGGTGCGGATCGGCCGCTTTTTGATAATTTATAATAGAGGGAAGATATGTTTGATACATTAACCGATAGTTTTAAAAATGCCATTGGAAAAATTCGTTTTCATGATGATGACAAGGCGTTAAAAAAAGCAACAGCAGAACTTAAAAAATCATTGCTAAAAGCCGATGTGCATCACAAGGTAGTCAAGGAACTGATTGCTGCTGTTGAGCTGGATACAAAGAAAAACGGCATCGGTAAAGAACAATTTTTAAAGGCACTTCAAGCAGAGCTTACCCGTTTGCTTACCATACAAGGCGCTCCCAAAGGTTTTACTTTCGCATCTAATCCTCCTACGGTCGTGCTCATGATAGGCTTACAGGGATCCGGCAAAACGACAACCACCGGAAAACTTGCCTATTTTCTTAAAGAGCAAAAAAAGAAAAAAGTACTTGTGGTTGCAGCAGACCTTCAGAGGCTTGCAGCAGTTGAACAGCTTAGGCAGATTGTATCGCAGATAGGCGTGGATCTTGTGGCCGACGAGACGATGACGCCAGTTCAGATCGTTAAAGAAGGGCTTCAAAAAGCCAAAAAAGAACTTTATGATGTTGTTCTTATAGATACGGCAGGACGTTTGGCAATAGATGATGAGCTGATGAGTGAGCTTAAAGAGGTCAAAGAGATAGCCGACCCTGATGAGCTTTTTTATGTAGCCGATGCTATGACCGGACAGGACGCGGTTAGAACAGCCCAAACCTTTAAAGAGAAAATTGGCATTTCGGGTGTTGTTTTAAGTAAGTTTGATGGGGACTCCAAAGGAGGAATAGCTCTTGGACTGACAGAGCAGGTGGGAGTGCCTCTTCGATTTATAGGTGCAGGCGAAAAAATGCCCGATCTTGAACAGTTTATTCCTGAAAGAATAGTCAGCCGTTTGATGGGCGCGGGAGATGTCGAATCTCTTGCAGAAAAGGCTGCTGCAGCGATCGATCCAAAAGAAGCCAAAAAGTTTTCGCAAAAAATTAAAAAAGGACAATTTAACTTTAATGATTTTTTAGCCCAAATGGAGCAGATGAAAAAGCTAGGCAGCATGAAATCTATTATGGGCATGATTCCCGGCATGGGTAATTTAGCAAAGCAGATAGGCGATATGGATCTGGAAAATTCAGATGAGATTAAGACCATCAAAGCAATGATTTCATCAATGACGCTAAAAGAGAGAGAAGATCCGGATCTGTTAAACAACATGAGAAAAAGACGTATCGCAGCGGGTGCAGGACTTGATCAGATGCAGGTTAACCGAGTGCTAAAACAGTTTAAAAATGCAGCTATTATGGCAAAAAAACTTTCCGGAAAGGGCGGAATGAAACAAATGCAAGATTTGATGAAACAAATGCAAGGCGGCGGATTTCCCGGAATGAGACGCTAGAATCAGAGAGGATCAAAAAAGAGGCAGAACTTAATAAAAATTTTATATATTTTATGCTATAATTCCGTTCCCAAGAGTGCTGGGTAAGAGTATTGATGAGTGCTTTAGTCATTAAAAGCAGTTGTCAGTACTATTTGATAGGGATGCAGAAATAAACAAGGTTTGTTTCTGCCATGCTAGCGCCGGTTTTCCTCTGCAGGAAGCTGACGTAACAGTTGCTCTTACAAGAGTTGAAGAAAAATGAGAATATAAAGGATACAAATATGACAATGATAAGAATGACAAGAATGGGTAGAAAAAAGAAGCCATTTTACAGAATTGTAGTAACAGACAGCAGAAAAAGAAGAGACAGTGGCTGGATTGAGGCGATAGGACATTATAATCCGATAAGCGTTAACAAGGATCTTACTCTTGATCAAGAGAGATTGAACTATTGGTTAAGTGTCGGTGCACAAATGAGCCCAACAGTCAAAAGATTGGCTGGAAAATAATCATTTTATGGTCACCGCATTTCTAGCCGCTTATGCTAAGCTTTTGGTAAACAATCCTGAAGATATCTCTGTCGAGATTACTTCGGTGGATGAGGGCTTTGATGAGATCACAATCTTTGCCAACAGTGAAGATGTTGGCAAATTGATCGGCAAAGAGGGGCGCATGATCAATGCTATTAAAACAGTCATCTCCGGCTGTAAAGCAAAAGGCGGTAAGAATTACCGCGTTAATGTCAAATCTGTAAAGTAAATATGGCTATCGAACCGTTTTTCATCGCACAAGTGGGGAGAACCGTTGGGCTTTACGGTGATTTAAAGCTTCATCTTCATACAGACTTTCCGGAACAATTTAAAGTCGGACACACCTTTAAAAGCAGCCGCGGAGACCTCACAATATCAGATCTCAATCCCAACCGAGGAACAATACGTTTTGCAGGCTATGAGAGCGTGGAGAGCGCTAAAAAACTTACTAATGTAAAACTTTACGCCAGCGAAGAGGAGACCAAAGCATATTGTCATCTTGAAAAAGATGAGTATTTTTGGTTTGATGTTATAGGCTGTACAGTGAAAGAAAAAGAGATAATTTTGGGTACAGTTGATGACATTCAGCGGATGCTGGATTTGGATTATCTTGTGATAAAAACGGATCAGTCTTTAGTAGAAGCAGGAATGGCAAAAGAGTTTTTACTTCCTTATATTTCAAGATATATAGTAAAAACGGATATAGAAACAAAAACGGTATTGACGCAGGATGCTAAAGATATTCTAGAAGCAAGCTAAGGTACTATTTTGCATTTTAGTTTTGTTACACTCTTTCCCGCTCTTATCGAAGGATATTTCTCCGAAAGTATTTTATCCCGTGCAGCAGCGTCCGGAAAAATAAGTATTGACTTTTATGATCCGAGAGCTTTTTCCCAAGATAAACACAAAAGAGTAGATGCTCCCATGATAGGAGGAGGTGCGGGTATGCTCATGACACCCCAACCGTTAATGGACACTCTTGGACACATTAAAAAAAAATTCCCTGAAGCCTATGTAATATTCTTAACCCCCGTAGCTAAACCATTTAAGCAAAATGATGCAAAGCGTTTAGCCGACAAATCACATTTGGTTTTCGTGAGCGGTCGCTATGAGGGAATAGATGAGCGTGTGATTGAAGCGTATGCCGATGAGCTTTTTTCAATAGGGGATTTTATTCTAACAGGCGGAGAATTGGCAAGCATGGTAGTCTGTGATGCTGTGAGCAGGAATGTTGAAGGCGTGCTTGGAAACAGTGATTCCCTCATGATAGAAAGTTTTGAAGCAGCATTGCTGGAAGCCCCTTCTTTTACAAAACCTAAAATTTATGAAAACAATGCAGTAGTTTCAGAATTTTTAAAGGGTAATCATAGTAAAATCACGGACTTAAAAAGAGAGTTGGCTTTGTGTAAAACAAAGTATTTCCGACCCGACCTATACAAAAAAAAGGTATCACATGAGAAATAAATATATTGAAAGCTTTGAACAAGCGCAATTGGAAAACAAAAATATTCCTGATTTTAGAGCTGGTGACACATTGAGAGTGGCCGTTAGAATTAAAGAAGGCAATAAAGAAAGAGTTCAAAATTATGAGGGGCTTTGCATCGCTGTTAGAGGACAAGGCACAGGAAAAACATTCAATGTCAGAAAGATTGGTGCCAACTCTATTGGTGTTGAAAGAATTTTCCCGCTTTATACTGAGAGTATCGAAAGTATTGAGGTTCTAAGAAGAGGTAGAGTAAGAAGAGCAAAATTATTCTATCTTAGAGATCTTAAAGGTAAAGCTGCAAGAATTAAAGAACTAAGAAGAAAATAGTTTTTTCTTTTGTCTACCCGCATTACAGCTAAAAAATGCGGGTTCTTTCTTGTCTTTTTCTACTAATTTCTACATTTAAAAATTCTATTTTGATTAATACTCTACCAACTTTTTCAGCTTAAGGCTTTATGCTGTATCGGTGTAAAAAATCCTTTTTCAGAATAAAATATACTAAAGAGCTCCTTTGTTTTTTATCGCTTGCTCAGCTTCCCTATTGAGTGTTTTGGCTTTGAGGTCAGCTCGTTTGTCGTGAAGTTTTTTCCCTTTTGCAATGGCTATGCTTACTTTGGCAAGGTTGCGTTCATTAAAATAAAGCATTAACGGTACGATGGTAAGTCCGTCTTTATGCACTTTCATATAGAGCTTATTAAGTTCTTTTTTGCGCATCAGAAGTTTTCTGGGTTCTCTGGTGTCCGGACTAAAATGCTTATGCGTTGTTTCAAGATGAGCAATGTGTGCATTCATAAGATAAAGCTCACCCTTTATGAATCGACAAAAAGCATCAGAAAGATTGGCTCGTTTGGCGCGTAGCGCTTTTACTTCGCTTCCTTTTAAGACAATACCCGCTTCAAATTTTTCGAGTATTTCATAATCATGCCTCGCTTTTTTGTTTTGTGCAATAAGAGTAATAGCCAAAGATATACCTTTTTTGGAAGTATTATAACATAGATAGCAAGCAGCGTGTTTAGTAAAAAAATGCAAAAATAAAAATAAAGATTTTTATATCTTGATAGACCGGCTTGAAAAAAGCCGCGTCTGTAAAAGCAAAATAGATTTAATTTTTAATTTTGAAAAACGTGCTTCCGCTTCCGCTGAAGTACCATTCCTTTTTTGCTGCTTTTGCGAGCTCCGGATATACCATAAGAGCTGCCCCGTAGAGGTCATTTAAGATAGCAGGATCATGAATCTTTTCAAGAATTTCCCTGGAGGGGAGCTGATCCCAGCCTATAATGCTGCTTAGACGCACATTTGTTAAAAAATGCTCTTTAAATGTTTTATAAACAAGGGCTGTGTTGCATCCAATATGCGGAGTATAGAGTTCCAGCTTTAAAGGTTCTTCCGTGAAAGGCTCGACCACTTCTCCGAAGCCGGAAACATTGGCAGAGGGATAATTATAGATAAAAAAAGGAAGATCGGCACCTATGGTTGTTGAGATTTTTGCCAATTCTTCCGTGGAAATCAGCAGATTGCATACTTTTTTAACCAGCCGCATAAACGCCGCCGCATCGGAGCTTCCTCCCCCCAGGCCTGCCTGGCTTGGAATACGCTTGGTAACGACGACTTTATGCCGGTAAAAAAAGTTGAGGATGTCAAGATCGCCGGTATGGGCATTCAGCGCTTTATAGGCTTTATAAATGGTATTGGATTCCAAAGGGATATCATTGCAGCCTTCTAGTGTAAAGCTTTCGCATTCACAAGGCTCAAATGTAATGGTGTCGTAAAGGTCTTCTACACGCATAAAGCGTGAAAGCAGCGTGTGGTAGCCATCCTTGTGCCCGGTGATCTTCAAAAAGATATTGACTTTGGCATGGGCATTGATACTATACATGAGGGCTCTTAAATTTTTCTATGCGATTAAGTTTGTAGGTTATCTCTTGATTTTCAATCTTAATAACAGCAAAGAAGTTTTTTGTTTCAACAAGGTATTCTCCGTCTTGCTTGGTTTGAAAGTACTCTATTTGAAGTTTTTTCCCTAATTCAAGGTACGAATCATCCCCCGTATAGATATTTAAAGGAAGAATAAGGCAATCAAAGGGGTTGAGCGCTTTTTCTCCGTCAAATACAAATTTCCCTTCATGGATACGGTGCAAAGAGGAGAGTGTGCCGTCTACACCAAGTTCGTCTGCGAGAAGTGCGCCGAGGCTGCGTATATATGTGCCTTCGCTTACGGTAGCCTCAAAATGTACAAATGGATGGTTGTAATTGATGAGTTTAATATCATAAATAGTGGAGGTGATAGTGTTAAGTTCCACCTCTTTGCCTTCGCGCGCAAGTTCATAGGCACGTTTCCCTTCTATTTTTTTTGCGCAAAATACGGGCGGATAATAAGTAAGTTCACCCTTGAGGCTGTTTAGTGCTTCATTAATTTGTTCATTTTTAAAAGGGGCTATTTCTTGAATGCTATCGACTTTTTCAATATCTAAACTGGGAGAATTGGTCCCTAGCCATAAAGTTGCTTTGTAGCTTTTAGGGGTTTTGTTGAGATACTGAAAAAGTTTAGTGTATTGGCCTGTTGCTACGATAAGGCATCCTGTGGCAAAAGGATCCAGTGTGCCCGAAAAGCCGACTTTTTTGGTACCATATTTGCGTTTGACATATCCCATGTAGCTGTTGGAGCTGCGAAAGATGGGCTTGTTGACAACAAAAAGACGATTCATCTGCGAGTTACTAGACAAATTTTGTTCATCCTGCGTTCTTAAATAATTTGTACAAAAGAGCTTAGTATCTCTTTTTTGTTTCCGCCAAAATTAATAAGGAGCTTGTATTCTTTTCCTGATTTGTTGGCAGCCTGTACTCGCCCTATACCAAAAATTTTGTGTTTTACAAGATCTCCCTTTTTAAAAGCAGAAGCTTTGGTAATCTTAAGGCTTGCATCTTGAATAAGTCCTGCTTCACCCAAGAAGCGGCTTTTATTTATCATTTTACGACGGCCTTTATAGAAACGGCTATCCACATAGCACAGAGTAAGATTGGATTTGGCTCTGGTGATCGCTACATATCCCAGTCGTCGTTCTTCTTCCATGTTGCATCCTTCGCCAAGCAAAGGAAAAAACTCTTCCTCCAAACCTATAACAAAAAGATGCTCAAATTCAAGCCCCTTGGCCGCATGGATACTCATGATGGCAACAGTATCTTCTTCCAGCTGATCTTGGTCGCTTTGTAAAGTAATATCGTTAAGAAACTCATCGAGAGTAAGATCAGGATTCTTTACAACACAATCCCTAAAATAGCCGTAGAATTCATCCATGTTTAAAATACGGTCAAACCCATCTATCATGCCCGCATAATGATCTTTAAGTTTAATACGCTCCTCGAAAAGAGTAATAAAGTTTCCCGGCGCGGCAGCTATTTCTTCTTGAAGGGCGTGAATATCCTCCAGCAGCACACGCAAAGCATTTGCAACCTTTTTGCTCACAATGGCAGGAAGTTTTGTTTTAAGATTTTTTTGGATGAAAGCATAGAGTGAAAGTTTTTCTTCATGGGCGGCTTTTTGGAGTTTTTCTATGGAGGCTTTGCCTAGACCTCTTTTGGGTTTATTGATAATACGCAAGAGTGAAAAATCATCATGAGGATTTGCCAATACCCTAAAGCATGAGATAATATCCTTAATCTCAGCACGCTCATAAAATCGCATACCTCCTATGAGTTTAAATCCAAGCCCCTCTTTGCTGAAACCTTCTTCAAGGGAACGGGAAAGTGCATTGATCCGGTACAGTACAGCTATCTCTTCAGGATTGACCCCTTTGTCCAGGAGCGTATGAATTTCTTGCGCGATTGCTTTGGCCTCATGGGCTTCGTCCAGTGAATGAAGCAGTTTTACTTCAACTCCTTCTCCTTTATGGCTAAAAAGTTTTTTGCCCAATCGTGCTGAATTGTGCTCTATAAGAGCATTTGCAGCCCTTAGTATAGGTTCGGTAGAACGATAATTGGTTTCCAGCTTAACCGTTTTGGTCTCCTTGAAGTGGCTTGCAAAATCCAAAATATTGCGAATATTTGCTCCGCGCCATCCGTAGATGCTTTGGTCATCATCTCCTACGACACAAAGGTTTCCATGTTCGCTCACAAGATGCTCAAGAAGCCTAAATTGTAATTCATTGGTATCTTGATACTCGTCAACCATAATATAGCGATAACGCAAGCTGGTCTCTTTGCGAAGGTCTTCATTTTCGTCAAGTATTTTATAGGTAAGCATCAGCAGATCATCAAAATCTACAAGATTATTTTCTTCAATATTGGCCTGATAGCGCTCATAAATTGCAGCTACTTTTTTGTAGTCCGGAAGTTCTGCTTTTTCTGTTACAATTTGGGCATTCAAAAGAGAATTTTTGTATTTTGAAATTTCAGAGGCAACAAAAGAGAGATTGAGGTCAATTTTTAACTCTTTTGCAATAGAGCGGAGCAATCGTTTCTTGTCATCACTGTCAATAATAACAAAAGTATTGCTTCTTCCAAGTTTTTCGATATGAAATTTTAAAAAAAGTAAACCAAACTTATGAAATGTGCACAGCAATGGAGGATAAGATGTTTTGTTTTTTACCAGTTTCAATGCGCGCTCCCGCATTTCACTTGCGGCTTTATTGGTAAAAGTAAGCGTGAGCGTGTTGGCAGGATCAATACCTACCTCTCCGATCAAATAAGCAAGTCTTGCGGTGAGTGTCTTCGTTTTTCCGCTGCCGGCACCCGCAAGAATGAGCATTGCACCATCTATGTGTTCTGCTGCTTCACGCTGTGACGGATTGAGTTCATTTAAAATCTTTTCCATACGCTAACTTTGCTCCTCTGATTATATTTAATTATATCGTGAAAATTATTAAAGCCCACAAATAAATATATAAAATAATGTTTTGTTATGTAGTTATTTCAGTATAATTTGATATAATGATTTCAATAGTTTTAAATTTAATATAAAAATAAGGAAAAATGATGTTAAAAGATTTTGTAAAGATTGAAACTTTTTTAACAGTGGCAAGAGAGAGAAGTTTTTCTAAAGCATCTGCCAAATTGGGCATTTCCCAGCCTGCAGTGACACAACAAATCAAATTTATAGAGAAATATTTGGGAGTCAGGGTAATAGAGCGCAAAAAAAACGGCATTAAATTAACCAATGAAGGCGAAGAACTTTATAAAATAGCGACAAGGCTGGAAAAAGAGATCCATATCTCAGAGCAGGATATTCTTAAGATTATCAATAAAGAGATTACTTTTAAATTGGGGGCGTCTTATACCATAGGAACATACGTAATTCCCGGCGAGTGTCTCAACAGTATCGGAAAGATGATCAATAACGACATCCAATTGAGTGTAGATTTAAGCAAAAGCATTATAGAAAAACTTAAAGACAGAAAATTGGATGTAGGGCTTATTGAGTCACCTATTTTCGACAATGATCTTATCTATAGAGAGTGGCTGGAGGATGAATTGGTACTTGTAAGCAATGTACCTCTGCCAAAAATCGTTAAAACAGAAGATCTCTATGAGTATAGCTGGATTTGCCGTGAAGAGGGATCGCATACAAGACGCGTTATTACTGAAGTTTTTGAGGAACTTGGCGTATCTTGCAAAAATTTCAATGTATTAAGCGAAGTAAGCAATACCACTTCGGTACTTCAGGCAATCAAAAGAAGCAAAAAAGATGTGGATCATCCGGTTGTTTCGATTATCTCTAAATTTGCCATTGCCGACGATGTCGCATCCGGTGAGCTTTTTGAGGCAAGATTAAGAGGCTATACAATGAACCGTAATTTTTATATTGTTTACTCTAAAGAGAATAAACACAATGCCTATGTCGATCAAGTGGTTGATTTTATTATGGGCGGGCACTGCTAAGAGAGGCGCAGCTGCGCTTTTATCTCTTTTTTTTGAGAAGCTTTTGATTTTCCGGATTTTTAAGCAATGCTTCCATCGAGCTGCCTACTGAAGTGTTCTTCGGGTTTGCCTCTTCTTTGCTTGCAGGTTCTGCCAGATTGATCACGATGGGCGCGTCTCCTACAAAAACTTGTTTGATAGCAAGTAACGGAACGTGGACTTTTGAGCCGAAATTTTCACTTCCGAATCCTGCTTCAAAAGAGAAAAAATCTCCTTCTAATTGAGCACTTTCATACGCATATCCGCTGATGATAAAAAGTACTGTTTCATGAAATGTTTTTTTAATTTCAACGGGTAATGGGGGCGTAAAGGTGATGTATTTTGTTTCGCAAGCAAGTGCAAATGCTTGATCCTCGCCAAACAGGTAAGTGATAGTATTTCGAAGATGTTCAGATATAAGGTTGCGGTATGTTTTTGTCTGAAAAAGATTCATAATGCTGTACTCTTCCTTATGAAAAAATGTTTATATTTTTTATAACCTTAAATCCTATCATAGCATTCATTAAAGCTACATGTGTATAGCTGGGCAACATTTCTTTTGTGATTTCTTTCGGGTGCAAAAAACCTTGATCAAGCAGTCTGGTCATTGTGGTGCCCTGAAGCAAAGGGTTTAAGGGGGTGCACCATTTTTCCCTGTCGTAAAAAGCAATATTGGCTATGGTCGTATCGGTAAGAAAACCATTTTTTTCAATAATAACTTCATCCGCATCGGGATTTGTTTCCAGCAGAGCCAAAAGCGGGTCACGATTTGCATATTTATACGCATAGTCAAGATTTGAAGAGACGATCTTTAGTGTGCGTATCTCTTTGCTCGCATAAGGGATATATTCAATATTTTGTATTCTTTCGTCATAAAGAATTCGACATCGATAAAGGCCTTTTTCAGGTGCATTTATTGCATTTGATAGACGCAGAAGATTGTGTTCAATCCCGAAAAAATCCTTTCGTGTTTTTGCAAAACGTGCCTGATGACAGGAGAGATTAAAAATTTGTCCGTCTTCTATCTTGACGGTCTCTAAAAACAGCGGCTTAGGCATCAAAAAGTTCAGTAGAAAGATAGCGTTCTGCAGTGTCACAAAGTATAGTGACTATAGTCTTCCCTTTATTTTGGGGGCGACCGGCAAGAAGATTGGCAGCCACAAGGTTTGCTCCTGCTGAAATCCCTATAAGCAATCCTTCTTCCTGTGCCATTTTTTTAGACATGGCGAATGCATCTTCATTGCTTACGGCAATGACTTCATCGTAAATCTTAGTATTGAGAATTTCGGGTATAAAGCCTGCCCCGATCCCTTGTATTTTGTGTGGTCCTGCCGGTTCGCCTCTGAGCACCGATGAGGCTTTCGGCTCAACGGCTATAACCTGGAGCGCAGGAATTATCTCTTTAAGAACTTCTGAAGTGCCTGTGAGTGTGCCCCCTGTTCCGACTGCCGCCACAAAAATATCTACACTATTTTTGGTATCATGCAATATCTCAAGTGCAGTGGTTTTTCTATGGATGTCAGGATTGTTTGGATTGCTAAACTGTTGCAAGACCCTCGCATTGTTTAATTCTGTTTCCAATTGAGCGGCTTTGGCAATAGCGCCGCTCATTCCTTCGGAAGCAGGCGTGAGAACCAGTTTGGCGCCCAAATGCGCAAGCAGTTTTCGCCTTTCAATACTCATGGACTCAGGCATTGTGAGAATAAGCTTCATTTTTTTAGCAGCACAGATAGCGGCAAGCCCTATACCCGTATTGCCGCTGGTAGGTTCTATGATGATTGTTTCTTCGTTTATTTCTCCAGATTTGAGCGCTTCGTTGATCATATTAAAGGCAATCCTGTCTTTGACCGAAGAGGTAGGATTCATAAATTCACATTTTCCTAATATTGTTGCCCCGTTTATTTTTGAGAGAGAGTTGATTTTGACCAAGGGGGTGTTTCCGATAAGCTCTTCAATACTATTGGCGATCATGCATTTTCCTTTTTGTTGTAATTAGTTGAGCAACAGGTTGTCTTGTGTTGCAAAATTGTAAAAAGTCTTTAACGTGGTGCAAAAACCCCATTACTGTCCATCGTAGACTTCTTTAATAGAGTAAGCGATCTCTTCTCCTGCATACATTGGGACTACTCCGTTATAAAGTTGAGGAACCTTGAATGGTTTCTTTTCTAAAACGATCTTTTTAGGCAAGGGTGTGATGTTGTAGATTTTTTGTGCATTATCGCGAATAAATGCTTGAAGTTTTTCTTGTGATGCACCGTTTTTTTCAAAAAGTTCGGCAAGCACCTGAAGGGCAATAGGTGCAGTAAAAACACCTGCCGCACAACCGCAAGACTCTTTGGCGTGTTGAGGATGAGGTGCTGAATCTGAACCAAACATGACTTTGGGATGAGCGTTTAGGGCTACTCTGAGCAAAGCCTCTCTGTCTTCAGGGCGTTTAGCGATGGGTTTGCAGAAAAGATGAGGCTTAAGCATCCCTCCGGCGACATCATCAAGGGTAATCATCAAATGATGCACGGTAATGGTTGCATAAAGATTTTCAAATTTGTCGAGTGCTTCTACGCTTTTTTTGGTAGTGATATGTTCCATGATAATTTTAAGCTTTGGAAAAGCCGAGGCAAGTTTTTCATAAATGGCCACAAACTCTGCTTCTCTATCCATAACAAAACCGTTTGTCTCCCCGTGAACACATAAGGGGATATCAAGTTCACTCATTGCTTCCAGTGCGCCCCGCAGCTCTTCTATGTCAAAACCGCTTACTCCCCCTTCGGAGTTGGTTGTGATACCGGCAGGATAGAGCTTGATAGCTGTAATTTCATCGCGCACGCTCTCGAGAAAAGTTTTATCGTATGCGGATTTGAAAAAAAGTGTCATATAGGGGGTAAATGTTTCTTTTCCAATAGCTTTTAAAATGCGATTTTTATATGCAATGATCTCTTCTTTGCTGCTCACGGGCGGTACAAGATTAGGCATAATAAGTCCGCCTGAAAATGTATGCGCACTTGCTTGTGCGATGTTTTCGAGCATTTTTTCGTCTCTTAGGTGCAGATGCATATCGAGAGGAGAATGGAGTATGAGTGACATGTAAAATCCTTCTGTGCAATAGTAGGATCCGAGTATGCCACATATTTTGTTAAAAATGAGTAAAAGAGAGTCTAGACAGGATTTGGACGCGAGGAGAACTGTTTAACTACATAGTAATGTTGGTTATTTTTAGGCACAAGCCAATAGTGTATGTTGATTTTGTAAGTGTATGGAGCCGGCTTGAGTGGCACGGGTGTCTTGGGAGGGATAAAGCTGATAAGCGGATAGTCTATGCCTCCGGCAAAGAGCTGATTGCAGCGAAGTATACGCAATGTACTTGCCATGAGGGCCTTATGGGGAGTATTGAATTCAAATTGCCATTTGGCATATTCTGAACAGGTGGGATAGTAACGGCAATTTGCCGGCAGCATTTTTGAAATGTACTGATACCCCTTGATGGGGAGTATCCAGAATTTTGTACCGCTCTTCATAAGAATTCCTTATTGTATTGAGTCTTATTGTTTAGATCTTTGTCACTATGCCCTTTTTGACCATATAGGCATCAGACATATTTACGCTATGATAGATGGTGGTACCGTATTTTTTGCTGTAGTATTGTAACAAAATCTTTTGGAGTGCAGGTTCAACAGAAGGAACAAACCAGCCGTTGTTGCTTAGAACTATCATCTGTTTAGGATTTCCTTCATAGAGTTTTTCGCTGGTTGCTTCAAAACAAATGGCATTGCGATAGGTACTGTTTTGGATGGCATAATCGCTCATCTCTTTGCTTGCTTGATAATCCACCGCACCGTCATAGAAGACTTTATTGACCCAATTGCTTAAAAAATCAGGCAAAGGATTGCTTTCGCCAAAAGGCACCAGAAGCACTTTGTTGGCTACTTGTACTCCGTTTTTCGTAAAGATATAAGCAGAGTTGTGAGGCACTTTCCCGTTCCAGTAAAGCGCACCTGCGACGATGTTTATCTTCTGTGCTCTTTTTGTCAGCTCTTCAAGCAAATCGTGGGAATGATTTAGAAAAACAGGAAATACAGACTCGGGCAGTATGATAAGGGATTTTTTTGCATCAATCGCTTCATCTATCAATGTTAAAAAAGTTTTGAACTGCCCGAAGTGCAAGGTCTCTTTCCATTTGTCTTCTACGGGAACTCGTGTGGATACTATCTGTATGTCAGAAGGAATACTGTGAGGTATGTGATTGACGGACTGATAAGAAAAAAAGATCAATACTAAAAAGACAGGATGCCTTTTTAGTATTATAAAGCTCAAAGACAAAACAATGACGGCAAATTGCCATTTGTGAATCCCTAAATAACTATTGGTAAACATCAATTCTGGTTTTAGCCAGTCAAAACCGAAAGGATGAATATAGCTTAGTCCTAAAAGCCCCAATGTTTTGAAGGCCAAAGAAGAGACAGCATAATTCCAAGAGAGCAAAGCAGCGATTTTATTTGCAATAAAGGCTATAGACCAAAAGAGCAGACCGTAAATAAGCGAAACAATCAAAATACCAAAGGGAATTGCCCAAATCATACCATAGTGTTTGAAGCTAAGACTGATCCACCAAAACCAAAAGATTCCTATAAAAAATCCTGCCCAAAACCATACCTTTTGTTCTTCTTTGAGCAGAAAATACAGAGCTGCAACCCCGCATACGGTATTGAGCGCGGGAGATGAAATGCCCCACGCATCAAGGTAGATAAACAAAGATCCCAAAAAGGCTATGAAAAAGCCTCTTGTTAGCACAAAGGTGTTAAAATATTGGCTCATTTTAAAAAAATTACTCAAAAGGATTCCTATGGGAGCAGAACAAGGTAGCATGATTGGTTCATTTTTACCATTGATCATTTTATTTGCGATTTTCTATTTTTTGATTATCAGACCACAGCAAAAACAGCAGAAAGCACACAAACAAATGCTTGAAAGCCTTGCCAAGGGCGATAAGATTATCACCAGCGGGGGCCTTATCGCTGAGATTGTAAAACCTGAAGAAGATTTTATCAAAATCAAACTAAATGATGACACCATTGTCAAACTAGATAGGGCTTTTGTGGCGAAAAAGGTTGAAGTGGCCAATGAAAACGCTTAATTACAGGGTAATACTTTTTGTATTTGCACTTATTTTCGGAGTAGTGTTTTCTATTCCTTCGTTAATGCAAAGCCAAAGCGGTAAAAAAATCACCCTCGGGCTTGATTTGCAAGGCGGTCTTCATATGCTTCTTGGTGTAAAGAGTGAAATAGCCATTGAATCAAAATTGAAATCCATAGCAGCGAGCATAAAGTATACATTTGATGATGAAGAGATCATTTTTGATGGTTTGCACATAGAAGAGGGAGAAAAAATCACGTTTGAACTTCTTGATGGTGATGATATAGAAAAAGCCAAAGCATTGCTTAAAAAAGAGATCCCGGGTATTGTGCTGAATGAAAATGGGTTAAAATTTACTGTGATGATGACAGAAGAAGAAGTGCTTCAGACTCAGCAAAATGCGATCAGCCAGGCTGTTGATACTATCCGCGGCAGGCTCAATGAGTTTGGCTTGGCAGATCCTACGGTAGCCAAACAGGGCGAAGATAAAATCCTCGTGGAGGTTCCCGGTATCAAAACACAAGAGGACGAGCAGCGTATCCGTGATCTGATAGCAAGAGCGGCACACTTGCAGCTTATGGCTGTAGATGAAGAGAGAATCGCGAGAGTGGAGACGATGAGCGAAAATGAAGCAAGAAGTTACGGGGATGTGATTTTAACCGATGTCAATACCCCTGAACGCTACCTGCTTCATCAGATTCCTGTACTTGACGGTTCGATGCTTATCGATGCAAAAGTAGGGTTTGATGAAAACAATCAGCCCGTGATCAATTTTACGCTTAATGGGCAAGGGGCTAAAATCTTTGGAGACTTTACAGCCAAAAGCGTTGGAAAGCGCATGGCAGTTGTGTTGGACGACAAAGTTTATTCGGCGCCTGTTATAAGGGAGCGTATCGGAGGAGGTCATGTGCAGATCTCAGGCAACTTTACAATTCCTGAAGCACACGATTTGGCCATTGCACTACGTTCAGGCGCTTTGCTTGCCCCGGTTTTTGTAGAAGAGAAGCGATCAGTCGGTCCCAGCTTGGGCGCGGACAGTATCAAGGCCAGCTCTATTGCTTTGGCATTCGGATTTGTTTTAGTGGTTATTTTTATGGTGTTTTATTATGGGATGGCAGGGATTGTTGCCAATATCGCATTGATAGGAAATTTATTTTTGATTTTGGCGATTATGTCGCTGTTTGGAGCAACGTTGACGCTTCCGGGTATGGCGGGTATTGTTTTGACGGTAGGGATGGCGGTAGATGCCAATGTTATTATCTCTGAGCGCATCAGGGAGTTGCTTCGCGAAGGAAAATCCGTAGCAAAATCGATTGAAAATGGTTATAGTAATGCCTTTACATCCATTTTGGATGCCAATGTGACAACGTTGGTTGCAGCTATAGTGCTTTATGTTTATGGTACAGGGGCGATTAAAGGATTTGCTTTAACGATGAGTATCGGTATTTTAGCTTCAATGTTTACCGCCATTGCGGGTACGCATGGCATTTATCAATGGATATTGCCTAAAATAAACCAGAAAAAACTTGGTTTCTGGTTTGGCATAAAAGCAGGGGAGAGATAGCCATGGAAGTTTTTAAATATAAAAAAGCATTTGCATTGATGAAATACAGCAAGCGTTTCGGTTTGCTTTCATTGGTAGTTGTATTTCTTTCTCTTGGACTTATTTTTACCAAGGGGTTCAATTACGGTATTGACTTTGCAGGCGGAACACTGATCCAGATACAGTATGAAGGCAAAGCCCCCATTGGCGAAGTAAGAAAAGCAATCAGCTCAGATAAAGCTTATGAGGGCGCAAGTGTAACCTATTTTGGCAGCGAAGATGAGATCGTGATCCGTGCAAAAACAAGCTCGCAGTCGCTTGGCAAGGATGCGGGAGATGCAGTAGCCGCGCTGCTCAAAGATACTGGCACTTTTAGCGTGCGAAGAGTGGATATGGTCGGCGCAAAAGTAGGATCAGAGCTTCGAGAAAAAGGACTTATGGCAATGGTGCTTGCCATTTTGGGAATTCTTATTTATGTTTCCTTTAGATTTGAGTGGCGCTTTGCACTTGCTTCCGTACTTGCTTTGGCCCATGACGTGACTATCGCTATGGGTGCGATAGTGCTTTTAAATATCGAAGTCAATCTTGATACCCTTGCGGCAATACTTACCATACTCGGTTATTCGATTAACGACACAATCATCGTTTTTGACCGTATCAGAGAGGAGATCTTATCACTCAAAGCTCCAGAGCTTTCTGAAGTCATCAATGAGTCAGTTACACGCACCCTTTCACGAACCACACTTACTTCTTTGACGACTCTGCTTGTAGTGTGGACTCTCTTTTTGTTTGGGGGAGAGATCATTGAAGGATTCAGTTTCACGTTGATGATAGGAATCATGGTTGGTACCTACTCTTCTATTTTTATAGCATCTCCGCTCTTAATATGGCTTGGTTTTTCTGTTTCTGATTTTAGAGAAAAAGCAGCTCAAAAACTTAAAAGAGAGAAAGAGAAAGAAAAAATGCGTCAAATGTATGAGCAGGGTACGCTATAATTTAAAAGCATTTTTTATCTCGGCAAAGCCGAAGCGTTAGTGCGGTGAATTGCAGACGGGCTTTGCCCGGATACAAGAAAAAAGAATAAAACCAAATACGTCATTCAAAATTCGTTTTGGAGTTTGAAATTTAAAGGAAGCGCAGATGAATTGGGGTAAAGTTTTTTATATCTTTTTTACATTGATGTCTTTGACGACATCGGCAGCATTTTTGTACGAATCTTCGTTGGTAGCGCTGTTTGTAGCGGGAAGCGTCAATGTCATCTCTACGATTTTGAAAATCGGGGTAAGAAATATACTCTCAGCCGAACTTTTGGCAGGCTCTTTGGTAGCCGATTTGCATCTTATCCCGGCTTTTTTTGCATTGAAGTTTTATGGTAACGAACCTATGGCGACAGGATTGGTTATCGGTGCAGTGGTAGCAAATCTTTATACGATTTTTATCTCTATGATCGAAAGTGCCAAAGAGAAAGCGGACTTTTAAATAGTGTTGTCCATAGAAAAAACGCCGGATCCTGAAAATGCTTTGACAAAGGCAAAAAAGGATTTATGTGCTTAAATATCGGACACCAAGAATTGTTCTATAAGAAGCAATGTGAGGACTGGCAATGGCTTATAAGGAAAGAAATTGAAGCATATCGTTATCTACTTGGCAATCACGTTTTGTTTGCATGCAACACTTCCTCTTGAAGTGCAGCAGCAGATAAACAAATCAGGCATTGCAAAAAATGAAGTAAGTGTTTATATTAAAGAGGTGGGGGGTGATGTCATTGCTTCTTATAATGCCCATAAAGCCATGACGCCTGCCTCTGTTATCAAGGTGGTAACAACTTATGCGTCTATTTTAAGTTTGGGATTTGATTACCGTTGGCCTACACAATTTTATACCACAGGCATTCTTAAGAACGGAGTTTTGCATGGGGATTTGATAGTAAAAGGCTTTGGCGACCCAACCCTTTCTTCAGATGATTTGCCTGAGATCATTAATGAGATAAACAAAAAAGGGATACGAAAGATCGGAGGAAGCATTCTTATAGATCGCAGTTATTTCAAAGTAGGAAATAAAGACAATTCCGGATTTGACGAGAATATATACAGTCCTTATAATGCAATGCCGGATGCCATGATGTTTAACGAGCGCATAAGCACCATTTGCGTAGCGCCGAATAAAAACAGCGTAATCCAAAAAAGCGTTGACCGCAGCTATAAGATTGTCAATCGTTTGCAGCGAATCAATGTGCCATGCGAAGGCAGATATTCATGGCCGATTGTTAAAATAGACAAAACTGAAACAGTCCCTTCTGTTTTGCTGCAGGGAAAAATATCTCAACGATGCGGAGAACGCAGGATTTCACAAGTAATTACAAAACCGTACAAATCATTTTATTATGCACTAAAAGATGCTCTTTTGAAGGCGGGAATTAAAGTGCAGGGGGGTCTTAAGCTAGAAAAAGTCCCCTCCTCCGCCCATATCCTTTTTACTCATTATTCGCAACCCCTTGAAGAGATCGTTTCAACTACGGCAAAAGACAGCAACAACCTTTATGCTCGCCATCTTTTGCTTTTGCTTGGCGCAAAAATGTACGGTGCTCCTGCTACGCTGAGCAAAGGAAGAAGCGCCATTGTGACTATCTTGAAAAACAAAAAAACTTTACAAAGCGAAGTTTTACAAATCGATAACGGGAGCGGTCTGTCGCGAATTTCAAAACTCAATGCCAAACTTTTGTCTGATGTTTTGGAGGGTGCTTATGAGAGATACGGAGAAAGATGGAGAGATACGCTCTCTGTTGCGGGGGTAGACGGCACAATAAAAAGACGTTTTGGCGGCACGATAGTCAGTAAGCATGCATGGATGAAAACAGGTACGCTTAAGCGCGTGAAAAATATTGCAGGGTATGTCAAAAATAGGGCAGGAAAGCTTTATAATGTCGTAATTTTAGTCAACAGCAATAAAGGCAACTGGAGGGCGAATCAGTTGCAAAATGAGATTATTCAATGGTTGGCAAAGGGCACAAGCAAGCCCAAAGCAGCCCCGCAGCGTATTTCTGAAAAATATGTACAAAAAAACATACAACCCGCAGCTCCTATAAATATACCCCAAGGGTATGGCGTACAGGTAGGTTCTTTTGCGCAGACACCCAAGGCAGCTTATTTGGCACGTATCAAAAAAGCAGGATTTTCTTATAGAGTGCTTCATCAAAGCATTTATAGGGTAATTGTAGGACCTTATGGCGACGAATCAAGTGCTAAACGCGCATTGGGAGATATAAGGCAAAAAATTAACCGCGGAGCGTTTATCGTAAAGTTGTAGAGTATTTTTCAAATCTTAACACCATCTACGGTATAATTCATTCAAAAAGACAGAGTGTAAATGAATTTTGAAACCTACCCCTTTGAAAAATTACATCAACTGCTTGAGGGCGTTACCCCCAATCTCGCATATGAGCCTTTAAGTTTAACGATAGGCGAACCCCAGTTTGATACCCCCCAATTCATTTTAGAGGCACTTTGCAACAGTGCAGCACTGCTCAATAAGTACCCTAAGACAGCAGGGGAAGATATTTTACGCGAAGGAATATTTGCTTATCTTCGCAACCGTTTTGATTTGTCTTTGAATAATGCACAGATCATTCCTACATTTGGAACCAGAGAGGTGCTTTTTAACTTTCCTCAGTTTTTGCTGCATGATATCGAAGATCCGGTTATGGTTTTCCCTAACCCCTTTTATCAGATTTATGAGGGTGCAGCCAAAGCGAGCCGTGCCGAGGTTTTTTATCTCAATTTAAATAACCAAAACAATTTTCAACCCGAAGTAGATGAAGAAACGTTGCAAAAAGCGGATTTGGTTATTTTAAATTCACCCAATAATCCTACTTCTTCTACAATGCACATGGATGCTCTCAAGAGATGGGTTGGGTTGGCACTCAAGCACGATTTTGTTTTGCTTAACGATGAGTGCTATATAGATCTTTATCTAGACAAGCCTTTGCCTTCTTTGTTGAATGCCAGTATCGAAGCGGGCAATGAGGAGTTTAAAAATATAGTGGTAATCAATTCTATCTCCAAAAGGTCATCCGCTCCCGGCTTAAGAAGCGGATTCATTGCAGGGGATAAGCAGATCCTTGAGAAATATATGGTTTACCGTACCTATGTGGGGTGCGCGTCTCCTTTGCCGCTGCAATATGCTGCTGCCGCCGCCTGGGCAGATCAGGCGCATGTAGATACATTCAGAGAAAAATATAAAAAAAACTTTCAATCAGCCAAAGAGATACTGGGACTAGAGATGCCTGAAGCAACTTTTTATATTTGGTTGAAAGTTGAAGATGAGATTGGTTTTACAGTCAAACTGTATAAAGATTACAACCTTAAGGTGCTTCCGGGCTCTTTTCTCGGACGCAGAGAAGAAGGAAAAGGGTATGTACGGTTGGCATTGGTGTACGAAGAGGCCAAAACCGTTCAGGCACTCAAAAGAATTAAATTAGCATTGGAGCAATAAGATGGAAACCCCGGAGATACATATAGAAGAACTCAAAAAAGATGAAACATTTTTAGCAAACCTTAAAATGTTGGAAAAAGAGATGGTAGATGAAAACAGTATCGCCAAAGGGTATCAGCTTCTTGATGCAAATCTTATCATCGAAGCCGGTGAAGATGATATCAATGAGATTTTTACTTTTATCGTCAATACAGCGTTCGATAAACTTGCAGAAAATCTTTCTATACAAAAAGCTTTTGATATGAATGACCCAGAAGATCTTGCCACTGCAAGAGCGATCTACGAGCACGGCATTCAGCGCTATAGCGAAAATGATAAAAAGGGCGCGAAGGAGATTTTTTTGATTTTGTACCACACTGTCAATCATCAGGCGCTAAAAGATGCAATGATGGTGCATGCATGCGCAGTGATGGCGGGCCATAGTTTTGATGATTTTATTGAAAATCTTGTAGACGTAGATGCCGTGGATGTGCAGGATCCGCTTGCTTTTTTCATTCAAACTTTTACGCAGCCTACAGATATTTTGCTTACAATGTTTGCAAAATATGTACAAGAAGCAAAAGAAGAGTTAAAAGTCTTGGCAAAGGATTGATTGTGAAAATTCATTTTATCGGTATTGGCGGCATAGGATTGTCGGCATTGGCAAAATTTTTAGCAAATGACGGACATAAGATTTCGGGTTCGGATATCAAGCAAACAGAAATTACCAATGATTTGGCAATGAATTTTGACGCAAAAATCACGATACCTCACCATGAAGATGCAGTAGAAGGGGTAGACAGAGTTATTTACTCTGCCGCAGTGCGGCCTACCAATCCTGAATATCAAAAAGCCAAACTGCTTGGCATAGAACTGCTTTCGCGCAAAGAGGCCTTAAAGTCTATCCTTGGAGAAAAAGAGGTGTATGCTGTGGGCGGGGCACACGGAAAAAGTACGACTTCGGCAATGCTTGCCTCTCTTCTTCCAGATTCTAATGCATTGATTGGAGCCATCAGCAAAGAGTTTGGTTCCAACGTGCGCCATTGCGCCAACAACAAAGTGGTATTTGAGGCTGATGAAAGTGATGAGAGTTTTCTTAACTCCAATCCTTATTTGGCGGTAGTCACCAACGTGGAGCCTGAACACATGGAATATTACGGATACGATGAAGAGCGTTTTTACAATGCATATAAACATTTTCTCTCTCTGGCAAAGATCCGTATAATCAATGCCGAAGATGCATTTCTTTCCTCCTTAGATATGGATGCGGTCAGGCTCTATCCTTCAAAAGATATTACCCATATGGAGTTCATTTTGGTCAACGGCGAGCCCTATACTAAATTTGAACTTTTAAATCTGGGTGCCTTTGAAGTGCTTGGGTTTGGTATGCATATTGCTACTGATGCGGCATTGGCTGTTTTTGCGGCATTGCAGCTGGGCGAAAACATTGAAGATATCCGTTGTAATTTAAGACATTACAAAGGGATCAAAAAACGTTTTGATATTGTGCAAAATAAAACTTCCTGCGTGGTGATAGATGACTACGGACACCATCCTACAGAGATCAAAGCGACGATAGCCTCACTTAAGACTTATGCCAAACTAAGAGAATTCAATAAGCTTTATATTATTTGGCAGCCGCATAAATACAGTCGAACCATGGACAACCTTCAAGGGTTTGTGGAGTGTTTTGAAGGAGCAGATGAACTGGTGATTCTTCCTATCTGGTCGGCAGGAGAACTGGAAGTAGAGATAGACCTTAAAGGCGCTTTTTCCAAATACAATCTTACTATGGCAGACAAAATCACCAAAGAAGATGGCGCGGTAAAAGTTATCAAAGAGGGACATGTGATTAAAGAGTATAGCGATGGACTTATTGCAGCCTTTGGAGCGGGGGATATCACCTATCAGATTCGCGGTGAAGCTTAAATCTACTCATTTGAGCAGTTTAGATGCTATAATCCCAATAAAAATATCGAGGTGTATACGAGGTGTCAGCACAGCAACACAGTGAAAAATCCATCATCCAAAAACTTGACTTAGACGGTTATATTGCCAGGTTTAAACAATTTTTTGCCAGAGAAAAATCGGTTGTAATGATGGGGGATATCAATCAGCATTACCGTTATATCAAGGCGCTTTGTGATGTGCAATTTCCTCCTCCTTATGATGTACCAAATCTTGACAGAGAAATAACCCTTGTCAAAAAACAAGGCGTGCTTGCCTTGGATGAAATTTATGCTTTTGTGAAAATGTTGTCTTATTTTAATACCCTTGCAGTACTTGATTTGCCTGAACCGCTTTTTTCATGGATAAAAAGTATTCAAATACCTCAAGAAATGAGTGAGATTATAGGATACTTTGCCGATGATGGACAGATCAATGCCGAGCGTGATCCCGAACTTTTTGATCTGGAAAGAGCCATCAAGCAAAATAAGGCACAGATCAAAGAGACACTCTATAAGCTGGCCCACTCAAGTAAATTATTGCCCTATTTGGTGGATTCTCAAGTCCATTTCAATGGCGGCGAAGAGACACTTTTGGCGCGCGGAGGGTTTAATAACGTTATAAAAGCGACAGTGGCAGGCAGAAGTGCCGGGGGGTATTTTTATATCATTCCCCAAAGTATCTCTCATCTCAAAGAGAAAGAAGCAGCGCTTCTCAGCGGCAAAGAGGAGCTGATCTATCGCTATTGTAAGAAAATTTCTGCGACTTTTTTCAAGTGGGAGCGATTTATTTCGTTTATCAATAAAGAGTATGACAGGTTTGACCACTATCAGGCGCGCGTGAGTTTTGCCAGGGCCAATGAGTATGAGTTTGTCCTTCCGGGCAAAGAAAAACGTATTAAATTGCAAGATTTTGCCCATCCTGCTATTGACAATCCTATGCCCATCACGATGGATCTGAATAAAAAAATTATGCTGGTGACCGGAGTGAATGCCGGAGGTAAAACCATGCTGCTCAAATCTATGCTGAGTGCCGTGTACATGAGTAAATATCTTTTGCCTTTTAAGTGCGATGCTTCCAGAACAGAAGTAGGGCATTATAAGAGTATCGAAGCAGTCATTGATGATCCTCAGTCGGTCAAAAATGATATTTCTACTTTTGCGGGCCGTATGGTCGAGTTTGCGAAGCTTTTTGGCAAAGAAGATGCGATAGTAGGTGTTGATGAGATAGAGTTGGGGACAGACAGTGACGAGGCTGCCAGTTTGTTCCGTGTTATGCTTGACGAGCTGCGAAAAAGGGGTATCACCTTCATTGTTACAACACACCATAAGCGTTTGGCTTCTTTGATGGCGAGTGATGATGAGGTGGAGTTGATCGCTGCACTTTATGATGAAGCCATGCGTAGGCCTACATATACTTTTTTGCAAGGGAGTATCGGCAAGAGTTATGCTTTTGAGACTGCAGAACGTTATGGTATCCCTCCTGCTATTGTCGCCAAAGCCAAAGAGGTTTACGGAGAGGATAAGGAAAATCTTAATGAGTTGATCGAGAAATCCACTTCTCTCGAACGAGAGATGCGTACAAAGATCGCCGGCATAGACGAAAAGCTTCTTGCGATTGAAAAGCAGAAACAAAAGCTTCAAGAAGAAGAAGCAAAGCTTCAAGAAAGCCACAGAAAAGCAATCGCTACTTTGGAAAATCGTTACAATGCGGCTACAAAAAAAGCACAAGAAGCACTTAAGGCCAAAGAGTCTACCGAAGGGAGACGATTGCTCAATGAGGCATATCAGCGTAAAACATTTACATCCAAAGAGGTAAAACTAGAAGCGAAAGAGCCCCTCAAAGAAGGAGACAAGGTCAAATACCGTTCCCATAAAGCGCAACTGCTTTCGGTTCGAGGCAATGACGCGACGATCATCGTGGACGGCCTTAAGATGAGAGTGCCGCTCAATCAGCTTAAAAAAGCAGGTGAAACTCCGCAGACCAAAACGATACCAAAATCTAAAAAAACGGATGTTACCGTACAAAGAACAGGCGCAAGTGTTTCAGTAAAAGTGTTAGGAATGTACGCCGATGAAGCCATAGCAAAAGTAGATAAATTTCTCTCTGATGCTTTGGTGAACGGGCTGAATGAAGTGCAGATTATCCACGGTACGGGAAGCGGTGTGCTTGCCAAACTCATCACGGAGTATTTGAAAAATCATCCAAAGATAGAAAAATTTTACCGTATGCCCGGAAACTTAGGAATCACAATCGTTGAATTGTAAACTACCGTCTGTTTGGCATCTAGTTTTTTATAGAATTTCATTGATAAATATCCTAAAGTATGGCTATAGAAAAGTCAATTTTATTATACAATTGCACACTTATTTAAAGGTGAGAGGAGACGTGTATGCCCGAATTGAAAATAGGCGGTTTTACACTTAAGCCTTTTGGTCTTGAGGTAAAAGCTATGATGCAAAATTATCTTAAAGAACTCAAGGTAGACAGCAGCGACTATACTTTTGCTGCAAATTTTATTTGGTTTTCGAGTGCAAGCGGTTTTTATGCGATCATAGAGGATACGTTTTGTCTTTTCAGTATGACAGGAAGCGAGCTTACGATGCCCTTGCCGCCCTTGGGAGACAAGAAAAATGTCTATAAAGCGATTATTAACTGTTTTGGAATTATGAATAAAAATAATACTTCACGATATTACTCTAAGATAGAGTATATAGATGAGACAATGTTGGAAGATTTTGTCGATCACCTTGAAGAGGGGACCTTTATTTTTGAAATGCTTGACGATTTTATTATTGAAAAAAAACTTGTCGATTATATCTATCAAGCAGATGATCTCATAGAACTTAAAGGTAATTCATATCATACAAAACGAAACGAGATCAACAAATTCAAAAAAGCTTATCCCGACCACGAGATCATGGTTTTGGATCCGGATATCCATGGTAAAGATATTATCGATCTTTTCAATAAATGGATAGCTGATCGTATTAAATATATGCCCAAAGAAGAAGCAGATATTTTTTTAGAAGGGATCTATCTAGAAAGACAAGCGATCAAAAGAATGATACAGTATTATAGAAAATTAGATCTTTTTGGGATTATACTTTATATAGGAGGAGAATGTAAGGGTTTTACTGTGGGAGAAAAAATTAACGATACTACTGCAAGTGTCATTATTGAAAAAACTGATTTTAAAATACTAGGGTGCGCACAGTTTATTTTTAGAGAATTTTCAAAAATTCTCAAAGAGATGTTTGGTGTCACTTATATCAATGTCGGAGATGATATGGGATTCGAAAATCTCAAAAAAGTTAAAATGTCCTATCGGCCTTATCGACTACTTCCAAAATATACACTTTATCAAAAATGATAATTCAAAAAGCAGTTTCCAAAGATGCTAAAGCCCTTTATGCTTTAGAACAAGAGGTCTTTACTTCTAGTAATTATCCTCTTTCGCTACACGCATTTTATTATCACATTCAAAAAAATCTATTGTTAAAAGCAGTAGATGATGGAAAAATAGTAGGATACATCCTGCTGTTTAGAATCAAAAAAACACTTAAAATTCATTCTCTCGCTGTTATAGAAGAGTTTAGAGGTCAGCATATTGCTCAAAAGCTTATTGAAAAGGCTTTGGGTGCATATGATGACAAGAAATATAATCGTATGGCACTGGAAGTTCGCTTGGATAATGTTTCTGCAATTAAACTTTATCAAAAATTTGGATTTGTTATCAAAAAAGAGTTGCCTTCCTTTTACCTGGACGGAAGTAGCGCATACTATATGTACAGATCAAATGTGCCGGCATGAAGCTTTATGTATAACTAACCTTTAATCCCATTTTGATATAATAGTCTAATTTTAATTTTGGAGAATGCTGTGAGTATTTCAGAGAGTATAGATCAGGCTAAAAAAGAATTAAGCAGTGACGAGCAGATACTTGTTTCTGCCTTTAAATTGGAAAAAGTATATAAAAAATATAAAACAATAATTTGGGGTGCAGTGATCATACTTTTGGTCTTTTTCGCAGGCAAAACTGTG
Organism: Sulfurovum sp. UBA12169; assembly: GCA_002742845.1. Classification (NCBI taxonomy): domain Bacteria; kingdom Pseudomonadati; phylum Campylobacterota; class Epsilonproteobacteria; order Campylobacterales; family Sulfurovaceae; genus Sulfurovum; species Sulfurovum sp. UBA12169. The sequence continues at coordinate 84,292 of DLUH01000005.1, read as the reverse complement.
GTTAATGCCATGAATGAAGCAACGCTTCAAAAAGCAAATGAAGCATTTTTGACATTGCAGGCCAATCCTGAAGATGCTCAAGCGCTTCAAACGCTTAAAGATACCAATCCAACTCTTTTTGAACTTTTTTCTTTTGCCCAGGCTGTAAAGAAAAATGATGTAAATGCTTTGGTGCCGTTGTCTCAAAGTAAAAATGAAGTGATAGCCGATTCAAGCAAGTATGCGCAAAAAGTATTGGCCAATGAAAGTACAGATTCGGTACTATATAAAGAGATGGCGCTGCTGGAATCTGCCTATCTTGCAATTAAAGCCGGGGATGCAAAACAAGCCAGAACACAGCTGGAGAGCATTGATGAACGCTCTTCAATCGGATTATTTGCATCGCTCCTTAAACATTCTATCATAAAGGTAAAGTAATGAAAAAAATATCACTTGTTGCCCTATCGTTAGCGGCACTCTTTTTTTCCGGATGCACAAGCAAACAGTATTTTGAGCCTAAAGAGACGTTTTCTGCATCAAGCGTTTCGCATTCGTTTGGAAGCAGTATTGTCGATCTGAGCCGTGACGGTGCTACGCTTAAAAATGGTCAATATATCGGCAAGCAAGGGATTAGCGGTATCCAGATGGGAGAAGATTATCGATATTTAAGCGAAAGTGCTTCTTATGCTTTAGCAGCGAATTCCGAAGGTGTATTAAAAGTGATTGATAAAAATACCAAAGAAACCGTACGCGCCATAGCGCTTCACGTTCCTGTGGTCTCTGCGGGTATTCAAAACGATATAATTACTTATGTTTTAAACAATAATACATTTGGTATTTATGAGATATCCAATAACAAAAAAATATTTGAAAGCCGGTCCGAAGAGACATTCGCCATAGATACAAGAGCCGCAACCCCTATGTTTATAGACAATCTTGCTGTCATGCCTATGCTTGATGGCAAATTGATTATTGTCAATCCTGCTGACCCGGAGAATGCAAAAGTTGTTTACATAAGCAGCGCCAAGGCATTTAACAATGTGATGTACCTTTCTCGCATGGACAATACGATGGTATCCGCTACACCAAAAACACTTATTACCTTGGACACAGAAGGCAAAAATGAGCATCGTGCCAATATTTCGGAAGTAAGTATTGACAAGGGCTATATCTATCTTTTCACCAAAGAAGGTGAAATTAAAAAATTCAATACAAATTTAGAGGAAATTGCGCACAACAAATTTAAATTTGCACATTTTTCAGCTTCTGCAGCATTTGACGGAAAAGTATACGCTTTAGATCAGCAAGGTTCATTGATCGTACTCTCCAATGACCTGAAAAAATATAAAATTTATGATCTTGGAAGCGTGAAAGATCCTGCTTTTATCACAGGTAAAAAACTTTATAAAGACGGTGATGTGGTCGAGCTTTCTAAATTGAGTTATAACTAATATCATTTTTTGGCTTACTTTTTAAGGATGTGAGCCAAAAAATGTTTTAAACGGTCAATGGGTGCAGGATGAGTGATTTGCTTACGGCTTTTGAAGAATATATCGGCGTGACAAAAGCGTTGGATGCACTCACGGTTTCTTCTTATCTCAGCGATCTTAAGCAGCTCGAAAAAAAGACCCAAAAATCCCTTACGGCTCTGAACACCTCCGACGTCTTAAAATTTTTAGCTGCTTTTGAAAACAAACGTACGCTCAATCGTAAACTTTCGGCCATCAACACTTTTTTTCATTTTTGTCATCTCCAAAATTTTTCGCATGAAGTTATCAAGATCCCTATGGCAAAAATATCTCAAAATCTTCCCAAATATTTAGATCACAAAGAGATACTGGAAGCAGTTGAACACATAGACAGAAGTACGCTTATGGGGTTAAGGGATTATGCCCTGATCCTTTTTTTGTATGCAAGCGGTTGCCGTATTTCTGAAGCATTAAGCGTGCAGCGCAGTGATATTGTCGAAGGTTGGCTGAAAATTCGGTTTGCCAAAGGAGAAAAAGAGCGCATGGTTCCTTTAGCGCCTATTGCTTTAAGCGCTCTGGAAAACTATCTTAAGGCCCAGCATTTAAGCAACAGCCATATTTGGTTAAACTACAAATCAGAACAATTGAGCCGTATCTCTGCCTTTAAGATCGTCAAAAAATATTTGGGCGTATCTCCGCATGTCCTTCGTCATTCTTTTGCTACATCGCTTATCATTGGAGGAGCAGATTTGCGTGTAGTCCAAGAACTGCTGGGACACAGTTCGCTGGAGACAACGCAGATCTATACCCATATTCAAAAACAAAACCTTGCCGATACGATGCGAAGCTTCCATCCTCTTGCGTAATTTTGCTATGATACAAAAATGAAAACAATAGTTGACTGCCTGCAAAAGAAAAATATGATTTTCAAATCATTCAAAGAGATCAGCCCAAAAACACTCAATTCACGCAAACATGTAAAGATTTATTTGGGAGTGGATTTAAAAACCTATTATACGGCGGTAATGTATTTGGAAAAAAAAAGCCGGGTGATTAAAAAAGAAGCCCAGACGCTGATTTTTTTGCATGAAAAACTTGAAAGTCATTTGGGCAGCAAGATAACAAAAAAAAATATTTTTATTAAGGCGCCTTTATGTTCAAAAGCAAAAGCTTTTCTTGAAGAGTGCGGCTGGAAGGTTTGGCAGGAAAATGCATAACTATAAAGAGAAAATGTTTTTGGCAGATATCGGAAACAGTTATTTTCATCTTTTTGACGGCAAGACCGTAATACATCTCTCTCATGAGGAAGCTATAGCAAAGTATCATCAAGAAAATATTTATTACATTTGCGTAAAACATGCTTTGGAGGAAAAAATAAGCAATATCCCGGCATGGCACAATGTCTCAATCAAAATGAAGCTTGCCGGAGCTTATGGCACAATGGGCGTAGACAGAAAAGCACTCTGCTTGAGTCATCGGGAGGGAATTTTTGTTGATGCCGGTTCAGCAATTACGGTGGATGTGGTAGAAGAAGGAAAGTACAGGGGAGGGTTTATCCTGCCGGGGCTTAATGCATACCTCCAGGCATACAGATCCATCTCCGGTGTTTTAGATGTCCCATTAAACAGCGCAGTTGATCTGCATGAACTTCCGTTAACAACTAAAGATGGGATAAGCTATGGTATAATCGCGTCCATAAAAACCCTCATAGATAAACACCGTCAGGATAAAACGCTTTATATAACAGGAGGTGACGGAAGAGTTCTTTCTTCATTTTTTGAAAAAGCTGTTTTTGATGAAGCTTTGGTTTTTAAGGGGATGCAAAATGCACTTGATGTGCAATCAATAAAGAACAACAACAAACAATAAATAGAATGCTTTCAAAGCAGTTTAGCTATGGGATTGTTTGATTTGCATAAGGATATAAAAGATGTTAACCATTGCATTGCCAAAAGGCAGGATAGCCGAAGAGACATTGGAGATTTTTGCAGAGATTTTCGGCGGAGAATTTAAATTCGAAGGCAGAGAACTTATTTTTGAGAGAGGTGGATTTCGTTTTTTAAACGTACGCAATCAAGATGTACCTACCTATGTCGAACATGGCGCAGCGGATTTAGGAGTTGTAGGGCTTGATGTCATCGTTGAAAAAGAATTGGATATCATCCAGCTTCTTGATATGCGTTTGGGAAAATGTAAGGTAGCCATAGGGATCAAAAATGAAGATGAACTTGATTGGTCGCGCCCTCACATAAAAGTGGCTACGAAAATGGAAAATATCACTAAAAACTATTTTGCTCAAAAAGCAGTAGGGGTAGAAGTGGTGAAGCTTTACGGTTCTATTGAACTTGCTCCGCTGGTCGGGCTTGCAGATGCCATTGTGGATATTGTAGAAACCGGAAGTACAATGAAAGAAAACGGACTGAAGGTAGCAGAGGATATTATGGACTCTTCGGCGCACCTTATCTCTAACAAAAATAGTTTTTATGCAAAGAAAAAAGAGATCTTTTCTTTGTATGAAAAGATCAAAGAGGTGGTACAAAGTCGTGGAGAATAGTGCTTCTTCGCTCGATCTTTATGCCAAAGTAGAAGATCTTTTGGGAGTCAAAGAAGCGGCTCCTCGGCTTTATGCACACTATCTTCTTTTTCTGACCGGTGTTAATTTTGATTCACTTCTGGATGTGGGATGCGGTTCGGGCGATTTTTTGCTTCAGATGCAAGAGGCTTTGGGCATCATGTCACCCAAGGGTATTGATCTTAGTCCCTTGATGGTTCAAAAAAGTTCCCAAAAAGGGATAGATGCAACATGTATCGATCTTTGTGAACTTAAAGACAAATATGATGTTATCACAGCTGTATTTGATATGCTAAACTACTTGGATAAACCTTCTCTTGCGCGTTTTTTAACCTGCGTCTCTGCGCATTTGAATGAAGGCGGTTTTTTTCTTTGCGATATCAACACGCTGTATGGGTTTAAAGACGTGGCAGTGGGCTCTTATGTCGTTGATGATAAAGAGAGATTTTTAACGATAGACAGCGATTTTGAAGCAAACAAATATGTGTCTGAATTTACTCTTTTTGAAAAAGAGGGTACGCATTTTAAAAAATCCCAAGAGACGATTACGCAATACTATCATACGGTCGATGAGATCATGAAGCTAAGCGGTTTAAAGCTGGTAAGCAGTGATTTGGTTACTCTGTATGAAATGGATAGGGCAGATAAGAAATTTCTTGTTTTTGAAAAAAATAAGCAGTAAAAAATGTAAATATATTTTTACAGAAACATCATCCATCAAAAATGATGGATGATGGTGCAGTGTGTTATTTATTTGATCATATCAAGCGGAGATTCAACTACATTCTTTCTATCTACGATATAAGGAATAAGCGCAGTTTGTCTCGCTCTTTTGATAGCAATAGTTACCATCTCTTGGTGATGTTTGCAGTTGCCTGTCAATCTTCTTGGCATGATTTTAAATCTTTCACTGAGTGAAAATTTAAGTTGAGCTATATCTTTATAGTCGATCAAATCTATTTTTGCTTCACAATATTTGCAAAATCTTTTTTTGAATTTTCTTCTTTCTTGCATGGTGTTCTCCTAAAACGGTATTTCATCTTCACTGATGTCGATTTCTGGGATGTTGGATACAGATTCTTGTCTTGGGGCAGCTTGGGGTCTTGGTGCCGACGGAGTTGTCGGTGCAGCATAGAATTCTTCTGATTCGGTACTGTCGTATCCGTTACTTCCGTATCCGCTATTTGTCTGCGTATCGTCTTTGCCGCCTATCATTTGCAGGTTTTCTACGATCACAGAGTGTTTGCTTCTTTTTGAACCGTCCTGAGCTGTCCACTGGTCAAGCTTCAATCTTCCATCTACTAAAACTTTGCTTCCCTTATGGAGGTACTGATTGGCTATTTCAGCAGTTCTTCCGAAAAAGGTAAGATCGACAAATGTGACCTCTTCTTTTTGTTCTCCCGTTTGCGATTTGAATTTTCTACTGACCGCAACGCCCGTGCTTCCAATAGCCGAACCGCCTTGGGTGTATCGGATTTCTATATCTCTGGTAAGGTTTCCTGCTAAAATAACTTTGTTGTACATAAGGGTGCTCCTAAAGTGCGATTACGCTTCTTTTGCTTCTTCTTGAACTTGAGCCGCTTCTTCAACTTTAGCTGATTGGCTTGCGCCTCTGCTTGCTGCTGCTACAAGTTTGTCAAATTGTGCTACTTCTCTTTGTTTGGTATATTTTACGGTCAAAAACTTGATGATGTCTTCATTGTTTCTAAGATTTCTTTCAAGCTCTTGGATGACTGCACCCGCTGCTTTAAAGTAAAGAACAGTATAGTACCCTCTGTTATTTTTTTCTACAGGATAAGCAAGTCTTCTCATGCCCATATCTTGAGTAGCCACAAGCTCGGCGCCTTCTTTGGCAAGAACATCTTTCACTTTAGTGATTTGTGATGCAATCTCTTCTTCTGTAAGTGTAGGTTTAACTACAAACAGTGTTTCATAACAATTCATGTGTTTCCTTTTGGTTTAGTAGCCCATTTTATCAGTATTTTTCACTGTCCAAAAATGAGCAAGAATTTTGGAAACATTATATTATCATAATCCCACTTAATTTTTTATAAGTTTTTGTATGCCGGGTAATCGGGGAAAACAGAAAGGTTCTCAAATCAGCCGATGCTATGTTTGCCCGTGATCATTTCACAGCGAATTTTCGTAAAATTTTACAAATACCCCTGCAATCTGATCAGTATGCCGTAAAGCAATCCTTCTTTTTGAGAAGGGGGTGCTTTTTTCATCGCAATCTCGCTTTCTAAGAGATGTTCAAAGATTTTTAATAAAACAGCAGATTTGATACGCAGTGCCAGCGCGGCTTTTTGTTCTTCGATAGGCTTAGGGAGTTTGTAGCCGAGTATTTGATACGAATCGACAGTGCCGTGCAGCTTGATATAGGCATGAAACAAAAAGATCTGATTGACAAAATACTGTGTTGCACGCAGGATAGCAAACTCATCTTCTCCCAGTTCAAGCAGTTTGGTGATCGTGGCTGTGACGGGTTTTTTGTTAAAGAGATCAATGAGCAGCTCCTCGATCGCCAAGGGTGCAGTCGAGTAGACCAGCCTGTCGATATCCTTGCTGGTTATCTTGGTGCCCAAAATAGCAAGTTTTTCCAATTCGTTCGCGCAAAGCGCAAGATTGTTGTGAAGCAGCGCCAAAAGATGCTGCAGGGCAAAGGTATCGATATCTAGATGCAGTTCGCGCGCCTTTTGTTCGAGTGCCGCTATACCTTCGCGAAGGTTTGGCACAAAAAAACGGACCCACACGCCGCCGCTTTTGTCGCTAAAAGAGCTTTGCACATCCCTGGCCTCTTTGTCCGTACCGCTAAATACATGAAGAAAATAGTTGTCACTGTTTTTGTTGGCAAGCTCCACAAGGGTATCGAGCTCTTTTTTTGGGATCTTCTTGTCGTGTTTGACGATGAGCAGATTGGTTCCGCCAAAAAGAGAAGTTTGGGAGAGAAACGCCTTTGCCTGCCCAAAATCCCACTCATCAAAATAAAGCGCAAGCATACTCTCTCTTGCATCGAGTTTTTGGATATAAAAGTCCAGATAACGATCGAGAGCATACTCGTTTTCGCCGTAAAAAAGTACGGCTTTTGGCAATGAGGTTTTGAGTTTAAGATCAAATTCTTTTTGGTACATCCGGCTTTTTCTTTTTGTAAATTTATATGACAGTGTAGCATATCTGAAGTATGAGGCTCTTTTGGTCTGCAATGATGTGCATTACAAAAGAGTACATTATGATCTTTGAGGGTATAATAAACGCACACCGTAAGCAATAGGGATTTAAGTGTCAGGTATATTTCAACAATCAGTAGTAAAACGTTTCAGCCAAGATGAAAGTGTAGTGGCATTGCGATGGGCAAAACTTCAAGCGTATAAAGCCAAAATGGATTTTATCAAAACCGTCAAAGAAGAGAAGTATCAAGACGGCTTTTTGCATGACATCTTTGAAGAGTGTCTGGGCTATACGCTAGACAATACAAACCCGCAAAACTTCAATCTTGAGAGAGAAAAGAAAAACGAAACGGACAGCAAAAAAGCCGACGGGGCTATATTTGTCGATGGTAAAGTTGTGGGGGTCATAGAGCTCAAGGCTCAAGATACCAAAAATCTTGACAAAGCTGTCGACCAAGCGTTTGGATATTTGGTTTCAAATGCCAACGCCCGCTATGTGATCGTATCAAACTTTGATGAGCTTCGTTTTTACATAGAAAAAGCCACGGCTTATGAGAAATTTCACCTTTTTACGCTTGATTATGAAGGGTTTTAAAAGCTTCATCTTATCCTCAGCCATGAGAGCATCAAAGAAGACGTGCCGCTCCAACTCAAAGAGAAATCGACCACGTTTGAACAGCAGATATCCAAAGAGCTTTACAAAGATTTTAGTGCGTTTCGAAACCGGCTTTTTGAAAATATCGTCAAAAACAACGAGACGGACAAATCCACCCTCCTGCGCCTCACCCAAAAACTCTGCGACCGCATCATCTTTATACTCTTTGCAGAAGACAGAGGGCTTTTAAACCCCAATACCATCAAAGAGATACGCACCCGCCACGCCGGAGACATCATGGGCAATCCGATGTACGGCTACTACAAAATCTACTTCGATGCCATCAGCAGCGGCAACGAAAAGTTAAGCATCCCCAGATACAACGGCGGACTTTTTGCTCCCGATGCGCTTTTGGAGAGCCTCATCATCGATGATGAGTGCCTCGACATGGAAGCGCAAAAGCTCAGCGACTACGATTTTGAGAGCGAAGTGGGCGTAAATATTTTAGGGCATATCTTTGAGCAGAGCTTGACGGACTTAGAAGAGCTAAACGCCTCCATAAACGACACCGACTTTGACAAGAAAAAAAGTAAACGCAAAAAAGACGGAGTTTTTTACACTCCCGAGTACATCACCCGCTACATCGTCCAAAACACACTCGGCAAACTCTGCGAAGATAAAAAAGCAGAGTTAGGCATCGGAAGCGAGGTTTTAACCTCGCCCATAAACCCAAAAAAACCAACAAAAGCAGAACTAACATATAAAGAAAATCTCCTCTCCTACCGTGAGTGGCTGACAAACCTAAAAATCCTAGACCCCGCATGCGGAAGCGGTGCATTTTTAAACCAAGCCTTAGAGTTTCTCATACATGAACACACGGTTACCAGAGATATGCTCCTGCCATTTGGCGACCTTACCATCGGCTATGAGATAGAGACAAGCATACTAGAACACAACCTTTACGGCGTGGACATAAACGAAGATGCCGTTGAGATAGCAAGACTGAGCTTGTGGCTACGCACCGCCCACAGAGGCAGAACGCTTACAAATTTGAGCGATAAGATAGTTTGTGCAAACTCACTTTTGGCTATGCCGTTTGATGAGGGAAGTTTTGATGTGGTGATTGGCAATCCGCCGTATGTAGCTCTCAACAAAATCAAAGATATAAATTACGCTAATGCAGGATTTGAAGTCTTTGAAAAAACGGGAGACATATTGGCGTTGTTTATTGAAAAAGGATTACGCCTAACTGCTGAGGGGAAATATTTTTCATTTATTGTTTCAAACAGTTGGCTAAAAACCAAATACGGAGAACCGCTCAAGAGATTTTTAGAGAAAAATGCTCAGACAGAAGTCTTAAATTTTGTAGGGACACAACTTTTTGAAGATGCGACGGTAGAGAGTTGTATCGTAAGTGCTATCCGTTATCCCTCCGTCATACCCGCGCAGGCGGGTATCCAGCTAGATTCCCGTCTTCACGGGAATGACGAAAGCATCACCATCACCAACATCCGAAACTTCACCACCCAAGATGCAAGCGTTGATAGCATCATCGATGCGATCGAGAACAGCAAGGGCGATAACGGCGAAGAATTGTTGATGAAGCGCATAGAAAAGATAGGAAAGCCTCTTAAAGAGTGGAATGTATCTATCAATTACGGTATCAAAACGGGTTTTAACGAAGCGTTCATTATTGATACTGCAAAAAGAGATGAGCTGGTTGCTCGTGACTCAAAATCAGCCGAGATTATCAAGCCAATGTTACGTGGTCGAGATGTCTACAGATATGCAATCGATTGGGCTGGACAATGGTTAATTAATGTACATAATAATCCCCCTATAGATATTGAAAATTATCCTGCAATAAAAGAGCATTTGGATAACTATTATGAAAAAATTGTTAAGCGATATGATAAAGGTAAAACACCCTATAACTTGCGCAATTGTGCTTATTTGTCAGATTTTGAAAAACCAAAAATTGTTTGGGGTGAAATATCGGATAAGCCAAATTTTGCCTATGAAGAAAGTAACCTTTATGGGAATGACAAAATTTTTATTATGACGGGTGAAAAACCAAAATATTTGCTTGCAATTCTCAATTCAAAACTCTCAGAATGGTATTTTTCTAAAATATCCGTGACGACAGGACAGGGTACGATATTGTGGAAAAAATATAAACTCGAACTTTTACCTATAGCCATAGCAGAGAATGAAACACCATTTATAAAACTTGTTGATGAGATTTTAGAAACTAAACCAAAAATAAAAGAATATAAAGTGCTCCTTGATGAAGCTGTAAAAGCCGACAATTTTGAGCGAGAAATCAAACTCAAAAAAGAGATTGAGGCATTTGAAAACAGAGTAATCGAGTGTGAAAAAGAGATAGACAAAATGGTTTATGAACTCTACGGACTAAGTGATGATGAGATAAAAATTGTGGAGGATGTTAATAGATAAATCAATAATGATTTTCTTTTATTTCCACGGTCTGCATGGGGATGTTATTTCAGGTTATCGTTGCAGCATCCATCCCCACGCAGGAGCATGAGAGCAAGAGATACGCATGCAACGCTATTTTTAGGATCTGCACAGTTATGTTGATAGAGGGCCTTTAGGGCTAAAGCTCTGTTGCCTCTTTGCTCAGTTTCTCCACAAATTCCGCCATGATCACCGCTTGCGGGATATTTGCTTCATTGATACGCACTTTGATCCTGTCAAACAGCATCACGTGATCCCCTCTTAAATGTACGCTGACCCCTTGAATATCGCCTTTGAGTACCGCTTTGGCGTCGTTATTGTCGCTGATTTCGACGATTTCTGCCTCAAATTCCTCACCGATCTTCATCGCTGCCCATCTGGCGAATTTGCGGTCTCGAAAATCCCATTCGGCTTTGACCTCTTCGCGTTCAAGTTCGCTGACTCTGGCGCAAAGCGGTTCGATGTTTCGCAGTAGATATTCTGCTTCTTGTGCATCGTTTTTAAGCTGCGTCTTGATAAGACGATGCAAAATCAGGTCAGAATAGCGCCGGATCGGAGAAGTAAAGTGGCTGTAATGGCTAAATCCCAGACCGAAATGTCCGACATTGTAAGCAGCATAGCTCGCCTGCTTCATCGATTTGATAAGGAGTGCATCGACTTCGGAGGAAAGGTTCATCTTCCCGGCTTCTTTTTGGATCGCGCGGATTAGAGAAGGGCTGTCTTCGTAGGATTCGACATAAAGCCCAATCGCGGCAAGTTCGCTCAATAGCGTTTCCATCTTTGCCAGCTGCGGAGGTTCGTGGATCCTGAAAATACTGTCTCCCTCCCCCTCAAAACGTTTTGCTGCGGCTTGGTTGGCAAGAAGCATACATTCTTCGATGAGCGAATGTGAAGGGGTGCCTGTTTCGGTTTGGGTGCTGACAAGAAGATGGCTTGCATCGATAGTCAGCTTGATCTCTTCGCTTCTGAAGTCAAACCCTTGCTTGATGCGCTCTTTGTGCAGTTTTTGAGTGATTTTTTGAAGCGGAAGAAGATAAGTTAGGATCTTTTCAACGGTACCTCCCGCACCTTGGCCGTTTGTCTTGATGATAGTATCAACTTCATCATAATTGAAACGGTGTTTGGAGTGGATAATGGCTTCAAAAAATTCTTCTTGGAGCGGCTTGAGCGTATGTTTGTCCAATTGAATCTTTGATACAAATGCCAACCTGTCTACCTGTGGTTTGAGCGAACAGATGTTTTCGCTCAGTTCGCGCGGAAGCATAGGGAAGGCTTTGTGAGGAAGATAAGTGGTAAAGCCTCTTTTTTTGGCTTCTTTGTCGATGGGCGTGAAAAAAGGTACGTAGTGGCTTACATCGGCTATGGCAACATAAAGGATAAAATTTTCAAGGTCAAAATAGATTGCGTCATCAAAATCTTTTGCGGTTACGGGATCGATAGTGCAAAAGTCAAGATGAGTCAGATCGATGCGGTCTGCATGTTCTTCTTTGTGAACTTTTGATTCGACCTCTTTAGCCTGGTGCGTGCATTCGGGCGGAAATTCGTCTTGGCGGTCAAAAAGAGCGAGAGAGATCTTTTCATCGACTTTCGGATCTTTTAGGTTACCCAATACTTCGATAACTTTGTCATCATCCACATCGATTTTAAATACCGTGCCCAGATGAAATGCCTTAAGATCCATCCCTGCCATAATGGCATTTGTGGGTTCGCCTGTACGGATATTGAGGATTTGAAAATTACCCATAGCGTCTTTGTCGGTGTAGGCAATAGTGTAAAGATAGGCCTTTTCTATGACCATTATCACTTTTCCGCTTGCGCGTCCGCGTTTGGCTATGATGCGCTTGGCTACAACCACATCGCCATGTTTGGCTTTGCCTAACTGATCAGGCTCAACAAGCAAATCTTTTTGTTCTTTAAACTCCGCCTCTACATATCCTCGCCCGTCTTTGCCCATATAAAGACGTCCTGCACGGTAAAGACTTCCGATTTTCCAAAGTCCGTCTCTCTCTTCGACGACACCCATTTTTTGCAATGCCTGAAAAGTATTTTGATTTTCCTCTTCAATATCCGAAACGAAACATCCATTTATAAGCTGTATAACAAAAGGAGACATGATTACATACCCCTTGCTGAGGTATGTACCAATAAATAGCACTCAATGAATAATTTTATCTGTTTTCTCATAATGTGAATTATATCACAGATTTTATTTGAGGGCTTCAAGTCTTTCAATTCTCTGTTCGGTGCTCGGGTGAGTACTGAAGAGCTGTCTAAGAGAGAAGTCTTTGCCTGTAAAAGGGTTAATGATGAACATATGCGCTGTTTGGGGATCGGCATCGTGCATCATGTGCCCCCGGGCGTAGCTGTCTAGCTTCTTCAGTGCATTCTGGAGCCACTCGGGATGTCCTGTCATGCGCGCTGAACCTTCATCTGCCATATATTCTCTGTTGCGACTGACGGTCATTTGGATGACGCTTGCTGCTAAAGGCATGATGAACATCAGGGCTATTGTCACGATAGGGTTGGGCCTGTCTTTATCTCCCCCGCCAAAAAACATTCCAAAATTTGCCAGCATCGCAATGGCTCCTGCAAGTGTGGCGGCGATGGTGCCGATGAGCATGTCATAATGTTTAATATGGCTTAATTCATGTGCGATGACAGCTTCAACTTCTTCTTCGGTAAGAAGATTGAGGAGTCCTTCCGTGACGGCAACAGCCGCGTGTTCATAATCTCTTCCTGTGGCAAAAGCATTGGGTACATTATCCGGAATGATGTATAAAGAGGGCATAGGAAGATTGGCGCGGGCTGTCAGCCTTTTCACGATCGTATAGAGTCCTGAAGCCGAATTTGCATCTACGGGAATGGCATGATAATGCTTAAGCACGTGTGTGTCGCTATAGTAATAGGCATAAAAGTTCATCCCTGCGGCAACTACAAATGCGATGATCATCCCTGTTTTTCCTGCAATCATTCCCCCAAACCAGATAAAAAGGAGAGTGAGCCCTACCATTAAGGCATATGTTTTTAACTGTTCCATTTTATTCCTTTTTTGTTGTCGATGTTCTTTATGAAATTTTATCATAATATTGCAGTTGAATGTAAATCAAAGGTAAATCGCACTATGGTATACTTTATAAAAAAAGAGGCAAATCCATGCAAAAAAGTATCGGAATATTTGTAGTGTTTTCTGCGACACTTTTTGCTCAATTTAACGCAAAAATAATCCCGATTACGCCTCAGATCCAAAAGCGTATGACCGAAGGGAATTCATGGCGCAAAGGATGTCCGGTTGCGCTTAAAGATTTGCGCTATATTCGTTTAACTCATTGGGATTTTTATGGGAAAAGCCGTACGGGGGAATTGATTGTGCACAAAGAGATTGCAAAAGAGGTCATCGGAATATTTGAAGCACTTTATCAAGAAAAATATCCTATAAGGCAGATGCGTTTGGTCAGTGATTTTGGGGGGAGCGACTGGCATTCGATAGAGGCAGACAACACTTCGGCATTTAATTGCCGCAATGTAGCAGGAACCAAAAGGTGGTCCAGGCATACTTACGGGAAAGCAATAGACATCAATCCTCTCGAAAATCCTTATATCTCAACCGCCGGATATATCTCCCATAAGGCCTCTTTAAGCTATAAAACAAGAAAACATCAAAATGCGACACCCCAAGATAGCGCCTTGCTTCTTAGGGATGACCCTGCCACTAAGATCTTCAAGAAGTACGGATGGAAGTGGGGAGGGGAGTTTGTGGGCGAAAAAGACTATCAGCATTTCTCCAAGTAGCCCTAAAAGCAGGGCGGCTTATTGCTTGAAAACATTGCCAAGCATGCCTTTGATGGCTCCTTGCAGATCCGCAGGATAAATGACAAATTTGGAATTTTGGCTTTTGCTTATTTTTTCAAGAGAAGTGATATATCTGTCTCCAAGCAAGAACATAGCCGGCAGCTCTTTGTCTTGAATGTTTTGAGAAATGATGTTAATCGCTTCTCCTGAAGCATTGGCAAGGGCGATTTGTGCCTGTGCTTCTCTTTTGGCCGCTTCCAGTTTTCCGTCAGCTTCTAAGATGGCAGCATTTTTGTTTCCTTCCGCCATAGTTTCCACGGCCCTTCTTTCTCTTTCGGCAGCGGCTTGCTGTTCCATTGCGTGCTGCATAGAAGCACTTGGCGAGATATCTTGTATTTCTACGGATTTAACTGTAACACCCCAGTCGGCAACATCATCAATAATCTGATCTTTTAGTTTGGTTTTAATTTGATCGCGATTGGAAAGTGCATCATCAAGCGACATCTCTCCGAGGATGGAGCGCAGCGTTGTCATCACGAGCTGCTGGATGGCCAGCCTGAAATCCTCAATACCATAAATCGCGTCTCTGGGGTTGGTGACGCGAATGAAGGTGACCGCATTGGTCAAGATAACAGCATTGTCTTTGGTGATCACCTCTTGTTGCGGGATATCCAGTATGATATCTCTGGTAGAAATTTTTTGGCGAACCGCTTCGATATAGGGGACGATAAGATTTAAGCCCGGAGTAAGCGTGCGTGTAAATTTGCCAAGCCGCTCGACCACCCACTCTTCGCCTTGGGGGACGATATTGACTCCTTTGTAGAGCGTATAAATAACGGCGATTGCTAAAATAATGACTATATTAAGTACTTCCATTGTGTATCTCCTTTATGATAAATAATACGGCGCAACCTCTATGAGCTGTCCGTTGATCTCTACAATTTTGACACGTGTTTCTTTGGCTATATTTGTTTTTGCCGTAGCATGCCAGGTTGAATTTCCTAATACCGGGGCATCAAAAAGAACCTTTCCTCTGCTGTGGGGTTTGATCTCTTGTGTGACTGTTCCGAGAGTGTCGAGTCTGTAGTTGGATTGCCCGCTTTGCGTGATTGTTTTTTCTTTCACCCATGTAAACCATGCAGCAATACTTATCAGACAGAGTGCTATCCAGATAAAAAGTTCTGCGGTAAATGAGGTTTCAAACAGCAGATCTATGCCTCCGGTAATGATGGCGGCGATACCTAGCCCCAGCATAAAAAACGTACCTGCCGTGATCTCCGCGATCAACAAAACAATCCCCAAAATTATCCAATGCCACCACAAAACAGTTTCATTTAGAAAAGTTATCATCCCGCGTTCTCCTTTGAATGGTGTCAAACTATTATAGCATAAACCATGCAATCTGCTAAAAAATCTGCTTAAAATCAAGACCATAAGAAATATTTGGGTATAATCGCGAAAATTTTACTACATGTAAGGAAATATGATGGAACATTTAAATGTATATTATGACAAAGATTGTGATTTAAATATCATTCAATCAAAAACCGTAGCGATGATCGGTTTTGGCAGCCAAGGGCATGCGCACGCAGAAAACCTCAGAGACAGCGGTGTAAATGTAGTCATCGGCCTTAAAAAAGGCGGAAAATCATGGGCAAAAGCCGAAGCAAAAGGTTTTGAAGTACTTACTGTAGAAGAAGCTTCGGCAAAAGGTGATGTGGTGATGATTCTTCTTCCGGATGAAAACCAAAAAGAGATTTACGAAGCACAAATCGAACCGAATCTTAAGCAGGGCGCAACGATTGCCTTCGGTCACGGTTTTGCGATCCACTATGGCCGTATCCAGCCAAGAGCAGACGTCAATGTTATGATGGTGGCGCCAAAAGCACCGGGCCATACGGTAAGAAGTGAATTCGTAAGAGGCGGCGGGATCCCTGATCTTATCGCTATAGGTCAAAATCCGAGCAATGCAACCAAAGAATTGGCGCTTTCTTATGCGTCTGCAATCGGCGGTGGCAGAACAGGTATCATTGAAACAACCTTTAAAGATGAGACAGAAACAGACCTTTTTGGTGAGCAGGCAGTACTTTGCGGCGGTGTATCTGCGCTCATCCAGGCCGGTTTTGAAACATTGACAGAAGCGGGATATCCTGCTGAGATGGCATACTTTGAGTGTCTTCACGAAATGAAATTGATCGTTGATCTTATTTTCGAAGGCGGTATCGCGGATATGAGATACTCTATTTCCAACACAGCAGAATACGGGGATATGGTTTCTGGCCCAAGAGTCATTAACGAAGAGTCTAAAAAAGCCATGAGACAGATCCTTAAAGAGATCCAAAACGGACAGTTTGCTAAAGATTTCGTTCTTGAGGGCCAGGCAGGCTACCCAAGAATGAATGCAGAAAGAAACAATCTTAAGGCGTCAAAACTTGAAAAAACAGGGGAAAGACTTCGCGGCATGATGCCATGGATCAAAGCCAACAAAATTGTAAAACAAGACGAAAACTAAGTCTTATTTGTATTTTGTGCCCCTCTTAAAAAGAGGGACACAGCATGTTTATCTCGCAGTAAATCAATAAATTTATATATCTTACGTTAGTATTTTTTGGAAATTTTTAATAAAAAATCTATCTTGTGCAGGTTGCTAAATAGCTTCAAGCTTTTGATAGAGATTGTTTTCTTCAAAATCAATTCTTTCTCCCAGGATGCCCACCAAGCTGTTGAATTGATCGAAAAAACTTTCATCAAGCGGCGTTTCTGCTTTGGAATAATATGTCAAAAATTTCATCAGATTTATCTTTGTTTCTGAAAAGTTTTCTTTAAATTTTTTGATATCGCTTTCAATTTTATGGTGCATGTCATTACGTTTTTTTAGAAGCTTATAAAGTTCAATATCTTCATTCATAAGATGATTGACCGCTGTATTGTTCAGTGAAATCAACTCTTTTTTTGCCAAAATATGATTGTTGCTAGAATAGGCAGCTATGATCTTATGTGCCAAGGTAACAATCTCTTCATGTTCTTTCATCCAACGCTTTACAATTTTTTTATTTTTTGAAGAAAAAAGATCAAAGAACATTTTTACTCCCTCTCTTTAAGTAATTTAAAATGTTTATAATTTAAAATTATAGAAAATACAAGATTGTTATAGCATATTTTTTAAGTTTTTTTATTGATGTAAATCAAGTTAAAAATTTTAAAGCCATTTAAGTTTGTCAATAGACTGTTCAAAAGATGAAAAAGGTATTATTTTTATGACAAGCCAAAACAGTTTGCTTTCCCTTGGGAACCTAAAAATACTTACGATGTTCAAGTTTTACGATAAATTATTCATTTTGCGAAGTGATATTGTGTTAGAATGCATCAAATTCAAAAACGGCAGGATCTATGGCAGCGCCCTCTAAAAAATCAAGCGGCAATTCAATACGAAACAATAAAAGAGTATCCGCTGAAAAAGCAACAAACAGAAGGTCCGCCAAAGCCAAAAAAAATAAATGGAAAATGCATTTGGGAGTTATCGGAGGGGTTGGTATAGTGATAATGATGGTTGTGTTTGGCTATTTTTTGGGGCAGCATGATAAAAATGACGAACATGCGTCCCCGCCTAAAATTGTAAAAATACAAGAGGCCAAAACAGAAAAAACAAATCATAGTACCTTGATAGCCGATGATGCATTGATCATAAAAGAACATCACAGCATAGTAAAAAGATTGCAGCAAAAAGGCAAAACTTTGGAGGAAGATATTGGATTTCAAAAAAAAGAGAGATCTGCTGCTTCTATTGAGAAGAGTATCCATGATTCTAACTTGACTCCATCTTCTTCTGTCAAAATGTTGCCTCGGACAAAGAAGGCCAGGCTTGCCATTATTATTGATGATGTTTCCAATGCACAGCAGCTCAATAAAATTCGATCGCTGCCCTCGAAGCTTACACCTTCTATTTTTCCTCCTTCCGAATTTTCTTCCACAAGCCATACTCTGGCTCATGATCTGAAACACTACATGGTGCATTTGCCTATGGAATCGGGGAGTGCACAAATGAATAAAATGCACAAAACACTAAGAGTGAATGATTCGCCGCAAAAGGTTCGTGAGAGGATAGAGGAGATCAGAAAACTTTTTCCTGCGGCAAAATATCTTAACAACCACACGGGAAGCGTGTATACTTCCAATGAAAAAGCGATGAGCGTGCTGTATCCTATTTTGAGAGAAAATGGGTTTATATTTGTAGATAGCCGAACAAGCGCCAAAACAAAAGTTCGTCAAATCGCACATGCGTACAAAGATCTTTATATTTACAGAGATACGTTTCTTGACAACATCCAAAACAAAGATGCCATACGAAAGCAGTTAAGACAGGCTGTCAAAATCGCAAAGAAAAATGGTCATGCTATCGCCATAGCGCATCCCCACGCACTGACACTGCAAGCCCTTAAAGAGGCTCAAGATATTTTAAAAGAAGTGGATGTGGTGTATGTGGATGAATTGTTTCAGGAGTGAGGTGAAAAAATGAGAGGGATAGGAATTGCGCTGGGGATCGGAACGGTATTTTTTAGCGCGTCACTGGCGCTATTTGCACCGCAGCATGCTATGGTCTTGGGTGTGGTTGCATTTTTGGTGACTCTTTGGACGAATGAGGCATTGCCTTTGGGGGTAGTTTCTCTTTTGCCCTTGCTTCTTTTTCCTTTGATTGGTGTAATGGATAGTGGTGCGGTGGCAGACAATTATGCCAATCCTATCATTTTTCTTTTTCTGGGCGGGTTTATGGTAGCGATTGCTATAGAAAAGACACAATTGCATATATATTTTTCAGCAAAACTGCTGCATATTTTTCCGAAAACACCCCAGGGCATCATCTATGCGCTCGCAATCACGTCAGCACTATTAAGCGCAGTGCTTTCCAATACCACCGTGACATTAATGCTTATGCCCATAGCGCTTTTTTTGAGTGAAAATATCAAATTGAAAATACGGTTTTTGCTTGCAACTGCCTATGGAGCAACCATAGGGGGTATTTTAACCCCTATAGGAACCCCGCCAAATCTTATATTGATGGGGTTTTTGCAGGAGCATGCTTTGCCTGTTTTGAATTTTGGGAAGTGGATGCTCCTTATGTTTCCTGTAGCAGGGGTGATGCTGTTTTTGGTGCCATGGATACTTTCTCGGGAAGTAAAAAATGAGTCTGTTGAGGATGTCAAACATGATATTCCTGTATTGACCCGTGCGCAAAAGAGACTCTATGGTGTCATTATTGTGCTTGGAGCGGTGCTTGCGAGCAATGCATTCGCTAAAGAGCGGTTTGGAATTGCATTGGATGAAACGTTGGTTTTGCTTGGGTTTGGTCTTTTGATGTTTGTGCCTAAAATAGGTTTTTTGGATTGGGAAGATACCAAAAAAATTCCTTACGAAATTATTTTTCTTTTTGGCGCAGGATTCAGCATTGCCGCAGCATTTTCATTTACGGGATTGGCAGCAGATATAGCCCACAAATTGGAATTTGTTTTGACATTTCCTTTTTTTTGGATGCTGGTGTTTGTGACACTTTTTATCACATTCGCTACGGAGGTGACCAGCAATACCGCACTCACATCTATTTCGCTTCCTGTTTTTTATGAATTCGCCAAAAGTATGCCCCAAGAAGAGGGCATGATCCTCCTGATGGCGGTGACCATTAAGGCAAGTTATGCTTTCATGCTTCCCATCGCTACACCTCCCAATGCGATCATTATGAGTTCGCACATTATCACTGTCAAGCAGATGGCAAAAACAGGAATAAAATTCAATTTGATCGGTATAGTCGTGCTTTGCTTGTCGGCCTATTTTATATGGAAAGGAATCATTTGATGACCCAAAATCTCTACCGCGGGAATCAGAAACCCTTCAAACTATACCAAACAGATTATTTGTGATATCGTAAAAGCTAATATTTTTAATTTATAGTACGTTTTAACAAAAAGGCTCCTATTTATGGTTAAGTTTAAATGATTCGTACTATATAATTCTGCATTTTATATAAGGGTGAAAATAAGTATGAAACATTTGTTATTTTTAATTCTTTTTTTCTTTATGACATCGCTGCAGGCAAACATCCAGGATGACCGCACCGAGTTGATGAATGCAGACAGGGAGCTATTTATTGCAAAAAAGCAGGTAGTGTTACTCAAAGAACAGTATGAAACAGAAAAGCAGAAGCGCTTCAACTACGGCCGTATCAAGGCGTATGAGAAGACGATCGCAGAGTATCAGGAAAAAGCAAAAAGAGCACAAGCCAATAAAGATAAAATTGTTGCCAAACATCTGGAGCGCGACCGCTGCATGGCGGAACTTGAATGCCGGATACCGATGATAGATGGAGATATTCATGTGAAGATCGATATCTCAGACCAGATCATGAATATCTATAAGGGCGATACGATGGTCTATTCGTGGTTTGTCTCTACGGCTGCTGATGGGTATTATACGCCAACTGGAAGGTTTAAGCCTTAC
The DNA here is from genome assembly GCA_002742845.1 of Sulfurovum sp. UBA12169. Classification (NCBI taxonomy): domain Bacteria; kingdom Pseudomonadati; phylum Campylobacterota; class Epsilonproteobacteria; order Campylobacterales; family Sulfurovaceae; genus Sulfurovum; species Sulfurovum sp. UBA12169. Next base: position 63,754 of record DLUH01000005.1, on the reverse strand, counting down.
CACGCGGCAAAGATGCATTACTCCAAGCAGTTTTACAATTCACCGATGCCTTACTCGGTCTTTTTCAAAGACGGTTTTGCAATTCACGGCACGGAGTGGGTCAGGAGTCTGGGTCGCAAGGCGTCCCATGGCTGTGTGAGGCTGCATCCTGACAACGCTTTCAAGCTTTACAGCCTTGTACGCAGATACGGTTACAATCGTGTTTCTATCTCGATCTCGTCGTAAGCTTTCTTATTTTAAACGATACTGTTCTGTCTCCTCTGCAGCCAAATCTCTGCAGCCGGGGATGCCGTTTCTGTCAAGCAAATGGCAAGAATAGGAATAAAATTCAACTTGATCACGGCAGTGTTGTGCTTTGCGTGTCAGCCTCTTTCATATGAAAAGAGATGATTTGATGACAAATTGACAGATTTTTTTCTCCAAAGAAAGCCTTGTGATATGATCAAAAAAAAGGTTTTTAAGATGGGTCAACTTCTTTTAGATTCTATTGCTGCATTGGATGCAATGAAAAAACCTCCCTCTTCGCTTTACTATAAAGGCAATCTTGATCTGCTTAAGCGTCCCAAGGTCTCTATCGTGGGAAGCAGGAGACCTTCAAACTATACCAAACAGTTTACCTATACTATTGCAAAAGCTTTGGCAAAACGGGGAGTATGTATTGTGAGCGGAGCGGCAATGGGGGTGGATGCTGTGGCGCATGCAGGAGCAGGGGAAGAAAACACTATAGCTGTAGCGGCCAACGGCTTGGATATCCGTTATCCTTCAGTAAATAGAGCATTGATAGAGAGAATAGAAAAACAAGGGCTTGTCCTCAGTCAATTCAATAATGGCTTTAAGGCAACAGCCTGGAGCTTTGTAGTGAGAAATGAACTGGTGGTTGCTTTGGGAGATATGCTCATTGTTACCCAGGCGGATCTTGAGAGCGGTTCCATGCGTTCGGTTCGGTATGCACAAAAGATGGGCAAAAAAATTTTTGTATTGCCTCAGAGGCTTGAAGAGAGCAGCGGCACAACTTTTTTGCTTTTAGAAGAAAAAGCAACTCCTATTTACGACATAGAGAGATTTGCCTCTTTATTTGGGGAGGTTCCAAGCAGTGACTCTTTGGAAAAAGATGATTTTTTTTATTTTTGCCAAACTTCGCCTACATTGGATGAGGCATTGGCTCAATTTAAAGAGAAAGTATATGAAGCTGAATTGGAGGGAAGTATCACGATACACAACGGTATCGTGAGATTACAGTAGATTAGTTAGTTTGGGCGGCTTGGTTGGTTTGGTTGGTTTGGTTGGTTTCCGCTATGGTGGGGGGCGTGAGTTGTCTGATGAGTTCTTCCAGGGATTCTTCGGGCATCATTCCTGCTTGAATAAACTGAACGCTTCCTTTTGTATCTAACGCAATTAAAAAAGGAATATTTCCATTCCATTCGGCTCTTTGGCTAATATAATTAACAAAATTTCCGCTTGTTTCTTCAGATACTGCAATATAATTTATGCCTTTTTCTTTCGCAAATGCAGATAATTTTGCATTGTCATATCCTTGCACCTCAAGTGCTATGATTGCTAAGCTGTCTTTATATTTTTCTTGCAGGCTAATAAGATGGGGGATGCTAGCCAAGCATGGCGGGCACTTGTGCCCAAAAAATTCCAAAAAGACAATTTTCCCTTCAAGCCCTTTAATGTCTAGACCCTCTTCTTTGCCGTTAATTTCATAAGAAATCCCTTTAATGTCGGTGATCGTAAACGCATGTTCTTTGCTTGGTATTTCTTGTGCCTGCGCATAAGAGAAAAGAGAAAAGATCAAAAATGCCAATGTTACTAATTTTTTCATATTCAAGCCTTTAAATATAATTTTAAACATTATACACTATTGAAGATGTAAAAAATGTGCAATTAAATGTATTTGTCTAAAATAATTTACAAAGAGCATCCAGAATAAAAGGAAGGGGGAAAATATTTTAATAAGGAGGAGTAAAATATCATATTTCAGTACAGGATGGACATCCTGAATGCTCTTGTAATGTTATGATACATTTCAAAGGTTAACCGTACACTAATAATCAAAAATCGTTTAAATAAAAATGTGAAAAGGATATGATAGAAAATGCTGTCTAAATTAATCTACAAAGAGCATCCGGAATAAAAGGGAGGGAAATATTTTAATAAGGAGGAGTAAAATATTATATTTCAAGATAGGGTGGGATATGTACCCCGGATGCTCTTGTAATGTTATGATACATTTCAAAGGTTAACCGTACACTAATAATCAAAATATCGCTATACTTCATTTTCTAAAAAATGAAGGAGTCAAAGGATGTTAAAAAAACTATTTTTTGCTGTGAACATGATGTGTATTGCTTCTGGTTTGATAGCAAAGGATGACTTATCGTTAGAGAGGCGCATAGGTCAGATGTTAATGGTGGGATTTCATGGCACTACGGCAAAAGCAAATACGCAGATATGCCAGGATATCAAGCGATACAATCTGGGATCCGTTATTTTATTTGATTATAACCCGGTGGATAAAAATAAGCCTAAAAATATTATTTCAAAAAAACAACTTGCCCAATTGACAAAGGAACTGCAAGCATGCAGTCAAGACGGAAAGTTGCTTATTGCGGTAGACCAGGAAGGCGGAAAGGTTCAAAGACTTAAAAGTGCTTACGGTTTTTACGGCAGGTTTCCCAAAGCTGCCCAAGTCAGCAAAATGAATTCATCTCAAATAAAAACTGTTTATCAAAAAATGAGCCGGGAGCTGCAAAGTGTCGGAATCAATTTTGACCTTGCGCCGGTAGTCGATCTGGCAATCAATCCTAAAAACCGGGTGATTTATGGACTTGGACGTTCCTTTGGAAAAGATCCGCAAAGTGTTGCAGCCCATGCTTCTGCATTTATTGATGCGATGCATCAGCATGGCGTACTTACTTCTATCAAGCATTTTCCTGGACACGGATCTTCTTTGGGGGATACGCATAAAGGCTTTGTTGATGTCACTCAGGTGTGGAAAGAGATAGAGCTTGAACCTTACCGCCTTCTTAAAGCTAAAGCGGATACGGTTATGGTTGCCCATGTATTCAATCAAAAGCTTGATGCGGATTATCCCGCAAGCCTTTCATTTAAAACTGTCACTCAAAAATTACGCCGGGATTTAGATTATCGTGGTATAGTAATCACGGACGATTTGCAAATGGGAGCCATCTCACAAAAATATGGTCTAAGAAATACGCTTAAGCTGGCAATCAATGCGGGAAATGATCTGCTGCTTTTTGGAAACCAGCTTGATCCGAGAAAAACCGTAAGCACCAAAACTTTGGTCGGACTAATTGCGCAGATGGTTAAAAGCGGTGAGATTAAAAAAGAAACTATTGATAATGCCTATCGTCGCATCCAGGCGCTCAAAGAGAAGCTGTAAAACAATCTTTAAAATAACGACAGAGAGTTTGTACGTACACTAATTGCAAGCAAGGAGAAATAATGAGAATTTTATGGATGATAATTTTACCTGTTTGGGTTTTTTCTCAAACGTACGGTTTGAGAGATTTCATAGATCATGCCCATACGCATAATCCGCTTATGGAGTCAAGTGAACTCAGAAGCAAAGCGAAGGCTAAAGAAGTAGAAGCGAAGCAGAGTGCTTATTGGCCGACACTGGACATAGGTGCAAGCTACAGCCGAGTCAATCCAAACTCTCTCATCAGTCCCGGAGAAGTGAGCACGGGATATGCTTCTGTAGGAATGGAACTGTACGACGGAGGAAGAAAAAGTGCCCAAAAGAGATCAAAATCTTTTGAGCACCAAGCCTCTTTATTTGAAAAAAACGCTTTTTCAAAAAGTGTTTCACTAGATATCATCAATCGCTACTATTCGATACAAAAACTCAAAGCAATACTTTACGCACTGGACGGACAATCCAAAGAACTGCAAGCCCAGATGCTTCGTGTGAAAAAATTCACTGAGGCGGGACTGGCGACACAAGAAGAGATAGACAAACTTCAAGCCGTGTATGAAGACAATCGTTACACGATAGAAAATACAAAGCTTTTGCTTGAAACACAGAAAGAAAATCTTCAGCTTATGAGCGGACTGCCGGTTAAAAATATAAAGAACAATCAGTTTGCGGAACCTAAGCATGTAGAATTTGAAGCTTATGAAAACAGCAAGATCTTGCAAGCTAATGCGAATGCGCTTCAGGAGAATGCCAAGGCTATCGATGCAGGATACAAGCCTCAAGTGATACTCGAAGATACCTATAGCAAATCACACTATGATGATCTGGTAAACTCAGGAGGATTCAGTACGGAAGGCTTATTGCTCGATCATCAGAACAAAGTCACACTTTCTGTGAATATGCGCCTTTTTGATCATGGAAAGATGAAAAAAGAACGCGAAGCGGTGATCTATCAAAAAATGGCATTGGAGGCGGAGCATTCTTATAGGGTACGAGAACAGAAGATGAATTTTAATCTATCCAGCAGCAATCTCAAAACGATCCGCGTCAAACTTGAGAGTGCAAGCAGTGCACTCAGGGCGGCAAAAAGCACCTATAAAAGTATTGTTAAGAAATTTGAAGTCGGATTGGTGGACAACATTGCCTATCTTGATGCGCTAAACGAGCAGACGCTTGCTCAAGCGCGCTATGAAGGAACACTGTATGACTATGAGATAGCCAAATCAATTTATTATTACTATGCAGGAAAAGACCCCAGGGAGTTTATAAGATGAAAAAAATTATATGGAGCATGCTGTGGATGATAACGGCGATGTCTGCGGAAGAAGTTTACGCCACATTTCAAGTAGAAGCCCAAAAAAGTGCCAATCTTGCTTTCAGCAGCAGCGGTATTGTGCAAAAAGTGACTGTAGATGTTGGAAGCGAAGTCAAAAAAGAGGATGTTCTTTCAACACTGCAAAACGATGATCTTAAAGTGATGCTAGAAGGTGCGCAGGTGGCACTGAAGTATGCGAAATTAGACTATGATAGACAGGTGAAAGTCAAAAAGATCATTGACCAATCACAATTTGACCAATATGCGTTCAAGCATGAGAATGCCAAGGTGCAAGCAGCATACCAAAAGTCACTATTGGACAAAACCGTTTTAAGGGCTCCTTTTGATGGGGTTATTTATGAAAAGAGTTTAGAGGAAGGGGATGTGGTAAGCGGGGCCATGATCCGAACGCTCTTGAAGATACAAAGCGCACACGAGAGAAAATTGATTCTGGAGTTTGACCAAAAGTATCATGCCAAAGTAAAGGTAGGAGATCACTTTAAATATAAAATAGACGGAGATGAAAAAATGCATGAGGGGAAGATCTCTAAAATTCATCCTGTGGTGAATATGGAAAATAGAAAAGTGATTGCAGAGGTTGAGGCTAAAGACTTGATGGTGGGTCTTTCTGGTCAGGGAACAATTATCGCAGATGACAAATAAGCAGGAACACTATGTATAGGTTTGCCATAAATAGACCGATTGCTACATTAATGTATGCATTGACTTTGGTTATCTTCGGGTGGATGAGTTTCAAAGTTATGCCAGCAGCCCTTTTTCCTAATGTGGATTTTCCCCTCGTAACGATCAAAACTGTTTATCCGGGAGCTGAACCAACTACAATCGAATCGGAGGTGACCGAAAAGATAGAAGAGGCAATCTCAAGAATAGGAGGGGTGGATTCTATAATTTCTACAAGCAGTGACAGCGTAAGTATTGTGACGGTTAAATTCTTTTTAGAGCGTGACATTGATGAGGCAACCAATGATGTAAGGGATAAAGTTTCTGCAGTTTCTCTTCCGAAAGATGCCAAAACGCCTTTGGTAAGCAAACTTGATATCGGCAGCGCATCGATAATCAATCTTTTTGTTACGGCAAAAAATGATACGGTGCAAAATTTAATGGTTTTTGCTGATGAAAAAGTCAAACCAATCATCCAGAAGATCAACGGCGTAGGAGCAATCAACATTATCGGTTATAAGGATAGAGAAATCAAAATCTACCCTGATATCACCAAACTTACCCGATATGGAATTACGGTAGCGGAATTCAACAGTATTGTTGCCCAAGAAAATATCAAAATCGGCGGAGGCAAGCTTATTGCCAAAGATAAAGAGTTTATCCTAAAGACCAAAGCGGATGCATTAAGTATAAAAGAACTTGAAAATATCAATATCAAAGAAGGCATAAGGCTTAAAGATATTGCTAAAGTAGATGACGGATTGAGTGATGCCAAAAGTTATGCTTCCTACAACGGCGTGGAGGGAGTAATGCTTGAAGTGCAAAAGATTTCTGGCACCAATACGCTTGATATTGTTGCCAAAGTAAAAGCAGAGGTGCCTTTGCTGCAAGAACTTGCCCAAGAAAAATTTGAGGTTAAAATACTTAATGATACTTCGCCTTTCATTATTCACTCGCTTAAAGATGTTGAATTTGATTTGGTCTACGGTGCTTTTTTGGCTGTTATCATTATTTTCGTATTTTTGAGAAATATGACTATTACTTTTGTTTCAGCACTTTCTATTCCTGCCTCAATATTTGGCACAATTGCGTTGATGCATTTTATGGGATATGATCTTAATAGAATGACGCTTATTGGACTTACGCTTGCAATAGGTATTATCATTGACGATGCGGTGGTTGTTATAGAGAATATTTACAAAAAACTTGAAGAGGGAAAAGGAAGATTTGAGGCGGCCTATGAAGGCGTTAAAGAGATTTCGTTTGCTATTTTGGCGATCTCGGCGATGCTTTTGGCGGTTTTTATCCCTGTTGCAAATATGAGCGGTATTGTCGGAAAGTTTTTTGAATCTTTTGCCATGACGGTTGGTTTTGCTGTGGTTATCTCTTATACGATAGCGTTAAGTTTTATTCCCAGTTTGAGCGCAAGAACACTTCATAAAAAAGAGAGCCGATTTTATACCGTAACCGAGCCTTTTTTTAAAGGCTTGGAAACTATCTATGCAAGCTCATTGCGTTTTGTTTTGAAGTTTAAGATTTTAACAATTGTTTTTGTATTGGCTGCGTTTGTGGGCAGTTTGAGCCTTTTTCCTAAGATCGGTATGGATTTTATTCCCAAGGAAGACAAAGCTGAATTTGAAGTCCAGATCCGGGCACAGGCGGGAATTTCTCTGGAGGAGATGATCAGGCAATCAAAAAAGATTGAAGCATTGGTTAAAAAGGATAAAAATGTACTCTATACCACATTAAGTGTAGGGTACAACAGTTCCCAAGAAATTCACAAGGCACTTATTTATGTTCAGCTGACATCGAAGATGCAAAGAAAACTTAATCAAGAAGAGATTATCCAGAGTCTGAGAGAAAAACTCAAGCCTTACCAAAAAAATTTATATATTACGGCTGCAGCGATCCCCAACATTAAAGGAGCAGGAGCAAGCGTTCCCTACCAGATCATTTTAAAGTCAGATTCATTTGAGGCACTGAAGACAGCCGCACACAATCTGACAGGCTATCTTGCCCAAAAAAAAGGATTTGTCGATATTGATACCAATTTAGATGAAGGAAAACCTCAAATAGATATTCAGATATTGCGTGAAAATGCCAGCAAAATGGGGATCACTGCTTCCCAGATTGCCGAGGCTGTCGCGATTGCATTTTCAAGCGATCTGGAAATATCTCATTTTGAGGAAAAGGGAAAGCAGTATAATATCACGCTTAGATTTGATGATGCTCATCGAAAAACGATTGAAGATTTGAAAAAGATTCAGCTTCGTGCGCAAAACGGAGCACTTGTCTATCTTGACGGTTTGGTCAATTTTGTTCCAAGCACTTCTTTGGCAAGCATTTATCATTTTGACAGACAAAGACAGGTCAGTATATATGCCGATCTGTTTGGGCTTGATCTTGGAGGAGCAGTCAAATATACGGAAGAAAAAATTGATGAGCTGTTGCCTAAGGGAGTAACCTATAAGTTTACCGGATTTGCAGAAGAAATGGTTAAGACAGGGGAGGCATTTGGTGTTGCATTGGGACTTTCTGTCATTTTGATGTTTATCATTCTGGCTATTTTGTATGAATCTTTGATCCAGCCTGTGATTATCATGGTTTCGCTGCCGCTTAGTATCATTGGAGTGATGCTTGCGCTCTATTTGAGCGGATTGCAATTTAGTCTTTTTGTGATGATCGGCTTTATGCTGCTGATGGGAATGGTAGGAAAAAATGCCGTTTTGCTGGTGGATTTTGCCAATGAAGCGATGCGAAAAGGAAAAAATACAGACGAAGCGCTCCTTGAAGCGGGCGAAAAAAGACTCAGACCGATTTTGATGACAACCCTTGCAATGGTGTTTGCAATGCTGCCGCTGGCCATAGCAACAGGGCTGGGAAGTGAGACGAAAGCGCCGATGGCCATTGCTGTCATAGGAGGACTTTTAAGTTCCATGGTGCTAACCCTGCTCATTGTGCCGGTGATTTATAGATTCATTACGCCTTTTGATAAATGGTTGAGAAAATGGTACGAAGTAGGAAAAGTTTCGTAAAAGCAGAAAAGCGGATGCCGCACAAACCTCAAATTGACATTGCAGCCAATCTCCGTTAGAATGGTAAAGCGGCACCGTCTTAACACAATCAACAAAAAATATGCGGTGTTGATTGGTATATGAAGAAAGGAAAAAGATGGAAGAGATGCAAAAAATTATTCAGTATAAAAATCATAAAACAAGATGGATCATCTTTTTTAGTATATTATTTTTAGCCGTAGGCATAGGATTCTATAGTTTTTTTATTAAAGGATCAGGGGGCACAGGATATCGGTATATAACAGATCCTCTAAAAAGAGGAAACCTTGAACTGACGGTTTCTGCGAGCGGGTATATTCAGCCGGTAGAAAGTGTGGATGTAGGAACCGAAGTTTCCGGAACGATAGAGGAGGTGTATGTTGATTATAACGATGAGGTCAAAAAAGGACAACTGTTGGCTGTGCTGGATATTACAAAATACCAAAGTGTTTTTGATAGAGCAAAGGCGTCACTGGAGATAGCCAATGCCTCACTGCAAAGCGCCCAGGCGCAGTACTATCAGGCGCAAACAACGATGGAGCGAAATAAAAAACTTAGAAGCACTTCCAAAGGCGCGTTGCCTACACAAAGCGACTGGGACCGCGACTGGGGAAACTATCTTTTGGCCCAAGCGCAAATCGCCAATGCCAATGCCCAGATAGAACAAGCCAAACATGCGCTCACATCGGCAGAGTATGATCTAAAAAAAACAAAAGTCTACTCTCCTGTAGACGGAACGATTTTGGTGCGCAATATTGATCCTGGGCAAACGGTTGCGGCTTCTTTTCAAACTCCGGTATTGTTTAGTATCGCTAAAGATCTGACCAACATGGAGCTTCAAATCAGCATTGATGAGGCAGACATTGCAAAAATACAAGTAGGACAGCGGGCTACTTTTAGCGTTGACGCCTATCCTGAGAGACTATTTAATGCAGCAATCAAGCAGGTGCGCATCAATTCTGAAATTTTAGAGAGTGTCGTGACCTATAAAGCGATTATGGAGGTAAACAATAAAGAACTTTTATTGAGACCCGGAATGAGTGTGGATGCAGATATTGTTATCAGGGAGGTTAAAGATGCTTTTATTATTAAAAGAGCTGCACTGCTTTATATTCCGGTTCAGCCAAAAACAAAAAATCTTTTCAGCAGCGCAGAAGAAGAAAAGATAGACATAGATCCAAATCCTCATGTTTGGGTTCTTAAAAACGGCGTACCTAAAAAGATCTATGTTGAAGTACTGGGGCATAACGGCCCCATCAGTGCGATTAATGCAGAAGAGCTTGATGAGGATGACGGTGTGATTATCAACCAGGAAAAACGATTATGATCGTGCTGAAAAATATTGAGAAAACCTATGGAGAAGGAGAGACGGCAACAACGGTACTTCAAGGGATTAATTTAAACATTGAAGAGGGAGAATTTGTCGCCATCATGGGGCCAAGCGGAAGCGGCAAATCAACACTGCTCAATATTTTAGGTACCCTAGATGTGCCCAGCAACGGCAACTATTTGTTTTTTGATACAGAGATCGGCAATCTCAATCAAGACCAGCGCGCTTTGTTTAGACGCCATGTTTTGGGATTTATTTTTCAGGGATACAATCTTTTGAAAAAAACCACCTCTCTTGAAAATGTTGAAATACCGTTGATATATCAGGGACTAGATGCCGCGACATGCAAAAAAATGGCCTATGAAGCCCTTGAAAAAGTAGGATTGGAAGATAGAATCTTTTATGAACCCGGACAGCTTTCGGGCGGACAACAGCAGCGTGTAGCTATCGCCAGAGCAATGGTGACCCGCCCAAAAGTTCTGATCGCCGATGAACCTACGGGAAATCTTGATACCAAGCGCGGCCATGAGATCATGGAATTGATTACGACATTTAACAAGCAGGGCATTACGGTGATTATGGTTACGCATGAAGAGGATATTGCTGCGTATGCTTCAAGAACGATATATCTGCGCGATGGAATGATTGAAAAAGAGGTCAATCATGCTTCGTAATGCATTTTTTCAGGCATTGCGCGAGATCAGGCGAAATCTGATGCGTTCTTTACTGACTGCAATCGGGATAGTGATTGGTATTGCTTCTGTGATCGCAATGGTAAATATAGGCAAAGGAGCAAGTAAATCAATTACTCAAAGTGTTGAAAAACTGGGGAGCAATACGCTTTATATTATGCCAGGACAACAACGCGGACCCGGCAATCGGGGTGCTATAGAGATACCTTTCAAAAAAAAAGACCTCGAAACATTGCGATCCTCTTTGTATACACTCAGGGCTATTTCGCCGGTAGAAAATGCTTTGATGACCATAATTTATAAAGATCAAAATTATCGTACGAACATCAGAGGAGTTGAAAATGATTATCTGATTGCACAAAACTGGAATCTGCAAGAGGGAAGAGTATTTGATAAAAGCGAACTAAGAACAGGACAAAATGTGTGCATCGTAGGCCAGACTGTCGTTAAAACACTTTTTGCGCCTTCTGAATCGATTGTCGGCAAGAGAATACGTCTTAAAAACTTTTCTTGCGAAGTCATAGGGGTTCTTGAGACTAAGGGTGCCAACACGTTTGGTTCAGATCAAGACGATATGCTGCTGGTTCCTTTTTCTTTGTTTCAGCGACGCATTAGCGGCAGTGACAATATTCACCTTATGATAGCTGCAGTAAAAGAGAATATCCCGCTTGTTGAGGCTAAAGTTCAAATAGAGCAGCTGCTCAGAGAAAGAAGACGCATAGATTCAGCAGATGAAGATAATTTTTCAGTAAGGAGCATGACAGCACTTATTGATACGATTTCAGAAGTTACTACGATATTGACAATCATGCTGGGCGCAGTAGCCGCAATTTCTTTGATAGTCGGAGGAATCGGTATCATGAATATCATGCTTGTTTCGGTTACGGAGCGCACAAGAGAGATAGGTATTCGTATGGCAGTAGGAGCAATGGCAAAAGATATTTTGATACAGTTTCTGATCGAATCTATTGTGCTTTCAGGATTGGGGGGAGTTGTGGGAATTGTATTGGGTGTTGCAATCACCTTTGGCGTAACGCTTTGGCTTGATATTGCGCTGGTAATCAATCCGACAATTACAATGGTTGCTTTGTTTTTTTCCATGCTGATCGGCATTGTGTTTGGGATCATTCCTGCGCGTAAAGCAGCCAATATGAATCCGATTGATGCTTTAAGGTATGAATAGCAGGATGCCCAGCGCTATCTTTTTGGATGGACAAAAAGACTCTACAAATGCAGAAATCTCTCCAAGATGATCTTTGCTGCCACAGAATCAAGTCTGCCGTCTCGTTTATGTTTAAACTCTCCCATCGTAAGCTCTTTGGCTTCAAAACTGGAACCCTGTTCGTCTTGATAGACGATTTCGATATCAAGAGCCAAAAGAGAGACAAAGTGTTTGATTCGGCGCTCCATTTCGCTGCTGCTGCTGCCGTCTTTCGGGATTCCCACGATTAGTTTTTCTATCTCCCATTCGTGTAAAAAAGTTTTTACATCCCGTGCAGCTTGGTTGCGGTTTTTTCTGAGAATGGCATTTTGAGGCATAACAATCTTGTCATCCAGGCAAATTGCCACGCCAATACGCTTAAGTCCAATGTCTATACCGGCTAATTTCATAAAGAGATTGTATCCTTTTTTGCTGTAAAAATGAATCACGTTTGCAGCAATTATAGTTAGTTTTGAAGATTGGCGGCCAAAGAGGTATTGCCATCAAGAGATGTTTCTATGATTTGCATTTCTTCTTCGCTTTGTATAATTTTCTTTTTCTTTTTCTTTTTCTTTTTCTTTGTCTTTTTCTTTTTCTTTTTCTCTTCTTTGCTTTTGGCTTCGATAGTGACGGCCTCTACTTTATTTTTGATAGAAGCAGGGTCTATGGTTAGTCTTGAAGAAAAAGGTTGTACGGTGGTTGGTGTTTGTGCTTTTTTGAGAATATTGTTGATCTCTACGAGGCCATATTCATAATCGCATAATTTATCGTAGTTTTGTATATCCTGCTCAAGCATAGCAATCGTATAGCTTTCTATGAGCCTGTTTTTCTTAATCAACATAGTTTGAGCATAGCGTTCTCGGGCAATCTCTACGCCACGTTTGATCTCAAAAGATAGGGCTTTTTCATAGGCCATTTTCGCTTCATTTTCACCGTTTGGATTTTTCATATACAGTTTTTTGGCGCTGTCTGTAACATCTTTTGTGCCAAATACTGCACTTACAGCATCAAACAGATTCATGTAGAGTGCACTTTTTGATTTGCTTTCGGATTTTCTGAGAGGTCTGTCCAAATAGCGTTGGCACTGAACGTCTGATTTGGCAATAAATTCATCAATATAGTTGTTTCTTTCTTGTTTGTCTGAAGCGGCCGCATCTATAGTTGCAATAAATTTTGATCGGTCGGTATGAAATCCTGCTTTATTTTTTGGTGTATTTGGTTTTGGAGTGTCATCAGAACCGCATCCAATGATAAACCACAGAGTACTTAACAATATTATATAAATGGGTTTAATTTTTTTCATTTTCTTTCTCTTTTTGGGGTCAAATCTAATGTTTGATTCTGCTTTGACGGCATAGATTTTTTAGGAATTATATCTTATTTTTCATTCTTGTTATTTGAAGAAGATTTAAAACAATACTCCGTCTACGTAGAGCCATTTGCCATCCGTTTTTAAAAAACGGCTTTTTTCGTTTAAGATACCGCTTGAAAGATGTGCTGTGAAAGTAACAAATGCTTCATGGGGGGTATCTATGAATTCAATGATCTCCAAACCCAGAAATTCTGTATGGTTACTAAATGCAAGAATAGAGGTTTTCCATGTTTGCATTTCTATAGAGTAATCCGGATTCTTAGGGTGCGTTGTTTTGATAATATAAGCATATTCATTTGCAGCGTATGCGCTATAACGAGTTTTCATTAAGGTTAATGCATCCGGAGCTTTCGCTCCTTGGTGGTAAATACGGCAGCATTTTTTATATTTATCTCCGCTCCCGCAGGGACATGATGCATTGATAGAAATTTTAGGCATCGATTTTATCGTATTTCTGCAATAAAAGCATCTTTTTGAATTTTTTGTTTAACATTGGACAGGGCAGCTAAAACCTCTTTTTTGCTTTTGTACGGTCCTATAAGCAATTTGTTAATTTGAACATTTCCTTTTGGAAATTGTATCATTTTATAGGCAAAGCCTTGATGGGTAATAGTAAGAAGCAGATCATTGTTTGGTTTTCCTTCAAAAGATCCCACCTGAACATAAAAGATACCATTGGCCGTATTTTCCCTGCTGACAGGTACAGCGCAAACAATATCGTGTCCGGATTCTTTTTTTAGGGCAGGAGCAAGCGATTCTTCCACAATCGGAACTTCCTTGGCCGCAGGAGGGATGGCTGCCAATCTTATTAAGGCTTCTGTTTGCAATTTAATCGGCTTTTCTCTTACAATTTTCCATGGTTTTCTTTTATTGACCTCAATCTGTGCATCAGGCAGATATCTGCGGCAAACCCGTAATCTTTCTTTAAAATAAACGGACGTATAAAGATTGGTATAGAGCACTTCATATTTGCCTGTGCTCGCATGGGTAAACCACCCGTTTCCAAGATAAAGCCCTACATGAGTGATGCTTTGACCCGGCTGGTCGGTAGTGTTGAAAAAGATCAAATCGCCATATTGTAACTCTTCGACATTGATTGTTTTGCCGACTTTGGCCTGTTCTCTTGCTACCCTGGGAATATCTATACCCATGCTGCCATATACATAGTAGGTAAACCCCGAACAATCAAAACATTCAGGTCCCTCTTCGGCCCACACATAAGGCCTGCCTTGCAACTCCTCGACCATTTTGCTTAAATTATTTCTACTGGGTTCATAGACTACTTTTGGTTTCTTTATACTATAGTCAGGATTTTTTGGATGGTGATAAGGTTTTGGATCTTTCTGACTGCATCCTGTCATCAGCATGACAATACTAAAAAGAGTTAAATAGGTTAATTTTTCCATCCTATAATTATACAATAATTATAAAATATTGCCTGAAAAATTCACTAAAATATGATACTGTTTTAAAGGGATTTTTATGTCAGACTGTCAGAATGCACGATGAAAGTATCGAAGATTTTATCTTTTGATTTGCGTGTCTCTATGGGGCGCAAAGTGTTTTTTCATTTTTTTCAAAGTATAAGCATGGCATCGCCATATGAAAAAAAACGATACTTTTCTTGAATAGCTTCATTGTATATGTGCAATGTTTTCTCTCTCCCGATAAAAGCACTTACAAGCATGATTAGTGTGCTTTTTGGCAAATGAAAATTGGTAAGCAGATGAGAAACTCTTTGGGGCGGATTGTGCGGATTTAGAAAAAGGTTGCATTCTCCTTCCTGCCGTTCTGTCCTGGTGAAGTATTCCACTGTTCTTGTTACGGTTGTACCAATGGCTAAAATAGGGGTTTTGCTTTGAATGACTTTTGCTGCTTCGTTGCTGATGTGAAAATATTCAGAATGCATAGGATGGTCAAGTATCTGTTCAGTTTCTACGGGCTTAAAAGTCCCTGCTCCTACATGCAGCGTGACTCTATGTGTTTTATGTCTGACTTCTAAAGCAGCAAAAAGTTCGGGGGTAAAATGCAAAGAGGCCGTAGGGGCTGCTACTGCACCTGCATGTTTGGCAAAAAGCGTTTGATAATCGATTTCGTCTTCTTTGTTATCCTCTCTTTGCATATAGGGAGGAAGAGGAATGTGGCCTATTTTGTCTAAAATAGGGACCAGCGTTTCAAATCGTATCTCTTTGCCCCCATGTGTAAAGGAGACCAAACGCGAGCCGTCATCGCATAGCGCGGTTACGGTAGCTGCCAAGCCGTCTTCAAACAAAAGCTCCGTCCCTGTTTTTACTTTTCCGCGTATAAGCACAGCATAGTGATACGCATCGACAGGTTTATTGAAAAGCAACTCTACTTTTCCGCCGCTTTTTTTGGTGCCGAAAATACGCGCCTTGATGACTCGCGTATCATTGAGAAAAATGTCACACTCTTTGGGAACAAAATCCAACAGATGTTTAAAGGTGGTATGGGTGATCGTATCTGATTTTCTATCATACACCAGCAGCCTGGCATGATCCCTTGGATGCACAGGCGCTGTGGCTATGAATCCTTCGGGGAGCTTATAGTCATAGTTTTGAGTAAGAAGTTCGGGAGAAAGCATCAATAAAACACTCTGCGGGTCTTTGAGTTTGCACTCTTTTTGGAAAAAATTGAAAGACCATCGGGGTACTGTGTCGGACTGCAAAGCATATTGGCGGATAATCTCGGCGGCTGACCCCCGGTCTTTAGTGCGCACAATGACTTTAAAAAGGGCATAAAATCTTTATGACCCAATTTTAATTTTTTATTCGTCATTCTCTTCTTTTGGGGCAGGATTGACCATGCGAACAATAAGGATAGATAGACCATACAGGAGCACGAGAGGTACAGCCATAAGAAACTGAGTCAGGACATCGGGAGGAGTTAAAAGCGCTGCAACCACAAAAATAATGACAATCGCATATTTGAAAAAGTCAACAAGCGTGCGATCAGTCACCAACCCCAATAATGCTAAAAAATAAGCAAATACAGGCAATTCAAACGAAATACCAAAACCCACCATAATCTTCGTAAAAAATCCTACATAATCTTCGATGTTGATCAAAGGGGTATAGAGAAATGAACCAAAAGTGATAAGAAATTGAAAACCAAACGGCGTGACGATATAGTAAGAAAAAAGCACACCGATCACAAACATTACCGTTCCCCCTAACACAAAAGGGAGAATCATTTTCTTTTCATTGGCGTAGAGCCCCGGCGCTATAAAGAGCCAGAGCTGATAAAGGACAAAAGGAAGCGCTCCGATCAATGCTGCAAAAAAAGAGACTTTCAGCGCCACAAAAAAGGCTCCTCCCACCTGATGCGTGGTCACCATTCCTTCGGCTGCTTTTTTTGAGATTTCCGACACTTGAGTAAGCGCGTCATTCAGCGGATGGGTGACCCATTCCAAGATAGGCTCATGAAAAGTAAAGGCGACTGCAAACATGATAAAAACAGAGAGCACGGAAAGTCCAAGTCTTTTTCTTAACTCTACAAGATGCGGTTTTAATTCACTAAACATTATGTATTGCCTTTGTCATCATTCTCTTTTTTGTTTTTTTCAAAAGTAACGGTATCACGCTTTGGTTCCACCGATGCAGCTGCCGGTTCGCTTTGTTCTTCAAGAAGACTGGTGCCGGAAAAAGTTTTTTTTGCATCGCTTATGGCTTCATTGATCTCTTTGATGGGATTGGCATCTATATTTTTAAAGCCTTTAAGTTCACTGCTAGCCTCATCGAGTTGTCTTTTGTAGCTGAGTGCCTCCTCTTTAAGGTCTGCAATTTTTATCTCTTCTTCTAAAGAAATTTTTGCATCTCGTATGGTTCTTTGAACACTTTTGATGAACTTTGCGATTTGCACCATGGCCTCAGGAAGTTTATCGGGCCCTAAAAACAGTATCGCAACGATAGCAATAAGAAGCAACTCAGTAAAGCCGATTCCAAACATATGTCCCCTTCAAATTTTAAATGGGACTATTTTATCCAAAAAATAATTAGATACGGCCTTAATCTAAGAGATAGAGTGCAAGCGAATCACTCAGAAAATAGTTCGGATTATAAAAAATTTCATTTTTATAGATAAGCTTTTTTTCTTTGACCAGAAACATCGCTTTGCCGTGCATGGTTTCAGTAAGAACAGAGCTTTTGATACCGATAGTTGAGCGTAATCCCAAAAATATTTTTTCCGTAAGCATTTCTTCTTCGCTTAAAATTTCCTTTTTTATTTTTAGGGGATTTTGAATATAGGCATCAATGCTGTTTTGAGGATAAAAACGACGATCCTTCAAAAAACCTACCGCACCGGCACCGGCACCTATATAATTTTCAAGTCTCCAGTATCCCTTATTGTGTTTGCTTTGATAAATGCCGTAATTGGAAATTTCATAGTGCGAAAATCCTTTTTTTTGGATTTCGTCGGAAACAAAAAAGGCCAAATCGTCATTTTCTTGTTTTGCTTGGGGTTTCATTGAAAATGCCGTACCCTCTTCAATGGTGAGTTCATAGGCTGATATGTGATCAATCGGCAGAGCAAAGGCCTCTTTGATGTCTCGGCCAAGCAGAGCTTTCGTATCTCCTTGGTAATTGTAGATTAAATCAAGAGAGAGGTGTTCAAATCCAATTGTTTTTGCCCATAAAATAGCCTCTTTGGCTTGTGCGGGCGAATGGGCACGGTTGAGGGCTTTAAGTTTTGCTGCATCAAAGCTTTGTACGCCAAAACTGACACGATTGACGCCGAGTGCTTTCATTCCGCTCAGCCAAGACTTTGTTGCCGAGTTCGGGTTGGCTTCGGTAGTAATTTCTGCATTTTTTTGAAGATAGGGTTTAAGCAAATCAAAAAGAGGTGCATAAAGTTCCGGCGCAACCGTTGAGGGGGTTCCTCCTCCAATGAAAAGTGTTTCAATACTCTCTTTTGTTGCGCCAAATCGCTTCAATTCAAAAAAGAGCTGCCTGTAAAGCGCGTCCATATAAGCGGTGCGCGTATCAAATTTGTCGACATAAGAATTAAAACTGCAGTAATAACACTTTGAATCGCAATAGGGGATATGAAGATAGACTAGCACATTTACTCACTTTTTTAATGGCATTTTGGATAAAATGATATCAGAAAAATAGTGAGTCAAACATATTGATAATCAAAGAAGTGAGCAGTAAGATGCAAAATGAAAAACGTTATCGTCCTAATGTTGCAGCTGTCATCCTCTCTTCCAGATATCCGCATAAGTGTGAATTCTTTGTTGCGCATCGCAGTGACATCAAAAATGCATGGCAATTTCCTCAAGGGGGTATCGACGAAGGGGAAACGCCTCAAGAGGCCCTCTACAGAGAGCTGCATGAAGAGATCGGTTGCAATAAGGTGGAAATTCTAGGAGAATTTCCTGAGTGGATATCTTATGATTTTCCCAGTATAGCAAGAGGGAAGCAGTATCCTTTTGACGGACAAAAGCAAAAATATTTTTTAGTTCGCCTAAAGGAGGATGCCGTCATTGATCTCAATGCATTCGAGATACCTGAATTTGTAGAACATGAGTTTGTAGAGTATGATGAGCTTTTTAAAAAAGTAACCTATTTTAAGAAAAAAGTGTATCGAAAGGTGATTGACTATTTTGTGCAAGAAGGTTTTATTTGATCGGAGCAAACTAAATAAATGAAAAAGGGCTTGATTTGAAAAAGGTTAAATTTAAAGGAAGGAATGGAGTGATATGCTAGTCGTACATAAGTATGGGGGAACAAGCGTTGGAGATTTGAGCCGTATAGAAAATGTGGCCAATCGTGTGGCAAAAGCCAAAGAGGCAGGGGATGATATTGTGGTGGTTGTATCGGCAATGAGCGGAGAGACAAACAAGCTTATTGAGTATGCGAATTATTTTACGTCCAGTCCTGCAAAAAAAGAGATGGACTTGTTGTTAAGTGCAGGAGAGAGAGTGACGGCCGCACTTCTTTCTATTGCTTTGCAGGCTAAAGGATATGATGCTGTTGCGATGAGCGGACGTCAAGCAGGGATTGTGACTGACACCACGCATACTTATGCACGTATAGAATCCATAGACCCTGCAGCCATGCAAAATGCAATCAAAGAGGGCAAAATTGTTGTGGTGGCAGGATTTCAGGGGGTGAGCAAAGAAGGGTCGGTGACGACGCTTGGACGCGGAGGTTCGGATCTTTCGGCGGTGGCAATTGCAGGTGCGCTCAATGCAGACCAGTGCGAGATTTATTCGGATGTGGATGGTATCTATACAACAGATCCGCGTATTGAGCCCAAGGCAAAAAAAATGGACACCATCTCTTATGATGAAATGCTTGAGCTTTCTTCTTTGGGGGCGAAGGTTCTGCAAAACCGTTCAGTGGAATTGGCAAAAAAACTTAATGTTAAACTATACGCAAAAAGCAGCTTCAGCGACAATGAAGGCACACTTATTACACAGGAGAACAATAGTATGGAAGCAGTATTAGTCAGCGGGGTTGTCCTTGACAAAAACCAAGCAAGGGTTACACTCAGAGGTGTTTCAGACAGACCGGGAATCGCAGCAGAAATTTTTACAAGATTGGCAAATGAAAACATTAATGTAGATATGATTATCCAAACTACAGGTACAGACGGTTCAACAAATCTTGGATTCACTGTTCCCCAAAGTGAACTTCAAAATGCCAGAAGGGTGATGGAAAAATTTGACCATGATATTGCCGGCATGGATTTTGATGATCACATTTGCAAAGTATCCGTTGTGGGCGTGGGGATGAAGTCGCATGCAGGTGTTGCAGCAAAGGCGTTTAGCGTGCTTGCAGCAAGCAATATTAATATCCAGATGATTTCCACTTCAGAAATCAAAGTCTCTATGATCATCGATGAAAAATATGGAGAACTGGCTATTCGCATGCTCCATGAAGCATATGAGTTAGATAAATAACTTTATGAAACAGCTTTTAAATTGGACACTGGGCGCCATACGTGAAGAAGAATCTTGTTTCTCATGGATGGAAGAATATCGCTACGAGTGGGCACCTCTAATCAAGAGCGCTGCTTCTCAGATATTGGAAGGAAAAACCGTACTGGTTGTGACTGATGAATCGCGCAAGTGGTTTGCCAAATATATACTCACTAGCATAAATGATCTGCAGAAAAATCGACCGCTTTTACCTTTTTACCAGCTTGCGGAGATTTTTCCCAATCTCTCCTCTCTTCACAGCACACAAGAGATGCAATTGCTTGAAGATATGCTAGATATCTCCTACCCTAACGGATATTTTATCTGGTATATCGGCAAAGGAGACCATCCTTACACAAAAATGGCCTACAGAAATGATGACAGTTTCTTATGGATTATGGATCAGGAGGTGCCAAACAGTTTTGCTCTAAGAAGTGCAGATACTTTATTGGATATCAAGCTGTTGCAACTTTATAAACTTTTTGACAGAACTGTTTCGGCCATGATTTTTGGGGATTTAGAACTAGAATGATGAAGCTGGCCAGCCAAGTTCTTATCACTTCAAATATCGAAGCAGCCATTGCAGAACTTGAAGCGGCAAAAACGACAGAACGTTTTGTAAAAATTATTAAAGAAGATACTTTTTTGGTAGAAGATGCCAAATTGGCTGTTGAAAAAGCTTATTTGGCAAGCGAAGAAACCACTGTGATCATTCTTGCCGCAAAGCTGTTTTCTCCTATCGCGCAAAATAAACTGCTCAAAGTGATCGAAGAGCCTCCCGCCAAAAAAGAATTTATTTTGCTCACTTCAAGCAAAGCAACGATTCTTGGCACTATTCGTTCAAGACTCCCTGTGGTCACATTTTTGACAACCGCTAAAGAAGAGGATTTTGGTTTGGAGGTGAGACAGCTCTCTTTGGGCAGTGTATATAAGTTTGTGCAGACACATCAGCGTACAAACGCCAAAGAGATGAAGCGAGTGGTCGAGTATATCGGTAAAACGGCTATGCATTCGGAAGCTTATGATATAGATGAAAAAACATTGACACTTTTTTCTAATGCATTTATAGCTTTAGACATGGGTTCTCCCCCGGTATTTGTTCTTAATGTATTGCTTTTGAAGCTTTTGGCAAGAAAAAAGCATTAAAATAATTAGGAGTAAAAATGAATATTTATCAGCTTGGCAATATTCTAGACAACAAGGCGGCTCTTCAAGCATTAGGAGTAGAGCATGAAGGCATAGAGATAATGTCAAAAAAAATGGAGTTGTTTTGCTTCTATCTCAAGGATCTCAAAACTCCCGCAGTCAATATTCTCAAACAAGATGCTCTGAGTATCGGTGCAGAGCTTGCAGCGCCAAGCGGAGTCATTACATGCGAGAAGCCTTTGTATGACTGTATCCTTATTGGCACAAAAAAACATATAGAAATTCTTTCGCGTAAAGAATTGGCTCAGCCCTTTGGGCTTAAAAATGTGGCAAAAGAACTTAAAAAATTTCTTTCTGCCAGAATCTATCCTCTTCAGATTATGGGTATCATCAATACCAATGATGATAGTTTTTTTGAAGGCAGCAGATTTGTAGCGCAGGATGCTCTTTTGAAATGTCAAAAGATGATAGATGAAGGTGCTTCTATCATTGATATCGGTCCGGTATCAAGCCGTCCAGGGTCTCAAGAGGTAAGCGAAGAAGAAGAGCTTGAACGTGTTAAGCCTCTTTGCGATGCCATCAAAGCAGAGAAGCTTTACAAGAAAGCTACTTTCAGCATTGACAGCTACACCCCGTTGGTAGTAGAGTATGCTTTGCAAAGCGGTTTTGCTTTAATCAATGATATCACGGGAGCCAGCAATGATGAGCTAATCAAGCTTGCCTTGAAGTATGATGCAAAACTGTGTATTATGCATATGCAGGGTACTCCCCAAATGATGCAAGAAAATCCACACTATGAAGATGTGATGACAGAGGTAAGTGATTTTTTTGAAGCACGTATCGCAAAGTGTGAAGCGCTAGGGTTAAGCCCGGATAAGCTTATTTTGGATGTAGGTATAGGCTTTGGCAAAACCTTGGAACACAACCTTGTGCTTCTTAAAAATTTGACTCATTTCAAAAAATTTGGTTGCGAGCTTCTTATTGGCGCAAGCAGAAAATCCATGATAGACAAAATTATTTCTGCACCGATACCTGAACGATTGCCGGGAACACTTGCGATTCATCTTAAGGCAGTAGAAAATGGCGCAAGCATTATAAGATGCCATGATGTAGGTGAGCACCGGCAAGCATTAAAAGTATTTGAGGCCATGAGGTGATACGATGGATAGGGGTTGCGCTTGTTGTGTGTGTATTTGCGGTTGCGGGTATAAATGCGATGGTAGCACAGCAGGCAAGTGCTTCTATTTATACTGATATCCGCAAACTTCCTTTTAAAAAGACTGCATTGCTTTTGGGCACGGCAAAGTACATTGCCAAAGGTCAGAAAAACTATTTTTATACCTATCGCATACGCGCAGCTGTCGCACTTTTCAAAGCAGGCAAAGTAAAAGACATTCTAGTTTCAGGAGACAACGGTACTAAATATTATGATGAAACAACAACAATGCAAAAAGATCTCATTCATGCCGGTGTACCTTCCAGGCATATCATGCTTGACAATGCAGGGTTTAGAACATTTGATTCTATAGCAAGAACCAAGGAGGTTTTTGAAGTAGAGGATTATGTTATCGTCTCTCAACGGTTTCATCTGGAAAGGGCACTGTTTATCGCCAAAAAGAAGGGGCAAAAAGCAATCGGTTTTGCTGCCAAAGATATTCAAGGGACCAAAGCGGCATACAGAATGAAGTTTAGAGAATATCTGGCACGCACCAAAGCATTTTTGGATATCTATCTTTTGTCTATAAAGCCCATGCCGGATACAAAAAAAGAAAAGATAGTTTTAAAGTCATAAGCCTCCGGCGGGCGTAACAATGATAAAATAACGTCAATAAAACATACTTCCTTTGTTAATAAAGATAATAAATGACCAAAGAAACTTACCTAAAAAAAATTGAAATCCTTAAAAAATGGGCGCATGCTTATTATGTTGAGGATAATCCTGTAGCCAGTGATGAAGAGTATGATAAACTCTATCATGAGGTACTTGCATACGAAAAGGCACATCCAAAGGAAGTGGCGGAAGATTCACCAACCAGAAGGGTGGGGGGTGTCATACGCGATGAGTTTTCCAAGGCCAAGCATATCAGGCGTATGTGGAGCATGGAAGATGTCTTCAGCAACAAAGAGGTTGCACAGTGGCTTGCAAGGGTAGAGAAAAATGCGGGCAGATGCGAGTATTTTTGCGAACCAAAATTTGACGGCGCAAGCATGAACCTGCTTTATGAAAAAGGGAGACTAATACGGGCTATTACGCGCGGGGACGGAGTTGTGGGCGAGGATGTTACGGATAATGTGCGCACTATCCGTTCGGTGCCGCTAGGGATTGATTATCCTGGACGTATTGAGATACGGGGCGAAGTAGTTATTCGTAAAGATGATTTTGAGGCCATCAATCAAGAGCGCTTGGCAGCAGGGGAACCGCTTTTTGCCAATCCCCGAAATGCCGCCGCAGGAAGCCTTAGGCAGCTTGACAGCGGCATCACTGCAAAGCGAAGACTTGTTTTTTACCCCTGGGGGATAGGTGAGAATACGCTTGAGCAGCCCAAACTTTCTCAAAAGATGGATTTTATCCATGCGCTTGGATTTTTAAAACCCCCTTATATGCAAGAGTGCAAAAATATCGAAGAGATAGAATCTTTCTATCAAGAGCTTATTGCTTTGCGTGATGTGATACCGATGATGATGGACGGCATGGTGATTAAAGTCGATGAGGTGGACAAACAAGAAGAGCTTGGCTATACAGTGAAATTTCCCAAATGGATGTGTGCGTATAAGTTTCCGGCCATCGAAAAAGTTACCAAGATCAAAGGGATCACTCTGCAGGTAGGGCGTACGGGGGTTGTGACGCCTGTTGCAGAAGTGGAAGAGGTAGACATAGAAGGCGTAAAAGTCAACCGTGCAACACTTCATAATTTTGATGAAATAGAAAGAAAAGATATTCGTATCGGCGATAGCGTTATTATTATACGAAGCGGTGATGTGATTCCAAAGATTATTAAAGTTTTAACCGATAGGCGCGACGGAAGCGAAAAGCCTGTGAATCGTCCGACTTTATGCCCGACATGCCATAGCGAACTTCTTGATGAGGGTGCATTGATTAAGTGCCAAAACTTGCATTGTCCTGACCGTGTAATCAATTCTATTATCCATTTTGCCAAAAAAGGATGCATGAATATTGATGGACTGGGATCGAAAATTGTAGAACTTTTGGTTAAAGAAAAAATCATCAAAGATATTCTTGATCTTTATTTTATTAAACCCGAGAATTTGGTCTCTCTTGAAGGCTTCAAAGAAAAGAAGATCAATAATCTTTTGCAAGCGATCCAGGCAAGCAAAGGCGCGCCGCTTTACAGGCTTATTAATGCCATGGGTATAGAGCATATCGGTGAAGTGGCAAGCAAGGCATTGGCTTTGGAGTTTGGTTTGAGGATCGTGGATGCACGTTTTGAGCAGATTATAGCCATCGACGGCATCGGAGAAGAGATGGCAAATTCGCTTTTGGAGTTTATGCGTGTCAATCATGATTTTGTCTTACAGCTTTTTGATGTGATCAGGCCCGCAATAGAGCAGAAAGTAGAAGCTGCAGACAATCCATTTAAGGATAAAACGGTAGTTCTTACCGGCACAATGAGTCAAAACAGAGATGAGATCAAAAAGATGCTAGAAGCATTGGGCGCAAAAGTAAGCGGATCAGTGAGCAAAAAGACTGATTTTGTGATCTTCGGAGAAGAGGCGGGGACCAAGCTTGAAAAAGCCCAAAGTTTGGGTGTGGCTACATTGAGTGAAGAACAGATGAAAGAGATGATATGAGAATAGATAAGTACCTCGTTGAAGAAGAGTATTTTGAAAGCCGCAATCGCGCACTTGATGCGATCAAGGCAGGAAAAGTAAAGGTGGACGGAAAGACCGCAAAACCTTCGGTGAAGGTAAATAGCCATTCACTTATAGAGGTTGATAATGAAAAGTTTTATGTCAGCAGGGCAGCAAGAAAACTGGAAAATTTTTTGGCCTCATATCCTATGGCGCTGGAAAATAAAAGAGCTCTGGATATCGGTTCAAGCACAGGAGGTTTTGCGCAGATTTTACTTGAAAATGGCGTAGAAATGTTGAGCTGTGTAGATGTGGGAAAAGATCAATTGCATATCTCCTTGCGAAAAGATACCAGACTCTCTTTATACGAGCAGACCGATATACGGAATTTTGAAAGCGCCGTTGAATTTGATTTGATCACCTGTGACGTTTCCTTTATTTCCATTTTGCAGATTATAAAAGATATCGATAGGCTCACAACTGCTTACGCAGATATCATCATACTCTACAAGCCGCAGTTTGAAGTAGGAAAAGAGGCAAAACGGGACAGCAAAGGGGTGGTGGTAGATCAAGACGCCATAGAGAGGAAAAAAGAAGCGTTTGAGCAATATACTTTTGGACTTGGCTGGAAATGTATCCATCAGGCACCTTCAGGAATTGCCGGCAAAGAGGGCAATCAAGAGTATCTGTATCATTTTATAAAGCAGGAGAAATAGCGTGCATTTAACCAATCAAATCACCTCCGTAGCGATTGGATCATTTGACGGTATGCATATCGCGCATCAAGTGCTTATTGGGCAGGTTGAAGCGATTGTAATTATAGAGCGCAACGGCGGATACCTTACCCCCGGTTACAAACGCACACTCTATACAGACAGAGAATGTCATTTTTATCATTTTGAAAAGATCAACGCTTTGACTCCTGAAGCTTTTGTGCAGAGATTAAGGGCGGATTTTCCTTCATTGAAAAAAATAGTCGTAGGGTATGATTTTCATTTTGGAAAATCCAAAGCCGGCAACGCACAACGGCTCAAAGAAATATTTGACGGAGAAGTATGTATCATAGAAGAAGTAAGCATACAAGGTATTGCAGTGCACTCCCGCAACATCAAAAGCTACCTTAAAAAAGGCTCTGTAGAAATGGCAAACCTTTTGCTCGGACGACTTTATCAGATAGAAGGAAAGATCATCCGGGGGCAAGGCTTAGGGAGAAAAGCACTTGTGCCCACGCTCAATCTTCATATTGACCATTATCAGCTTCCCAAAGAGGGTGTCTATGCTACACGAACGAAAATCAAACAGAAATGGTATCAAAGTGTCAGCTTTCTGGGCCATAGAATAAGTGTTGATGGTTCATACGCCGTAGAAACACATATTCTAAATGAAGATTTTGGTGCAATTGAAGGCACTCTCTTGGTGGAGTTTTTAGCATTTTTGCGCGAAAATAAAAAATTTGAAAATTTAGATGCGCTCAAGATACAGATAGATAACGATATCAAGCAGGCAGGAAATATTGGATGAAAGATAAAGTATTTGAAAAACCTATAGAGAAGAAATTTGAATTTGATGAAGCAGTTGCTTCTGTATTTGATGATATGCTTAGCCGTTCGGTGCCATTTTATGATGAGGTAAGAAAACTCATTATCTCATTGATTTTATTTGAACAAAAAGAAGGCAAAAAAGTACTTGATTTAGGCTCTTCTACAGGGAAATTTCTGCTTGATCTGTACGCCAAGATGGATGCCAAGATGAAATTAAAGGGGTTGGATAATTCACAGGCGATGCTCGATAGAGCAAGACAAAAATGCCGGGCTTTTGGCGTGGATATAGAGCTTGAGCTTGCAGATATGCTGGCGTATGAGTACAAAGACGAAGATATTGTCATTGCTAATTATACGCTTCAGTTTATTCGCCCTATGCAGCGCATAGAACTTGTTAAAAGTATATTTGAAGGGTTAAATGAAGACGGAATGTTTATTTTTTCCGAGAAGGTGATATTTGTTGATAAAAGACTTGATAAGCAGATGATCGATATTTATTACGACTATAAAAAAGCGCAGGGCTACAGTGAATATGAGATAGCCCAAAAGCGGGAAGCCCTTGAAAACGTATTGATACCTTTTACGATCGAAGAAAACCTACAGATGTGCAAGGACGCCGGATTTGCCCAGGTGGAGACTATTTTTCAATGGGCAAATTTTGTGACGTTTGTTGCAAAAAAACAGTAAAACTTGTATTGTCCTAAAATACGAGTTGTATTATTTAATATAAGTTATTCACACGTTTTTCACCAAGTGAATAAGCTGTTTTTAAACTACTTGTTCACAGTGTGATTCCTTTTAATTTTGTTTTTCAAATGTTTTAAGCTATAATCTCCCAATTTATTTGAAGGACATATAATGAGTTGGACACCCGGTAGCTGGAGAGATTTTCCTATAAAGCAACAACCAACCTATGAAAACAAAGAAGAACTCAAAAAAGTAGAAAAAGAACTTAGTTCTTATCCTCCGCTTATTTTTGCCGGCGAAGCAAGAAGACTTAAGGAAAAATTGGCTCAGGCAGGGCGCGGAGAGGCTTTTTTGCTTCAGGGCGGAGATTGTGCAGAAAGTTTTAGTGACTTTAGCGCTAAAAGTATTAAGAATCTTTTTAAATTAATGCTGCAAATGAACATGGTGCTGATGTATTCTACGGGAAAGCCTGTTGTTAAAGTGGGGCGCATTGCCGGACAATTTGCAAAACCAAGAAGCAGCGATTTTGAAGAGATAAACGGCGAAACACTTCCTAGCTATCGCGGGGACATCATCAATGGTATTGAATTTACCGAAGAAGCCAGAGTACCCAATCCCCACAACATGATTAGGGCCTATAATCAATCGGCGGCTACGCTCAATCTTTTGCGTGCTTTTTCAAGAGGAGGCTTGGCGGATTTGAAAAAAGTGCATCAGTGGAATTTGGATTTCATTAAAGATAATCCTCTTGGGAAAAAATATGATGAATTAAGTGAAAAAATAGACTATGCAATGAACTTTATGGCTGCTTGCGGACTCAATAGTGATACTTTGCCGCAACTTCATCAAACCACAGTTTATACTTCGCATGAAGCATTGCTTCTTAACTATGAAGAGGCTTTAACGAGACTTGATACGGAAACAGGAGAATGGTATGACTGCTCGGCGCATATGTTGTGGATCGGTGACAGAACCAGAGATCTCAAAGAAGCGCATATTGAGTATTTTAGAGGTATAAAAAATCCTATTGGAGTCAAGGTGGGCCCTAGCATACAAGGCGATGAACTTATAGCGCTTATTGATGCACTCAATCCTCACAATGAAGAAGGAAGGCTGAACCTTATAGTGCGTATGGGCGCAGACAAAATAGCCCAATATTTTCCTGCACTGCTTAAGCGTGTCAGAGAGGAAGGTAAAAACGTGGTATGGTCGTGTGATCCAATGCATGGAAATGTGGAAAAGAGTTCCACCGGGTTTAAAACCAGAGATTTTGATAACATCTTAAGTGAGGTGAAGCAGTTTTTTGCTATTCACAAAGAAATGGGTACGGTGGCAGCAGGCATTCATCTGGAAATGACAGGCAATGATGTAACTGAGTGCACAGGAAGCACTTCTTGTGCAATCACAGACGAAGGGCTTGCAAGCCGTTATCACACCCAGTGCGATCCAAGACTCAATGCAAGCCAGGCGCTGGAGCTTGCTTTTACACTCTCAGATACGATAAATATATCAAAATAATATATTTTCTTAGCGCACCATGAAGATATTTTCTTTCTCTTCATGGCGATAAGTTAATTTCATTTGATGGATATCCAAAATACTCTTTATGATATAAATACCCAACCCCAAACCTTTTTGGGAAGCGTGAAAAGGTCCAAAATAGTTTTCCAAAGGTTCTTTTAGGGCCTCTCCTTTATTGATAATCAAAAAATTATCTGTATCGATAATGACCGTTACGCTTTTATCGATACTGTATTTGATGCCATTGTCCAGTAAATTTTTAATCACCAGAGAAAAGAGTTCAAAATCCACGTCTAGCTGATAGTCTTTTTTGATCTCAAGACGGATAAATTGCTTTGGATTTTCTATCATCAGCAGATCAATGCTGGCCTCCACAAGATCACTCACCTTATAAGATCTGATATCCAATTTGAAATTTTTAGAAGTAATTTTTTCAATTTTAGCAAACTCATCTATGAGAAGATTGAGCCTTTCAAAGATACTATGCAGCCGTACTTTATGTTTTTCTTCGCTTAGCATCTCACTTACCAGTCTTCCTTTGGCAATAGGTGTTTTAAGCTCATGCATAATCGCACGCAAGAACAATTGTCTTGATTGCAGTAATTCACGTATCATTTTGACTGCATGATCAAACTCATTGGCAACTTCAGCAATTTCATCTTCTTTGTCGCTGGTACACGCAATGTTTAAATTGCCCTGGGAAAATGTTTGTATTTTTTGTTTGAGCACAGACAGAGGCTTAAGGCTTCTAATGATCCAAAGATAAAGCATAAGTATCAAAAAAAATACTGTTGAAAAGATAAGCGCGCGTTTGAGTGGAAAAACCGCTTTATTTTTGTTTTCGAGAAAGAGTTTAAATCGGTCGTTATTGATAAGGATAATGCGCTTTAGGCGGTAGGTATCTACAGCATAACGCGTATATTTGCCTTTATCTTTAAAGTAGCGTTCTATTTGTACCAATTGTCCCTTGTCTGTAATAATAGAGATATTTTGTGCTTCCAGATAGGCTTCGTCAATCTTTCCGTGTTTTAAAAAATACATATAGAGGTAATGGGATATCTCTCTTTCTTGTGTCTCAGTGAGATCTTCGACTTTATTGTGGTCATATTTAATCGATACGATAAAAAGTATACCAAGCAGCAACAGTGTGATGGAAAATACAAGATTAATTTTGCTGCGCAGAGAAGTAAAGCTTTTCATACGAGTTTGTATCCAATGCCGCGTACTGCTTGAATGCGTTTGGGGTCATCAAGTTTGGAGCGGATTTTTGAGATGATGACATCCAGGCTTTTTCCTTGTGAATCAATGCTCATGGTTTGGGATGTATTAATGATTTGTTCGCGAGACTGAGTGATGCCTTGGTGTTTGACAAGGAGTGAGAGGACTTCAAATTCTGCAGGAGTTAAAATAAGAGCTTCTCCTTTAAAGTAGATCGTATCGCCCCTTGTCTCAAAGTCGCTTTTTGGAGCATCTTCTTCGTGTTGTGTTTTGTGGTAACGTCTAAGCAAAGACGTGATTCTAGCATACATCTCTTTGGGATCGTAGGGTTTGGGAAGATAGTCATCCGCTCCAAGTGCCAAACCCTGTACTTTATCGTTGATGTCTGATCTGGCTGAAGAGATGATGATGGGGATATTGTATTTTTGTACGACTTCTTTGCACACTTCCAGCCCGTCCATGCCGGGCAGCGTCAGATCAAGGATAAGCAGATCATATTTTTTAACGCCTGCGCTTAAACCCAAATAAGGATCTTCATAGTTGGTAACTTTTATGTCATATTGTGCAAGGTATTCACTTAAAAGTTCAGCAAATTCTGTATCATCTTCAATCATAAGGATATTTATCATTTTTCTAGCCTTTTGATAATATTTTCTTTATTTTATGCATAAAAGGTTAATTAAAATCAAATAGGCAATGCTTTAGAGCAAAAATGCTTGTTTCATATGCGGTTCAATATCTCTTTGTGCGAAGCGGTGGCCAGTAAAATAATCAAAAGCAATAACCCCCTGATGAAGAAGCATATCGCTGCCGTCTTTGGTTGGTTTATTGTAGATTTTGGCCCATTGTAAAAAAGGGGTGTTTTTCCCGTAAATGATATCTATGCAAGCTTTAGAAGAGGGGATGATCTTTTTAAGTATTTCTTCCGGGGCCGGAAGAAGATCGTCTTCCAGGCCGGCTGACGTCATATTAATCACAAGGTCATAGGTTTTTGGCTGAAAGTTATCAAAGGTATACGTTTCAAACTCTTCCTCTTCATAGTATTTTAAGCGCCCGGCACTTCGGTTTAAAAGGATTACTTCATGTCCCGTATCTCTCAATATAGCAGCAGTGGACCTTGCTGTGCCTCCGGCGCCCAGAAGGAGAATCGTTTTGATTTCTTTAAGCGATTGTATTGTCTTAAGAAAACCCGGTGCGTCTGTATTGTAGCCATAGAGTCTGCCTTCATGCTCTACAATTGTATTGACCGCTCCTACCTTTTGGGCAAAACTATCTACTGCATCACACGCCTTAAAGGCTTCTTCTTTGTGGGGTACGGTAATATTGGCACCCTTTAGGCCTAAAGCAAAAAAAGTCTCTTTAAGTCGCTTTCCGTCTCTGAGCAGATAGCGCGTATAGCATGCAGGGTAGTTTAACCCTTTGAAGGCAAGATTATGCATGAGCGGTGATTTTGAATGTGCAACCGGGTTGCCAAAGATGGCGAAGAGTTGTTTCATGGCTAAAAAGTTTCCATCTCTTTAAGGGTAGCCATGAGCGCCCCTAATTTATTTTTCACTTCAAGATACTCGAGTTCAGGCTTCGAATCCGCTACAATTCCCGCGCCTGCTTGGAGTGTAATACTGTCAGACTTGATAAGCGCGGTGCGAATGGCAATCGCTGAATCCATATTTCCGTTGAAGGAAAAATAACCTACACTCCCGCTGTAAAAACCACGCTTTAGGTTTTCATAGTGCGCAATCAGCTCCATGGCTTTTATTTTGGGCGCACCCGTCATCGTTCCTGCGGTAAATGTTGCCGCAAAGAGATCAAACATATCTTTATCTTCTTGAAGAATGGCTTCTACATCAGAAACCATATGCATCACATGGCTATAGCGTTCTACGCGCATCATTTCGGTAACTTTGACGGTTCCTGTTTTTGCCACTCGGCCCACATCATTTCTTCCTAGGTCTACGAGCATTAAATGCTCGGCACACTCCTTGGGGTCAGAAAGCATTTCAAGCTCAAGCTCTTTGTCCCTGCGATGACTTTTGCCGCGTTTTCTTGTTCCTGCGATAGGGCGGAGAAGTATCTCCCCTTCTGTGAGTCGAACCATTACTTCGGGCGAAGAGCCGCAAATTGAAAAATCTTCATAATCAAGCAAAAAAAGATAAGGCGAAGGATTTTTTGATCGCAATACCCGATAGAAACTCAAAGGGTCAACTTTGGCTTTTTGTGTGTAGCGGTTGGAAATAAGAATTTGGAAAATGTCGCCGCTTCTTATGTTTTCTTTGGATTCGTCAACCAATTGTTTAAAACGTTCTTCATCAATGCTGAAGTTTCCTTCATCTTCCAGTTTTATGGGACTTAACGGCATCGGCACAAACGCAGATTGCAGCATAGCTTCGATTTTTTGCAGAGAACTTGACATGCGCTCATCGTTGAGAATGAAAGTGATTTTTGCATTTTTGTGTGAATAGGCGATAATGATTTTGGGTCGCACAAGATCAAGGTCGGGAGTGTTCAGCGGATCAGGCAGGTGACCCATACTTTTTTCCAGTGTCGGTTCAAACACCCTTACCATATCATAGCCAATGAAGCCTATAAATCCGTCAACAAATGAAAATCCAAGTTCGGATGCATTTTCTTGATACCTTGATTTATTTATGGCCTGATAGTAGGTTTTTAAAAATGAAAAAGGATTTTCCTGAAGAGTTTTTTTTGTTCCGGAGGCATCAGTATAGGTTGTTGTGTTATTTTTGTAGGTAAGGCGTTCCTGTGCTCCGATTGTGATAAAACTGAAATTTCCGTCATTCGTATTAACGACACTTTCAAAAAGCATAGTGATTTCTTTTGGAAAAAGATTTTTTATTTTTCCATATAAGGCAACAGGAGTCAGTTGATCAAAGAGAAAAGTCTTATAGTTCATGCTGTGTCTACTTTTTTATCACAAATGCACTTTTATTGATGCGGTCTTTGACTCGTATGATCGCGGCATCAGCCTCGCTTCGGTTTGTGTACGGCCCTATGAGCAATTTTTTAGTATTGTTTAAAGGTTCAGGTACGATATGATATTCAAAGCCGCTATTTTTAATAACGTTCAAAAACTGTGCACTAGGCATCGATCTGAACGAGCCGACTTGGATATAGTATTGTGAAGAAACGGTTGGCTGCGAAGAAGGCGTCGGAATTTTTACCGGCTCTTCCGGGACAGACTGCGCAACTGTTTTTTCTGTAATTTTGGCAGGTGCAGGTACAGTTGTTTCTTGGATAGGTGCCTGTTCAGGTTTTTCTTCAATGGTTTCTGCTGCTGTATATTCGGATACTTCTTCATCAGGCTCAACTATCTTGGAAACTATTTCTGTTTTTTGCTTGTTTTGGGTTGGCTGATTTTCTGTTGACGCGGCAGATTCTTGTTCTGGAGAAGAGACCTCTTGGGCAGAAAGTGATATTTCATCTTTTTTTAGTTCCTCTTTGGCAGGTATGCCGAGGATAGTATTTTTTTGAGATTCCTCTGTTTCCACGGCATGCTGCAGAGTAAGCTCCGGACTGATGAGTTCGGTATTGTTCTCTTCCAAGGCTATTCTTTGCGTGTTGGGATCTTTGAGTATGATTTTGGTAAGGATGATGGCCACGATTAAAATAACGATGATGAGTGCGATAATGGTCAGAAGACCTTTCATTTTACTATTTTTTGGATCAATATTATCGATGATCAAATCGTCAAGATTGTGATGGTTCATAAGGGAAGATTCTCCGGATATAATTTTTGATCAATTATATCATATTTATCTATATAAAACTTTATCGCAGCGCCAGCTTCTTTACTGAATAGCATTTTAAGATGATACAAAACATTGCACTATTCGTATATACTCCAATATAGTTTAATCTCATTTTGGATAGACTTGTTTTAAATTTTGGTGGAGTTGGACTTGGATAGACTGGACAAAATACTCACCTCTTTGGGTTATGGAAGCAGAAAAGAGGTGCAGCATCTCATTAAAAATGGTCAGGTTGCAGTATGCGGAATGGTTTCCAAAGATGTTAAACAAAAAGTCTATCATGCCGATGTCACCATCGATGGCGAGCCGCTTGATCCCCAAACACTTATTGTTGTGCTCTATAAGCCTATGAAGTATGTCTGTTCGCACAATGATGCCGGAAGACTCATTTATTCTCTTTTGCCCCCTAGGTGGCAAAAGAGAAATCCTAAAATTTCTACCATAGGCAGACTTGACGGCGATACGACCGGTGTCATATTGCTTACAGATGACGGAGCATTGAATCATGCGCTTACTTCACCCAAAAAGCATGTAGCTAAACTCTACGAGGTGACCCTGGCTTCACCGGTAAGAGGAGATGAGGTCGATATTTTTTCTTCAGGCACACTTATGCTGCACGGCGATGATAAACCCTGTATGAGTGCAAAATTAACCATAATAGACAGCTATAACGCAACCGTAGAGCTTACTGAAGGAAGATATCATCAGGTCAAAAGAATGTTTGCAGCAGTGGGAAACAAGGTGGTAAGGCTGCATAGGAAACAATTTGCAAATATAGAGATCGGTGATTTACAAGAGGGGCAGTACAAAATTATTTGTAAAGAAGATATACTGTTTTGAGAATAGGCAGATGGCATTGCAGTAATGTTTTTTGTCACAAAACTTTATAAGGCAACGTAACAATATTGTAGGCCTCAGGCAGAGAAGAAGAGGGCAGGCATTTCCATTTTTTGGTGAGTTTGGTTTTAAGCGCATCAGAGATCTTTAGAAGTATTTTGTCGGCCTCTTCAAGTGTTATGTTTTCTACCTCTATAAATGCCTGTATTTTTTCTTCATTCTTTCCTTGAAAAAAACAATAGATGCCAATGTCCAAAGTTTTTAAAAGATGTTTTACGAGAGGAATAAATCTTTGGTGCTCTTCTCCTTTGTATTCAAGCACCAGATAGTTGGTGCGATTGTTTTTGAGCAAAGGGACGGCGATTGTGTATTCTTTATTAAGATGCTGTTGAAAAAGCAGAGGCGTAAGGGGAGCATTGATGCGTTCAAATTTAGCATAGAATGTACGATTGTTGAATGTTATTTTTTCAACAATCGCATTTCTTTTAATATAATAAAAGTCATCAAAAAGGGAAAGGCTGAAAACTTTGATGGCTTTACCCTTAATAAATCGGTTTATCGTAAATTACAAAGTGCGAAGCAAGTTCTTTCATCTCTTCTTTGATTGCGGCATGAAGTGCTGTATCGTTGATATTATCAAGTACATCCGCAATTTTATTGGCAATGATTTCAAACTCTTTTTCTTTCATACCCCTGCTTGTAAGTGCAGGTGAGCCAATTCGAATACCTGATGTAACAAACGGGCTTCTTGTTTCCCCGGGAACAGTGTTTTTGTTCACTGTGATTCCTGCAGCTCCCAGTGCAGCATCCGCGTCTTTGCCTGAAAATTCTTTGTTCAGGAAAGAAACCAATACAAGGTGGTTGTCTGTACCGCCGGAGATTATATTGTACCCTCTTCTCATTAGAACATCCGCAAGCACGCCGGCATTTGCTTTAACCTGTTTTGCATAGACTTTCCATTCATCACTTAGATTATGTTTGAATCCTACTGCTTTTGCGGCAATTACATGAACAAGCGGTCCTCCCTGAAGTCCGGGAAATATCGCAGAGTTAATCTTTTTAGCAATCTCCTCATCGTTGGTCAAAACGATGCCGCCTCGCGGTCCTGCAAGAGTTTTGTGTGTTGTGGTTGTCACCACGTCGGCATAAGGGAACGGACTGGGATGTTCGCCTGCACATACAAGACCGGCAATATGGGCAATATCGGCAAATAAAATAGCGCCCACCGCATCGGCTATTTCTCGAAATTTTTTAAAATCGATCTCTCTTGCATAGGCAGAGGCTCCGCATACAATAATGTTAGGCTGTGTGATTTTGGCGATATCCATCACTCTTTCATAGTTGATGCGTCCGTCTAGTTCTACGCCATAGGTAAAACTATGGTAGTTTTTCCCGGAAAAACTTGGTTTTGAACCATGTGTTAAATGCCCGCCGTGGCTTAAATCCATCCCCAAAATTTTATCTCCGGCCTTAAGCAGTGCCGCATACACGGCGCTGTTGGCCTGGCTTCCTGAATGGGGTTGGACATTGGCATAGCCGCAGTCAAAAAGCGCACAGGCTCTGTCGATAGCAAGCTGTTCCACTTTGTCTGCAAATTCACACCCGCCATAGTATCTTTTGCCTGGGTAGCCTTCTGCATATTTATTTGTAAGTACAGAACCCATTGCTTCCATCACCGCGGGGAGCGTAAAGTTTTCGCTTGCTATCATTTCCAAATGATTGGTTTGTCTTTCAAGCTCATGCTTGATCGCCTCAAATACTTCAGGGTCAAATGTTTCCATTGCGTATGACATAGTGTTCCTTTTTTTATAGTAAATCTTATTTTTTTTGGTTTATATCTAATTTCTACTTAGATATTACTCTGCTTGTTGATTCTCATTTGTGACCTCATGCCTTGGCACTTCGGGCTTCATTGCAGGGAAGAGGAGTACGTCCCTGATGGAGTGCTGATCGGTCAGCATCATAACAAGCCTGTCTATGCCTATGCCTTCGCCTGCTGTTGGCGCCATGCCGTAACTTAGCGCTTTGACATAATCGGTATCCATATGCATCGCTTCATCATCTCCGGTGGCGTCTTTTGCTGCCACTTGTGCTTTAAATCGTTCGTATTGGTCCAGCGGGTCGTTTAGCTCGCTAAATCCGTTCGCAATCTCTTTTCCTGCGATAAAGAGTTCGAAGCGTTCGGCAATATCAGGATTTTTATCATTTCTTCTTGCTAAGGGAGAAATGTCTATTGGAAAATCGGTGATAAAGGTGGGATTAATGAGTTTGGGCTCTACAAATTCGTCAAAAAGTTCGGCCTGTAAGTGACCCAAGGTCAGGTTGGCATCAACTTTGATGTGATGTTCGGCCAGATAACGCAATGCCTTTTCTTTGTTGGCGGCCACTTCTTGCGGAACACCCCCTATGCTTGTAAGGGCTTCCATATAGGGTACTTTTGCAAAAGGTGTTGCAAAATCGATCTTTTGATCCCCATAAGGGAGTACTCTTGATAGGTTGAGATTTTCAAAAAGATAATCAAAAAGCGCCTCTGTAATTTGCATCAAATCTGTATAGGTATGATAGGCCCAGTAAAATTCTATCATGGTAAATTCAGGATTATGGGTATGGTCCATTCCCTCGTTTCTAAAGTTTCTATTGATTTCAAAAACCGCTTCCATTCCTCCGACAATAAGACGCTTAAGGTAGAGTTCGGGTGCTACACGCAAATATCTGTCTATGCCAAGCGCATTATGGTGGGTGATAAAGGGCTTGGCATTTGCACCGCCGGGAATAGGGTGCATCATGGGTGTTTCGACTTCCAAAAAGGATCTCTCTTCAAAAAATCTTCTTATAAGCGAAACAATTTTGCTTCTCATGATGAAGTTGTCTTTAACTTCCGGATTCATGATCATGTCAAGATACCTTTGGCGGTAGCGCAATTCATGGTCTTGCAATCCGTGAAATTTTTCCGGAAGCGGAGAGATGGCTTTACTGACAATCTCAAAACGTTTACAATGAAGCGTTAATTCACCGGTTTGCGTGATGAAAGGATAACCCTCGGCAAGAACAATATCTCCGACTTCAATAAGCTTTTTAATTTTATTATAATATCCTTCAGGCAGGTCGTCGCGATTATAATAAATTTGCACCAACCCATCAGTATCTTCAAGTTTGGCAAATGCAGCTTTTCCCATAATGCGGATAAATTTGATTCTGCCTGTAAGCGTATAGGTTTTTGACAGATCTTTTTTTTCATCCGCATCTATCTCTTTGATGTAGGCACACTCTTTTATGAATTGCTTGGAGGGTATTCCTTTTTTGATTTGGTTGGGATAGGGATTGATGCCTTCTTCTCTTAAGATTTCTGTTTTTTTGATGCGCTCTTGAATATATTGATTTTCAAATATCAAAGTCTCTCCTCTGTTTGTTGGTATTTATTTTTTTGGCAAGCTTCACAGATTCCAATGATCTTCATTGTATGTCCCGTCATCTTGAAGTTAAATGTTTTAGCAATTTTTTCTTGCTGACTTTCAATGGTTTCATCATAAAACTCTATAATCTTTCCGCAAGAAGTGCAGATAAGATGGTCATGATGTTTTTTAAGTCCAATCTCATATTTTTTGCCCTGAACTCCAAAAGAAATGGAACTGACAATACCAGACTCTTCAAGCAGCGCTAGGGTTCGATAGACTGTAGCAATGCCGACATTGATGTCAGGATAGGCTTTTTTAAGAAGTATATAAATCTCTTCTGGCGTATAATGACCGCTGTTTTCATACAGAAATTTTAAAATAAGCTCTCTTTGTTTGGTGAACTTGAGTGCATTATCCTTAAGCAGTATTTTAAATTTTTTTAAAAGAAGAGAATAGGCAATCATCGATACCCTTTTAATATGAAGACATAGTGCGATTAGCTTCAGTACGGTTTTCTAAAGTTGTATTGCTTTCTGATTGAAAAGTGGTTGAAAGATTGGTTTCGTTCTGATCAACAGCTTCTTTTGTATTTTCAATAGTTGTTGAGGGATTTAAGCCTAAAGCCGAAGTGTCAAGATCAATTAGATAAGAACCAGTTGCCTTTAAATAAGGGTAGAGCACACTCTCTTTTACATATTTTTCAAGATTGTCTTTGATGAGAGCAACATTCGATAATGCAGTGACGATGAGGGCAAAAATAATAAAGTATTTTCCTCCCCCTGCAATAAAACCAAAAAGTCGATTGAGAAATCCCAATCCGCTTGCGTCGCTCAATTTGGAAAAAAGAGAGCCAAGCAGGGTGGCTCCAAGCCATACCATGGTTAAAATAGCAAGAAAACCGATAAGCTTAAGCAAGGAAGTATTTTCTAAATGCAAGAAGTTGGTATCAATCACTTTAGCGGCAGTTTCAGCAAAGCGGGAAGCAAAATAAACACCGGCGACAAGACCCAACAGGCCGAATACTTCTTTAATAAATCCGCCAATAAACCCTTTGATGCCAAGTATCAGAACAATAGCGCCGATAGTGACATCAAAATAATTAAAATCTGTTATTGCAAAATCCATCTAAAATCCCTATTGTTGACTCATTTTTCGTTATTGTATCTAAAAACACTTTAGCAAGTTTATATTAATTTGGAAACTTCATCAGGCTTATTGGCATATTGCAGAGCAATATCACGGCTGATTTTTCCTTCTCTGAGAAATTTAAGGAGGGCTTGTGTCTGCGTTTGCATGCCCGTGTCGCCCTGACCTAATTGCATTTGTGAATAGATCTGGTGTATTTTATCTTCACGAATAAGGTTTGAAATGGCATGGTTGGTAATCAGAATTTCAGATGCCGCTACACGACCGCCACCTAATTTGGGTAAAAGCGCCTGTGCAATAACGGCCACCAAAGAAGAGGAGAGCATTGCTCTGACTTGCGGCTGTTCTTCGCCGCTAAAAACATCAATGATACGGTTGATTGTGCTCGGTGCAGAAGAGGTATGCAGTGTACCGAAAACAAGGTGCCCTGTTTCCGCAGCCGTTAGAGCCGCTTCTATGGTTTCCTTGTCTCTCATCTCACCGATAAGGATAACATCGGGATCTTGACGCATGGCATATTTGAGCGCGGTGGCAAAATTTTTAGTATCCTCTCCTACGCCTCTATGAGAAAAAACAGCCTTTTTGTTTTGATGAATAAACTCCACCGGATCCTCAATGGTGATGATATGTTTTGAATAATGAAGATTGATCTCATTGAGCATGGCAGCAAGCGTAGTTGATTTTCCCGATCCCGTAGGCCCGGTAACAAGAATAAGTCCTTTTTCTCTTTTAATTAGACTTTTGTATACAAGCGGTGAACCGAGGTCATCAAGAGAGGGAACGTCAATGGGAATCGTTCTAAAAGCCGCGGCCATATCGCCCAATGTTCTATAATAGTTTGCTCTAAAACGACCGATATTGGGAAGCAAAAGAGCAAAATCCAGTTCGTTGTTTTCTTCAAAGTGCTGTTTTTGTCTTTCTGTGATTAAAGAATAACACATTTCTTCAATGTTTTCGCCTGTCAGCTTGGGAAGATTGACGGGTTTTAGCGAGCCGTCAAGCCTGATCTGAGGTTCGGTGCGGCTCACTAGATGAAGGTCTGAAGCGCCATGCACGGTAACACTTTGAAGCAACTTTTTAATATCAAAATCGGCCATAGAGATTTCCTTTTTTAATGTAATTTCTTTTGATAAGCAGACTCATTGTAGCCGACGATAATATCATCATTCCATTCGACAACAGGCCTTTTGATCAGCATATTGTCTTTGGTTAACCATTGTGCTTTTTCTCTTTCATTCAGAGCAAGGTCTTTGAGTTTTAGGGTTCGGTATGTGGCGCTCTTTGTGTTAAACAGCACATGAATGTCCGCGCATTTAAGCCAATCATCAATCTTTTTTTGTGTTGCAGGCGATTCGCGAAAATCTATAAAAATATAAGGTACCCCATGCGTTTGAAAGTATTTGACCGCTTTTTTTACGCTGCTGCAGTTTTTTATCCCATATACCTTTATCATTTTTACTCAATAATTGCCGGGACAATAAAGAAATCATTTTGACTTTGAGGTGCATGGGAAAGAATTTCATTTGCAATAGTATCTGATTTCCGGATACTGTCTTCTCTCATGGGTGTACCGCCCTCCAAAGTAGAAAAAGAAGCATCTAGCATTTGGGTATCAAGTTCGTTGAGATTATCTACATATGCAAGTATTTCTGTTAATTGTTTCATGATTTCTCCTTTTTTACGTTCATCCACCCGAAGATGGGAAAGTTTTTCCAATTTGTTTAAAACAGTACTATCTATACGCATAATTAAACCCCTCAACCTTTTTCTTATTATATATTAATTTAGTTTAAGATATAACTACAAAAGTTAAATGACAAATCAAAGGATAGAGATATGCTGCAGCAATTAGATATGAATTCGGAAGAATTTAAAGCAGAGCTTGAAAAAACAGAAAGATTTGCAGATAAAGTGTGTGAAAGTCGGGGGTGGTCGTATGGTCCTAATGCCGATGTTAATGAAGGCGTGATTATGGGATTGGCCAGACACAAGTTGCTTTACGGGAAAAGATTTTGCCCTTGCTATATGGTGGAAGAGGATGAAAGCAGACCCGGAAAATTTAAAAGTGCGGACGACAGGATATGTCCTTGCAAGCCTGCTATTGAAAAAGAAATCCCTCAAGAGGGCATTTGCCATTGTCAGATATTTTGTACTCCGGAGTATTTTGAGGCACATAAAAAATAGCTAAATTAGATATGAAATGTAATTATTTGAGATAGAGGGGAAATAGAAAAGGATGTTGCAAACAAGCAGTGTTAATTCTGAAGAGCTTGAAAGTCTTTTGAAATCCAGAGCACAAGGTGAGATTGATTTCATTTTGGTAGATGTAAGAGAGAAGGTAGAGTACGATATGGGGCATATCAAGGGAGTGGACATGCTTAGGCCGACATCTAATTTCTCCGGCTGGGCAGAAGCACTTCTTAATGAATCCAAAGACAAAACAGTTATTTTTACCTGCCGTACCGGCAGCAGAAGCGGACAGGTGCAAATGATTTTTAAGCACAATGGTCATCAGCATGCAGTCAACCATGCAGGCGGAATAGTCACTTACCGCGGCGAGATAGAAAAGTAAGCAATGAGTGTTGTTGATCTTTTTATGAAACTGCTTAGTTTCGAATCTGTTACGCCGGACGATGCAGGCTCTTTAGCGTTCATAGAAGCATACCTTCAGGGATATGAGGCGCATTATGCAAACAAAGAAGGGGTAAAAAACCTTTTTTTAACGAAAAAATTTTCAGAAGGACCCCATTTATGTTTTGCAGGGCATGTAGATGTGGTGCCTGCCGGCGAAGGGTGGGAAACAAACCCTTTTATTCCCGTCATTAAAGAAGGCAATATCTATGCCCGCGGGGCGCAGGATATGAAAAGCGGTGTGGCTGCATTTGTGCAGGCGGCCAAAGATACAGATGGCTTTAAAGGGCGGCTATCACTTTTGCTTACATCAGATGAGGAAGGGGATGCAAAATATGGCACAGTAGTCATGCTTGAGTATTTAAAACAAATTAATCTTCTTCCTGAATATTGTGTTGTTGCAGAGCCGACCTGTGAAACAGTTTTTGGAGATGCTATTAAGATCGGAAGAAGAGGATCTATTAATGGTGCTTTGGTATTGAAGGGAAAACAAGGGCACGCTGCCTATCCGGAAAAAGCAGTTAACCCCATTCACCAAATTAGTCAAGTATTAAACAAAATCGCAGGTGTTAATTTGGACAATGGCGATGAAGATTTTGCTCCAAGCAAGATAGTGATTACCGATATACGTTCAGGAATGGAGGTCACCAATGTATCTCCGGGAACATTAAAAATGATGTTTAACGTGCGAAATTCTACAAAAACAACACAAAAAGAGATGAGGTCATATATAGAAAATTGTTTTAAAGGGCTTGATTATGAGTTGACACTTGCGCAATCAGCATATCCTTTTGTAACAAGCAGGGATTCTCTTGTCGTAAAAAAACTTTTTGAAAGCATCTTGAGTGCAACAGGGATTAAAACAAAATTTTCCACAGCAGGCGGAACAAGCGATGCAAGATTTATTGCAGCATTTGATATTGATGTAGTTGAGTTCGGCGTAAAAAATGATACCATACATGCCCCTAATGAGAGAACCAGCATTAAAGAGATTGAGGGGCTTTATGAAGTGTTTAGACACATGATTGTTCATTTTGGCAGAGATTTGGCATGGAAACAAAAAACAATTAAGCAGCAAGAAGGTGAGAGATGAAAAAAATTATAATTTTAATGGGAATTTTTTGGAGCGGATTGTTTGGTACGGAATTGGTTTGGCAAAAAGATATTGATGCGGCATTTGAAATTGCACAAAAAGAACATAAAAATATTATGCTTATGGTGGAGAGCCAGAACTGTCGATGGTGTAAAAAGATGGAAGATGAGACCTTGGCTGATGAAAATGTACAGAAAAGATTGGCCTCTTATAGCCTTGTGAAAGTTTCCAGAGGAGAGGAAAGGATTATGGATCAATTGCCCATGATCCACGGTGTTCCTACTATTTTTTTTATGACCCCTGAGAAAAAAATATTGCAAAAAGTAGTGGGATATTTTAATGTCGAAGATTTTTTGGGTTATATTGATGACGCTGAGCGCATTCAATCTTCATCAATAAATTAAGACAGAGCGATAGTGTCTCATAAATGACACATATCAAATGATGAGTACATTAAAAATAAGAAAAATATATGATTTTTGGTCGCCCCCGTTTTAAAGAATACATGATGGCAAGGCTAGTCTCCTTGAGCATAATGATATTTCTAGTTTTTAGTATAGGTCTGTTTCTGGTGGGCAGAGATATGCAAACAATCGTTTTGGCAATACTGTTGCTGGCTTTGGCTTTTTCTTTTTTTGTTTTTTCCATTTACCGTGGAGCCAGACACATGGAAAAAGAGTTAAATACGATCAATAAATATTTGGAAAATATCGATAAAATCGATAAAATCGACTATAAAGCACATTTTTTTACCCAGGAATTTGAAGAACTCAATCAAAATTTGGCCAAAGCATTAAAAAAAGCACAAAAAAGAGAAGAGATCAAGCAGCAGTATAATGCAAAACTTAAATTAAAAAATAGACAGCGGGCCGATATGATTTCCGCTATTGCGCACGAATTTCGCAATCCGATAGCCTCTATTATGGGCTATGCCCAGACATTACAAGATGACCCGAATATTCCTAAGCCTCTGCAGGAAAAATTTCTAAGTAAAATTTACAATAATGGCAATAAAATAGAGAGTCTTTTGGGCCGTTTAATTTTATGGAATAAATTTGAAAGCAAGGAAACAAAGCTCCACAAAAGCAAATTTGATATTTTGGAGTTGGCGCAGGAGACCAGAATTTCCCTCCAAGAGAAATATAAAAACAGAGAGATTGTCGTGCAGGGAAAAAGCCGTATGGTTGAAGCAGACAGAACATTAATGGACGTTGTTTTAAAGAATCTTGTCGAAAATGCGCTCAAATATTCAAAAGATGAAGTGGTTATCATCGTAGATGCTCAGAGAATATCTGTAGCAGATAAAGGTGTGGGCATCGCACCTAAAGATATCGACAAGGTTACTAAAAAATTTTATCGCTCAGGCGTACACAATTGGGATAACTCTATGGGGCTTGGACTTTCTATCGTTAAAACGATATTGATGCTGCATTACACAAAATTAGAAATTGAAAGCGAACTGGGAAAAGGTTCTGTTTTTT
Source organism: Sulfurovum sp. UBA12169 (assembly GCA_002742845.1). Lineage (NCBI taxonomy): Bacteria > Pseudomonadati > Campylobacterota > Epsilonproteobacteria > Campylobacterales > Sulfurovaceae > Sulfurovum > Sulfurovum sp. UBA12169. Next base: position 19,455 of record DLUH01000005.1, on the reverse strand, counting down.
CATTTGTCATGGTTTGAGATGCAAATGTTTTGATGATATTTATGAGTTTGATTGAAGACAAGTCTCTCTTACTGAACAATTTTCCACACTTTAGCCAAATTTTATTTCATAAAACTTCTTTTTTGGAAAAATCATTCAAAGTTAATACTTTATATAATAAAATTATCTTGTATTAATAATACTTATTTCTATAGTAATAGGTATTATGATGATAATTAATATCAAGGAGAAAGTATGAAACTGGGTTTTTTAGTTGACCTCAACCTTTGCATGGGCTGCAAAGGTTGTGAAATCGCTTGTAAGGTGGAAAATGAAGTGCCACTTAGCTCTTGGCGCCTACGCGTAAAATATATTGATATAGGGTCGTTTCCCAATACTTCAAGATCTTTTACGCCATTGCGCTGTAACCACTGCGAGAATGCTCCTTGTGAACGAATATGTCCTGTATCGGCATTGCATTATTTGGAAAATGGTATTGTTAATATTGACAGTGCCAGATGTATTGGCTGTGCAGGATGTATGATGGCATGTCCGTATGGGGCTATTTATATGGATCCAGAGTCCAACACAGCGGACAAGTGCACCTATTGTGCGCACAGAATAGAAAGCGGTATGATGCCGGCATGCGTGGTTGCTTGTCCGGTGGAGGCAAATATTTTTGGGGATGTGGAAGATGAGCATAGCCATATTTCACGCTATATCATGGAGCATCAAGGCGGAGTACAGGTGCGCAAACCAGAAAAACATACCAATCCTAAGCATTATTATGTAGGCGGCGGAACACAAACGCTTGATCCCCTTGCGCATCAGAGGCTTGAAGGATACGGATTGTTTAACAATGTGACACATCTTAAGCATAACGGTGATCCGCATCATGGCGTACTTGATAGATTTTTGGCGCCATTTGTGGGGCATGAGAAAATCGATAATAAAAGTTTTATGGACTTTAGCACCGATCAAACTACATCAAAAGAAGGAGGTCATTAATGGTTGAGAATACTATACATGCCACACAGGCAGTCGTAACATTGGATATTCCGCTTCCGGGAATTATTTGGGGGTGGATGATCACATTGAATATGTGGGCAAAAAGTATTGGAACAGGTGTTGTTATGGTAGGGGCTTATCTTTTGTATAAATATAAAAAAGAAGAGGTACCCAATCTTAGATGGATTATGCCTCTTATTTCATTTGTAGCATTGAATGTTTTTTTGTTATTTACTTTGGTGGATCTTCACCAGCCTTATAGAATGGTCAATATATTTTTGCATCCACACTGGACATCTGCAATTACTGTGGGTGCATGGATGGCATCACTTTTTACACTCTTGATGACGATTTTAATGGTTATCGGTGCTGCAGACGCTTTCCCTGGATTGGGCGGCAAAAAGTGTAAGATTGCGGCGTTGGCCAGAAACAATAGCGGTTTATATGAAAAGCTATTTCCTTTTGTAGTTTTTTTAGCAATTCCTGTAACTATGTATACAGCGATTATTATGGCAGAATCAAGCGCAAGAGAACTATGGCAGGCTCCTACAGAGATGACACAAATGTTGCTAGCGGCTTTAATGGGGGGATCAGCAGCGCTCATTTTATCGTCGGGTTCTTGGGATAAAGAAGTGAGAAAAGATTTGTCGCTGGTGCTGATGGTTGCCGTATTTGCAAGTTTTCTGATGTATATGGGCGAATACTTTTTCTCATTCAAATCTTCAGAGGCAGAAGCAACCTTGGCTTATGTGCATGCGGGGGGAGAGTTCAATGTTGAATTTTGGTTTGGTATGGTACTCGGGTTTATTGTCCCCTTTTTCTTGGCAGCAAGTACCATAAAAAGCGACAATGCAACGCTATTGAGATTTGCAGCTATTTTGACATTGGTCGGACTTTATCTTGCAAAAGATGTATGGCTGAAGATCCCACAAATGCTACCGTTGAGTTAATAAGGAGATACAGATGACAAAATCAATAAACAATAAACAGCCTGTTTTCGTAGAAAGCAGAAGAACTTTCCTTAAGGGTACGGCGTATTCTGTAGCAGGAGCAACACTTGCCGCAGGTGTTTTTAAAACCATAGCGGATACGCCGGTCGTAGCAGAGAGTAGATTTACGCCTACACCCCAAACACTTTCATTTTATCCGCCGCTCGAACAGTGGGATAGTTTTACGGAGCTTGATGGTCACGATTGGAAGAGGGGCGGCACACTTCGCAATGGTGTTGCCAACAGCGACAATCCAAATGGAATTAAAGCAACAGAATACATGCTTGTTCCTTTGATCTGTTCAAACTGCGAGGCTGCTTGCGGACTTACCGGATGGGTAGATATTGGAACCTATAAGCAAACCCAAGATCCAAAAGATCTTAAGGTGAGAAAATACATGGGGAATCCGTTGCACCCGGCAAGCCGTGGGCGCAACTGCGCCAAAGGGTATGCCGTACAATCGCAGATGTATGATCCTGACCGCATTCCGTTTCCGCTCAAAAGAGCACCGGGTTCTAAACGCGGTGAAGGCAAATGGGTGCGTACGACTTGGGATGAAGCAATGCAAACGATTGGTAAAAAGATGCATGACACGCTTAAAAGCGGGGATGAAATCTCTAAAAAATCGATTATGTATCATGTTGGGCGACCCAACGAGAGCGGATTTGGCCATAGAGTACTTTATTCTATGGGAGTGGACGGACACAATTCGCACAGTAATGTGTGCAGTGCAGGCACAAGACAGGGGTTGACGCATTGGACGGGGGACGACAGGCCTTCTCCGGATTGGGCAAACAGTAAACTGATTTTTTTACAATCATCACATGCTGCGGATGCAGGGCACTTTTTTCAGCAACACGCAGGATTTATCGCAGATGCGAGAAAAAAAGGCGCCAAATTGGTGGTTATGGATCCGCGTATGTCCAATGCTGCAGGAATGGCAGATTTGTGGGTGCCTATTTGGCCGGGGACAGAAGCAGCGCTTTATCTTTATTTGGTGAATCGTATCGTTAACGAAAAAGACCCTAAAACAGGCAAAGATTATATTGATCATGATTTTATGAAAAATTGGATCAACTGGGATGTTCTCATTCGGGATGAAGAGTATCTTACTTTTATGGTTTCGCAAGGCTATATTTCTAAGCTTCCTTTGGGGGGAAGCTATGAAGATTTTGTCAAGCTTCTTCAAGAGGTGTATGCTCCTTATACGCTTGAATTTGCGGCAAAAGAGTGCAAGGTTGATGCTGCAACTTTGTCAAAACTTTTTGATATGTTTATTGAGGGCGGAGATAAGGTGACAACCTACTTCTGGAGGGCCGGCACCATTGGCAATCGCGGAGGCTGGATGAATGTAAGAACGGGTGTGCTTGCATTGGCTCTGAGAGGCTGCATGAATGGAGATGTGGGGAATAACGGATGTTATGGCTTTCATGAAATTTTTGTCAATGCCAAAGGCGATGCAGCTACCGAAGCCGGTAAAAAACCTGAAAAAGTCGATGCGTGGAATGAGCTTTTGTTTCCGCCGGATTTTCCGTTAAGTACCAATGAGCCAAGTTATTTGCTGCCTCATATGCTTGCCGATGAGGAATGGCAAAAGAAATGGATCAGCAAAGGATTGAATGTTCCACAGAAGCTTGCAGTATATATTCCTAGAATGTATAATCCGGTATGGATCAATCCTGATGGATTTAGATGGATTGAGGTGCTTAAGCGGGAAGACAAAATGGAGCTCACATTCAATCTCTCGCCTACCTGGTCGGAAACAAACTGGTATTGTGATTATATTCTTCCTACCGGACTGGCAGGAGAAAGACACGATCAGCATTCGGAAGCAACAAAGCCGGCAAGGTGGTTGGGGTTTAGACAGCCTGTCCTTAGGGTAGCACTTGAAAAGATGGGATGGAAGCCCACTGACCCTGCCAGGGCAACCCTTGAAGCACACATGAAAGCCGGTCTTGGCGAAGTGTGGGAAGAGGTAGAGTTTTGGGCAAATATGTTTGTTCATTATGTTGATCCGGATGGAAGTCTGGGAGTGAAAAAACATTGGGCATCTAAAGAAGACCCAAGCAAGCCGGTTACTATTCCTGAATGGTATCAAGCAGCATTTGACCATGTGCATCATCTTAAGGCTGCAGCTTCAAAAGATCCAAAATATGCCAATAGCAAATACCCAAATTATGAGATGATGAGGGATATGGGGGCTTGGCTTGAAGAAGACAATATTTTCAAACCCCAAGAAAGAGAATTAAAAAATGAAAATGGTATTGTCGAATCAATGGAGATGCAATTTGATGCCAGTACGCTCAACGTAGAACCCAATGGTGTTGTCAAGGCAAAAATCGTAGGAAGCGACGAAGTGAAAGCTATGGGTCTTGTTATGGGAGACAAGGTCGTGGAAGGCTTCAAGTCCTCCAGCCGCAAAATGGAATTTTTTGCAAGCTGGATGAAGGATTGGAAATGGCCTGAGTATGCGATACCAATCTATCCTACCACTAAAGAGCAAAGAGAAAAAATGGTACATATTGTCAGCCAGATTCATCATGACCATATGCAAAAAGAGAATGATTTTGCACTTAATCCAATTTTTAGATTGCCGTATAATATTCATACGCGTTCGACGAACTCTAAGCATTTGATGGAAATTTCACAAAACCACAATCCGATCTGGATTGCCGCTAGTGACGCCAAACGGTTAAACATCAAGCGAGGGGATGCCATCAAAGTAACGATGACTGATACTGTTTCCGGGCTTGAAAGCGGATATTTTGTTGCTATGGCTGTACCTACAGAGGGTATCTTGCCGGGCACGCTTGCATGTTCACACCATGCAGGGCGGTGGAAGCTTCAAAATGCAGTCGAAATTCCTGGATTTAAAGAAAAATTGGGTGTTATGGGTCTGGGCGCACCGCTGCATGAGATGACTATGGATGATAAAGTCGGTACGCTTAAACCAAAAGAGGGAATTGATGCGGGACTTATGGAGCGAAAAAATACTTGGCAGTTCAAAGAGTATAACAGAGATGTAGACAATGTATGGTGGGATGGCCTGAGCGGCTCATGGCAAAATGCAGTGGCTCCGGCTCACCCTGATCCGATTTCGGGAGCACATGCATGGCATCATAAAGTTTCGATTGAGCCAGCAGGAAAAGAACATAAAATCGGTGATATTTATGTTAATTATGATAACAATATGAAAGTTTATCAAGCATGGAGAGATAAGCTTGCAAGACCGCTTGACAGTACCAATACAACCAGAAGACCCAAAGAGCTTAAAAGACCTGTCTGGGCGTTGACAGACAAAGCTTGGTCTGTTAATATTACAGATTAATTAAAGTTCATTTAAAATGATTCTATCTTATGAAAACTTCGCAATGACAGTTTGTTGTTGCGAATAAAGATCACAATTTTGTTCACAATGGTACTATAAGGAAAAAAATGAAGACAGAAGACATAGAAAATCGTATTGCCATATATGGCTTAAGCTCAAGACTCATGATCATGGAAGTTGATAAGACATTTTTAGAATCGATCCATAGTGATGAAGCGATTTTAGAGATGTTTCCAAACTATAGAGATTGGAGCAAACACAAAGAGTTGTCCATGGATGCACTAAAAGAGAAATATTATGATGTTGATTTTGCCAATCTTTTTTTAATGCATTTGGTACCCTATGAGAGCTTTTATACAAGAGAAGATCAAATGATAGAAAGCGGAGGAGACAATCCCGTGGTGTCACTCTATAACGCGCTTGATTTTAGAGCAGAACTTGACAGGGTAAGGGTCGTGAGCCCGGATCATATCGGAGTAGAGTTGGAGTTTATGCTGATGCTTTGCGTGGCTCTGAAAAAAGCCCATGACGCAGAGGATAGCGAGGGAATAAAGGAGATTCTGGAGATTCAAAAAGGATTTTTAAGAGATCATTTGCTTGAATGGGCCCCAATGTTTCTCATCAATATGAAAAAAGAGTCGCAGACGCCTCTGTATCATGATGGTGCTGAACTTGTTTTGGAATTTTTATTGAGTGATTATGAATATGTGACAAAAGAGCTTAACAGCTATTGCGAGAACTAATGCGTTTACATTTTGATGCAGGCTTATGTGTAAGAGCCAAAAGTAAATCTTCAAATTGTACCAAATGCGTTGATGTGTGCCCCTCAAGCATACAGATAGTAGACAATCTGCCAAGTTTTACACCCTCAACGGGCATACAGGCGGCTGCGTGTGTGGGAGTTTGTCCGACCGAAGCGTTTAGTCTCTCTGATTTTTCTGTCACAGAGTTTTTCTTTCGTTTTCTCGCATCAAAGGTAAGACTTATCTCTTCTGGCATTAATGTTCCCTGTATTTCCGTATTAAGCGTGGAACATCTTATTGCTCTGGCATTGGCGAGCGACGAAGCCATCTGTCTGGATTTAGCCGGCTATGAAAAAGGCAGCGCACTTTTGGGGCATATTAGAACAACGATAGAAGAGGCGAATTTTATACTTTCAAGTTTTTGCGACAAGCAGCTTGAAACGAATATTGTCGCCATCCCTATGGAAGCGCAAACGTTTATGCCAAAGCAAGAAGAGGCATCAAGACGTGATTTTTTGCGCAATGCTTCTCTAAAGGGTGCAATCAAACAAAAAAAAGCATTTGATGATGCGGTAAATGCCCGGATGCTGCAGCAGTTTGAGATAGACGGCGCTGTAATTGCCAAAATAAAAAACAAGCAGCTGCCCGATAAAAGAAAAATACTTTTTACAGCACTCAAAAGAACGAATGCACCAAAAGTTTTTGAGATATTGCCCCAAGAAGAAGTGAGTTTTGTATCCCAAAAACATATAAATGAAAATTGTACCAATTGTCAAATCTGCTATCGTGTTTGCCCTACAGGCGCTTTGAGTTCTGATAGCAAGTTTTCGCTTATACATTTTGATGCAATGCTTTGCGTCAAGTGCCATTTGTGCCATGATGTGTGTGAACCTGATGCCATAGGGCTTCAAAGCGGTTTTGAAATTAAAGAATTTTTTGAACCTTCCCAAAGAATCTTAGCTGCTTTTAATGTCAAACGATGCAATGAGTGCGGCAATTATTTTACTTATACAGGTGCGGGCAAAGAGCAGATTTGTCCGCGTTGCATGGTAGAAGAAGAGGAGGCGTTTTTTCTTCATCATAATGCCAAAAAAATGAGAGGAGAAGAATAGTTATGCAGCCCCATGAGATAAAACCCGATACAAAGCTTTGCACTATTTTGGGCCACAATGCCCAAACCGGCTATATACGAAAATATTTCAATAAAATCATGAAGCATTATGGTGTCAATGCAACCGCTATTGCGCTTAATATTACAGATGAACATTTTGATTTTACGATGTCTAATGTGGGTCAGTCAAAAGTCGACAGAATGATGATTGAACGAGAATTTCAAGCAAAATCTATAGACTATTGCGATAGTTTGGATGAGGTAAGCCGGAAAAAAGGCAGAATTGATTTTATTGAGATAGAGAATGGAACAATCAAAGGAGTTAGTCTGGATGATAAAGTGGAAGATCTTTTTGATAATCCATTATTCATAGACGATCAGATACGTTTTGTAGCTAAAATAATGCTTATAGCCAACAGATGGTATGATTGTCCTATAGAACCAAATGATATACCCTTGTTTATAGGAGAGAGATAATGAATGATATGGATGATTTTAGAAAAGAGTTTGAAGCATTTACGGATAAAAAATTTAATACTAAGCCGCTATTCTGTTCTGATGAAAGCTGCGAAATTGAAGAGGGAAATGATCTGAAGGATTATCCAAGCTATACTGAGGCATTGTATGCAAAGCTCGCATCTCCTTGTGTAAGCGGTATCTATTTGTCACGATGGGATATCAAAAATATCGCTCAGGCAGCGGGGGAATCTATGGCAATTCATCCAAGAAAAAGAATGTTTGAACTTTTGATGAAATTTGCGACGACCAAAGAGGATATGCAAAATGTTTTAGATGCTCTAAAAGAGCATATAGAAGAAAAAATTGCTATCTATGAAGAGCTGATGACTGATTTTCCTGCGAGTACCGGGGTGTTCAGGCCAAAGATCGAAAAAGCTCAAAAAACAATGAAACTTTTTCCTCAGATTATCGAAGAGTATTTTGAGTAAGCAATCCAATTAAACTAATTTGCGCTATAATCATTGCATTTATTGTAAAGGATTGTTGTGTCAAAAGTTACCAAAGAAAAAGCGCTGAAGTATCACAAAAAAGGCAAAATAGGCATAGAGCTTACAAAGCCTTGCGATACGCAATATGACCTTTCTTTGGCCTATACGCCCGGCGTGGCCTATCCTTGTCTTGAGATAGCAAAAGATAAAGCACTTTCGTTTGAATATACTAACCGTGCCAACCTGGTAGCTGTTGTTTCTGACGGAACAGCCGTGCTCGGTCTAGGAAATATCGGTCCGTTGGCTGCAAAACCTGTTATGGAAGGAAAATCGGTACTTTTTAAAAAATTTGCTAATGTTGATGCTTTTGATATCGAGCTGGATGTACATAGCGTAGAGGAGATTGTGGCTGTCTGCAAAGCGATTGCGCCGACATTCGGAGGGATCAATCTTGAAGATATCAGTGCTCCTAAGTGTTTTGAAATAGAAAAAGTACTCCAAGATGCACTTGATATTCCTGTTTTTCATGACGATCAGCATGGTACAGCCATTATTACTACCGCCGGATTGATAAATGTGTTGGAGTTGACAGGGAAAAAAGCCGAAGAGATAAAGGTGGTTGTTAACGGGGCGGGAGCAGCCGGAATTTCATGTGCAAAAATGTATCAAAGCCTAGGGGTAAAAAATATCATTATGTGCGACAGCAAAGGAGTGCTATCTGCAGAGAGAACAGATCTCAATAGCTACAAAGCGGCATTTGCCATACAAACAGATGCAAAAAACTTAGAGGATGCCATAGAAGGTGCGGATATGTTTTTGGGATTAAGCGCGGCAGGGGCCTTAACCAAAGAAATGGTTGCAAAAATGGCCCCGGATCCCATTGTCTTTGCCTTGGCAAATCCCATCCCTGAAATTTTCCCTGAAGAGATTAAAGCGATAAGAGAAGATGCAATTATTGGCACCGGACGTTCTGATTATCCAAATCAAATCAACAATGTATTGGGATTTCCTTTTATTTTTAGGGGAGCGTTGGATGTTGGAGCAAAAAAAATCACAGAAGGCATGAAAATGGCAGCAGCCAAAGCCTTGGCTGATTTAGCCAAAGAGACGGTGCCCGATTATGTGAAAACAGCTTATTGTAATCAGCATATAGCCTATGGGAAAGAGTATATTATTCCGCTTCCCTTTCATAAGGAAATATTGATTTGGGTTTCCTCTGCTGTAGCCAAAGCCGCTTTTGAAGAGGGAGTGGCGAGAATAAAAGACTATGATCATGAAGCATATCGAAAAGAGTTGGAATGTCTTATCTATGGATTTTCCGACGAGAAAGTGCTGCAGTAGATGAATTTAAGGTCTTATCTTCTTCTTGGTGAACTGCTTAAGAGGCATCCGGCGACACATAAGGAAAATCGAGCATTTGGCTTAGAGCATCCTTCGGAGGAAAATAGGCCGATAAGACAACTTTTTCTTTGGATGGAAAAGCATATTTCTGTTTTAAAGCAACCTTATGTTGGCGATCTGTTCTCCTCTTATGTTTATACGGTAACCCTTATATTATGTATCTTGGTTTTTATCATAGGTTTTTTTTCAGGAATTGGGTTGCTTAGCTATAGCGGACAGGAGCCTGTCAATATTATTTATTTTTTAGCAATGGTTGTCTTTGTACCGTTGCTTACGATGGCATTGGCATTTTTGTCTATGATCAGAGCGCACAAATCGCAAAATTTATTGGTGCATATATCGCCGGCATTTTGGATGGAAAAGATATTTGAGCGGTTGTCTTACGCTAAACGGAACGATATACAAAAATTTAAAATAGATCCGCTGGTGGGCAATTGGCTTGTTATTGAGCGTTCTCAGTTGCTTGCATGGGTTTTTTCGTGGGGGTTGGTGGCTGCACTTTTGGGGGCGGTGATTGCAAAAGATATAGCTTTTGCATGGAGTACAACACTTAAAGTTTCTCCTGAAGAATTTTATAATTTTGTAAATATGATCGCTTTTGCATGGAGAGATTTTGTTCCCGGGGCAGTTCCGTCTTTAGAATTAATAGAGCAAAGCCGATATTTTAGACTGGGTGAGAAAGTGGATGCTCAGATGATACGCCATGCTTCTATGTTGGGAGAGTGGTGGAAATTTTTATTGTGTGCTGCGCTTTTTTATGCGATCATTTTAAGATTTGGAATGATCTTATTGGCCAAAATAGGTCTTAAGAGAGCACTGAAGAGATCAATACTGAGTCAAAAGAGTGCAGTTCAATTGTTGCGTGAAATAAATGAGCCGCTGATAGCAAGCTCCACTGATGACATAGAGAGTTCTTTGGTAAAAACAACTCGAGGGCATCTTCAGGAGATAAAAAAAATGAATACATCTTATGACGGTATGCTTGGCTGGTCGTATTCTAAAGAAGAAATAGCGGTCTTAGGCGATGCGATAGGAATTGTAGCTTCATTCATACTCTCCGTAGGCGGAAACAACAGTTTAGAAGATGATGCCTATGCCGTAAGCCAATCTCATGGGGAGATGCTTTTGTGCATTAAGGCCTGGGAACCTCCGACGATGGATTTTATAGATTTTGTGCAAGCTTTGAGTAAACAAGCCGATAAAATCATAGTTGTTCCTTTGGGCACGCCTCAAGAAGCATATCGGCCGCAGTCAAATGCAGTTCAAGTATGGGCAAGAAAGCTTGCTTTGTTGCAAGATGATAAAATATGGTTTAAAATATGAACTTCTCTCATCCAAAATTTGCCGTTGTAGGGCACCCAAATAAAGGCAAAAGCAGTATCGTTGCTTCTTTGGCGCTCGATGACAGTGTACAGATTTCAGATACTCCCGGAACCACGGTTAAAAAACGCAGCTTTCCTCTTGTGGTAGACGGAAAGATACTGTATGAACTGTATGATACTCCCGGTTTTCAAAGAGCAAGACATGTGCTTGAGTGGCTTAAAAAACATGACGTATCTGCGGACAAAAAACAAGAGGTGGTGCAGGCTTTTATGCATGCGCACCAAAAGGATGAGCGTTTCAGGGACGAAATAGAGCTGCTTGAACCCATTATGGAAGAAGCGGGGATTATTTATGTGGTGGATGGTTCTAAGCCCTATAGCCAAGAATATGAAGCTGAAATGGAGATACTTCGCTGGACGGGCCAGCCCTCTATGGCGCTAATCAATCTTATAGATCAAACCGATTATGTGCAAGAATGGAAGAGGGCGCTGGAGCAATATTTTAAGATGGTTAGAGTGTTCAACCCAATGACAGCAACTTTTAAAAAGCATTTGCAGCTTTTAGAAAGCATGGCTCAGCTCAAAGAAGAGTGGATAACTCCGATGAAGATCTCTATTAAATATTTTGAGCAATACCATGAGCAGATGCTTCGTCTGACCGCAGAGACAATAACACAGCTCATAGCAGAGTCTCTTGCTCATGCAGAGCGCCTCAATCTAAAAGATAAAGAAGCTACCGTCACAGAAGAAAAAAAAGTTGAAGAAATGTATAAAAAAACATTACGGGATCTAGAATATAAATCTCAAAAAAATATAGAAAAGATATGGCATCATGGGCATCTTCAAAAAGAAGAGAAAGGTTTGACGTTTGAAAATATGGATCTTTTTTCTAAGCAAAGCGCCTCGATATTCGGCCTGACACAAAAAGAGCTTATTGTTACGGGAGCAACAGGAGGAGCCATTACCGGAGCAGGGATAGATTTGTTGTTTGCAGGACATACACTTCTTTTGGGAGGTGCTATTGGGGCGGTTGTCGGCGGGGCTAGTGCTTTTTTTGGATTCGAAAAGCTTGCCAAGATAAATCTTTTAGGGCAAAAGCTGGGACAAAAATATCTCCAAATCGGTCCTATGGAAAATCAAAATTTTCCTTTCATCCTTTTGGGGCGCGCTTTGTACCATGCGCAAACAGTTGCTTCCGTATCTCATGCAAGAAGAGAAAAACTAAAACTTGAAATGAATGAAGCATTTAAAAACCAATGGCTGGACGAACGTAAACGAAAATCTTTATACCGCTACCATAAAAAATTTCAAAGCGAAGCAAAAATAGATGCGGAGGATATAAAAACATATGAAAAAATAATTTTTGAAATCTTAAAAAAATGCATCAATGTATAATTAAAATATTTTTTCTATCCCCATTAAAACAACCGCAGACAAAAGCCCTCCGGCAACGCCCGCAAGTATATCATCGCCCATAACGCCAAGCCCTCCCTTAAGTTCTCTGTCAATCCACCCTATCGTCGAAGGTTTCCAGATGTCAAAAAGACGAAATGCCCCAAAACTTAAAACAATTGCCATTATGTGTATGTAGGGATAATGCATTGTAACAGCTGTTGAGTGGGCTATCATAAGGGAGATCCACATGCCTGCAGCCTCATCTATAACAATCTCTTGCTGATCATGGATGCCAGTATATTTTTCGTATTTATTGATCTCCACAATACCTATGATTATTATTGCCAAGGTCAGCATAAAAAGTGTTTCCATTCCCAAATAATACAAAACGCCAACACCCACGGGGAGAGAGGCGAGCGTACCTACCGTTCCGGGAGCTTTTGGACTAAGTCCTGCACCAAAAAAAGTTAAAAAAAGTTTTTGCAGATTCATAGCCATCCTTTTTATGTCAACGATGAGGTTTGATAAAGTTTTATAAGCTTAAGATAAAATTGTTCTTCATTTTGCTGTTCAAGCAGTCCTGATCCTGGCATTAAAGAGTAGTGCATTTCTTGCAGATTATCAAATCTGTTAGGAAAAAGCGAAGCAAGGATATTGGCTGATACCTCTTTTCTTACCAAAATGGTAGGGGGCACAAGGCCGCTCTGCATGAGTTTTAAAATAGAATCCGAATGATAATGAACGTGGTGATGCTGCCCATGCGGACATGTTCGTGTGCTTACCAGTGTTCTGCAAGTATCGCAATAAACATATTCATCAATCGTTTTGATTTGAATACCGATATTCTTGCACTCATCAAATATGGAAGCCAGCCGGTTTTGGTCATAGTAAAGCCCCAAGCCCCCATGATTTTTGCCTATAACAAGCTGGGTGCAGCCGTAATTTTTTGCCAAAAGTGCATCAAGGATGAGTTCATTGTAGCCTGCAAAAATATAAGTGTTTTCAAAGGGAACAATTATGACTTTATTTCTGGGTAAGAAATTATCAACAAAAGTCATGAGTGCTTTGTGCCGTATGTCGTAACGCAATCCCGCCGAGGTAAAAGGCTTTCGCAAAAAAATCACAAGCAGATCGCTTTCGTCAATGGCTTGACGGATTATTTTTTCATGCGCTCTGTTAAGCGGGTTGGCTGCAAGGAGCATGGATGAAATCACCTTCGCGCCGGTTTTGGTAATCATCTGCTGAATTCGCTTGATATTGTCATCGATTAAAGGATATTCAACAGTATATTCTCCGGAAACAGCGATCTCTCCAAGTCTTGATATTGTGTTTTTGACTCCGGGATGATGGGTGTCAGCAGTCCCGTAAATATTGTGTACGCGCTCTATGGGATCGATACGAAAAGTATCCTCCACTATAAGCTCACCCACTTTTTTATTTTCAGAGATAAGGTCGACCAGATCACCTTTTTTTAGATTTTCCAATGTTTTATAATTGCGTTTACCTTTAGGGGCGAGCAAAAAAGCAAAAGGAAACGGCACACCTTTGTACATTTTAGTTCTGTCTACTTCTTTGGCCTCTTTTTCATTCATAAGCTTATCCACGGGAGAAATAAGCCCGGCCTTTACAAGCGCCAATGTAGAAAGTGCTTCTGTGTCGATATAGAGTGAATTTTGATTTTTATTTCTTTTTGAAGAGTCCATATTTTTTCCTTTTTTCCCACAAACTTTTTCTTGATATGCCTAATTTTTTAGAGAGTTCCGTATCGGGAAATTTGTATTGAAAACTATTAACGATAAACTTTACATAATCATCAATGGCCAGTATCTCGTTTTGATCATAGAGTTTACTTTCTGTATTGAGCGTAATGGTTTCAAAATCAGTCTCGATTTCGATTGTACTGCACAAGATGAAATCATAATTTTTCAGTATTTCAAACAGTTGCTCTCTGTCTGTTTTTTTGAGAGTCTGTATTTCTGTGATATAGAGCAATGATTTGGTGCTGCTTTTGGTTATTTTCTCTCTCCAGTTTTCATTACTCAGGGGGATAAAGGTTAAAAGCAGATCTTTTTTGTGCGCATAATCAAAAACGATTTTATCTACAAGTCTTTGATAGTTGGTCTGGATAACAAGCGGTGTATTGATTTTCTCTGTGTCAAAATCTGTTTCAATTTCTTGAAGCAGATTTTGCATATACTCCTGATAAAGAAGAGTATTTTTTTTAAGTTCCTGATACTCTTTGTAGTGATCAATTTTTCGCAACAACTCTTCTATCATGAAAGGTTTGACAATATAGTCTTTTGCTCCAAGCTTAAGGGGCTCGCTTACGGTATCATTGTTGATGTAGTTGACCATCAAGATAATAATCTTGTCTTTAAACTCTTTGATGAGCGGCAGTATGTTTTGCCCGGGCAGGTTTGTAGAAAGAAGATAGACATCTCCTTTGCTTTGCATGGCTTCTTTGATGGAACTGTAAATTTCTGTTTCAAATCTGTGTTCACTGAGTTTGGATGCGATGCTTTGCGCAAGATAGAGTTCGTTTTCTATAATAATAATTTTCATAGTGCTTTCCAATTAAAGTAGGTTAAGTTTGCTACGGCATAGACGGCAACACCCTCTTTCCGTCCGACAAAACCAAGCTTTTCTGCTGTTGTTGCTTTGATATTGACCAAATGTTGTCCAATGCCAAGAAGAGAAGCAAGAGATTGGCGCATGAGCGATTTGTAGGACATGAGTTTGGGGGTTTCTGCCATAATGGTCAAATCCACATTACCCAATACATAACCAAAAGAGGTGAGCCTTCTAACGGTATCACGCAAAAGCACTTTAGAGTCAGCCCCCCTATAGGCTTCATCAGTATCGGGATAAAGTTCACCAATATCCCCCATTCCTGCTGCGCCAAGCAGTGCGTCGATAAGCGCATGGATGGCAACATCTCCATCGCTGTGCGCCTTAAATCCATACTCTGTATCTATCTGTACACCGCATAAAAACATTGTTTTTCCTGATTCGAAGGGATGGATATCCACGCCAAATCCTGTAAGCGTTTTAGGGGAAGGCGCTTTGAGGCAGGAGAGTTTTGTAAGATCTTCAATGGTAGTGAGCTTGTGTGCCATTGCCGATCCTGCAACAAAAGCAACGCTCTCCCCCAGATCAGCAATGGCTGAACTTTCATCTGTAAATGATTTTACGGTATTGAGTGCTTTTTTGAGTATCCGCGCAATGCTAAGCTGGGGTGTTTGGATGATCTTTGCTTTTTCTCTATCGATGGGTGTGCCTTCGAGATAAAGTGTATCGACCACATTGAGCACAGGCACGATGCATGAAGCTTTTGTTTTTGCATCCAAAATGCGTTGAATGGTTTCTTTGTCGATACAGCAGCGTGCAATATCGCTTACAAGCACGTATTCTGAATCTACGTACTCCATTGCATGGGTTAAAGAGGCCTGCCTTGAGTCTCCGCCCTCTACGTATATAAAGTTTGCAAAATTTTGCATAAAATCAATTTCTTCCTTTGAGGAAACGATGATAATCTTTTTAAAAGCTGCAACAGAAGCAAATGTTTGAGCTACATGCAGCCACAAAGGCATATCGCCGCTATAAAGCCATTGCTTTTTAACATCGGCCTTAAATCTTGTTGAGCTGCCTGCCCCTAATAGTATTAATGTTGTATCAGACACGCATATTCCTGTTTTATGTATCAAATTGTAACGTATTATACTCAGCCATTGCTTGATTATATCTGTATAAATAAGATAAATTTTATCTTATTTGCTTTTAGATACCCATATTTTAAATAAAATTTAAGATTGGCTTGGTATAACTCGTATGTAAACCACTATTTAGGATTAAAATTATGAGAGCGGAATGGTTAAAGAAACGTGAAAATGACCCTGTAAGAACTCAGATGTATTACGCTAAACAAGGTATTGTCACCGAAGAGATGGAGTATGTTGCTCAAGTGGAGAAAATAGATCCGCAGTTACTTCGGAGCGAGATCGCAAGAGGAAGATGCATTATTCCCGCAAATGTAAACCACAAGCATCAAATACCCATGGCTATAGGAATGGTTGCCAATTGTAAGATTAATGCCAATATCGGCTCTTCAGCGTTGGCATCAGACGTTGCGGGCGAGGTAGAGAAGGTTGATGTGTGTCTTAAGTACGGCGCAGATACAATTATGGATTTGAGTACGGGCGGGGATCTGGATAAGATTCGTGAAGCCGTTATAGCTCACTCCAGTGTGCCGATCGGAACAGTGCCGATGTATCAAATTCTTCATGATGTCAATGATCATATTGAAAAACTTGATATTGAGACGATGCTTAAAGTTCTCGAGAAGCAGGCGCAACAAGGTGTAAGCTATTTTACAATACATGCAGGCTTTTTGCTTAGATTTATGCCGCATGTTGCCAAAAGAAAAATGGGGATTGTAAGCCGAGGCGGTTCGCTTATGGCGGCATGGATGATGCATTATCACAAAGAGAATCCTTTTTATGATGCTTTTGATGATATTTTAGAGATTTGCCGCAAATATGATGTGGCTCTTTCGCTCGGAGACAGCCTTAGACCCGGATGTTTGTATGATGCGAGCGATGATGCGCAGCTTAGCGAGCTGAAAGTGCTTGGAGAGCTTACGCTTCGGGCATGGGAAAAAGATGTCCAGGTGATGATAGAAGGGCCCGGGCATGTTCCGCTCAATCAGATTGAAAGAAATATGAAGATAGAACGCGAATACTGCCATGAAGCGCCTTTTTATATCTTGGGACCGTTGGTTACGGATATTGCCGCAGGCTATGATCATATCAGTTCGGCCATAGGCGCAGCGGTAGGAGGATGGCATGGAGCTAGTATGCTTTGCTATGTAACGCCAAAAGAGCATCTAGGGCTTCCAAATGCTGCTGATGTGCGTGAAGGGATCATCGCATACAAGATAGCCGCCCATGCTGCGGACATTGCCAGAGGTCGTCCTGATGCAAGAAAGGTAGATGATGAGATGAGTGATGCGCGTTATGGTTTTGATTGGAATAAACAGTTTGAGTTAGCACTTGATCCCGATCGCGCCAAAGAGTATCATGATGAAACCCTGCCGCAGGATGTTTTCAAAGAGGCTGAATTCTGTTCAATGTGCGGTCCTAAGTTTTGTTCTTATAAAATTACGCAAAATATTGTTCAGCAGCACGGTGAAGCGATGGCTGATGAGGCAAAAATGAGTATTTCCCACTAGGGATACACCCAATAGGCTACACATATGCTAACGCGGTGCTCATCTTTAGGATGAGTTCATGCGACTTGTCGCACTGAAACTTATAGATCAAACTATAGTAATAAATCAAATTAAAATAGGAGTTTAAATGACAAACGAAATAGTACTAGAAGCGCTTAAAAAGGTAACGTATCCGGGATTTACCAAAGATATTGTTGCTTTTGGGTTTGTAAAGGATGTTGCTATTGAGGGTGCAAATATCAGTTTAACCGTAGAGATCACTTCTTCTGCTGAAGAGGTTAAGCAGCAAATTGTTCAAGAAGCAACCACAGAGTTAAAAAAACTTGGTTTTTCAGATATTGCAGTAAATATAAAAGCCCCTGAAGCCCCTAGGCAGATGAGCAACTCTATGAGCGGTAAAAATATTGCTCCGCATGTAAAAAACTTTGTGATGGTTAGTTCGGGTAAGGGAGGCGTTGGAAAGTCAACCACTTCGGTTAACCTTGCCATAGCTATGGCGATGCAAGGCAAAAAAGTAGGGCTTTTGGATGCGGATATCTATGGGCCCAATATCCCGCGGATGATGGGTGTAGCAGATCAGAGACCTGAAATTCAAGGAAACAAAGTGCTTCCTCTTAAAGCTTATGGTGTTGAGATTATGTCTATGGGTTCGCTTATGGAGCCGGGACAGTCGCTTATCTGGAGAGGCGCAATGATCATGAAAGCGATTGAGCAATTCCTCAGAGACATTCTCTGGTCAGAACTTGACGTGCTGGTGATCGATATGCCTCCTGGAACAGGTGACGCGCAGCTTACATTGGCTCAATCCGTGCCGGTCACTGCAGGTATTACAGTCACTACACCGCAAGAAGTAAGCTTGGATGACAGCAGAAGATCGCTTGATATGTTCCAAAAACTTCATATCCCAACAGCGGGTATTATTGAAAACATGAGCGGTTTTATCTGTCCTTCATGCGAAACAGAATCAGATATCTTCGGTATGGGAACGACAGAACCTGTTGCGCGCGAATATGATACAGAACTTATTGCCCGTATTCCTATTGAGCCGGCGGTTCGAATCGGCGGAGATACAGGTATGCCTGTGGTTTATCATAAACCGGACAGCGAAACAGCTAAGCGCTACCAAGAGGCTGCAAGCAAGCTGCTTGCTTTCATTGATAAGGTCAACGCTCAAGGCGGCGTAAACAATGAAGCTATCCAGCCTACAACACCTGCGGGGGTAAGTGCATGCAGTACGCAAGCTGCTCCTAAACAGGAAACTTCCGGCGGAGGCTGCTCAACCGGATGCGGATGCAGCTAATTGGATACCCAAGAGAGCAAATCCTTCCGGGTTTTGCTCTCTTTAAACCAAAAGGGCAGCAGTTTAAGCAATAAATTGTTTTTGACAATATCAAATCATATTTCCATCTCCAATCCTTTTTACTTTATTTCTGTTATAATTTTAAAAAAGAAGGATACTCCTATGACAAATGCCGAAAAACTTCAAAATCTTTTAGAGCTAGAGATTATCCCTGATTTGGAAGCAGCGATCGATGAGCTGTTCGAAGAGATAGATAAAGCCAAAAATGCTACCAAAGAGCAAAAAGAAGATCTGGAAGAACTGAGAGAGATGCGCACAGAGTGTTTTGCTATCGTGGAAGAGCTTAAGCGTGACGAACTTGAAGCAGAAGAAATTGATGAGCTTTTGACCGAACTTATGGAGATGAAAACAGAAGAGTAAACCAGTAGGCATGGTTTAAAATTCAATTTCGTTAATTTTTCGTTAATTTTCTATTGACTTTTACACAAAGAAAGCGTTATACTTAGCAATAATAAATTAAAAAAACAAGGAAAAGACAATGAAAAAGATTACAGTTTCAATCGTAGCAGCATTGGCAATGAATGCATTTGCATTCGCAGGTGGAGATATCGCTCCGGTAGAACCGGAAGTAACAGTACCCGAAGTAGTAGAAGCAGCTCCGTTCCCTGGCGCATTCTATGTAGGTTTGGGGTATTCTTATATGAA